>JAPYUT010000115.1 GCA_029940475.1 Verrucomicrobiales bacterium | reverse complement strand
CCCGGGGGCAAGTTGCCGCCGAATGTGCGCTTCTTCACCGCGGAGGGCAAACCGAAGCACTGGCCGATGCGCTACACCATTGCCCACTGGGCCACCCTGCTCAAGGGCATGGCCCCCGGAAAATACAATATCTACTGCCGCACCATCGACAAGAGAGGCAATGCCCAGCCGATGCCGCGCCCGTTCCGCAAGTCCGGGCGTAACACGATTGAAAAGTCACCGCTTACTATTGAAGCCTGAGTCAACGGCTTCGCCCCGGTTACACCTGATAATGATCGGGGCATTGCCGGCAATCAACTTGATCATGTCCGCAAGCGGTTGCCACTTCCTGCCGGTGTACACGTTAAGCTTGCCGGCCTTGCCCTCCTTGATCTCAAAGCGATTGTTGTAGGTCGAGTAGAGCAGGTCACCCTTCAGGAAAAACAAAAACCGTTTCTTGCCCTTGTCGGTGATGATTTTGATGGGCACGACCCGCGGATTTACGCCGTCCATCAAATAACCCCGCACTTTCTCCGGGACAGCAATCTTTTTGCCGGCTGAAGCCTTTGGTGCCTTGTAGATCTTGTTTACCTTGATCTTGGCATGCCCCTCCTTGGTAAAGCTGGTAATGGTGGCATCAACAATCATCGGGATAGCCGGGTTGCTGATGACCACCTCCAGCCCCGGCGGCAGCTCATCACCTGCCGCAGACGGCAACTCATCGGCCTTCAAGGGAAAGTTCAGGACAAGCATAAACAAGGCGGAATGAAGCATCGCACAGCAAATACGCGAGCTAAGCCGGGACAATGGCGGAAATAGGGTTTTCATAGAATTTTCTGTTTTAAAGAAAAAACGCAAATCCCAGGAATTTTCTTAGAGGATTTTTGTCCGAATTGCTGCAGAGCAATCTCAAACCCCAACTAAGCCTTTAGTTTCCTTGCCTGTCCAACCCAGTCATCACGCCGAATCCTGTCCTTTAACGCAAGCTTTGACGAAAATAACTCGATATTCTCTTTATCCCATTGCGCAATCTGCTCGAAAGTGTGAATCCCGAGTTCATTGAGCTGCTTCTGCAGAGCTTTGCCGATGCCGCGCATCCTGGTGAAATCATCCTCCAGCCCCGGCGTGTCAGCAGAAAGCCCGCCGGATTGTGGATTAGGCACGGTTCCCGGCGATTGCACTGTATCCCCTTGATTGGCAGGCTGATCGCGGGTCCTCGACAAGCCGGCTTCAAGGTCCGCCATTTGTTCCTGAACCGTGCTGATCTGACGGTCTTTTTGCTTAATCTTTTGCTCCATTACCGACACTGCGGCGGCGGTGACACTGCCTTCCTCGAACACCATCGGCTGCTCCTGCCTCACTGCCTTATGCCGACCATACCAGTAGCCAAGTCCAAAAAACAGCAATGCCGCCACAGCAAGAATCAATCCTATTTGTCCAACCAGATAAATCATGGTAATCAGCCGGGTTCCACCCCGGGCACGGATATTGCGGTGCAAGTCGCAACTTGTCAATGCTCAGCCATGCATCACCCCGGAGATTATCTCATTGGCGATGATCATTCGCCCCCTTTATCACACAGGAAAATCTCACCATGCCGCTAGGACTGTTTAATCACGTAAATGGGTTTGTTGAAGTCCGTCTTGAGATCATCCACCATCTGCAGTCGCAACATTGAGGGATAACGAACCAGTGGAATCATCTGCCAAGGCCGCACAACTCCAATATGATAACGTGCCTTTGCCGTGGCCTTGCGGTTAAGCACTCCGTAATGAGCCACCCGGATCGTATCGTAAGGATAATAGCCCGAGTGCACTTCAATCACCTCGTATTCATATAAAACCAGGCAACTCTTGTATGTAACAATGCTCTTGGGTGGCAGGTTTGTCTTTATCTTCAGCCGAATCGTGACATCGATCTCACCCCAATTAATGTCCCCTGGACCCACGGATGGGACAGTTGGCCTCTTAACAGACACATCAGGTAAGCCAACCTGATGAGGAGTTAAATACGCAATGCCATCTCGCCCGGCGTAGTTTACAAAATCATTGGCAACGTGCCTTGCCCATTGTCGTGCTTCGGTTGGCCCATAATGTATCCCGTCAGTCTTCGGATAAGGATCAATATATTCGGTTACCCGGCGACTGTCGAAAACGTGGCCGTATTCCCCCACCACCCTCTTCATCAGGTCCTCCATCTCCTGCTGCAGGTCGACAGGGTAACGCTCCGGGTGCGAGGAAGGCGGAGCAATCCAGTAGCATCTGATGCCGTCCTTGGTGGCCGCCTTCGCCATATTCCTGCAAAGCTCCTCAACTTCCTCGACATTACCGGCTCTCGTCCGGCGCTTTGAAACCAGGCTGGCGTAGAGATTGGTGCCGGTCTGGACCACGACAATATCCGGGTTACAACCCTTTATCAGATTCTCAATTTTAGGGACCTCATTAATCGCCCTCAGGCGCTTATCCTCACGCGGACTCTTGTGCCAGAATCCAATATCCGATGGCACCCCTGCATAACGGCTCAGCCAATAGTAAGGAGTCGCCCCACCAGCAACGTAAGTATAAACCGCAAAACCCGCTTCCCTGAGCCTACTGTCAAAAGTGCGACCAAACGCCCCCATGCTCATGGAATCCCCGAGGTAAAGTATGCGTTGCACTCCAGGCTTCGGGGAAATCTTCAACTTGGACTTCGCCGCCGCTTTCCGGGACGAAATCTTGCGCTTCTTCACCCGGGAATGCAAACTCGGTCCAGCATCAGCAATCGGCGGCAATGCCACGAGCAGGCAAAAAACGTGAATAACGATACTTGAAAATATACGCTGGCGCATCCCTGCAGGAACCTGCCGTATTTTTACCAGAGTGAAAATATTTATTAACCGATATCAATATCCCCGGGGACAACATTCCTGCCCATACCTTGAAAATAGCGATATAGCGGAAATGTCCGGTGCTGCCTGTGAGCTCCGGGTTAATCCACCCGGCAATCACGCTGCATGCGCCTGATCCTTCCCCTGAGGGAAAATTTCGTCGCAGTCGACATACGTTCAATGAACAATACCCCGTTGAGATGATCGCTCTCGTGCTGGATGACACGTGCCAGCAGTCCATCGGTTTCAATCACAACAGATCGACCGTCAAGAAACCCCACTGTGGCTTTTACTTCATAGGGCCGGGTAACATCCCCACGAATATCAGGAAAACTCAGGCACCCCTCAGACATCACGTCCTCCTGCCCGTCATACTCCAGCTCAGGATTCATGAAAATCAACGGCATGGCTGCCTCCATCTCGACATCCTTGCCATCAACACGGAGATAACTGCAACACTCGGGATCATGTGACACATCGACCACCGCAAGCTGTATGACGACACCCACCTGAGGTGCTGCCAGGCCAATGCCATGGGCCTCTTTCATCGTTTCCAGCATGTCGTCAACCAGTTCGCGAACCTCATCGGTCACCTCCTCCACGACTGCGCACTTCTTGCGTAAAACAGGATCACCGAATATTACGATCTCGCGAGTCACGGTTTCTTAACTGGATCAGGTTTCCGCATGAGGATTCTCGCCGGGACGTCCTTAACCTGGAACCCCGACCGGGTCAACGCATCCCAGGTGGCAACCAGGATTTTAAGGGGCGCATTCTCATCAGCCTTGAGTTCCAGCTTAACCCCGGGACGTTCCGCCTTAAGTTTGCGCAGGCTGTCAGCGAGGTTTGCGATGGGCACTTCGTCAGCTCCCAGAAAAATCTTGGAATCAGCACTCACTGCCAACTCAAGGCGCGACTCACTTGAAGCTTTTGCCGACAATGCGGAAGCTTCCGGCAAAGTAATGTTTGCGAAAGTCTTCTCCTCGAGCGGAGCCGAGGTAAGGATGAAATAAATCAACAGGATGGCAAGGATGTCGATCAGCGAAATGATCGGAACTGCAGGCCTGCTGGCGCGCTTTCGGATGAAATTCAAGGAATGATATGGCTGGCAGTTGACGGGGCGTCCGGAGGGGGCAATAGCGATGCCTGTGTGAATGCAGGGTTCAGAGCGTCAGCATCCTGTGGTTTGTAAAGTGCTGAAAGCAGGTCACTGGTCAGCAATTCCATGCGAACTCCCATACGTTCCAGTTTCTTGGTGAAATAACTATGAGCCACTACGGTAGGCACCGCGATAGCCAGTCCTGCAATCGTTGTATTCAAGGCCTCGGCAATCCCACGGGCAACCTCAGCACGACTGCCAACAAATCCTCCCGCATCAAGGTTACTGAACACGGCGACGAGGCCGGAAACGGTGCCCAAAAGCCCCAACAGGGGAGCAATCGTGATCACCACCTCCAATAGGGCAATGCCCCGCTCAAGGCCAACCACTTCCTCACGGGCCTTAACCTCGATTACCGCTGCAGCCTCTGCCCGATCTGAATGACCTCCGGTAATTGCAGTCAATCCAATACGGGAAAGCGGTGACTGACTCTTACGCAATGCATCAATCAACTGAAGCATTTGGCCACTGGCAACAAACTGATCGGCATTCACCAACGCCTCTTGAGCCTGCAAGGGGATAATGTTCTCCGCACGCAACGCAATGGCCTTATAGAGAATCACTGCCACTGAGAGCAGTGAAAGTGCCACC
>JAPYUT010000050.1 GCA_029940475.1 Verrucomicrobiales bacterium | reverse complement strand
CCGGGTTCGATAACTATGTCGAATTGCGCGGGATCAATTACAACGCCAGCGGTGGCGGTAACTGGATGGGACATGACTTCGTGTCGCTCAATGCCGAAGCAGGCGTAATTCCCGAGCCGAGCTCCACGCTTCTCGTCCTCCTCGGATCCGTGTTTGGCTTGGTCTTCCTGCGTCGCCGGAAGCGCGGCTAAGAGACTGGGTTAATTATTTCAAAACGCCGGAGTCCTTGCGGACTGCGGCGTTTTTCTTTTGGCGCGATGCACGATGTGTGAAGCGATTGGATTCTGAAATCGGGCTCTGCAATCTATTTGGAAATTGGACGATCGAAGAAACCAGCGACGTCCAGAGTCCCATGAGTAAGCACAGAGCAGCAAAATCGGCCACAAACGGCCAGATGGCGGACAGGGTGGGATTCGAACCCACGGTACCGTTTCCAGCACACACGCTTTCCAAGCGTGCTCCTTAAACCACTCAGACACCTGTCCTTAATAAACGTAGGCATATTTTTGGGCTAGAATGGCCAATTGTGCAAGGGCAAGGATTGGTATGAGGCGGTTTTTCCGTGCGGGGTGGAAAGCAGGCCGGGTTGCCTCTCGAAGCCGTTGCACAAGGGGGATATTGGTGCTTATAGTGCTCTTTCCGGGGAAGGGGAGCCCACCCGTGGCAACGCGGGTATAGCATAATGGTAATGCCCTAGCCTTCCAAGCTAGTCATGTGAGTTCGATTCTCACTACCCGCTCACTTCTTGGCTCTCGCCTGTATTTCCAGATTACTCAAGGCGAAGGCGGAAGAATCCTCGCGCGTCGATTGCCGGGTAGCTGCGTGTCACGGTGGTGCCGTCCCCGCTGATACCTAACTCAAGGGATTGCCAGTTTTTCGCGTCGGTTGAGCGTTCAATGGTGTAGAATTTTCCGTCAGTGCCCTGGAAGCTCAGGGTAAAGCGATCAATGGCGCCGGAGGGCAGGCGAGTGGCACTGCTGCTTAGCGCGGGGAGAGGTGAGCTGGCGGGGATGGGTATAATTTCACGCAGACCCACGTTGCGCACACTGCTGCTGCGGGTGAACCCGCCATAGGTGATATCCTCTCCCGGAGTCAGGTTGACCTGGGAGTAAGTGCTGTAAGCGGTGGGGATACTCAGGTTGATCGCCGTGTCAGCGGTGCTTGAAAGCATCACCTCGACCCTGGATCCCTCTGGGATTGACTGGATGGGAATTGCGAAGCTGCCCACGGCAGTGGAGACATCATATTGCGGGTGGAGAACATCCTCAACGATGAGGCGGACCGTGATGCCGGCCGCCGCCTCGGAAGGTTCATAGCGCTTGTTGCCGTTGGTGTCGTTAAACAGGGTGCCGGTAAGGAAACTCAGGTTGCCTGAGCTTGCCAGGTCCATCGTGTAGTAGTGGCGGTAAGTGGATGATGGCCACTCATAGTGGCCGTTGCCGATCTCACGGTGCCGGGCCCTGTACATGTTAACCCGGTGCCCCGTGCTTTTCCACCACCCGACGTAGACTGCCAGCGCACCCGTGTAGCCGGCGGCGATATTTTCTCCCGCGCTGTTCCAGTCGTAGCCCTCCGCCTCCATGCGGTCCCATGGTGAGGGTTGGCTAACGGCATTGTAGTGGGTGCTACCGGTGACAGTCTCGTGCTGGAAGGCATTGTTCTTTGCCATGTCCTCACTGTGGTGCCTGCCGGCGAGGGTGAGTTGTTGGTTGGGGGCGAGGGCACTGGAGGTGGCCGGTATATCTGAGTATGTGGTTCCCTGTTCAGAATTTTCAGCGGCACTGTCAAAGCGTCCCCGATTAACCAGCCATCTAATTTCCTCCTCGATTCCTGAGGGGAGGCCGTCCCCGGTGTATTGCTGCGCCTGTGAAGAGGATGCGGGCACGGTGAGCAGCAGGGTGAGGATAACACGAATCCTCGCGTGCCGGTGAAAAAGGTGGCTCAATATTCTCCGCATTGGATGTCAACGCCCGATGACCTTAAGCCATATAAAGCGTCGTCGGTTGTCGGCAATGGCCTGGATGTCCTTGACGGAAACCCGGACATCGCGACTGGGAAGAACTTCCTGCCGGGTGGGGGCCGGGCCTGAGAAACTCAATGGATCACCGGCGACAATTCGCGTCAGTGTTTGACTCTCCCCGCCGGGTGCATCTGAGGCAACAACCTCATAGAGTATACCGGCGGGTGCGGGGATCGGAATGGTGACATGGAACACAAGTTGTCCGTTATTAGTGGCAATTGCCGGGTTAATGGCGGTGTTGCCGGCCACTACGCTGTAGTTGCCGTCCGGGAGGCGTGTCGGCAAATGATAGTCAGGGTTTGTCAGCAATTGAACAACTGCGCGATCCCCGCTCATCAGTGCTTGAGCGGTGTTTAGTTTCCACTCGCCGCTTATCTCTTCCCTGCGACCGGGAAAGTCCTGCCCGTCAAGCAGGCTGGTCAAAGCCCAGTAGATATATTCAGTGACCTGGCAGGCGTAATCACAGGTCCTGTCGTCATAGGTATACCATGCCCCGGGGGGATAGCTGCGGGGGACAGTGCGAAAATAACCGCCGCGGGCGATGTCCATGGCATTGGCCAGTTGGCTGCCGCGTAATTCGCCGAATACATCCGGATAAACCCGGGCGTAACCTGACGAGGTGATGATGTGCAGTATTTCTTCCAGGGCAGCATCGAACTGATCTGAGCCGGCGGCATGCGGTGCACCCCGGGGGTGGGTTTCCGACGCATACAGGTCCTGCAGGCGGTAGGCATCAAAGATTTCCCCGTGCCGGTCAAAGAGTTGCTCCATGGCGCGGCCATCCCTTGCCATGACAATTCCCGCACGCACCTGCCACAACCTCTCGTTGACCTCGGGGTTGTCCGCCCGCCCGTCGCGGTCGTTGTCAAGGTAGTCCGCGGCAATCCTTGCTGCATGCAGCAGCTTTTCATCCTCGACCCCGGAGGCTGTCGAGTGAATGAACAGCCCGAATACCTGCACATAGACCGGCAGGGCAACCTGTAATTGCGGCATACGCGGATTTTGACCCTTTTGGATCTCAAAGTCGGGCGCACGTTCATGGGGCAGTTGAGCCAAGGCTGAATTGCTCAACAGTGTGATGGCCAGGAGGGCGGCTGAAGAAGTAAGTTTTGTATTCACTGAATCAGGGATCTCTTTTTACTTTACCATGATTCAGTCTTTGAATCCGGATGTTGCGGAACTTTACCCACCCGGCGTGACCTTCCGCGCCGTAGGTCTGTAGACCGATGGTGCCGGGTTGCTGCAGGTCGGGCCGTGGCATCGGGTCGGTGTAGTTGACGATTGGCTTGCCGTTGAGCCATGCCCGGATGTGCGCCCCCATTACCAGCAGGCGGATCTGATTCCACTGCCTTGGCTTGCGAACAAGGTCTTTTTCATCACCCTTGTCCAGCCACTTGTTCATGTGAAGCCCGACAGGTTCGCCGGCGACACCCCGGCCAAGGTTCAGTTGGTAGGGATGACCAAGCGGTTTGCTCTTTGCCCGCCTGAAATAGATGCCACTGTTGTATTTACCATGTTCGTCGATCATGAATTCAAGGCTCAGGTCGAAGTCACCGAAGGTTTCCCTGGTAATGAGAATGCCACTGCGCTTCGGGTCACCGTCCTGCCCGCCGATGAGAATGCCGTCCTTGGCTTGCCACTTGGCTGATCCAAGAGCCTGCCATTGGCTGAGGTCATTGCCCTCGAGGAGGGTGATCGGCTTGGCCGGTTGCCCGGCCCTGATTGTCTCATCGACCGCAATGGCAAAGACAAACGGGAAAAAGAGCAGCAAAAAAAAGAGTAGCTTCATGCCGGGGCAAGTATTGTAAAGATATCCCGGAGGTGCAAGTCGCTTGGGAGATCCGGGGATATGCACACGCATGGGATCCACACCCGTGCAGAGGACAAATGAACCTGAAAGGGTTTATGGATGGCAGGTCGATGAACTCCCGGGCAAAAGGAATTAGAAGTAAAAACGCAGGCCGGAGAATACTGTCCATCCATTATAATCACCACCGTCACCTGCAGCATCCTCCATTTCGGCATATTCCACGCCGCTCATGAGTTTCAGCTTGTGCTCATTGATATAGTAGTTCAGGCCAAGGTAGAAGGACTGGTAGTTTTCGCCAAGGCCATTGTCGGTCAGGTTGGGCACGTTATTTTCGTAGCGCTTCTGCACCTTGAGGCTGTCATTGTCGCCGGTTGCATGGGTGTAGCGGGCAACAAGCTGAAGCTTGTCGCTGATATCATAGGTCGGCAGCAGAATGATGCCGTAGGCATCGTCACTGTAGCCGGAAGCATGGATGAAATCTGTGTGCAGGCCCATTACCCCCTGCTTGAGGAAATGACTGAGCGAAAACGAGTCGCGATATGGTTTTGCCGCATTGTTTGCCGCGTCGTTATTGTGTATCCAGTCAAGGCGCCAGGCCATTTGCTCAAATCTGGATTTTTCCGAGTAGTTGTAACCGATGCTTGCCAGAGAAAAACCGCTTGCATCGTCGAAGTTTCCAAGCTCATCGTCGATGTCGCCGGAGAATAAGCCAAGCACATAGCTCCAGTTGTCAATTTCGCCGCGGGTGCTGATTCCGGTGGATTTTTTCGGGCTGATTTGGTTTACCAGAAGTGAGCGCTCCAAGGTCAGGATATTGCGTGAGGATGTGGCCATTTCATAGGACCAGATGGGCCTGTGTTTGCCAATGGTGAGGTTGAAGGACGGGTTTCCCTGATACTTGATGTAGGCATCTGTAATGTAGTCGTAGAACGGAGAGAATTCGTCATTGATACTGATCTCGGCTTTCAATTTCCAGTCACCGCCGAGAATTTTTGCCTCGGTGCCGATCCGGAAGCGCCGGCTTTCATGACTGCTGTAGTTGCCCTGCTCTGAGTCGACATCGGCATTTTGCCACTGGTAGCGACCGACAAGCTTGAGGTCGGTAATCCAGAAGGCATTGGAATCGCTGTAAAAATGGGGAATGTCCCAGAGATCACCGAATTTATCAGGGGCATCGCCAACCGGGCTTTCTCCAGCTTGAGAATGGCAGGGCAAGAGAAGATTGAGAACCATCATTACTGCTGTCCATTGGAGGATGGTTTTGTTTTTAGGGGGCTTGCCTATATCGGGCATTGATTGGTTTGTGATAATGTTGCGTGGGTAATAAATTAATGCATTCCAATTGCTATTGAGACCCATTATCAAGTAAATGAAGCATTCGTCAAGAGAAATTGAGACTCATTATCATTAATGGATCGAATATTATTCCTTTTCAAGATCGGGATACGCCCTGAGAAATTTGATCATTGGAGACAATAATTGCCGGAGCCTTCTAATTGTTCGTATTTGCTGATCGCGTATTGGCCTTAATGCTCCAAAGTCCCGCATGTCCAAAGAGCCATTGAAAAGTTTGAAAGGCTCTAGGTTATGGGATCCTGGTTTCCCGTTTCGTCCTGCACGCTGGCCTTTTTTTTACGGCTGGGTGATGGTTGGAATGGGAACTCTGGCCGTAGTGTTCAGCATTCCCGGGCAGACGATGGGATTCAGTGTCTTTACTGACATCCTGATGAAGGAGCTGGGATTGAGCAGGGTGTCACTGAGTACTGCCTATTGCCTAGGAACCGTTGCAAGCGGGTTCACCCTGCCTTTTTTCGGCAGGCTCTATGACAGGATTGGAGCACGACGGATGATTTTCTACTCGGCACTGGCGACCGGGGTAGTGCTTTTGTATCTCAGTCAAGTGCGCTGGCTTCTTGATTGCCTGGATTTCCTGCTCGGGGTGCCGCGGGCTGTACTGGCATTCTCAGTAATCACATTAGGATTTTACATGATACGCGCTTCCGCGCAGGGAGTGCTGACAATGAGTGGACGTAATGCCATCGGTAAATGGTTTGATTATCATCGCGGGACTGCGTTTGCCTTAAGTGGCCTTATCACTTCATTTGCTTTTTCTTTTGCGCCGAGAGGATTGCGCGGGATGATCGATCATTTTGGCTGGTCGCAATCCTGGCTGGTTCTGGGGGTGGCAACAATGACGATCATGGCGGGCATGGGGTGGTTGTTTTTCCGCGACAATCCTGAGGAATGCGGGTTGAGGATGGATGGCGTTGATCATACAAGAAACAGGAAAGCGGCTCATGATGATGCGCTTACTCATCGGGATTTTACCCGGGCGGAGGCGTTGCGAACCTGGCCGTTCTGGGTTTTCAACCTGTCGTTCGGGTTTATGTCCCTCTACACCACTGCCGTTACGTTCCATATCCTGTCCATTGCCAAACAGGCTCAACGCGGGGAAATTGAAGTGATCGGGTATTTTGTGCCGATGGCTTTCATCAGTGTGCTTACCAATCTCCTGATTGGCTGGATGAGTTCCAGGACACGGCTCAAGTATCTGTTGGCAATCATGAACGGGGGGGCACTTGTCTCTGTAATCGGGGTAATCCACCTACAAACGCATGCGGGGGTATTCTCCTATATCGTTGGCAATGGAATCGCCGGGGGATGTTTTGCCTGCCTTAGCGGGGTGGCCTGGCCCAGATTTTTCGGTCGACGATGGCTGGGTGCCATTAGCGGCATCGGCATGTCCAGCATGGTTATTGCCAGTGGTATCGGCCCTCTTCTCTTTGGGGCATCACTGTCTGTAACCGGTTCGTATACTCCGGTGCTTTGGGGATGCGCCCTGGTACCGGCCTTATTGATTTTGGCAACGGGACGGTCTGACAATCCGCAAAAAGATGATGCGCGCTAGAAAAATGGAGGCGTCAAAGAAGTTTGAAAGAACGGTAGAAATATTTTCTCAAGGGCGAGTCATGAATCCTTGTCTGCCAGCATGGCAAGGGTCTCGATGATGAATTGGCTGTGCACTATCTTGCTCAGTCCAAGTGGATGGTGGACACTGCGCTCTTCATTGAGCATCTTCAGCTTCTCGTCGAAGCGGTACTGGGCAACTGCGATGCCGATGATCAGCGGCGGTGTGCCGGAAGAACCCTTTGCAAAAACCGGGGCGCCACTGTCGCCGCCGAAAGTATTGAAGTCGATCATGAATGATGGATAATGATTCACAGGAGTCAGCGGGAAACTGGCAACCGTGGCATGACGGGCCACAGGGAAGCCACCACTGTTTGCCTCGGTGCGTTCCGGGTAACCGAGTACAAACACGCTTTCACAGATGGTAATTCCTGATTTTTTCAGCTTACCGGCATCGGACAGGAGGGTCGCAGTAAGTGAGGGGCAGGGGATGCCATCGGGCTTTTTGCCAAGGGGGAGAACGGCGATATCGTGTTTTGGGTGGCGTGTCCAGAGGGTTTTTTTCTTGTCCCTTATCTGGATTTTATGGTCATGGCGCTGGTATTTACCGCCGTCATCCTTATGCCTGAGGACGATGATTGCGGTGTCACCTTGCATCTTCTCAAAAACATGAGCGGCACTAATGATGACTGGATTGTCAGGTGAATCTTCCTGGTGAATCAGGAAACAAGTTGCTGTTGATTCGGAGTTGAAGAGCTTGAATGTTGAATGCAGGATGAGCTCGGCATTCCTGGGGGTTTGTCCATCAAGTGGCGCGCTGCTCAGTAGCAGTGATGCGAGGGCGGGGTAAAGAAAGTGTGGCAGTTTCATTGGTCAGGGTGGCAAGGGTGGCGTGTAACCTCGATGTCAGCAAGTCTGGGCTTATGCCTTAGCTCAAAAGCTTGTGCCGCCGAGAGTGGCACTTGTATGACGCCCGGGATGTGGTTTAGAATAGACTGATCTTAAACACTATCTACATGGGTTATCTACGATTTTATTTAATTGTCAGCAATATCCTGCTGGGATTGGGCACGATTCTGCAGGCCGCTGAGGTGCGTAACTGGACTTCTGCTGACGGCAGGACGCTGGCCGCGGAGTTTGTCACGGCCACCAAGAGTCATGTGACCCTGCGGCGCGAATCCGACGGTCGTCGCTTTGTGCTCCCGCTGGACAAGATTTCAGAGGACGACCGCAAATGGGTGGCGGAAGCCCTTGAGTCAGGGGGAGTGGCAGAAGCAGAGAAGAAGGAGGCGACCGGGATTTTTGAGGACCGGTTGACAGAAGACTGGGAGAGGATGGAATTTGAGAGCCTTAAATTTCGCTTTTATGGCGGTAGGGGACTGAGCAAGAAGAAGCGTTATCCGGTTGTGGTATTTCTTCATGGCAAGGGGGCAGGTGGCAGTGATAACGAGAAACATTTGCGGAGTGTTCCCGGGAAGTTGCTGGAAAAGGGTTTTTACAGGAGTAACCCATCCTTTGTGATTGCCCCGCAGTGCCCGGATGATGGCCGCGGGTGGCGGGGAGAGTATCTTGATGACGTGATTGGCCTGGTAAGCCAGGCAATCAAGCACCTGCCCGTGGACAAGGCGCGCATCTATATCACAGGGCTCTCGATGGGGGGCTATGGAACCTGGTCGGCAATAGCCGAGGCTCCCGGGTTGTTTGCCGCTGCTGTTCCCGTGTGCGGCGGTGGTGATCCCAGGGTTGCGAAGTCAATAAAGGACATCCCCATCTGGGCACATCACGGCGTTGCTGATAATGTCGTGCCCGTTTCACAAACCCAGAGGATGGTGGCTGCTCTTGAGAAGGTAAAGGGGAGTATCCGCTATACCGAGTATGATGAGGCATCAGGAATTAAGCATAATGCGTGGACGCCATGTTACGGTAACCCTGAGGTCTTTGAGTGGATGTTTGCCCAGAACAAGGGGAAAAAGAAGCAGGCTAAGTAAGCTCTGAAGAGGGACTGGAGAGCAAATGTGACAAAGCTTGGGATCTGTTATTTGCCGGGGATTAGCCGGATAGCCACCGGGCAAACCTTTAACTCCGCGGTTTCGGTCACCGGGTCATAACCGCTTCCCGTCAGTATGTTTACCGGTACGCTGGCAAAACTGAAGCTGGTAAAGACGGTGCCACGCGGAGAGCGGTCGGTCAGCCTTGCCTTGATCTCTATGGTGCCCCGGCGGCTGCTCATCTTGACGAAATCACCTTCGTTAATTCCCCATTGTGCGGCATCCTCAGGATGTATTTCCAGGCTTTCCTCATCAAGGAGGTAATCAATGCCGCTGCTGCGTCCGGTTTGCGTGCGGGTGTGGTAGGCTTGCAGGCGCCGCCCGGTTGTGAGCCATACAGGAAACTCTTTATCAATGACTTCAGCCGGGTCACGGTAGCCGATTAGCTTGAAGAGTCCCCGGCCGTTCTTGAATTCTTTTTCATGTAGACGCGGAGTGCCAGGGTGATCCTTGGCAGGCACTGGCCACTGGTATTTCCCGTTGTCGATGCGCTCCCAGTCGAGGCCCTCGTAAATCGGGCTCAGTGAGCAAAGTTCATTGAACACGTCTTTGGCGCTCTCGAATTCAAAGCCCGGTGTTCCCATGTGCTTTGCAATCCCGGATATAATCCACCAGTCAGGTTTTGCCTCGCCCGGTGGTTTCACTGCGGCGCGCAGTCGCTGAACACGGCGTTCGGTATTGGTTTGCACTCCATCAGTCTCGGCGAATGCCGTTGCAGGTAATACAATATCCGCAAGCTCCGCGGTCTCGGTCATGAAGATGTCAATTACCACAAGGTGCTCAAGGCTCTTGAGCGCCTTCTCGCAGTGGTTTTTGTCAGGATCTGAAACCACCGTGTTCTCACCGTCGATAAGCATTGCGTGAATGCCCTCCGGGCCATCCTTACCGGCGTTGTTGAGAGCGGTAACCTTGGTGATGCCTTTTTCAGGATCAATCTCTATGCCGTAGGCTTCTGAGAACTTCTTGACGCTCTCGGGATCGGAGCAGGGCTGGAATCCCGGGAAATTCGCGGGTACCGCACCGCAGTCTCCGGCACCCTGGATATTGTTCTGTCCGCGCATCGGGTTAATGCCGCCACCGAGATTACCAAGGTTACCGGTCATGAGAGCCAAGTTGCAGAGTGACTGAACGTTGTCGACGCCGCAGATGTGCTCGGTAATGCCCAGCGTGTAGAAAATCGCCGATGGATCTCCCGCGCCATATAGAAGTCCTGCCTGTTCAATGAGTGCGGCATCCACTTCACAGATTGGTGCTGCCCATGCGGGGGTGAATTCCTTGATATGCTCAAGGAATTCATGATTCCCGGCGGTTCTCTTCTCTATAAAATCCCGGTCAAGCAGGCCTTCACGGGCAATGACATGCGCCATTGCCAAAAGCAGTGCGACATCGGAACCGACGCGGATTGGCAGGTGCAGGTCGGCTATTTTTGCTAGCCTTGTCTGTCGCGGGTCAGCGACGATCATCTTTGCGCCGCGGGTGATGGCCTTTTTGAGTCGTGTGGCCGCGACCGGATGGCACTCTGTCATGTTGGTTCCGATGGCGAAGATGACATCCGGATGTTCCATGTCGCTGAGCGGGTTGCTCATTGCACCTCTGCCGATGGTGGCCACCAGACCGGCGACGGTGGGTGCGTGTCAACTTCGACTGCAGTTATCGATGTAATTGGTCCCGAAGCTTGCGCGGATAAATTTCTGCATTGTGTAGGCGGCTTCATGGGGAGCGCGGCCGGAGGCAATACCGGTGACAGCATGACGGCCGTATTTTTCGCGGACTTTGCTGAATCCCGCTGCTGCCGCCTGCAGGGCATCGTCCCATTCGACTTCCCTGAAACTTCCGTCCGCCTGCCTGATGAGGGGCTTGGTGAGACGATCCGGATGGTGGACAAAATCAAAGGCATATTGTCCCTTGATGCATAGTGCGCCCTCGTTTGCCGGACCGTCCATTGCAGGATGGATGCCGACCACGCGGTCATCCTTGGTCAGGATATCGACCGCACAGCCGACTCCGCAGTAGGGGCAGATCGAGCGTGTCTTGCTGATGTCACCGGGAAGATCACTTGCCCTGAGTGCTTTTTTGTCGGCGAGTGCGCCGGTCGGGCAGGTCTGGACACATTGGCCACAGAAGGTGCACTGCGAATCACGCAGGTCATTGCCAAACTCAGCGGTGATCTGCGTATTGAACCCGCGGTTCATCACGTTGATTGCGTGGTCACCCTCCTGCTCCGCGCAGACACGCACGCAGCGGTAGCAGGAAATACAGTTATCGTAATCGCGAAGGATGAACGGGTTCTTGTCGTCCCGGTTCGAATCCCCGCTTTTATTGCCGGCAAAGCGACCGTTGTTGGCATTGTAACGGCTAAGCAATTGCCCGAGTTCCTGGCTGGCGTAGCCGGAAAGCGGGTCAACATCGAGATTGCTGTTTTCGCTTGCCACCATCTCGAGCAGTGTTTTGCGGTGTTTTTCGAGAGCTTCCGTCTTGGTTTTTACCACCATGCCATCATCTGCCATGGTGGTGCAGGAGGCGACAGGATTGTGAATTCCTTCGAGCTCAACAACGCATAAGCGACAGGCGCCGAAGGCCTCCAAGCGTTCATCGTAGCAGAGGGTAGGAACTTCGCGCCGGCAGCGTTCAGCGATTTGATAGATTGTTTCCCCGTCCCGGAATTCAATCAGTTCACCGTCAATGGTAAGGCTGCCGGCAACAGTCCCGGAGGATTTATCCTTGAAGGCGATCATTTATTCAGGGCAGGAATTCCCGGTGAAGCGAAACTTCAAATATCTTCAGTTTTTCTCCGCCTTGTCCCCGAGATGTTTGCCGACTGCGACTCCGAGGGCGTCTCCGCGGAGGTTGGTCTCGACAATTTTTCCATCCTTGCCAACCAGGAAGGTGGCCGGGATGGAGGTGATGCCGTATTTCTTTGCGATGGCGTTGCCCCACCCCTCACCATCATAGGCCTGCGGCCAGGGCATTTTCTTTTCCTTGATGAAGTTCTCCAGCTTTTCCTTGTCCGCTGCCCTGTCGAGCGAGATCCCGACAATTTCGAAGCCCTTATCGTGATAATCGGCATAGGCCTTCTGGACATTTGGAAGTTCTGCGATGCACGGGCCACACCAGGTTGCCCAGAAATCAATCAGCACGACTTTGTCCTTGAGCTTGGCCAGATCGAACTTTTCCCCCTGCAGGCTGGTAAAATTAAGGGTCATGATGTCACCGATTCCCGGCTGGTTAAATTCACTTCCGAGACTGTCGAGAAATTTAGCAAATCGATTCGCCTGCGGATGTCCCTCAATGTCCTTGCGTGCCCTTTCAAGGGTTGACTTGGCTTTTATTTTTCCGCCGTTCTCCATGTGGAGAGCAAAGAGTTCCTGGAAAACTGGAAAGAATTCGGGAGGGTCCAGGTCAGCTCCCTTTGCAAGCCCCTGGTATTTTTGTTCGAGGAGTTGCGCCTGACGCTCGGTCATTCCCAGTCGGGAATAGGACTCAATGAGAAAATCAACAGCTTCCGTCGAGTCTTTCGCCTCCGGGTTCTTCTGCAGGTAGGCTTCAACCGCAGTCGCCGCCTTCTTGGTGTGTTCCTCAATAAGCTCGGCTGCGTTTTGTGCGAAAGCCGGTATTTGAAGGGCGAGAATGGCGGATGCCGCTGCGAGGAGTGATCGGTTTTTCATGGTATTGAAGGGTGTTGGCTATGCAGCCGGGTCAGTTAATTTTTCTTGAGGTGGGATTTGATTGCCTCGGGGAAATAGCGCTGCAGGCTCTCGGTGATGTGTGGCGCCGCCATCCCGAGTCCACAGGCACTGGTGGCTTTCATTACCGAGCCGATATCATCTACTTCTTCTTGCCAGTTTTCAAGGCTGAGTTGTTTATCATTGCCGTTCAAGCGTTCAGTGAGCCGTTGTGTGCCGATTCGGCAGGGGAAACACTTGCCGCATGACTCGTGCGCGAAAAATTCCATGGCGTCATGGGCCGCTGACACCATGTCCCGGCTGTCATCAAACACGATAATACCGCCGGCACCAAGGAAAGAACCCCTGCCGCGGATACAGGCCTCATCAAGCGTGACGTTGAGGTCATCTGCCGCGAGAAAGCCACCGCTGAGACCGGCCATGGTGACTGCCTGAATGGTGCGTCCCGCACGTGGACCTCCTGCCCAGTCGTGGAGCAGTGTCTGCAGGGAAAAACCGAAGGGGATTTCGTAATTACCGGGTTTTTGGATGTCTCCGGAGAGTGAGATTACCTTGGTTCCCGCGTGCTCACCCAATCCCAGGTCACGATACCATGCGGCTCCCTTGCGGACAATGTTTGCCACTGATGCCAGTGTCTCAACATTATTGACGACGGTTGGCAGGTTCTCGAAGCCGTGCGTGACCGGAAACGGCGGCTTGTTGCGGGGAAACGGGTGTTTACCCTCCAGGCTGTTGAGCAGGGATCCCTCTTCACCGCAGATATATGCCCCGGCACCGCGGCGGATCTGCAGGTTAAAGTGGAAGTCTTCTTTGCCGAGGATGTCATTGCCCAGTAAGCCGGCATTTAGTGCTTCATCAATTGCACGTTGCAGAATCCCCTCTGTTTCAGGATACTCATAGCGCAGGTAAATAAATCCGCGCCGGGCACCGGTGGCATATGCGGCCAGAGTCATGCCCTCAATGAGGGCGTGCGGATCATGATCCATGATCGCCCGATCCTTGAAGCATCCTGGTTCACCCTCGTCGGCATTACAGATAATCGATTTTGGAGAACCGTGCGCCTCGTTAACGGCTTTCCATTTGAGACCTGTCGGGAAACCCGCTCCGCCGCGTCCGGCGAGCTTGGAATCGATAACAAGATCGATCAACTCTTTGCGAGATGACATAATCGCGCTTTCCAGAGCACAATATCCTCCGGAGTAACGGTAACCATCAAGTTGTGAGCGACCCTCTTCGCGAATGTGACGAAACACGCATTCCTCAGCGTTCCCGGGATTGTCGGCTGGCAGGGGAGTGGGCCGGTTTTCCAGAGAATCTGCATCTTGGCCGACGTATATCTTGTCCCCGCGGAGGACCGGCACCATGTCATCGCACCGCCCGGCACAGGGCATTGCAGTTGCTCCCTCGGCTTTAAGTGACTCCAGGAGTTGAGTTCCCCCGTTCAGGCAGCAGACGTTCCCTGTACACACACGGGGAGCATTTTTTCCCGGCAGGTCACGGGAGAAATGGTGATAGAAGGTGATTGTTGCAAATAATTCCGCGAGCGGGATCCTCAGGGAGGCAGCTATTGTCTTGATAGCGGCTTCAGTAATATGATCATCACGATTGTGAAAAGCCTGCAGTATTGGCAGGAGAGGGGCATCCTCCCCTTGCCAGCATTCGATAATTTCCTGATCAGTCACCTGCAATTGAATCTATGCGGGAATTTCTTCAATTCCCAGTGGGAATCCGCGTCTTTTGGCTTGTCAGCCATAGGGCACAGCCCTGCACAACATGGTCAGTTCTTTTTCAGTAACCCGAGTGGAGGAGTATGGCAGGCGGCACGATTTCTTTTTTCCCTGCGTGTGGATAGCGGCAGAAGCAGTCTACGAAGAGGTATTTTTTGTGCAGGTGCCTGCTGTTAGGGGATTGCCGGTTCACTTACCGGCAGCGATGAAGTAATAAGACGTCCCTTGCTATCGAAGCGCCGGATTGAGGCATTTTTTTGGAGGCGCGCGATCCAGCGCTTGTGAATTGCTTTACGGAGATCAAGCAGGGCGAGTTTCTCGCACGTATCGCGCACACCGGGCTCTGTCAGGGATTTCTTCTCACCAAGTTTTTTTGCCTCCACTTTTAGCAGATAAAAGGCGTAAGGGCCCTCAATGACCTCACTTAACTCTCCGTTATCCAGGTGGAATGCCGCTGTCTTGAGGTCGCGGCGAAGTTCTATACTGTTTTCACCGATGGTTCCGCGGTCACCTCCCTGGTCAGCCACGCTGTCCTGAGAGTAGGTTTTGGCCATTTGTTCAAAATCCGCCCCCTTTATGATCTGCTTGCGAATTTCGGTAATGTGTTTGCGCTGATGTGCGACAGTTGCTTTTTCATCTTCGGTTACCTTCGGGATCATCAGGGTACGCAGACGGACAAAGCTTTCTTCGCGGAACTGGTTGTTGTATTTTCTGTAGGCATCCTCGGTTTGTTTCGGTGTACTCACCTGCACGTCACGACTTTGACGGGAACGCATTAATTCGACGCTGAGGATCTTGTTCCTCAGATCCTTGAATCGCTTGAGTGTCATTCCTGTTCTTTTCAACTCCTCCAGAAATTTCTCACGATCGCCACCAAAGCGTTGGCTATTAATAATCTTGTTCACATCTTCAATAATAAGTTCCTCCTTGATTTTCCCACCAAGTTTTGCGAACTCAGTCAAAATTAATTCCCTTTCGATGAGGCTGTTGAGTGCGTCTTCCTGCAAGGTCGCCAGCTGTTTTTTTCTGTTGTCCCCGTCAGGAACGGTCAGCATGATCATTTGCTGGGTGTGCTGGACGGCCTGCTGAACTTCCGAGCGGGTGATGACATTGCCGTTTACCACTGCGGCCAGTGCATTGAAATCACGTGGAACTGCACGGGAACAGGGAGCCAGTATTGCTGATAGGAGACTTGTTAGCAGAAGATATCGGAACATCGTTATTCACATGGGTTTTCTGTGCAGTTAAAGGATGGCACGGGAGGAAGGAGTCCTCAATTGTTTAAAACTTCTTAACTAAAATGAGAGCGTTTTTCAAGCGTTCTTCGAGTTTAGATCCCTGAAGTCGCGGGAATTTACCCTTAATCAGCACATATTCACCGTTTCGGGTCAGCATTAGCTTGTCGTCGAGTATCTCGATTGACTGAATTCCTGATCCGGATGCAGCCAGTTTAAGCTCAGTACATCGTAACAGGCACTCGACAGCCGCGGGAGGCGAACCAAACCGATCCCGCCATTGCCTGATAAGGATTTTGAGAGCCTTGAGGTTGCCAAGTTCTGCCAGTTGCCGGTAGGCGTTGATGCGAAGGGTGGCATCAGGGAGAAAGCAATAGGGAAGAAAAGCGGGCAGGGTGCCTTCAGGCGCTTTCAGGTATGAGGCTTCATTGGTGCAGAGAAAATCGATTCGCAGGGAACACTCGGTGTGGCCTGTTGCGTTGTTTCCCTTGAGCCGTTCGACGGATTGCTTGAGAAGCTTACAATAAAGGTCAAAGCCAACTGCGGCAATGTGCCCGGATTGCTGGATGCCTAGAAGATTGCCGGCACCGCGTATTTCCAGATCCCGCATTGCGATTTTAAAGCCTGACCCAAGGTCGGTATAATTACGTATGGCATTGATGCGTTTCCTTGCATCACCTGTTGCCAGGATATCAGGGGGCAACATGAGCACGGCATATGCCTTGTGACCCGCGCGTCCGACCCGGCCCCTCAACTGGTAAAGATCAGCGAGTCCGAACCTGTCAGCACGGTCTATTATGATCGTGTTGGCGTTTGGGATATCGATCCCGCTTTCAATGATGGTGGTGCATATAAGGACATCGATGTCTCCGGCAATGAAACGACGCATAACTTCTTCCAGCATGCCCTCCTCCATTTGACCGTGTCCTATGGCGATATGAATACCGGGAATGAGTTTTTCCAATGTCCGCTTTACTGTTGAAATGCTCTTAACACGGTTATGAAGGAAGAATACCTGCCCGTTACGCTCTACTTCACGCTCGATTACAGAGCGGATAACCTCCTCGCTGTATGGGCATATTACTGTCTCTACGGGGAGGCGGCCGGCAGGTGCGGTGTCGATGGTCGACATGTCTTTTACTCCCATCAGGGAGAGGTAGAGTGTACGGGGAATTGGTGTTGCGGAGAGTGTCAGCACATCGATCAGCCGGAAAATTTCCTTAAAGCGCTCCTTGTGTTTTACACCAAAGCGCTGTTCCTCATCAATAATGGCAAGCCCCAGGTTGTTAAAGATCACGTCCCTGGAAATGAGCCGGTGAGTTCCCACCACGATATCCGTGTCACCGCGCAGGGTGCGGGCAAGAGTCTCTTTCTGCCGGGTGGGCGCACGAAAGCGTGACAGCAAGTCAATCTCGATGGGATACTCGGAGAACCTTTCGCGCAGTGTATCATGATGCTGTTGAGCCAGCACCGTTGTAGGGCACAGGAAAGCCACCTGTTTACCACCCATGACAGCCTTGAATGCTGCGCGTATGGCAACCTCGGTTTTCCCGAACCCGACATCACCACAGATCAGTCGATCCATGGGCTCGCTGGACTCCATGTCGGTCTTTGTTTTTTCTATTGCGAGTATTTGATCGGGTGTTTCACGATAGATGAAGCTGTTTTCAAACTCGAGCTGCCATTTCGTGTCAGGCGGGTGACTGTAGCTTTTGGAGGTTTCTCGTTCGGCATGGGTCTTGAGTAAATGCGCCGCGTAGTCAAGGATGGATCTTTCCGCATTTTCGCGACACCGCGCCCACCGTGCGCCGCCGAGTTTGTCAAGTTGCGGGGATTTTTTCCCGGAGCCCACGTAACGTGACACGAGGTGTGCCTGCTCAAGAGGAACATACAGTTTCGCCTGTTCAGCATATTCAATGACAATTACCTCCTCTTCAGCGTCATCGCTTAGGTCTATCTTAAGCAATCCGCGATAAATGCCGATACCGTGTTCTATATGGACGACACGATCATCCTCGGTCAGTTCCTGAAAATCATCCACACTGCACCGAGCAGGTTCCCTGCGTTGGCGGTTAAAGGTTCGCCGTGCACGGGATGCACCATACCTGCCGAATAGTTCGCTGGCGGAGATTATCGCCAGCTTTACTGAGGGGATGGTGAAGCCATGCTGGATAGTGCCTATTAAACTGTCAGGGAAATCAGGTGAGGGGAGGGCACCGCTTTCGGAAACCAGTTCCCTGAAGCGTTCCACTTCGCCCTCATTATTAAAGAAAATAGATGCGTTCCAGCCCTTGGAATGCCATTTGGCAAGGGTTTTAGAGAAAGTTTCGTGTCGTGCCTGCTGCAGGATGAAATCACCAGCCTCAAAATTGCCGAAGGGCTCCTCGTGACAGGCTGTGGAGAAATCCTCCGGGCCGCTACGCTCTTCGGCGTCATGCGTGATGTGAATATCAGCTGCATGATGGCGGGCACCAATGGTGATAACCAGGTCATCGGTCGCAATGTAGTCGCGCAGCTTACCGGTTTCTTCCTCACAAGACCCCAGCATGATGAGTGTTGATTCCGGGCGCGAGACAGAAATTTGTGAATCGATGTCGAATTCCCGAATGGAATCAATTTGATTGCCGAGAAATTCGATACGTGATGGAGCAAATCCCTGCAGGGAAAAAATATCAACGATTCCCCCCCTCAGCGTATACTGCCCGCGTTCAGTAACCAGAGCGGCGCGTTCGTAACCTGCTTGATCAAGACGATTGGCAAGATGATCTATCTCTATTTCATCGCCTTTTTCAATGCTTAACTTACGGGATTCCAGTGATCCCGGAGCAGGGACGATCTCCTCAAGGCTTTGGGCAAGCGCGATCACGATCATTGGGGAGGTGCGTTTACCGTGGAGCGCTTCGAGCACCGCAAACCGTTCGGCCATTGTATCCTGATCGGGCAGGAAACCGGAGGTTTTCGGTAATTCTAAGTCAGGGAAAAAAAGTCCATCCTGTGTCCAGAGGCGCAACCCTTCAGCAATGTGTTCCTGACTGCGCAGGTCATCGACTAAAATCCACACGCTGTTCTGGTGATTGCCGTGAAAGCGGTCAGCGACCAGAGCCGCGATGAAGGCTTGCGCTGGACGGGCGACATGGTCAAACACAACAAGTTGCTCACCGGTCCGCCTTAATCGCTCAGAGAACGGCTTAGAGGCAGCAGTGTGCTCAATTAGGTGGCGCCCCGGTGGCGCGTTTTTCGGTTCCGGCAAGGCGGACTGACAATCTAGGCTAGATCTACGCGGGGTGCCAACAGCTCTAGGGACTAATCACCGAGAAGTTGACTTAGGCGTTGCGATGTGATGCCTAGCCTGGAGGCTGTGATGTTTTTATCACCCTTTGTCTTGGCGAAAATTATCTTGGCGGCATATGTTTCAATCCACGGCAGCAGGGGTTGTTCTCCGGCGGATGTGATGAGAACCTCTAGTGCTTGCTCAATTCCGTTTTCGGGCCAGTTTCCGGTTGTTGTATGGGTAAGAGCAGCCGAACCGAGTGGGATATCTTTTGGCAAGAGGACATCGGCAGTGGCAAGAATACTGGCGCGATACAGGGTGTTCTCAAGCTCACGGACATTACCGGGCCAGTTGTAGGACTCCAGTCGGGTAGACGCGTCATCTGCGAGCCGGAGCCTTGGCCCGCGTTTTTGATCAGCGATACGCTTAAGGAAAAAATCAGCGAGGGGCCTGATGTCTTCTCGGCGTTGGCGTAGCGGGGGGATGTGAAGGCGCACCACATTAAGCCGATAAAAGAGATCTTCGCGGAATGTTCCATTACTGACAGCTTTTTCCAGATCCTTGTTGGTTGCCGCGAGGATACGGACATCCGCATGAAGGGAATCGTTTCCGCCAACACGCGAGAATTCCCCGGATTGTAGAACCCGCAGGATCTTGCCTTGTGTCTGAATAGGCATGTCACCTACCTCATCGAGAAAAAGAGTGCCGCCGTCGCATTGTTCAAAGCGACCTTTTCGCAAGCCTGTTGCCCCGGTAAATGCCCCCTTCTCGTGACCGAATAATTCCGATTCAAGCAGATTCTCGGGGATTGCAGCGCAGTTAATGGTGACATGTTCGCTGCCTGACCGGCGACTGAAGTTGTGAATTGCACCGGCAACAACCTCCTTCCCGGATCCGCTTTCACCTGTAATAAGCACCGGAGCATCTCCACGTGAGGCGCGACCGATCATCTTAAATACTTCCTGCATTGCAGGAGAGTTGCCAATGATGGTCTCGCCGGAATGTTCCTGGCTGAGGTACTGAGGATTTTGTGCCGGGGTAGAACTGATAACGTCACTAGCTTTTAGCGCATCATCGACGACCGGTCGCAGATCATAAGGCAGGGCTTCCTTGCGGAGCACGTCGTAGGCGCCCAACTTCATGGCTTCGATTACGGAACTGGTTGGCGGGAATCCTGTAGTTAGAATGACCATTGCGTTGGGGTCATTGAGTCGGATTTTCCTGAGTAGATCCATTCCTCCTAGCGGGTCAGTGTACAACTCGGCAATTATAAGGTCAGGCGGGTCCTTTAGGATTGCGTCAAGGGCTTTCGATGAGTCAGTCTGGCAGAGGATCTCAGTGTCTGGTGTCCGTAAATGCTTATCGGCCCATTTGAGGAAGTCCTCATCGGGATCGACAAGCATTACTGTCTTGGAACTTGAAGAAGCCATTAATCAGGCAAGCACTTATCAAGTGCGGGATCATTTTCAGACTCCGCCATAACGGCGATCACGATTTGCGTAATCAGTTACAGCCTTATGTAAATCATCTTTACCGAAGTCAGGCCACAGTTTTTTCGTGATATATAGCTCGGCATAACTGATTTGCCAGAGAAGAAAGTTGGAGATACGCATTTCTCCGGATGTTCGGATCAACAGATCGGGGTCCGGATAGTAGCGCGTATAGAGGTGCTTGCTGAATACATGGGGATCAAGCATGGCGGGGTCAAGATGCCCCTTGCTGATGTGCCGCATGACACTTTTAATGCCATCAATGATTTCCTCGCGGGCACCGTAACTGAGAGCGAGAATCAGGGTGAGGCCGGTATTTTCCCTGGTTGCCTCAATGGTCTTGTGGAGTTGTTTAAGGGGGCCGGCAGGCAGGTCTGTAAGACGTCCAATGGCCTGGAGACGTACATTTTTCTCCTGTAGTTCTGGGGATTTTTCCTTCAGGAAGCGCTCGAGCAATGTCATCAGGGCGCGAATCTCCACTTGTGGGCGGTTCCAGTTCTCGGAGGAGAAGGCATAAAGGGTGAGGAAATCGA
Source organism: Verrucomicrobiales bacterium (assembly GCA_029940475.1). Taxonomy (GTDB): domain Bacteria; phylum Verrucomicrobiota; class Verrucomicrobiia; order Verrucomicrobiales; family DEV007; genus CACIUL01. The sequence goes on along the minus strand of JAPYUT010000050.1, from coordinate 6,204 downwards.
CTTTAAGTTCAGTGCAGGCCTCAATGGTTTGCTGAACTGCCTCTGCTCCTGCTCTATGACCCTCACGCCTTGGCAGACTACGCTCTTTTGCCCAGCGCCCGTTACCATCCATGATAATGGCGATGTGCCGGGGAATCTTTTTATGGTTCGCCATGCACTTTTTCTTGGACGGGGCGATTGCGATTGATACCGCTGGAGCGGGTTAATCACAGACGAGAGTCTCCTTACGGTCAGGACCTACTCCCACTAATTTAATAGGGCAACCGCAAAGCTCAGCAATTCGATCGAGATAGGTTCTGGCATTTTCAGGAAGGGATGAAATATTTGCTGCCCCTGCAGTGGCGGTGTCTGGCCAACCCGGAAGCGTCTCGTAGACAGGTTCGCAATCTTTCCAGTCCTCGACCCTCGCAGGTGGGGTTGTAAGCACCTCGCCATTGAATCGGTAAGCTGTGCATATCTTGATTTTCTCCATACCATCAAGCCCGTCAAGGTTGGTTAAGGCGAGATGATCGGCACCGTTGAGGCGGCAGGCATGTCCTGTCACCACGGAATCAAACCATCCACAACGTCGCTTACGCCCCGTGGTTGCCCCGAATTCACGTCCCATGCCGTGCATGCGATCGGAAAACTCCGCATTTTCGGTAATAAATGGACCCGCTCCCACGCGAGTCGTGTAGGCTTTAGCCACAGCGGTTACATTATCAATCGCCCTCGGAGAGACGCCGGAACCGGTGCATGCTCCCCCTGCTGTAGTGCTGGAAGATGTCACAAAGGGATAAGTGCCGTGGTCGATGTCGAGATAGGTTCCTTGAGCTCCCTCAAAGAGAAGTGATTTCCCCTCTGCAATCTGTTGGTGGAGAAAGCTTGTTGTTTCGCGAATAAAGGGAGCAAGCCTTTGATGGGCGGTTTGTAATTCGACTTTGATGGTCTCGAGTTTCAGGGCTTCCGCGCCGGAATCCTTAAGAATGCGGTTGGCCTGATCGATTTTTTCTGCCAGTCTTGCGTCAAGAAATTCCTGGTCTTCAAGGTCAGCCATACGGATGCCGGAGCGTTCCGCTTTATCAACGTAGGTCGGACCAATTCCTCTCCCGGTTGTCCCGATTTTTTTTCCTCCCAGTCCCGATTCCCTGTATGAATCAAGCAACCGGTGGTAGGGCAAAGTTAAGTGAGCGCGATCGCTGATGGCGAGATTGTCAGGTGATATCGCAATGCCCTGTTTTCCCAGGGTCTCAAACTCAGTTATTAGTGCTGCCGGGTCAATGACCACGCCGTTACCGATAACGCATTTTTTCTCCGGCCAGAGGATTCCGGAAGGAATGAGGTGAAGGATATATTTCTGGTCGCCGTGGATAACGGTGTGACCGGCATTATTTCCGCCTTGAGCGCGAACGATCACGTCGGCATTCTCGGTGAGATAGTCGACGATTTTTCCTTTGCCTTCGTCGCCCCATTGGGCGCCTACAATAATGGTATTTGGCATGTTTAGATTAGCGAGATTGTAAGTCTCAGTGGGAAAATTTTGATGGGAATTTGTGAGAAGGATTAGCCAATCGTCTCTGCGAGGGGTTAGGCCATGAGTTTATGATTTGTCAACGCTGGGAACCTTAGGTGGCTCATCGTTCCTGTTCAATCAGTTTGGCAAACTCAGAGAAGAAATAACTTGCGTCATGGGGGCCGGGGGCTGCTTCCGGGTGATATTGGACACTGAATGTCGGATGATTGGTGCTACGTAAGCCCTCCACGGTTTCATCATTGAGGTTTATATGTGTGACTTCAATGCCGGCGGGCAATGATTCAGCGTCGACGGCGAAACCGTGGTTCTGGGAGGTGATGGCAACTGCCCCTGTGCGGAGATCCTTGACGGGTTGGTTGCCTCCGCGGTGGCCAAATTTAAGCTTGAAGGTTTTGCCTCCCAGGGCATGTCCGAGAATTTGATGCCCAAGACAGATACCGAACACTGGTAGTTTGCCGATTAATGTGCCGATTTCCTTATGAATATCGCCCAGTGCGTCGGGATCACCCGGCCCGTTCGACAGGAATACACCATCCGGGTTCATTGCCAGGACATCTGTTGCCGCAGTCCTTGCATTGACGACGTCGACAAGAAATCCAGCCTGGCGGAGTCTTCTCAGGATATTGTGTTTAATTCCGAAGTCGTAAGCGACAATGCGGTAATCAGGGTCAGGGAGCGGGTGGTAGTGATTACCGTCATCTGATTGACTGTCCTGGTTGGCAGGGTTTACAAGCGTCCATTCCCGGCTCAGGAGATTGTCAGGATCCCAGCGATAGGTTTCGCTTGTAGTTACTTCCCGGACAAAGTCCATGCCGACAACCCCGTCGCTTGAACCTGCTCGCTGGCAGGCTTCCTCTGCAGGGATGTCCTCAGTGGTTAACAGGGCTTTCATTGCTCCCCGTTCACGGATGTGCCTGGTGAGTGAGCGGGTATCAATGCCCTGGATGCCGATGATGTCATGATCGTGCAGGTAGGAATCGAGACTTTGCTCTGAGCGCCAATTACTGGGAGCGTCACAGAGTTCCTCGATGACGAAACCCCTTACGTGGGGATAGTTACTTTCTGAGTCAAGATTACTGACGCCATAGTTACCGATGAGCGGATAGGTCATGGTAACGATCTGACCCCGGTAGGAGGGATCGGTGAGGATCTCCTGATAGCCCGTCATCGAGGTATTGAAACAAATCTCACCACAACTGGTCCCGGTGCTACCAAAAGCCCTGCCTTGGAAGTGGCGTCCGTCTTCTAGGGCGAGGAGTGCATTCATAAATGGTCGGGGATTAACTCAAAGAGAGTGTTAGCCGATTGAGTTATTACCGAAATCCGAAATGATGCAAGTGGTCAGGAGAATAAACACACGAAAAATGCATAACTCGGCTTTTTAGGGGGGAATCTGGCGGGAATCGATTCCCTTGTGAATTGGCTGCTCAGGGAATTATGGATGCTGTTTTATTTGAATTCGCGAAATGTTGCGAATTTCATTAAGAGCGAGTTGCTGGCTACCTAACCGGATGGTGTCGATCGTGATATGGTTCTTTCTGATGCTCAAATTCCGTCCATAGATTCGACCGCCACGCCAGGTTTCCAGAACGTAAGAGAGGCCTTTTGGAGGAATTTTTGAGGCGGGCCGGAACACAAGCGCATCTATTGCGCCGTTGAGCTCAAAGCTACGGTTGCCGAACAGTATGGAGCGGGATGTGAGCGTATTGTCTTTGATCCCGGAGAACTTACTTCCGAAAAAATCTCCATTGGAAAGGATCAGCCCCTCTTCTCGTCCGGCAAGGATTGTTTCAAATTGGTGCTCGAGCGGGTAATAATATTCGATACGGGCAATACTCAGAGTGGGTAACACACGACCCCGATTGGAACCTCCAAGATGAAACAGGGTTGGTGTTGCCCCGATGATTCTTTCATGGAAGATGGTGCCGTCAACGAGTGCGATCCTGGGCTCCATTTCGCGTATTGAGCCAAGTTGTTCCAGGGTTCCTGTTTCAACGTGGTCGAAGAAGGTGGCCCAGCGCCTTCTTGGTTTAGTGCCCCTGGCAATTAATCCTGCGACAGCAGGAGATTTTATTTCATCGGTTACAGACCACAATTTGCGCCAAAGTTTGCCATCCTGTGAAATGTAGCCGGTGATAAATCCATTGCTTCTTATCAGCCGGAGCCATTGCCCGACTTTGGAATTGTTTCTTGGGTCGTAGTAAGCCTTTGGTATGTCGGTAACCGAAGAATCGGGATCGGCGGTATAAACCATGAACTTTACACTTGGGTTTTGCGGTGCCGCATCGTCGATGCCGGCAGTGGTCCTGAAACGGTTTGTCCCCGGAGGCAGATCAAACCTGATGATTGAATCAGCATGTGTGCCAATGCCATACTCTACGGGTTCACCATCCAGTCGCATTTCCCGGCCGGCTGTATTCTTGTTCTTGTAAACCTTGCCCCATCCGGTTGTGGCCGATTTCCAGTTAAGGTCTGTGAGCTTTCGATGTGATCCTGCGATATTAATACGTGGGAGAATCCAGTTTGCCCAGTTGGATTGAGATTCGGTGCCCCCATCCTGCACGACGAGAAGCAATTGCTTGGCCCCGTTTGGCACTGGATCTACTTCGATATCAATATTAACCCACTGACGGGGAGTTTTCCGGGTGATTATCGGGCTGGTGAACCTGGGGAGGATTCCCGAGTAATGCTCACCCCATTGAATCATTGTGGCAGGCTGGCGGTGTGACAGGGCGAGAAAAACACCGGGAGATCCTGTTTCGTTTTCGCCATGGATCGTGATTCCGCTCTGGGTGGTTTCCTCGTAAGTGTCGATCCTGGAAATTCGTGCAGTGATATAGGCATGATCTTCGGGCAACGGCAGGTAAGCGGTATAGAAAGCATCGACTCCTGAATTTTGTTCCGGAGAGGATGTTTCAATGATAATGCTTCCGTTCTTGACCTCGGCTGAGCCTCCCCGTGGAAGGGTTCCTACTGCTTTTGATTTCCAGGGTTCCGGGAGAGGACCGTCCTCATAGCTCTTAGCAGAAGTGGCTGGTGGGGGTGCGTAGAATATAATTTGTCCGGTATTATCAAGGTCAACAGTCTTTTTGATGTCTCCCAGGGGATTTCCTAAATGATTCCTGCATTTGACCAGCTCGGTGCCTTGAGCCTTAACGAAACCGCCCCACCATGTGCCGTCAGTGTTGCCAATATCTACTCGAAATTCCGAACGACCCTGATTCGATAATAGAAAAAAAAATAAACCCGTAACGTATATTGCTGATTCGAGTTTCGTGGAATGCATTCTAGCTGAATTATCTCTGATAGAGAGGCAGGTAGTGATAGGGCATTGCCAGAATCATGGTATAGACCGCGGTCGAGTAGACCGGTCCCGGGCTACTGCCGTCAAGTTCCCTCTCCCAGAAGTTGTTGCCTTTGTCGTCAGTGCGAACCTTTTCCTTGAGCACTCTGCTGACGTTGGAATACCAGTCGGACCAGGTTTTTCCACCGATCATATATTGTGCAGGAGCCGCGTAGAAATTGCCGTAAGTGAACCAGCGTTCGCCCGGTTTAAACCTTGAGCTAAGATACTTTGAGCCGCTGGCTACCTTTGGGTCGTCATAGAGTCCACAGACCTGCAGCGAATAGATGGCTGCCGCGGTGCGGGCAAAACCCGATCCCTGCCCGGGTTGGTAACCGAAACCTCCATCACGCTCATTAAAGCATTTGCGGACATAGTCGACTGCGTCATTAATGGTTTTCTGGGGAACGGCAATGCCACCGTTTTTTGCTGCACGCAATGCGACTACAGCGAGCACGGTAACAGAGATATCGGCGTCGTGCGAGATTGGCTTATAGCGCCAACCACCCTGGGAATTTTGGCTGCTGATGATTACCTTTATCATTTTCTCCAGCTTTGTACGCAGCGTGTCATCCCCGGTTTGCCCGAAAAGTTCACCCAGGGCGATGCTGGCAATGCCGTGGAAATACATATACTGACCACTGTTCTCATCACCGATTAATCCCTGGTCATCGATTTCGGAAAGCAGGTAACGCACGGCAAGATTGACATTCTTGCCGAATTCTCCCTCACCCGGGAGGTTTCCCGCCGCTTGAAATGCCATCAGTGAGTAGGCGGTGATGGCAATTGGATAGCGCACTTCCTCACCGCTTTCGCCGAGCCAAGCGCCGTTCGGGGCTTGCTTGGATGCCAGGTATGCCAGAGAACTGCGGATCACTTTTTCAGTGGCGGGGTCAACCTTGACCGGGTCATCAAGACGGGACTTGGCGGAAGATCCAGGTAAAAGGACTTCAGCCCTTATGGATGAAACCGAAAGGGCACCAATAATGATTGCCACAGATGCGGTTTGCTTGAACAAATTGGAAAAAGGAGGCAACATAATCTTCACGGGAGAGAGATACAAAGGTGCGGATAAGAAATCTGTCACCTGTTTTACAAGAGATTATTTGTCGGTGGCTTTATCAGAGAGGTTCTTAAGGTATTGCTGGATTAAGGAACCGTATTCAGCGGGGTAAGAATCAGCTTTGGATTGGTTGATCGTACCACGTTCACGATCGGGCAGGCCAATGAATTTACTGCTGCCGCGTTCACTACGTTTCGGACCTTCGGTTCCTCCTGTCCCGGAGTAGTTTCCCTGATCGCCGGTGCCCTGTGGGGAGGGTTGCCCCTGACCCTGACCCTGCCCTTG
>JAPYUT010000114.1 GCA_029940475.1 Verrucomicrobiales bacterium | reverse complement strand
CTATACATCCACGTCCCATTCTGTCACCGTATTTGTCCATACTGCAATTTTTACAAGCACACTCCCGGTGGCACCGACCACGAAGCCTTTATCCGCGCTCTGCTCGCCGAGCTAAAAATACGCTCCGGGCAATCCGACCTCCGTCCCGAGACAATATATATCGGCGGCGGAACACCTACCTCGCTCTCCTCAACGCACCTCGAAAAACTCCTTAAGGGAATTACAAACACACTCGATTTGGGCAATCTGGCCGAATGGGATATCGAGGCGAACCCGGCTACCTTTAACCACGGCAAGGCACAACTCATGCGCGATTGCGGAATCACGCGGGTAAGCCTCGGGATTCAATCCTGGACACCTTCCACTCTCACCACCCTGGGTCGCGACCATAGTCCGGAAGATGCCCATGCAGCCTTTGAGACCCTGCGTAAATGCGCATTCCAGAGCCTGAACATCGACATGATGTTCTCCATCCCGGGACAATCCCGGCAGAGTTGGCTGGCAGACCTTGAATATACAGTGAAGCTCAATCCCGATCACGTCTCTGCCTACAATCTCAACTACGAGGAAGACACTGAATTCTTCGAGCGCCTGCGCAACGGCGAGTTCAGGGAAAATCCTGAACAGGACATTACCTTCTTCACCGACACGATGGATCTCCTGGGCAACGCAGGCTTTGAGCACTACGAGATTTCCAACTACGCCAGGCCCGGACATCATTCCAAACACAATGCAGCCTACTGGTCGGGTGCGGATTACCTCGGCATCGGTCCGGGAGCATTTACTACCCTTAACGGCATTCGCTGGCGCAACCTGGCGGACACCGCCAACTACATCAGCGCAGTTGCAAACGGGCACTTTGCGCAACTGGTTACTGAACGTGAGCAGATTGATGATGCGGCATTCCGTGCCGAGCGCATAGCCCTGGAACTGCGCACCTCGCGCGGTTTAAAGTCGGAAATCCTCGGGCATTCCCGGAAAAAGGTTGCTGAACTGGTCGATGAAGGACTTGTCGTGACCCGGGATGACAGAATCGTCCTCACTGATAAAGGCAAGTTATTGGCCGATTCAGTGGCCTCCCACCTGCTGTAAACCAACGATTCATTGAGTTTTTGCCCGATGTAAACCTGCCCCTTCGGGCTACTTAATGAATGAACGCGGAATTGCAGTTGGGAAATTCAGTGCAATAACTATTGCTTGAGAAAAAGGCGGCAAATCGATCAAGTTGCTGCAAAAAGAACAATAATATGCAATCACCCACCGCATTTGCAGAACGTGTCGACAGGAATGCCATCGAGACCGGAAATGCCTTTGCCCCGAAATTCGATGACGACGGTTTGATCCCGGTAGTCACCCAGGACAGCACAAGCGGTGAGGTATTGATGGTCGCCTACATGAACCAGGAGGCACTGCGCCGGACAATCACCGAGAGGCAAGCAATCTACTACAGTCGCAGCCGCAGGCAGTTATGGCACAAGGGTGAAACCAGCGGCCATGTGCAGAAAGTCACCGAAATGCGCACCGACTGCGACCAGGACGTCATCCTCCTCAAGGTCGATCAGGTCGGCCCCGGATGTTGCCATGCCGGTTATGCATCCTGCTTCTACCGCAGGGCGCCGCTCGGCGAAGACTTTACAGCAACAGCCGACAATGGCATCGCACAGCTGGAGTTCAGTGAAGAGAAGGCCTATAATCCCGATGAAGTCTACTAGCAGGATTCACGGGATCCGGACTGCCTATGCCATCAAACAAAATGCTTCAGCAACTCAGGGAGGAAATCTGTGATGCCAACCGGCGCCTGCCCGCAACAGGGCTGGTCGCACTTACCTGGGGAAATGTCAGTGGCATTGATCGCGCGCAGGGGATCTTCGGGATCAAGCCAAGCGGGATAGACTACCAGGAACTCAAGGCTTCCGATATCGTGCTCCTTGATCTCGAGGGACAGGTAGTCGAGGGCACATTAAACCCCTCCTCTGACACTAAAACCCACCTTGAGTTGTATCGTGCCTGGCCGGAAATCGGTGGAATCACCCACACGCACAGCCCGGCGGCAACTTCCCTCGCGCAGGCAGGGCGCAACCTCCCCTGTTACGGCACGAGCCACGCCGACCACTTCCACGGCACGGTTCCCATCTGCAGGGCGCTTACACCCGGGGAAATTGATGAGGATTACGAAAAGAACACCGGCCTCGCCATCGTCGATCACTTTGCCGGCGAGAACATCAATCCTATCCATGTCCCCGGCGTCCTGCAGTTGCATCATGCACCATTCACCTGGGGCAAGACTGCCGGCAATTCGCTCGACAACAGCATTGCGCTTGAAATGTCCGCCCGCATGGCAATCGATGGCTTGTTGATGAATCCTGACCTCGAACCCATTCCCCGGCACATTCTCGACAAGCACTTCCTCCGCAAGCACGGGCCGGATGCCTACTACGGCCAAGGGGACGCCTAACGATCCGGCGGATGCTCCTTGGATAAATCGATACCCCCGCTCACGGCAGCCCCTTTAATGGCATCTGTGATATCAAGTAACTTGACCCGCGGGCGCACTTTCGGGCGGTTAAAGTCACCACTGGAGACAAAGGGCACATAAACACGCCTCTCCCTTGTCACCGGTGAAAACAGGAGTTCCCCCACACTGATGGCCAACTCAGGGCCAACCAGATCGGAGAGGAACTTGTTGGCACGCCCAAGCGCACTGTCGGAAACTTTCCTGGAGAAGGTAAGGTCGGCATTGATCAGATGTTCATCACTGCCGGTATTATGCCAGGAACCCGGCTCCATCAGCAGTTGGTGCCCGTTAAGACCGACAGTCCAAGGGGTCAACGAGCGAACAATGCTGTCGCGCAATCCAAGCCTTACCGAGGCATCATTGTCCACGACAAGCACGCCCTCCAGGGCGCTTACATCAAGGCCGGCCTTCCTCAACTTCTCCAGTGTCGAGGCCAGGCGATCAATGATCGGGAGCGACATGATTTCCGAATCCTTTTTAAGGATCACATTGATCACCAACTCCGGATTGAGCAATCCCGTCCCGCTGTCAAACGGCTCGATATTCCCCTGGGTTCCTGCTGACATGCGGGCGTAATGCACCAGCCTGTCACGATCCATTACCTCGATGCGGGCATCCACCTCAAGGTAGGCACTGTTGTGTGCGGAGAGGTTTTCAGGATCGATGTCAAGGTTGGAGATGCCCGCCTCCAGCTCAGTGATATGAATACGGTTCTTGTTCTTCCTGATCTTTATATAGACTGCACCATTGCTGATCTTGAGCGACTCCATTGATGTCGCCAGGGGTATCCCGGAGACACTGAACCCGTCAATTTGAATTGTTCCCTTAGCGTCTTCCCGCTGACTGTTTCCGGTTGCTTCTCCTCCGCTGTGTTTCTTTTCCGTATCGTAGTCCGCATTGGGTTTTCCATTCACTATCTCAGGCTGCTCAAAGAGCGGATCAAGGGAAGGGTTGCCGTCACGCTCGATTAAAAACGAGACATCCAGGCCGTCCACGAAGACACTGTTAATTACCAGTTTCCTGCGCAGCAGGTTGAGCAGTCCAACCTTCACCGACATCTTCCTGATGATGATCCTTGTCTGGCTTCCGGCTGCCGGGGGACGCGAGTTTACCGGGTTGCCGGCATCCGCATATGCATCGCGCGGCGAGAGCATCAGGCCGGTTAAATCGATACTGCCGCCGAGCAGGCTTACCTTGATATCTCCCAGGTCCACCCTCATGTTGCGCTCCTTCTCCAGCCACCCGACCACCGCGTCCCTGTCAAGGAAGGAGGAGACAATGAGGCTTAACACCAGCAGTGCAACAATCCCGAGGCAGGCCAGTGTTGCCACCACCCGGAGCAATATCTTGCGGAAACGCTTCATCAAATGACTGCCGTCACATAGGCGAACAGGGAAATTAAAGTAGTGGGCCTGGCAGGATTTGAACCTGCGACCAAGGGATTATGAGTAATCTAAACAGGGTTTGGTTAGCAAGTAGTTACAGGAGTGGTTAACGCCGTTTAACGGCATACACCCTCTACGACTGTATCAACTTTGTATCAAGTCACAGATACAGAGAAAAGAGTGCGTAAATCAAATCCCACGCACCCCTTTTTTGATTGAAACAATGGGATCGTCAAAAACTATGGCTACAGTCTATCGAAAGAAAGTTAATGGAAAGTTCCAAAGCCCCTATTATTACGCTGTTTACTATCTGGCTGATGGTAAGCGGCACTCAAGGAGCACAGGACTGAAAACAAGGAGGCAAGCTCAGAAACTCGCAGACGAGTGGGAACACGAGCAGAATAAAGCCCGTAAGGGCAAATCTGATGAGGGCGCCGAACTGGCAGAAACCCTAGCGAGCGCATTCGCGGAACTGAACAAAGGCAGATTCACCCAGGAGGATTTCTCTGAATACTTAAGGAAGGGCTACGAGATCGCTAACGGTGAGGAGGCTAAATCCCCCACCCTGAAAAGATTCCTGACTGAGTGGGTGAGCAACAGGGAGCTTCATATCGCCTCATCTACCTTTCAGTCCTATTCTCGCAATATCGGATGTTTATTTGAAGCGATGGGCAGCCTTGCCGACACGCGCCTAAGCGACCTAACAACAGTCGATTTGGAGCGGATACAGCGATCCTTATTGCATACGGCAAGGGA
>JAPYUT010000049.1:21564-27175 GCA_029940475.1 Verrucomicrobiales bacterium | reverse complement strand
CTTCGCTTTGATGTCACGCAGATGCCTGAACCGATGGAGGAATGGACCTTTTACCGGCATATACACCCACCGCACCTGGAGGGTTATTTCCAGACAACCCAGGGCGAGTTCCGGCTTGAGTCCCTGCCGGGAGGGCGAACACGCCTGCATGGCACTACCTGGTATCATAATGACCTTTGGCCGGCGCATTACTGGAAATGGTGGTCAGACCGGTTGATTCACCGCATCCACCTGCGCGTGCTGAAGCACGTGAAGAACCTCTCGGAGGGGAGCGTTTCCTCAGGCAGCTTGAATTGAAGCATCGTTAAGCAACGGTCTCTTGCAGGAACGATTGCCGGGGAGTGAGTGAAAGATGTATTTCGTTTGAGGTAATAAAACGTAGTCTAATCCATTTAACGATAGCCTTTATCATGTTACTGAAATTTAATCGCCTGGCATTGCCGGGGAATACCGCCCTGGGTTTAGTTGCCTTGGTATTGGGGTCATTCCTGCTGCACTCGCAGGTTTGCGCGGAAGGCAAAAGTCACCGGGCATCCTATTACATGGATGGTGAGATTCATGTCAATGTGTTGGGCTCCCCCGAAGGGGAACCCTTAACAAGCGGTCACTGGGATTTCAAGCCGTCATGGTCGAAGACCGGCGACATGCTGGTTTTCTTTCGCAGGCTTAAAAACGATCCCGATGTGGGTAAATGGAAAACTGCGATCTGCATCATTAATGTCGACGGCACGGGTTTTCATCAGCTTACTGACGGCACACACACGGATTTCAACCAGACCTGGATGCGGGACGGGTCAAACACGCCCATCTGGAATCGAAAGAACCCGGGGACAGGTGCTTACCGGGTGATGTCCGGCAGGGTCGGCGGCCGTCCCGGCGAGGAAATTTCCCTTACCGAGAAGAATCATCATACCTGGGCCTACACGTGCCTGGGGGATGGGCGCATCCTCGTGGGTTCCGCACACCCAAAGCAGGGCCGCGGTTATTACCTGATCAGACCCAATGCCAACGGCAAGCCCCGATTTGAACCTGTCGACTGTGCATTGGCAAAGAAGGGCGTTCTCGACCGGGTCAGCCTTTCACCCAGTGAAAAGAAGATTTGTTTTGAATACCAGAAAGGATTCAAGCGCAGGGTGCCGGGTCGCACACTGTATGTCGCCGACTTTGACGCAAAGAAGCGCACTATTGCCAACGCCAGGCCCTTTGCCAACAAGGCCGGCAAACCGGTTTGGTTTGCCTATCCTCGCTGGACGAAAGACGAGACGGCAATTGTCTATCATGCAGGGGGATCCCTGTATCTCTACACATTGCAGGACGCAAAAACCATCAAGGTATCGACAAACAAAAACGCCGATTATCGTTACCCGCACGGGGAAGCGACACCCAAGTAACAGGGGCGCAGTGAAGAGCTGCTGTGCAACGCGGGAAATACCCCGTTGAATTCCCCGGCAGTCCACATATCCTTCTGTGCCCAAGTGATGGAAGCGATGAAACATCAGGATCCGGTTATCGAGTATTGCGCTGTGTTCAACCGCTGATCAAGCAGCCCGCCTGATGAAGAAACTCTCCGTATTTCTCAGTTTTCTTGTTGCGTTCGTTTTTTGTGAGGTGGGGAACCTTCCGGCCCGTGTCCATGTGCCCGGTATTGACAGCAGTAAGCTTGATGCAGCCCTGAAGGGGCGGGTGCTAATAGAGGAACTCAACTGCGTGGCATGCCACAAGGCACCTGCAGTCCTTGCCTCATCCCGCAAGTCTCCACGTCTTTCCCTGGCCGGCAGCCGCGTCAACCCGGATTACCTGAAGGCGTTTATCCAGTCCCCGCACCAGGTCAAGCCGGGCACCCTGATGCCGGATTTACTCGGGCACCTGGAACCCGGGGAGAAGGAAAAGGTGGCCGAGGCTATCACCCATTACCTGGTGTCACTGAACAAGGGGCAGGGTTTCGTGGTGCAGGCACCCGATGTGGTGGCCGCCGAGCAGGGCGAGAATCTATTCCACTCCGTGGGCTGTGTGGCTTGTCATGCGCCCAGGGATGCCGGGGGCGGGGAACTGCTCCGGGAAAGCTCCGTGCCGCTTGGCGCTCTGGAGCAAAAGTATTCCTTCAAGGGCTTAAGTGAATTCCTCAGGCGTCCCCATGCCACCCGACCTTCCGGACGCATGCCGGACCTGCGTCTGCCGGGGCATGAAATTGAGCGCATCACGCATTACCTGTTGCGTAAAACACAAGTTCCTGGTCATCTTTCCTACACGACCTGGCGCGGTAAGGTCTGGGAGGGGCTCAAGGGGGACGTGCAAAAGGAAAAGGCCGGACAGGTTGACGATTTCACGCTGGAGAAGATTGGCAGAATTCACCACCAGACCGCGATTGAGTATGCGGGTTTTTTGAACATCAAGAATGCCGGGGATTACACTTTTTACCTGGAACTCAATGGCGGAAATCTGGTCATCAACGGCAAGGAAGTGGTCGCACAAGCTCCGAGTAACCGCAGGGGGACAAAGAAGATACAGGGAAGAGTGAGCCTGGATGCAGGGTGGAATAAACTGGCGATGACTTACTTCCATACCGGTCGGGACCCCCGTTTAATGATTGAAATGGCAGGACCCAAATTTCCGAGAAACGGGATTCCGCCGGCGATGCTGGCCACTTCAGATGAGCCCATTGTGGTGGTAAAGGCACTGCAGAGCAATTCCCTCCAGGCAGCGAAAGGCAGGGAACACTTTGTGCGTTTCGGATGTGCCCAGTGTCATGACGACATCAAGGCTGCCCCGGGGGAATACACTGCGATGGCCAGGCTCAATGTGGACAGGGGCTGCCTGGCGGGGCAGAAGGGAACACCGCTCTTTGACCTGGACGACAAGCAGAAAGCATTAATCAAGACGGCCTTGCCGGGCACAGGGGGAGGGGAGTTCAGCGACCGGCAGATGGTGGACAAGACCCTGGTGAGCTTCAACTGCATAGCGTGTCATGAGCGCCAGGGGCTGGGTGGAGTTTCCCCGGAACGCAATGCCTACTTTACCGGCACCCGCGAGGCCTTGGGAAACCAGGGAAGGATTCCGCCACCCCTGACGCATGTTGGTGCCAAGTTGACCGGGTCCTGGTTGAGTGAGGTGTTGCTTCGGGGTGGCAGGCAACGCGAGTACCTCAACACCAGGATGCCCCTGTTTGGTGAGGCGAACGTGGCGCACCTTGTCGAGAGCTTTGGAAAAGTGGACACACTCGAGAAAACAGCATACCCGAAAATCACCAACATCCGGGAATCGAAAACTGCGGGATATGAAATGATTGGTTCCACCGGACTCAGTTGCATTGCCTGCCATGACTTCAACGGTCAGAAATCCGGCGGTGCCGGGGCACTGGAACTCATTCATGTCACCAAGCGGCTGAAGAAAAACTGGTTTCATCTCTACATGCGCCAGCCTTCCCGCTTTCATCCCACCGTGATCATGCCCAGTTATTGGCCGGGTGGGCAGCCGATCCGCAGGGAGGTATTGGGAGGGGATACCAACCGGCAGATTGAGGCACTGTGGGATTACCTCTCGGACGGATCCCGCGCAAAGCTCCCCAAGGGACTCTCGCGACAGTCCCTGCAGCTTCGTGTTGCCGATGAAACGGTGATGTGCAGGGGACGGGGCACTGCGGGTTACCGGGGCATCGGAGTTGGCTACCCTGAGCGCATCAGCCTGGCCTTTGATTCCGAGCAGATGGCGCTGCGCCAGCTCTGGAAAGGGGATTTTGCCAGCATCAACCACGGCAGTTTCCATGCCCGTGGCAGTGAGCGCGTGAATTTTCCTGAAGGCATTCCCTTTCATCGTCTTGCCTCCATGGACGATCCGTGGCCCTACAAGGGAAAAACCAATTATCTTTTCCCCCAGGATCATGGCTACCAGTACCGGGGATATTTCCTGAACCCACAGAAGAGGCCGACCTTCATGTACCGCTACGGTGAGATTGCGGTTGAGGATTTCTTTGAGGACGAACTTGATGGCAAGGGGGAGGCGTTCTTCAGGAGAAATATTATCTTTAGCGCACCTGCGGCGCAGGAACCGTTTTTCTTTCGAGTGGGTACCGGAAAACAGATCTCCAGCACAGGAGGGGGGCAGTGGCAGATTGATCGTTTAAGGTTGCATGTCCCGGAAGGGCACAAGGTTATTGTCAGGGAAGGTGATCCGCAGGACCTGTTGCTTGAACTCGCCTTACCCAAGGGAAAAACCGTGTTAAAACTGGAATACCGATGGTGAACATTTTCTCGAGAAAAAGTGCTTCCTGCGGCCTTGGGGTTCTCCTTAAGGGTGGCTTCTTTGCCGTGCTGTCTTTGCCATTGGGCGTCTTTGCCCAGGATCTTGGTGCCATGTGGGGGACAGGCAAGAAGGAGGCGGAATATTACCCTCTTGTGGATATCCCGATTCCGCCGGAGGTGCCCATGCGACCGGGCAGTTTTGAGGTGTTGCCTGACGGCAGGTTGGCGGTTGGCACGCGGCGGGGGGACGTTTATTTCATCTCGGGTGCCTTCGAGAATCCGCCAAGGCCCTCATATCACCTGTTTGCCAGCGGACAGGACGAGATTTTCGGCCTTTCCTGGAAGGACGGTTCACTCACCATCACCCAGTTTGGTGAAGTCACCCGCTTGACCGATACCACCGGGGACGGTATGGCGGACCGCTTTGAAACCCTGAGCAACAACTGGGGATATGCCGAGGGGCACGAGTTTGCCTTCGGCTCCAAGCATGACCCGCAAGGCAATATCTGGGTGGCTCTTGGCCTGAGCGGTTCCTATCATTCGCGCAACTTGTTCCGGGGCTGGGCAGTGAAGATTACGGAAGACGGCAGGATGATCCCTGTCTGCAGCGGGCTGCGCAGCCCGGGCGGAGTGGCTGCCAACCGGGAAGGAGCCATGTTTTGCATCGAAAGCCAGGGACCGTGGAATGGTTCCTGCTCCCTCAAGCATCTCAAGCCGGGAGGGTTCCTCGGTCACCCGGCCAGCTATAACTGGTATCCCTTCGCAGATGGAATTGAAGCACCGGCCCTGGAACCGAATTCCAACTCCCGCATGCTGGTCGAGAAGAAACGCGTCAAGGAACTGGTGCCGCCGGCAGTGCTTTTTCCCTACATCAAGATGGGTCGTTCCATTTCAGGTTTCCGGCTCAATCAAACCGGTGGAAAGTTTGGGCCTTTTGACGATCAGCTGTTCTTTGGGGACTACACTTTGAGTCTCATCATGCGGGCGACCACGGAGAAGATCAACGGGGTGTGGCAGGGCGCCTGCTACCCTTTCCGTGAAGGGCTTGCCACCGGGATCATGAACGTCGAGTTCACTCCCAAGGGCCAGTTGATTGCCGGGGGATTCACCACCAACAGGCAGTGGCCGGTGCGAGGCGGGGTCCCCTTTGCCATCCAGCGCCTGGACTGGAGCGGCAAAGTCCCCTTTGAGTTAAAGGAGATCAATATCCGTGCCGATGGGTTCCTGCTCACTTTCACCCTGCCCGTGGACAGGCAGGTGGCCGTCAAGCCGGACACCTACGCAATGACCACCTACACCCACAATTTTTCCGCCGGATACGGCAGCCCTGAGGTGGATCACACCACGCCGTCAGTGACCCGTTCCGAAGTGTC
>JAPYUT010000049.1:19458-21464 GCA_029940475.1 Verrucomicrobiales bacterium | reverse complement strand
TCCATCGCCAGGAGTGGCGTGCGTTTTACTTCAGGTTATGCGGATCACCCGGTTTGTTCCCCATCGAGGGCTGGACTGATGACCGGGCGCTACCAGCAGAGTTTTGGCTTTGAGCACAATTCCGGCCCGGAGCGTTTTGCCTCGGCCAAGTTCGGTGTGCCGCGCTCAGTTCCCATGCTTTCCGAAACATTAAAGGCCGTCGGTTACGCTACCGGTATGATGGGAAAGTGGCATATCGGCTTTCGCGAGGGCTTGCGCCCGCATGAGCGCGGCTTTGATGAATACTATGGGTTCTTGAGCGGGGCGCGCAGCTTTTACCCCAGGGGAACCCGCAGGAATGATGCCCCCCTGATGCGCAACGGCAAGCCCTTTGCCGGCGAAAAGGAATACCTGACTGATGCCTTTGCCCGTGAGTCCGCGGCATTCATCGACAAGCACAAGGACCATCCGTTTTTCCTCTATCTGGCATTCAACGCCGTGCATGCACCGCTTGAGGCTACCAGGAAATACGAGGATCGTTTTCCCGGCATCACCAACCCCAAGCGCAGGACCTATGCCGGCATGCTCTCGGCCATGGACGATGCGGTGGGACGTGTCCTGGCAAAGCTTAGGCAGCACAAGCTGGAGGAAGACACCCTTGTTTTCTTTTACAGTGACAATGGAGGACCGACGGCCCAGACCACTTCACGCAATGATCCACTGCGCGGCTTTAAAGGGCAGTTCTTTGAGGGGGGAATCCGTATTCCTTACCTGATCCAGTGGAAAGGGAACCTGCCCGCCGGCAAGGTTTACCATGAGCCGGTCAGGGGCTTTGATGTCCATGCAACGGCCCTGGCCGCAGCGGGGGTGGCAAGTGCCAAAGGCACGCCACTGGACGGCAGGAATCTCATCCCCTATCTGACCGGCAAGGAAAAGTCCCGTCCGCATGAACGACTGTTCTGGCGGGCCGGCAGACAACACGCGGCAAGGGTGGGGGACTGGAAGCTGGTCAGTGGGCGTGCAGGACCTCCGCTGCTCTTTAACCTGAATGATGATATTGGTGAAAAAAATGACCTTGCGCAAAAGCAGCCGGAAAAATTAAAGGAGTTGCAGGGAGCCTTTGCCCACTGGGCCGGGGAGATGAAACCGCCAAAGTGGATTCGTCAGGATGCCAGTAATGCCGAGATTGGCGGAAAATTGAAGATCAATCGTGCTGGGGTCGGCGGACAAAGGCCGATCGAGAAATTTTTCGGGAGAACCGACAAGGATGGCGACGGCGTGATCACTGCGACTGAAACAAGCAACAAGGCCCTGTTCAATGCAGCTGATATGGACAGGGACGGAAAACTCACGCTGCCTGAGTTACGCCAGTATTTAAGGAACCGGCGTGAGTCAGGGCAAGCTGTCGAACCGGAGAAGCAACCCGGCAAAAAATACCAAGAATAGGAGTGAGATATTCTTATTTATTGCTATATATAAAAGAGTTAAAAGAGTTAAAAGAGTTAAAATGAAACAAAAATTTTATTACTTAAGCGCAATCCTGATGGTTTTTTCCTGCCTGTCGGCGAATTCCTGGGCAACCAGCAACCATAAAAAATCCAGCTCCAAAAAACCATTACCCACGGATCACCGCTTGCGTGATTACCAGCAGAAGTATAGCGACCTGGGGAAACGCATCGAAAGTGCCGGGAAGGCCATCAGCCAGGCCAGCGTGGATTACAAGGCGCAGGCAGAGCGCAAGCAGAAGGAACTTCAGGCGGAACTGAAAAGTCTCGCTGAAAGATACGATCAGAATCGGGCTGCTTCCAGGAAAGCCATTGCAGGATACCGCCAGCAACAGGACGAGCTGGGTAATGTGATTAGAAAGCGTCGCGATGAACTGAAGGCTCAGGAATATGCGGCAGCGAAGGCGGCGCGTGAAGCAGCTGCGAAGAAGAAGGCAGCGGCCTATAAGGCAGCCCGTGATGCGGCGGCGAAGAAGAAGGCCCAGGAAGATGCGGCAGCGAAGGCGGTGCGTGAAGCAGCTG
>JAPYUT010000049.1:0-19358 GCA_029940475.1 Verrucomicrobiales bacterium | reverse complement strand
GAAGAAGAAGGCCCAGGAAGATGCGGCAGCGAAGGCGGTGCGTGAAGCAGCTGCGAAGAAGAAGGCAGTGGCCTATAAGGCTGACCGTGATGCGGCGGCGAAGAAGAAGGCCGCGGTCTATAAGGCAGCGCGGGATGCAGCAGCAAAGAAAAAAACCGAGACCAGAAAACCATCAAACGATACCGCGGCCAGAAAGAAAGCAGCAGCAGCGAAGGCAGCCCGTGATGCGGCCGTGAAGAAGAAGGCAGCGGCAGCGAAGGCAGCCCGTGATGCGGCGGCGAAGAAAAAGGCCGGAACTGGCGGGTAAAAGGAAACACCTTCCTTCCCGCGCAAGTAGCTCTGCTTGGATTTTATTGCGTGATGGCAGTGGTAATTGCCACTGGCTTGCGATAAATTCGCCCTGATGTATCAGGGCATTTTGCGCTTGGGCGCTGTTTTTTGTTTCGTTTTTTTCTGGATTTCCGGGCCGGGCTTGTTTGCGGTCAGTTCACCAAACATTATCCTGATCCTTGCCGATGACCTTGGGTATGGTGACCTCGGATGCTTCGGCCAAAAGAAGCTGAAGACGCCCCGGCTGGACGCGATGGCTTCTGAGGGAATGCGCTTCACCCAGTTCTATGCCGGCAACACGGTGTGTGCCCCCTCGCGCAGCGTCTTGCTTACCGGTAAACACATGGGGCGCACGGTGGTCCGGGGCAACTCCACGGCACCGGTGGTGATCAGGCCGGGGCAACCGACCCTGGCATCAGTTCTCAAGGGGGCAGGTTACAAGACGGCCTGTATTGGCAAGTGGGGGATTGGCACCCCGGATAACTTTACCAACCCGAATGATGTCGGTTTCGGGCACTTCTTCGGCTACGTGAACATGTGGCATGCCCACAACTTTTATCCCGAGTTTCTGATCCGTAACGGGGCAGTGGTGAAGTTGAAAAACGTTGTCGCCGAGAAATGGAGGCGGTGGCAGGACCCGAAGAACCCGCAGGGTGGACGGGGTGTGGCTGAAAAGAAAGTGGAGTATGCGCCGGACTTGTTTATTGAGGACGCGTTGGGTTTTATCAAAGAGAACCAAGAGAGGCCGTTCTTTCTCTACTTTGCGATGAATGTGCCCCACGCCAACAACGAGGCAGGCAACCGGGGCATGGAGGTGCCCGATCTGGGTGAGTTCGCCGCAAGGGACTGGCCGGATCCGGAGAAGGGATTTGCGGCTATGATCCACAACATTGACCGGGATACCGGACGCATCCTTGATCTGCTCAGGGATTTGAAAATCGCCGACAACACCCTGGTGATCTTCACTTCCGACAATGGCCCGCATCAGGAGGGCGGGCACAGGGCGGATTTCTTTGATTCCAACGGTTCGCTGCGCGGCATTAAGCGTGACCTGACCGAGGGCGGGATCCGTGTGCCGACAATTGCCTGGTGGCCCGGCGTGATCAAGGCAGGTAGCCGGGATGACGCGCACTGGTATTTTGGCGACATGATGGCGACAGTAGCGGAAATTGCCGGGGTGGATCCTCCTGATGATATCGACAGCGATAGTTTCCTTGCGACACTCCGTGGCCACCCGAGGGAAAAAAAGTGGCAGCGCAAAAGCCGGATGTATTGGGAATTCTACGAGCGGGGATCAGCCCAGGCGGTGCGCTTTGGCAAGTGGAAGGCAATTCGCAAGCCGATGTTTACCGGTCCCATTGAGCTCTATGACATGTCCAATGACCCCGGCGAAAAAAACAATTACGCCACAAGGCGACCGGATCTGGTGAAGTATGCCGCAAAGCTTCTGGACCAGGCACACCGGCCGGATCCAAACTGGAAGCTGCCGAGGTTGCGCCGTTAACCTGAATTTATGATGTGCCGTAATCTTAGCTGCGTCTACAGTTTGCCACATCTCGTCAGCATGCCCACGCGCTTGTTTCTTGCCGGATTTTTTTCCTGTGTCCTGTCCCTGCAAGCCGGTCCTTACTGGATTCAGCCGGTTGATGGGACCAGGGGGATTCATCTGAGTCACTCCTTTCAGGTGCCGGAGCGTATCAAGTCGGCACGCATTCGCCTGCTTGCTGACTTTGCAGACGTGCAGCTGAGCATCAACGGTAAGAGCGCCGCAATTACCGAGATGTTCGGCCCGGTCATTGAAATTGATGCCAGACCATGGCTGCATGCCGGCAAGAACGAGATTTCCCTGCGTTCCATTCCCCGGATCGCACATCCTTCCGTGGGAAACACCGGGAGTGATCAAAAGGAAATGAAGCAGGTCCGGGCCTTAACCGCGGATGCTGTCGTGGCCCTGGAGCTGGTCATTACGGATGATTCCAATAAGGAAACACTCATTGCCACCTCCCCTGACTGGCAAGGTGCGAAAAGCCTGGGTGATCTTGGACTGGAAAAATGGTGGCATCTCCCGCCCCTGGTTATTGGTGAGGCTGACGACTATACCCAGTGGAAACGTGCCGGGAACGTCAAGGCCGGTACCGATCCGGCCACCTTTCAGCTTCTGCCGGGCTTTGAGGCGCAACTTCTGCGTTCAGCCGGGGGAGAGGAGGGCTCGTGGGTCAGTCTCGCCTTCGACCCGCAGGGCCGGTTAACGGTTGCCCGTGAGGACAAGGGGCTAATCCGCTACACCTTTGCAACGGACCGCAGCAGGATCATCAAGGCTGAAAGCATTAATGATGAGCTCAAGGAGTGCCGCGGCCTGCTCTATGCCCATGGCAGCCTCTATGCCAATGCCAACAATTCAAAGGGACTTTACCGGCTGCGGGATACCAATGGCGATGGCAGCTTGGATGAGCAAAAACTTCTCCATGCCAGCGAAGGGGGAGTGGGACACGGCCGCAATGACCTGTCGCTTGGCCCCGATGGAAAAATCTACGCCATTCACGGTGACTCCGTGCAAATGTCCAAAGGCATCACCGACCTGACCTCACCGCTACGCAGAAATATTAAGACCTTTCGCAATAACGAGGGTCATGTGCTGCGCATGGATCCTGACGGTTCCAACAGGGAAATATTCTGTGGCGGCCTGAGAAATCCCTATGGCATTGCATTCAATGCCGATGGTGAAGCCTTTACCTATGATGCGGACGCCGAATTCGACATGGGCAATCCCTGGTATCGCCCAACCCGGGTGAACCACCTCACCAGTGGTGCGGATTTCGGCTGGCGGGCGCTCACCGGAAGCTGGCCTGCCTATTACCCCGACCACCCGGACAACACCCAGCCCATACTGGATATCGGTAAAGGGTCACCTACCGGCGTGAAATTCGGCAGCAAGAGTCATTTTCCACCCGATTACCGGAAGGCTCTCTTTATCCTGGACTGGACTTACGGACGGATTCTTGCCGTGCACATGCGTCCGCGCGGTTCCACCTATATGGGTGCTGCGGAAGTTTTCCTGCGAGGGCAGCCACTGAATGTCACTGATCTCGATTTCGGGCCGGATGGAGCGATGTATTTTGTCACCGGCGGGCGCAAGACCCAGAGTGCCCTGTATCGTGTCACCTACACAGGACCCGCAATCCATCCCCGACCGTTAACCACAGCCGAGTCCAACCGTGAAAAACGCGCCAGGGAATTCAGGAGGGAGAGGAAATCCGCCGAATCTCATCATGGGTTGCCCACCAAGTTTGTCTTTGCGAGCTTTGTGGAACCGCGTACCCGCCATGCATGGCGCATTGCCCTTGAGGAGAATAAACGGGCTCCCGGAAAGGAGTATTCACTCAACTTTGAAAACCTGGCGGCCCAATTCAATATTGATTCAAGCAACGGTTCCCCCCGGATGACACTTCTGGATGAGTGGCCCAAGTTGCTGCCCTCAGAGCAATTGGCCTACATTGATCTGATCCGGCGCAACATGGATCACCATAAACAGGATGCAAAGGCACTTGGTGCAATTCAAGCCAACCTGCGACCCCACTTCCCGGGTCATTCCTCCGCGATTAATCAGGCAATTGCCCCGCTGTTGATCAAGCTGGATCCGGCAAGGGCCGTGGGGAAAACCATCCGCCTGCTCGATGCAAGCACCAACCAGAGGGAACGGCTGCATTACCTTTATCACCTGAGAAACGCCAAGGCAGGATGGACGACCAAATCCCGGGGTGCTTTTTTCCGGATCCTTGGCACCTACGACACTTTTCTCGGTGGACGCGGCTTGCCCCAGACGCTGAAGAATATCCGCCGTGAGGCCATTGCGACACTTACCCCGGACGAGAAAAAAATTCTTTCCGATGTCATTGCCCACAAGCCAGCTCTCCCGGCATTCCCCGATCTCACTGGCCGCAAGCCGGTTCGGCAATGGCAGCCTGCCGACTTTGAAGGAGCGCTGGACTTCGATGCTGCGGGACGTGACATCGCCAACGGGAAGAAAGTATTCACGCTTGCACTCTGCAGTCGCTGTCACCGCCACGGTCAGGATGGGTATCCGGTTGGTCCCGATTTGACCCATGTGTCCAGGCGTTTCGGGCGCCGTGATCTACTGGGTGAAATCCTGGATCCTTCCAGGAGCATCGCGGAGAATTACCAGGCCAGTGTCTTGCAATTAAAGGACGGTCGCCAACTCTCCGGCCAGGTCATTGCCAATCTCGACTACCGGGTGCCCGATTTGCAACTGGCGGAAAATCCATTGCATCCGGACAAGATTACCCGGATTTCCAAGGTGGACATCATCAGTCGCGGCCATTCCAGTGTTTCCCTGATGCCTGCCGGCCTGTTGGACCGGTTCACCAGGGAGGAAATACTCGATTTGATGGTCTGGCTGGAAAGTGGCCAGTGAATATTCCTGCCTGGTTACTTTGGGGGAATGGTGTCCGGTCGCTCTCTTTTACTCAGCCAACCTGACCCGATAGAATTGATTCTTAAAAATCGCTTCACGGAGATCCGTGAAAGTAACCGGGTTTCCAGTGCCTTGAAATTCCCCAATTGTTCCCCATTGGTTTAAGTCCCCTGAGGCTTCAATTTGGTAAAGAGTATCGCTCTCAGTCAAGACGGTAAGGGAGAATGAGCCGTTGATGTTGCTGAACGTTTCAATCTCGGGGATTGCAGAGCCTAGACCTGGCAGTGGCAGACCTGATATGAATTCATCATCAAGAACGAAGGAAAAATTGTCTGAACCTATCCCTCCGCTCCCTCCGTCTGTCCAATCGAAGATCATCTCACTGATATCTCGATCCAGATCTTGTACATCACATGCTGAAATCGTATCCGCTTGTTGAAACCTCCAGCCGAAGTTACCACTTTCTTCCCCCGAATCACCAAGCACTGAAAACCAAACTTGCTTCCCTTTTTCTATAGGGATTGGCGTAATATTTGCACGAAAGACGTAGATATCATCACCCGGCCACCAGGGGTTCACTCCGAAATCATCTCCCGTGTCGTTCAGTGTTGTAAAAGTGACATCGGTAGAGCTGAGAACAGCCCCCCGGTTAGGCATCCCGTTGTTATCCCCGTAGAAAGCAATATGAAATCTAACGGATGCAGGGGCATCATTGTCTTTAAATTTACCCCACCAGGAAACACTGCGGGCCACTTTGGATGCAGATAGTATGACATTGTCGGCACATCTTTGTGCGACCACTCTCCCGAACCAATCATAAATGACTGCAGATGCCGCGCTACCATCTTGATCTCTTGGATGACCTGGGACTCTCTGCGAAAAAAAAGGTGAACCCAAAGCTGATTCTGCCAGCGCTGTGATGGAAATGAGTGAAACAATGACAGGATTTCTAATAAAGCTGAACATGACAAAAAATGCGTGATTGGCCAGGATGTTGAGAAATTGGTTCCTCCTAATTTAGTATGGAAACGCGTCTGAATATGCCAATATTAGAGGTAAATAAAGCAATGAATTTCCGCCTTTTTCTATCTGCTGTAATTGCATTTTCTGCAGGTGCTGATCCGGCAGCGGCTGATGACCCGCAGTGGAGCTTTGAGCCACTGGCAAAGAAGGTGTTGGGCGGGCAGGTTGATTCGCCCTGGATAGCGAATCCTGTGGACAGCTTTATCCTGGAGAAGCTCAAGGAGCATGAACTGAAGCCACAGGGCGAGGCGGATCGTCACAGCCTGATCCGGCGGGTGACAGCCACATTGACCGGGTTGCCCCCGAGTGTTGAGGAAATTGAGGCCTTTATCACCGATTCAAGTCCTGATGCCTATGCCGTGATGGTGGACGGGTTACTGGAGAGTCCCCATTACGGGGAGAGGTGGGGACGGCACTGGCTGGATGTGGCCCGCTTTGGAGAGAGTAATGGGACACTCACCGTCAATGAGGACAAGGTTCGCGGGGATGCCTGGCAATACCGGGATGCGGTGATACGCGCCTTGAATACCGATCTGTCATTCGACCAGTTTGTGCGTTTCCAGTTTGTCGATGCGCCGGAGGAGGAAAAGTCATACCGGCCACTGCGCCAGTTTATTCACCTTGGCACCCGCCTGCAAAACAATGCCAATCCCAACGATAAGCAGTTCCACCGTCTTGATGACATGATCTCCACCACCGGCAATGCTTTCCTGGGTCTCACTCTCGGCTGTGCCCGCTGCCACGATCACCCGGTTGACCCTGTTTCAACTGAGGAATATTATCGCTTCAGTGCCATTTTCTTTGACCAGGTAAAAGAGTCCCCCAAGGCTTCCCGCAAGAAAATCCCACTCTCTATTACCCGGCCGCGGGTACTTTTGAAGGGCAGCTGGGCAACGCCTGGTCCTGCTGTTAAACCCGGTTTTATCAACAAACTCATGCGTCAGCCTGTCGAGCACTGGCATACGAAGGGTAAGGGGGAACTGGAGTCTCTGGCTGATTGGCTTACCGATACCGGGCATGGTGCAGGCCAGCAGCTGGCAAGGGTCATGGTAAACCGTATCTGGCATTATCATTTCGGGCGAGGACTGGTGGCCACCCCGAATGACTTCGGCAGCCTTGGCTCAAGGCCGAGCCATCCGTTGCTGCTCGATTGGCTGGCTACTCAATTTATCAAGGGTGGCTGGAAAATAAAACCGATTCACCGGCTGATCCTTGGCAGTTCGTCTTACCGTCAGTCCAGTGCAAGGGATGCTTCCGCTGCCAAGCAGGATAATGACAATCGGTGGCTTTGGGAATACCGGCCGCGGCGCCTTGAGGCGGAGATTATCCGCGATCACCTGTTGGCTGTTGCGGGTGTGTTGCGCACCGATATGTTTGGCAGGAGTATTTCCATCGGCAATTACAAGAAGAGGGAAGATGACCGGCCGGAGAGTTGGCGTCGATCCATTTACCTGCAGGTGCACCGTGCAGTTCGCCATCCCACGCTCAGCCTTTTTGATCCGCCGGATGCCGAGCGCAGTGATGGTGCAAGAACCACCGCCTCCAGCCCTGACAGTGCCCTCTTTGCGTTGAATTCCCCATTACTCTGGACACTTGCAGGGCACTTTGCGAAGCGCGTGGAAAAGGAAGCCGGCAAGGACATGACGCGCCAGGTTGAACATGCCTACCGGCTCGCTCTCTGCCGTCCGCCACGAAAGAATGAACTGGAAATAGGCATTCAATTTCTTCGCACAGGAAATACCTTGATTGATTATAGCCACATGATATTTGGCTTGAATGAGTTCATTTATGTCCACTGAACTTGGCAACGTTATTGGCCGGAGGCGCTTCCTCGGGCAGTTCGGATTCGGTGGGTTGAGCGGAATTGCGCTTAACTCGCTGCTGGCATCAGCTTCGGCCAAAGGTGACATTGCCTCGTGCAGCCCACATCATCGGCCAAGGGCAAGGAACGTGATCTTCCTGTTCATGTGTGGCGGGGCAAGTCACCTGGAGACTTTCGACCCGAAGCCCAAGCTCAGGGACCTGCAGGGGAAGGCGGCCTCAGAGGTGTTCAACGCTGAGGAGCTGAAAGGATTCAACCCGGAGAAGACCCTTGAGGGTTGCCGGATTCTTCCCGGAGTCTTCAAATTCGCCCAACATGGGCACAGTGGCGCCTGGGTGAGTGAAATCTATCCACGTCTCACGCAGGTGGTGGATGAAATTGCCTTTATCAAGTCGGTGCATACCGACTCCGCGATCCACTCGGTGGGCGAGCAGCTGATGCATACCGGCCATGGTCGCCCGGGTTTCCCGAGCATTGGTTCGTGGACCACCTACGGGCTTGGCAGTGACAGCAGTGAGTTGCCCTCCTATGTGGTGATGAAGGACGGCATCAGCACTGCCGGCGACGGGGTATTTCAACAGGGAATGCTGCCCGGGAGACATCGTGCGGCAATCGCCCGGGTTGAACCCGGGAAACCACCTTTCCCATACCTGCAACCCCGCCATGGCAATGTTCCCGGTGCCCAGGAGAAACAGCTCAATGTTCTCAACCGGCTTAATCGCATTCACCGTGATCAACATCCCGGTCAAATTGAGCTAAGCGGCCGCATTGAGGCTTTTGAGATGGCATTCAAGCTGCAGACATCAGCACCGGAAACCTTCGACCTCTCCCGGGAGCCCGAGAGCATTCGCAAGCTCTATGGGGACAACGTCTTTTCCCGCCACTGCCTGACTGCAAGGCGCCTGGTCGAATCCGGTGTGCGCTTTGTGGAGATCCTCGATGGAGCCGAGGGTCGCAAGTGGGATGCGCACGGCAATCGCGGCGGGCTGGTCGGCAATCACCGAGGCAATGCCGCACGCACTGACCAGGGCATCACCGCCCTTATCCTCGACCTCAAGTCACGCGGCCTGCTTGATGAAACCCTGGTGGTATGGGCGACCGAGTTCGGTCGCACTCCCTTTGAGGAAGCCAACCGCGAGAAAAGAATCGGGCGCGGCCACCACCACAAGGGCTTTACCCTGTGGATGGCGGGTGGAGGCGTAAAGGGGGGAATAAGTTATGGCGCGACCGATGAGTTGGGAATGCATGCCATAGAGAACCCGGTATCCTACCATGACCTGCACGCCACGATCCTGCATTTGCTGGGGCTGGATCATAGGCAATTGACCATCCGCCATAACAGCCGGGATGTAAGGCTGACCGACGTGTTCGGTAATGTTGTGCACGACATTATTGCCTGAGCATATGTCCTTGCGCGGAAGGTTCGCATGATCACGTGATATGTGATATACATTTAAGGCTATGAGATTTTCCGGGTTCTTTTTAATGATTCCATTGGTGATGCTGGGTTGCAGTGATGCCGGCAAAGAAGGTGCCATGGTGAAGGCGCAAAAGCCTGAACCGGAAGCGGGGATAACTGCCATTCCAGATAGCAGCAGGTCATCCGGTAAGGATATCATCTGGGCAAACGGAGAAAACGGGTTGGCGTTCGACGATTTTAATACTTCAGAGACATTTGAGGTTCTCAAGGATCTTGTTATCCCGAGCGAGATTAATGGCAGTCCTGTTACCACGATCAGCGATGGTGTTTTCTCTGGCTCAGAGAATCTCGTCAGCGTGGTCATACCGGATACGGTTACCAGTATTGGTGCTGGAGTATTTTATAGTAATTCAAACCTGACCAGTGTTACCATACCCGATAGCGTGACCAGTATTGGAGACGGGGCATTCTACGCATGCGGTTCCCTGGCTGCTATCACCATACCTGCCAGCGTCACCAGCATCGGCAAACGTGCTTTTCTGGATTGCACCAGCTTGACGAAGATTACTTTCCTGGGTAAACCGCCAACTCTCGATGTCGAGGAAGCGGATGGCACCTTCGAGAATACCAGTGCCACGATGTATTATGTTCCCGGTATGCCGGGTTGGGGTGCTAGTTTCGGTGGCAGGGATTGTCAGCCAATTGAGTAGCAGTCATCAGGCAGGTTTAATTCACCTCCTTGCTTCAAGGAGCATCTTTCTTTAACTGCGTGCCGACGACGCTTGAGTTGATGACTGATTGGCTGAGATTGCCGTTGACATCAAAAACATTCATGATGTAAATCAGCGGTTGTCCTGCGACCAGCGGACGGGGGGCTTTCATGGTGAGGATCCCGGAGTATTCGATTTCACCCTGCAGGTCGAGATCCTTTACAAACGCATCAATCTGCCCGCCGCCCCTTTGCATGACCACCAGGGGACCCAATCCCTTGTTGTCCGTCATGTTGATGGCAATCTTTACCGTTTTTTCACCCGCCTTGGCCGGGCTTGCCAGCTTGAACTCATGTACCTTGGGTGGCTTGGTGTCGCTCTTTTCGAAGGATTCACTGAAGAACCGTGTCACGGCAGCCATGCGGGCATGGGCGGCGGAGAAACGAACAGGCCTTTCCCCGGCTGTCTTTGCATCGAACATCTGCCCGAGATTATCATACCCGCGCATCATGATGTTGCGGGAATCACGCGTGTCGTGCAGCATCCCGAAGATGTGGCCCAGTTCGTGGATCAGGACGCCATTGCTTGTCTGCGCCTCCTTGTTGCGGGGCCGCTTTTCAGTGCCTGCGACTTTTTCGACTGTCGTCGCATCCATGAAGTGGCGGATTTGTCCTTCAATTGTGGAGGCCGTGATCTCGTCACGAAAGATATCCCCTGATACACATGCCAAACCGGAATAGATGTGCGGGATGGGGCGCGCCTCGGCAACTGCGCCCGCTTCAGAGAAAACCAGGGTTGGACGGTTGCGTGAATAGCCCGTGGTCTCCCATATTTCCTGTTGCTGGGAGTTTAGCAGGTGATCGACGTTAAAGGGTTCCCCGGTATAGAACACAGAGGGGTGTTTAGCCTGCACCAGATGAACCTTGATGCGCCCATCTTTATCAAATTCAAAATCAAGCCCGCGTGTCTTGTGGCTGTGGGCCTGCATTTCCCTACGATAAATATCAGCCACCACCCGCATCAGGATCCCGGCTTTTTTCTGATAACCCGGCTTCACTTCACGATCAGAGGGGACAAAGTAAACCAGCCTCACCTTGTAGTCCTTGCCCAGGTCCCTCAGGGGTGGCGGGATAAGCAGCTTTTCTGCAACCTCTCCTGCCGATGCAGTCTGCCCGGCGGAGGGCAGGACCGTGTCGCGTTGTGCCATCAGGCTGATCCCCAAGGCGATCAGGAGCACGGACACAGCGACAAGCAATGAGCAGGGTGCAACTTTCATAAGCAAAAAGCTATCACATGGTCAACTGTCCAACCAATTACAAAGCTCAGGCTGGGTCGTCCCATTCGCCTCCTGTAATCTGGCGCCTTGCACCGTGGGTCGTGCGGGGTGGATAGCGCTTAGCGCTAGGGTTGAATTCGCTCAATCTCTACGTGTAGGAAACGCGTGGCCTGAGCTGAGACATTCCCGGGATCGCGGCCGGTCACCAGCTTGTATTTGGTGGTTCCGGGAATGTCCTCCTCGGAGAGAAAACCGGCCCCGGTGGGAGTGGCGGTGCCCACGATCTCCAGGATTGTCGTCCAGTTGAGCAGGTCACTACTGACACGGAGCCGGTAGATCAAGTCGTCCGCGGCTATATCGCGGCGAAAGGACAGGGTGAACTGATCGCCATTACCGTCAAGTTTGACCACGGTTTCCGCATCGTTGGCTGCCAGCGGGTTGGTTCCGAATGCGTATTCGACAAGGGCATCCAGATTATCGCGGTCATCGTCCGAGGCATCAGCAATGTCCACGCCTTCGGCAAAGAACTGCCGGAGCCATTTGTCGCGGTTACCAAGATGAATGGCTCCGGAATACTGGAGAGTCAGTTTCGGGTGATTGGCGGCTACCGGGCCGTCCTTGCTGACAAAGCGCTTTGCCGTCTTGGTAGCCAGTTCATCGCCGATGAGGATCCAGCCGAAATTCTCGGCGGAATCGATCCAGTGCTGCACATCGGCGACCATTCCAGGGGCGGCCCATGTGTAGGGGCCATCACCAGTCACGGTCTGGGATGAGGAGGCAGTGGCGACAAAATCACCGCCATCGGCATTCCAGTTGTCCGTGTCAAAGATCCGGTGCGTCCACGTGGCGTCTCCGGCCTGAGCCGCGGTTCCATTGCCTCCCGGTGCACCTGCATCGGAGTTGCCCTCTCCCCATTTTGTGAGAACGCGGTGGAGCCCCGTCAGCGATGAAGGTTGCCTTGTTCGATCCGCTACCAGGGTCAGTGCTGCCGATTCGATAACCGCACCAGGTGTAAGGGCGGCAGCCACGTCGAACTGCAGAAGTGCGCGCCGTATTGCCGTAGCTGCCGAAAATCCCGTCCGCCCCACGAAGATCCAGTCCCCCGCGCCGTTGCTCAGCGCTGACTCGGAGTAAATCGTATTATCGATCTCCGGTGCAAGCTCGACTGCAAGGCCGGAGCCGGCCTCACGAATCCTGAAGATCGATCCATCCGGCACGTCGGGAACCGGGTTGAGTGATTTCTTTGTCAAGACGTAAACTTCACCGTCCTCGTCCTCGCCAAACGCATAGATGTGTTCTCCGATCGGATTGCCACCGATCACCGTCATCTGCTCCAGTTGAAAGCCTCCCCCTGCCTCAGTGAGCGCGAGGAGCGTCCCGCTTTGCCCGACATTGCCAAAGGTTCCCCAGTCAGCAAAGAGGTAGATACCCCGAAGGTTCGGATTGCAAAGTCCGCGATAAACGTATCCTCCGGTCACCGAGTCACCAATGGACATCAACCCGTCTACATTCTGCCCCCCATGGGCGTATTGCGCAATTGGAGCAAGCAGGGGGTCATCGTCCGGATTGGGTGCCGTGGCATCAAAGTCGAGATTGCCTTCCTTGATCCGCCAACCGTAGTTGCCGCCTGGGACGATGAGGTCGATCTCCTCAACGAGCCCCTGCCCGACGTCTGCGCAGAACAGCCGCTGAGACGGCCCGCCACGGTCGAAGGAGAACCGCCACGGGTTGCGAACGCCGGTTGCAAAGATTTCCTCACGGTGGCCGCTGGCATTGCCGACGAAGGGGTTGGATACCGGAATGCCGTAGTTGCCGCCCGGACCGTTTGTTCCCAGGACATCGATGCGCAGGATTTTACCCAGCAATTTGGTCTTGTCCTGGGCATTGCCGAGCACGCCATTGGGCTGATTTGCGTCGCCGCCGGTGTGGCCGACATTATTGTCATTGGAACTGCCGCCGTCGCCGATGCCGATGTAGAGAAACCTGTCCTCACTACCAAAGGCCATCTGCCCCCCGTTGTGGTTGAACTGTGGTTGCTCAATTTCAAGGAGGATCCGCCCGGAATTCGGGTCTGCGAGATTCGGGTTCGCGGCAGACACCCTGTATTCCGCAATAATGCTCTTGCTGTCGGAGCCGGCCACCTGACTCGGTGCGCTGTAATAGACGTAAAATTTTCCCTCACCGGGAGCGCCATCGCTCGCATAGTCGGGATGAAAGGCGAGGCTGAGGAGCCCCCTCTCGTCATACTTGCCGAAGGGCGGACCAAAATCCGGGATGTCGCTCTCCGCAACCAGCTTGCTTTCAATGTCGAGGAACGGTGTGGGCAGGATACTTTTGTTTTCCAGGATGAGAATCCGCCCCCGCTGCTCAACAAGGAAATTCCGGCCACTGCCATCGCCTGCGTGGGTGAATCCCACCAGTGCGTCAAAGGCATCAACGATGATGGGTTCAAGGAGAACAGGAGGGAGTGCACCGCGTCCGCTGCACAAAGAAGAAAGGAGGGCGACAGCGATGATACTTAGCTGTTTCATCCTTTTTTTCTACACCAGTCTCCTGCCGCGAACAAGGGTAGGGGGGGGCACTGGCCGGGGGATACACGGGCAGACAACCCGCGCTTCCGGAGAAAATACAAGCAAGGTTTGACTTTTTTGAAATATGTAACAGTTTTCAAAATAGATGTCGAGAGGCGGAAAAAGAGAGGGGGCAGGAAGGCCAAAAGGAGCCGGTCCGTACGGAGAGGAGACCAAGCCCGTCCGCATTCCCGTGAGCCAGGTGGATCGCGTGCTTCGCTTCGTCCGCAACAGGGAATATGCGCTGCCGCTCTTTGCCTGTCGCGTGTCTGCCGGATTTCCTTCTCCCGCGGATGATTATCTCGAGGGTTCCCTTGACCTGAACGAGCATCTTGTGCGTGAACCCGCCGCGACCTTCTTCGTGCGGGCCAGGGGGGATTCCATGATCGGGGCCGGAATACATGATGGCGACCTTCTGGTCGTGGATAGGAGCACGAAGGCAAAGAATGGCAGCGTGGTTATTGCCTCGGTGAACGGGGAACTCTCGGTGAAGCGTTATCTCTGCTCCAATGGTCAGGTCAGGCTTGTTCCTGAAAATCCCGCCTACCAGCCGATTTCTCTTAATGAGGATGATGACGCCAGGCTGTGGGGAGTTGTCACCAGTGTCGTTCACCGCTTATGATAGCACTGGCGGACTGCAACAATTTCTACGTTTCCTGCGAGCGGGTTTTCCGGCCGTCGCTGGAGAAGCGCCCCGTGATCATCCTCTCCAACAACGATGGCTGTGCCGTGGCCCGTTCCAACGAGGCCAAGCAGCTTGGCATTCCCATGGGAGCCCCGTATTACCAGGTCAAGCAACTTTGCAAGCGCGGTGGCGTGTCCGTTTTCTCGTCCAACTACGAACTTTACGGGGACATGTCCCGCCGGATCGTTTCCGTCCTGCACCGCTTCGCTCCCGAGATGGAAGTTTATTCCATTGATGAATCCTTTCTCAACCTGGACAGCATCAAGGATCCCTCGGCACTCTCGTGGAAAATACGCAAGATGGTAGGTGACTGGACGGGTATTCCTATTTCCATTGGATTGGGCCCTACCAAGACCCTGGCCAAGCTGGCCAACCGCCTCGCCAAGAAACGCAATGCGGGGTGTCTGATGGTGCAGGCTGAAGACAGGGAGTCCTTAAGCTCAGTGGAGGTGGAAGAGGTTTGGGGAATCGGGTACAGGCTGGGCGCCCGGCTGCGCAAGACAGGTATTTTCAATGCCCTTGATTTGGCGGAAGCCCCGGCTGCGGTGGTCAGGAAGGTGGGTAGTGTTACCCTGGAGCGAACACACAGGGAACTGGCGGGATTGCGGTGCATCGGCATGGAGGAAATCCCGCAACCGAAAAAGAATGTCTGCTCCTCGCGATCCTTTGCACGGCCCGTCAGGGAATTGAGAGACCTGGAAGAAGCCGTAGCCAACTATGCGGTTAAGGCCGCCTGCAGGATTCGAAGGGAAGGATCACGGGCCCGTGGACTGCAGGTTTTTGTGATGACCAACCGATTCCGCAAAGACCTGCCCCAATACTCCAACTCCCGAACTATGCCCTTAAGCGAACCGACCGATGACCCGATTCGGATCCTCTCCAACTCCCGGCGGCTGCTCAGAGATATCTACCGCAGGGGCTACGCCTACAAGAAGGCCGGCGTCCTCCTGCTGGACTTGGAGCACGGCAATCAGCGACAAAGCCACCTCTTTGAGGAACATGGAAGCGGGAAACGCGGCCGATTAGTCCAGGCCATGGAGGAAGTAACTGCCGCCTATGGTCCCAGAGCCGCCTTTTTCGCAGCTCAGGGCATCGACCGTTCATGGAGCATGAAGCGAAGAAGACTCACCCCCCGCTACACGACCAGTTGGCGGGAATTGCCTGTGGTTGCCATTTCATGATTCAGGAGGTTGTATTGCGAAATCATTAATCCATAAAAACAAAGGGAAAATTTTCGCCTGATGATTTATATTTACGGCCTTGAGAGAAATTAGAATGACCGATTTCAGTATCACAGTCTTGAACCCGGGGGGCACCGATGCTGCCCAGAGCTTCAGTGATTACGCCGGTGAACCGGGATCCGCCCACGCACCGGTTAATTATCATGGATACGCCGCCTGCACGGCAGGCAATTTCGAGACAGATGTGACAGCCGCCGCTCGCCTGCAGAGACCGATCCTGATGTTGATACGCCGGGACATGAAGGCGGGGCTCAGGGCGATTGAGAAGATCAAGGCATCGCGGTTGCCTGTTGCGGTGGCATTGAAGGAAAGTGGAAGCCACCAGTTTTCCTATCAGGTCGACTCGGCAAAGCAGCTTGCGCTGCTGAAGAAAATCCTGGGATTGGCGGATGCCGTAATCAGTCCAACGGAGGCATTAATCCCGGTTTACCGCTCTTTGCGCCCAGGCAAGCCGCCGGAGAGTGTTTGTTTTTTACCCACGCCTTATCCGTTTGATGACCCGCGTTGGGATTTCTCGATTCCTTTCGATCAGCGCAGGGGTATCTTTATGGGAACCAGAGAATTCAAGACGGCAAGCCGCAATCACCTGGCCGGCCTGATTGTGATCTCCGAGCTGGCGAAGCGTCTCAAGCAGAATGTTTCCGTCATCAATGTGGATGGCCGGCAGACGGATTTGATGCTCAATGAGCTCGGCCTGGAATGTCAGGTCAAGACCATCATGGACTATACCGATTATCTTAGTTGCATGGCAGGGCACCGGGTCGTGTTCCAACTGGATCAAAGCATGGTTCCCGGGCAGGTGGCCGGCGATGCGGGGCTGTGTCGCAGTGTTGCCGTCGGTGGGAATGGCTCGATTGATGGCATCCTGTTCCCTGACTTTACCGCACAGGGTCAGGATCGGTTGGAAATCCTCGCGAAAACCGAGCAGCTCCTGGTGGATGATGATTGTTACCTCAATGCTCTGCAGGCAGCAGAGCAGGCTTCCATGAAGATTAATTTCAGCAACTCAAGAGAACGACTGGAGGCATTGTTT
The DNA here is from genome assembly GCA_029940475.1 of Verrucomicrobiales bacterium. Lineage (GTDB taxonomy): Bacteria > Verrucomicrobiota > Verrucomicrobiia > Verrucomicrobiales > DEV007 > CACIUL01. The sequence continues at coordinate 2,816 of JAPYUT010000049.1, read as the reverse complement.
CAGAGTATAACGCGCCCGGGGGACTAGCGTGTCGCGCGTTACACCCACTCCAACAAATGCCATGGATTGCTCATCACTACCCCGTATCCATTTTATTGCCAATCTGTGGACCCTTACCGGTCATCCTTCAGAAGCCGGGGAGTGGCCCCTTGAGGAGAAGGTCAAGGCCATCAGTGAAGCGGGATTTGATGGGGTTAATGATCGTGGGAGCCCTGAGTTGAAGACCCTTCTGGAAAAATACGACCTGAGCTTCTCCGGGCTGTTTGATGCGAATGATCCCTCTGAGTTCGCGGCATTGATTGCTGCGCAGATGGATTGCGGCGCGACCACTATCAATGTCCAGCTTTGCGATCATGACACCCCCCTGGAGGAGGCAATAGAGAAAACCATCCTGCTGATGGAGGAGGATGAGAGGCAGAAGGCGAACACGCACCTTGAGGTCCACCGGGACACCTGTACCGAGACTCCCGAGAAAGCTTACGCCATTGCAGACGGTTACCGGGAGGCGACCGGTAAACTCCTGCGCATGAATATTGACCACTCGCACCCGGCGATTATCAAGCACCTGAGGCCGGAGGACTTCGCGCAGCGCCTGCTGGATCGCCCGGAACTGCTGCAGGGTGGCAATTTACTCCACTGTCGCCCGTTTAACGGCCATCACTGCCAGATCCCGGTAACGGATGGCAGCGGCAGGCTTTCCAAAGAATTTTGTGATTACCTGCCCTTTGCCGAGGCGGCATTCGCCTGTTGGCTTGAGGGTCCCTGGCCGCATAATGAATTGTGGGTGGTGCCGGAACTGGGTCCGCTTGCCAGCGGTTACGGGATCAGCACATGGCCACCGGTGTGGGAGGACTGTATCGTTGCCAGGCGGGAACTCGCCGGGGCATGGCAGCGTGTATTGTCACGCAGTAATGTCATTTCCACGTGAGGTTTTCTTTTGCGATGCAAAAGGGGATTTGGGAAATAAGGATTTGCCAATGCTAATTGGTGTCAGCCGGCGGCAACTTTTCCCGGATTGCCTTCTCCATTTTGTCCAGCATTGACAGGGAGTTCTTCACCTCTTCGGGAAACCATCTTGGCTTGCCTCCAATATGGCTGCGGCTGCTGGGCTGGGTCTGGCGATTGCCATAAAGGAAAGCCCAGTTGGTGGGCAGCCAGTATCGGTGCCACAGGGCGCTCTTGGCCACAATTGCCTCGCGGAGTGCTTCATTACCGGCTGAGAGTTGCGGGGAGAATCCGAGTTGCCTTGCCATTGCTTGCGCTGCGAGCCGGTGGCCTTCAGTGGAGAGCATATGGCCGTCACTGGTAACCGGCTTGCCTGCCAGTTCAGCGAACAAATCAACCACAGGTAAACCATGTTCCCCGGCAAGTTGACGAATCGCGGTGACATATTTCGCGAGATTCACGTTACGCCCTTTTACATCCAGGCCGAGTTCGAGCGGATCTTCAAAAGGGGGAGGGGTGACCAGCACCAGGCGGTCGGTATAATCGGCGAGTTGCGTGAGGATTGTTTGGTAGGCTGTCCGGAAGCCGGCAGGATTTTCCTCACTGCCGGTTTCCAGTGATTCCATCTTGCCGAACCAGAGAAAGACGGTGTCGGTGGAAATTGCGGGTCGGCGATCGGCTTCACCGTAACCGGGCTTGGTAGTGCTGAAGAAATTGCGCGGGCGTTGTTGCAGGTAAATGGTGTCCGCGGGCCAGGCCATGTTGCGAACATGCAACTGGTGCTTTGGATGCGCGGCGGCAAGAAGTGTCTCCATCCAGCCGTGACGGCTGCTTTCAGCAGCATTAGCTCCACCAAGGAGGATAATAGTCTGATCCCCTGTGAGCTTGAAGCCTTTGGCGAATGCCGGCACCGGCTTGGCTGGCCTGGCAAGCGGACGCAGGAGAGCATGAACCGACGCGACAAGTGAGGTATGTTTATTGAGAGCATTCAGATTTGCGCCGGGCGCAAAATACCAAAGATTCGCCAGAGAAATGGTTTCGGTTCCCAACTGCAGGGAGAGCTGTTCTGGTTTTCCCGCGATGCCTCCCGGAGCACCGTGGTCCATGACGCGAACGGCGATCGTGTTGTTTCCCGTTTTCAGGAGTCCTGCAGGAACATGGTAGTTGCGCACCGTGTAATGGTGGCCGGGATCCTCATAGCCACCGACCCGTGTGCCATTGACCCAGGTGACGTCCATGTCATCGATTTGACCAAGGTGCAGGACCGCCTTGGACTTGGCCTGGCCGGCGGACAACCCGATGGTTTTGCGAAACCACACCACGCCATCAAATCCCGGTAATCCGGCGTTTTCAAAATGACCCGGCACCTTCATGGTTTTCCACTTGCCGTGATCAAATGCCGGCTTGGCCCAGGCTTCACCCTGCGAGCCCGGATCAACTGCCATGATCAATCCCGTCCAGTGAGGTAATGGCGTGGAGATCGGCTTTGAGGGCGCGGGCTTCGGGGCCTCCGCCTTTTTCGGCAGGGCGGCGAGCAATTGCTCCGCGGTCTGCTTCTCGAGGGCAATCTTCGGGTTATGAACCAAAGTGGGGTTGCGATAGAGAACAGTCTGGGCGGCGCCGCCGTGAATTTGGAACGAGATCTTGCCCGACAGTTCCCCCTTGGGGTCTTCCAGGGCGACGCACAGCTTGCCATTGATGGCGGTCCATATTTTGTGTCCGACGGCGAGGATTTCATAGCGGTTCCACTCGCCGGGTTTCACCGCGCCCACCGCGTTGTCGTTCCAGTCCAGCTTGCCGCGGCCGTGCTCGTGATACAATTTGCCCCACACCCCGGCGCCTACATCCGCCTGGTAGCCAACGGCCTGACC
>JAPYUT010000113.1 GCA_029940475.1 Verrucomicrobiales bacterium | reverse complement strand
GATTACTGATGACCAGGGCTTCGCGCCAGTTGGTGCTCATGGACATCCCTGGCTCAAGACGCCCACTCTTGATGCCCTGCACGGGCCGAGCACACGGTTCACGCGCTTTCTGGTTAGCCCGACTTGTTCGCCGACACGTGCTGCCCTCATGTCGGGTCGCCATCCGATGAAGAATGGGATCACGCACACCATCCTGGAGCGTGAACGCATGGCACTGAGCACGGTGACTCTTCCCCAGGTCCTTGCCAAGGCGGGATATGTATCGGGGATTTTCGGTAAGTGGCACCTGGGTGACGAGGAGCCTTATCAACCTCACCGCCGGGGGTTTGATGAGGCCTTTATCCATGGCGCAGGAGGAATCGGGCAGGCTTATAATTGTTCCTGTGCCGATGCGCCGGGGAATAAATACTTCAACCCGGCAATACGTCATAATGGTTCCTTTGTAAGGACCGAGGGTTACTGCACGAACCTGTTTTTCACTGCGGCGCTTGGCTGGATCAAGCAGGTCAAGGACAAGGGCAAACCTTTCTTTGCGTATGTTACCACCAATGCCCCGCATGGGCCCTTCATTGCACCCCCTTCAAACACCAAGAGGTTTACCGACCTGGGCTTCTCCGCCAAGGTTGCCGGGTTCTACGGCATGATCGAGAACATTGACGAGAACATGGGGCGTTTGATGGCAAAGATTGACGAATGGAACCTGGCCGAGGATACGCTCCTGATCTTCATGTCGGATAACGGCATGACAGGCGGTGGCTCCGGGCGGGGAAAAGTGGGGGTAGCCAAGGATGGAAGCGCGATGAATGCCTATAATGCCGGCATGAAGGGGCAGAAAGGCTCGCCTGACGAGGGTGGTGTCCGGGTTCCTTTCTTTGTGCGCTGGCCAGGGAAACTCAAGGCAGGAAGAGATGTGGATGTCCTTTCAGCGCACATTGATCTTTTGCCGACCTTGGCTGAGCTTGCCGGGGTTGAGGATTTGCCGCGCAACCAAGTGGAAGGGCGCAGCCTGGTTCCGCTGCTTGGCAACCCGGAGGCAAAATGGCAGGATCGTCACCTGTTTACCCAGATTGCCCGATGGAAAACCGGTTCAGAGCCCGATGATCACATGTGGCAGAAATTTGCCGTGCGCAACCAGCGCTATCGCCTTGTTGGCAGTGCCCTCTATGACATGGAGAAAGATCCCGGGCAGAAGGTGGATGTTGCTGTGGCGAATCCCAAGGTGGTAAGGGTGATGCGTGATGCGTATGACAAGTTCTGGAAAGAGGCTCGCCCGCTCATGGTTAACGAGGAAGCCCCGATGTCAAAAACGCGCCCCTTTCACGTGCTGTTCAATAAGCAAAAGGCTAACGAAGGAATTCCCAAGTGGAAGGCGCCGCAGTTATAGGATTGCCGTGAATTGAGAGTGCTGTTGTTATGCTCGGGAAGAAGCTCAACGTAATGTATTGCGTGCGTTTTTGGAGTGTGGAATTGAGCTCTGTCCCACAGGGGGTCCCCATGCGTTCCTGCTACCGGAAATTCACATGCTTTAAGGATAAGGCATGAGTTGTTGGCGGTATCTCTTTGACCGCGTATTGACCATTGGCTTTATAGCAGTGAGGGTTTCAAGGTAATGGTCAGGATGCGCTATATTTACCTCATGGTCGCCCTGTCTTTGGTGAGTTGTGACAGCAACCAGGAGCAGGTAAACGGCAGTGTTGTCAATTCGAGGAAGAATGAATTGGTGACGTTGAAAGTGCGCAGGATGGAGCGCGCGGATCGAATGAATTCCACGGGTGCACGGAAAATTCCAAGCGAGGTAGCGAAAGGGGAGATCGAAGATGTCCGGGAAGGATGGCAGAGCGAGGGCTTCAGCAATGCGGCGCTGGAAGATCTGGAGGCTATTTTTAATGCTGAGGGAATCAAGTTTACATCTTTTGCGGACACTTTTCGCGGAATGTCAGCTTTACCTGAGGATCTGAGGATGATTAGCGAGTCAGCTTCAGGGATCACTGAGTGGCGCTCTAAAGGCCAGGCACTATGGCTCGATAGCCCGCGATTTTCTGAATCTGTAACGTTGTTGTTAGACAGATTCCCTGTTCGCACCGAACTGAAGATAATCGAGGTCAGGGTTGGGCGGAACGAATTGGGGGCGGTGGTGCTTGCGGAGCACGCGGGCGAGGGGAGAGAGGCGCATGCGAGATGGAATTGTCTTTGGGACTTGAGTGGAAGCGGGGAACTGCGCTTAGTGGAGTTGGAACTGGAAGATTACCTGGAATCGCGCTCCAAGTCTCCGGCTATTTTTACTGAGGCAACCGCGCGGGTCATTGGCGCAACGCCATATTTTGCAGCGCAGGTAAAGAGTAGTATTGCTCAATGGGCAGGCAGGATCACGCGATTTGGTGACATGGCCCTGACAGGTCATCACGGAATTGCGGTTGGAGATGTTGATGGTGACGGGCGCGAGGATCTCTTTGTATGTGACGGGGGCAGTTTGCCCAACCGGTTGTATCGGCAACGCGCGGATGGGACAGCGGAGGACATCTCCCGTGATGCCGGGGTTGACTGGCTTGAGGATTCGCGGGCGGGACTTCTGGTCGATCTTGATAATGATGGCGATCAGGACCTGGTTGTTGCCACCATTGCAATGGTGGTTTTCGCGGAAAATGACGGTAACGGGAAGTTTTCGATAAGGGGTGGATTTCCCGGCGCCCAGTACCCGTTCTCATTGTGCGCAGCTGATTATGACCTTGACGGTGATCTTGATGTGTATGTCTGTGTATACGGTGAGGGGGATGGTGATTCGGGCGGGCGCGGGTTTGAGACCCGCTCTCCGGTGCCTTTTGAGGATGCGCAGAACGGGGGCAGTAACGTGCTGCTGGAGAACCTGGGAGGATTCGGTTTCGCGGATGTCACTGATAAAGTGGGAATGGGTAAACATAATACCCGCTGGAGCTTTGCCGCGAGCTGGGAGGATTATGACCGTGACGGTGATCCTGATCTCTATGTCGCCAATGATTTTGGCCGTAATTGCCTGTATAGGAATGACAGCGGAAAATTTCTAGAGATTGGGGAGTCAGCCGGGGTTGAGGATACTGCTGCCGGAATGTCGGTTTCCTGGGGCGACTATAATCATGACGGACGCTTCGATCTTTATATCGGGAATATGTTCTCAGCTGCCGGACAAAGGGTGACGGCGCAGAGCGGCTTTGCGCCGGGGAGAAGTGATGACTCGGTTGCCGGGTTGAGACGCATGGCGAGAGGCAACTCATTATTTGCCGGCGGCAGTGATCATTTTACCGAAGTGCCAGCTGGTGGTGGAAGCGCGATTGCACGCTGGGCGTGGAGCTCAGGCTTTGTTGATATTGACAATGACGGATGGGAAGACCTTGTGGTTGCCAACGGGTACCTGACGGGATGGACCAGGAAGGATGACTTGTGAAGTTTCTTCTGGCGACAGGTCGTGTCACCAAGCCCCGCACGAATGGCGGAGAGCAACCGGATGGCAGGTTATGCGGATTCATGGGAGGAACTGATGAAGGGCGTGAGAAACGGGGCATCGTGGAGCGGGGGTGAACGCAACTGCTGTTTTCTGAATGCAAGAGGAAAGCGTTTCGTGAATGTGTCAGAATTGAGCGGGATTAATTTCAATGATGACGGACGCGCCATCGCGATATGTGACTGGGATCGTGACGGGGATCAGGACTTGTGGCTGCGCAACCGCACTTCACCGCGCCTTAGGTTGATGATCAACGGATCGTCAGGCGAACGTTCAGTGTTGATTCGGCTTGAAGGGGTCGAGTGCAACCGTGATGGGATAGGCGCAGTGGTGCAACTGCAGCGGCAATCATCCTCCTTGATAAGGTCTGTGCGGGCGGGTGAAATGTTTCTCTCCCAATCAAGCAAGTGGCTGCATTTCGGGATCGGAGGCAGCGATACCGTGGGGGATTTCACCGTTTACTGGCCCGGGGGAGGGGCTGAAAATTTCCATGGTGCCGAGGCCGGTGGACGCTACCTGTTGCGGCAGGGTGCTGGATTTGCCCGCAAAATCCTGGAACCTGATTCGGCAGAGATGGGATCAAGGGTATTTTTAACCCGTAAAAATCAGCGGCCGAGCGGGGGAATATTTCTTCCGGTTGCGGTGCCACTGCCAGAGGTATCCTTTCGCGACCCGGCAGCGAAAGGACACCTGCTACCGGTCAATGATGGAGCTACTTTTTTGCTGCTGTGGGGGAGTTCCTCCGGGGATTCTATTCGTGGGCTTACCGGCTTGGAGAAGGCAAGAGGGAAATTTAAAGATGCGGGGATCAGGGTATTGGCGTTGGCGGTTAATGATATTGATAATGCCGGGCAGGCTTACGAGGCGATTGAGAGTTGCGGGTTTGACGGGACATGGGGGTTTATTGAGCAGAATTCACTGGCAGCGATCCTGCACTGGCAGGCTGTATTGTTTGATCGGCATCCGAGGAATGAAGTGCCGCTTGGGTTACTACTTAACGACAAGGGCCAATGCGTGGCAATTTACCGTGGGAGAATCATTGTTGATGAGTTGCTTGATGACGCAGGGCGCTTGATTGGCATAGATCCGTTGACTCGATGGCATCTCGCACCACCTCTGCAGGGGACATGGTTTACCAATCCCGTGGACGATTCTTATGTCGGGAAAATCGTGCGAGAGGCGTATGTAAACGATAAGCAGTAAATCGCCTTCCTGCCCCACGGGTTTAATATTTAACCCTTTTAAAACAGGAGCTTGCTAAAGATTCCGGAAAAATCACTTATAAGGTGACAATGACGCGCAGGTAGGTGTCGTCGTGGCTGGAAATCGGACTTG
>JAPYUT010000112.1 GCA_029940475.1 Verrucomicrobiales bacterium | reverse complement strand
CCGGTTGCCTTGGACTCTCTATGCAGAGTTTCCTGCGCTTTGCGCAGATCATCGGTTGTCAGTAATTCCAGCTGTTTTTCTGCGGCGGTGCCCAGCGCTTCCTGCACGCATTTAACGGAGTTCCTGTAGCGCCGCATCGTGCTTTCGCTGACATTAAGGCTGTTTGAAGAGAGCCATTGTTCAAGCCATTGAGATACCGTATATCTGGGATAAGCCTCACCAGAAGATAACTCGTAGATCGACATCAGGTGCTGGCGGGCGCGGTCAATGGTGAGTTTGCCCCTGTTCGCTTGGCCGGCTGCCCTGACAATGATATCGGCAAGCTCAGGTTGCATGGAACGAGCCGCTTTCTTGGCGGTGCGCTCAGGTTTTTCCCATCCAACGGCGACTTCAATGGCGTCGCGTCGGGACTTTTTGCCTGTTGATTTGTATGCTCTCCTGCCGTCCGCGCGCATGAAAGTGGCATACCAGAAAGGGGAATGTGAGCGTTTGTGAACCGATGCCATATGAGTGTCGCGAAGTGACAACAAAATGTACAACAGTCATAGTGTTGCGCAACGTTTTACTGCGTATTTTTCTTTCATAAGTTACTCATAATTAACTCATAACAACCACTACAGCGGTGGTGGCGGAGTTGTGTCCGGGCTTGATCCCGCGTCTGCCAACCCGTTTGATGTGACCGACGAGTTTGGACAACTGCTCCACCCGGTGCAGGACTTCTACTCCCACACAAACTGGGTCGATTATGATCCCGCCGATGTGCCATTGTTCGAGAGCGGAATCGGTCCGTGGGTCGGCCCGTCTCCTTACGGGACAATTCGCCGCGGGGCACTGGACCTGATTGTTGTCGAGGGCCTTGACCCGCCGGCACCAATCACCGGGTTTGTGATCCGCCAGACTCCCTCAGGGGTTAATCGTCTGGTCGATGTCCTCGGTGAGGACGAGGTTGTCATTGGCTTGGGCTTGATAAGCGATGCGACCGATGCCTCGCTCAGTCCGCCCGGTGCAAGGATCCCGCACGGCAGCCAGGATGACAGTGACGATGCCACGTCGATCAGCAAGGACACCAGTGTGCGGACCAATCACCGGGCAGCATTCGATGCGGCGGTTCGCCAGACCCGGCACGAGTGGTGCCGCCTGCTGCACCTTGCGGCGGCCAGGCACGGCCAGGCCGGTGCGGGGGTGGCGATGGCACTGATGGTGGATCCGAAAGGTTCACCCCATCCGCCGGGCACCCTCTGTCATGCTTCCGGGCCTGGAGCTCTCGCTGTTGAGGCAAGGGTCACCGGGATCCGGATACTTGATGACTCCGACTTTTTTGGCAACGGTGAATTGAATTTCTCGCTTGTCCTGTATACTAAGGATTTCCGGCGTTCAGCGCGAAGCGAGATCAACTCGATCTCGGTTGCATCCGGGGACAACCTGTCGGCTGGAAGTTTGCCGGAGTCCCTCAATCTGGGTGTCGATAATTATGATGACGTGGTGGTCACACTGCAGGCCTGGGACGATGAGAACCTGACGGCTGATCAGGATGGAATTTTCGACACTTCTGATGAAATCCTGCGGGGTGTCACTCTTGATTTTTCCAACCAGCCGTTTACCCCCGGCATTCACCGACTCTCCAGCCAACATCTTGAAGTAAGCCTTGAGATCGTCGCCGTGGAGACCAGCGGATTCGACGCGTGGATCGCCCGTCAGGTTCCTTCCCATCTCGACAGGAGCTTCGGCGGCGACCCGGAAAGCGATGGCCTCCCAAATGGCCTTGAATATGCCCTTGGCGCTCATCCCGGGCTCACCGACAATCATCCCTGGTTTGCTCTGCAGGGCATTCGATCACCCGATGGTTATGCGCTCAGCTTCCCTTATAGAGCCGAGGCTGCCATTGACGTTGCCTGGGTCATCAAGCAGTCCAACGACATGCGCTCCTTCACGGAGATTTATCGCCGTGCGGATGGCATCGAGAGCTTCGCCTCCAATAATGTAACTGCCAGTTTCGATGATCCGCTGGATCCTTCAAGCATCACCGTGATCGACCGGACCCTGCGCGGTGTCACGGCATTTTATCAGCTTGAGGTGGAATTTCTTGGAAAACGCTGATAGCTCTTTCCTCCCTGTGCATGACTCGACGAGTTTCAGTTACTCCTCGCTAACGCGCAGGAACCAGGCTGCACCATTTGCCGGGAAACTGCGCTCAATGGTGACACCGATGCCATTGATACCTGACTCCAGGACTTCCCAAGCGCTCAGGTTGGTTGATGCCTCGACCCTGTAGGACGTGCCGCTTTCTGCAAAGAATTCCAGTGTGAATTGATCGATGCCACCGGAAGGCAGGCGGGTGGCACTTGCCCCAACAGGAATTACAGAAGAAGAAGTATTGTTCATCCAGCGCCCGAGGAACTCCTCTACTGCGGTCCAGTAGGAGTCACTGTCGGCAAATTGTGACCACAGGGAACGCGAACCATGGTTACCGGCGCTCCCGGGAACAAAAGATACCTTGTCTGGTGATTGAATGGCATTGAAAATTTCCCTCCACCGGTTTTGTTCACTGCGTGCCGAGGTGACGAATACCGGCACCTTGACCCCGGGCGCGGCGGTGCGGATGAGGTTGGAGGGTGAAAAGTATTCGCCCGGTGAGAATGACAGGATGCCGTCGACCAGGCCCTCCTGTTCACCGGAGAGCTTGATGATCAGCGATGAGGAATACGAGCTTCCCCACCCGATCACGGGCGCTTGCGGGTGATGCTCCCTTGCCCATGCAATGGCTGACTGCATGTCCGGGATGGCGTCGAGCCACTCAGTTCCCATCCCGGCATCGGCGGCGCGGCGCGCAGTCTCGTTAACCACGCCATTGATGGTGTTGCCGGAACGCTGGTCAATGGCAAGGCAATTGAAACCGAGTTCATTCAGTCGGGGGGCAGTTTCCCGATATTCACCCCGGCTCCACCGGGACTGGTGAAAGAGGACGATGCACGGCCGTTGGGGATCATCGTCGAGCAGATACCGGTCCGCTGTGATTTCCAGCCCGTCGGATGAGGGAAAAGTGATTGTCTCAAAGGCGCTTACCGGGGGAATTGCCAGGGTAAGGAGAATCAGTGCGAGAAGCAACGGGCATGAACTTGGCGTCACTCTCATGGCTGCACGTGGATTCATTGTGCCTTTATGGTGGATAAACAGGGCCGAGGCCGCCGCCGTGGCATAAGCTGCCGGTTTTATTCGACTTCCCCCAGCCGGTAAAAACGCAGTGCCTGGGAAATCGCTGCGGAATCAGTGAACTCGTGGATGGAACCCGCACCGGTGCCGGGCACGCTGTCGTCAATCTCCGTCCAGCCCTGGAGATCATTTGAGCCGAACAGTGCAAAAGTTTTACCGTTTTTGGCGTTGAACGTCAGTCTTATTTGGCCGGGTGAGGTGAATGTGATCGCAGTGATCTCAAGCTCGATATCCGGGGCCTTTGCGGCAATAATTTCTCCCAGCGACTTGGCATTCGCGCGTCCCTCGGCGTAAATCTCCCATAACTCGGCAGTGGTGAGCGCACGGTTCCAGATTGAGACATCATCAAGCCCGGAGGCGGGCAGACTATAACCGGCAGCGTCACCGTCCTGTCCCATGACGATGTTGAGGTTGCCCGCGGTGAGGTTGCCGACATTGGAGATATCCGGATCAACGGTCGGTGATGAGGCATCCGCTCCAAAGTCCCGTCCTGCAACTCCCGATGCCCAGGACGTGCCGGATACGGTGACCCATTCATCGGCAGCATAGCTGGTGAGTGTCTGTGAATCGCGGTCGATGACCATGGCAACGAAGTTCCAGTGATCCCCCGGCTCTCCCCGGTTGGCCCAGTAGGTATCATGGTCAATGTCGATGATCTGCGCGTCGCCGCGGTTCGAGCCGTCGCCGATATTGGCATCGATGTCATCGCCGGCAATCGCCGAGACCCAGCCGAGCGAACCGCCGGTTGAGGACCAGTTCTTGCCGCCTCCGGCAATGATTGCCGGGTCACCGGGCACGCTATCCTCGGTGTTGAGCCAGTAGGTCAGCGTGAAGCTGGTGGTCGCCCCGAAATCATACTCTGCGCCGCTTGCGGTGATAAAGTTGGATCCGGCACCATCACCGACCTCCACCGCGCGGCCGAAGGCGCCGTCCTTGTAGACTGCGGTTCCGGTCCACGAGCCGTCATTGGCCGAGGTGCTGCCGCCGAGTGCACCCGAGGTGTCAGCGGTGCTGTCCGAGTTGAAGTCATAATAGGCAATCAGGCCCTCAGGGGAGATCCCGGTATTGCTGAGGCAGGTCAGCTGGGGACAATCGGCAGCGTCCCCGCCGAGGACACGCAGCGTGTAGGTGTGGATGCCGCCGCCCGCCTGGGAGTCGCTGAAGGTTGTTGCAGTGATCGGCAGGGTAGCGATGCTGATGCCATCACGCAGGATCTCAAAACCGGTGGCGTCGAGGTTGTCCGCGGAGTTCCAGCTGAGCGTGACTTCACCGGGCAGGTTGATGACACAGGTGAGACTTGTCGGGCAGCGTTTAATGGCAAAGCCCGAATGAAGCTCAGCTACCTCAGCGGCAAGAAGTTTCCTGCGCCAAATACGCAACTCATCAACACAGCCCGGAAAACTCGGGTAGGCAAGCGTGCCGTCGGTCGCGAGGGCTGTCGCGAGCCCATTGATGTTGCCGATTGTCGCCATGCCAAGTTCACTGACAAGCTCGCCATCGAAGTAGAGTTGTGCTGATCCATCACGGTCATGGACGGCAGTAACGTGATGCCAGGAGTCGTCATAAAGCAGCCCCCCGGGGCTGTCGTAGTCGAGGCGGTCGCTGCCATCACCAATATTCCATTGCCAGCTGCCGT
>JAPYUT010000111.1 GCA_029940475.1 Verrucomicrobiales bacterium | reverse complement strand
TGCCTGGGCGGCTCTAAATATCAATCATGCATCGTATCCGAAAATTCTCCATGCTGCCGCTGCCGCCATGCCAAGGACATTTGAACCCTGGGAACTGGAAGCTGAATGGCTGGAAAAAAAACAGACGGATGCTGCTGCCCTGCGGATATTCTGGCAGAGATGGATTGCCAATTTCAATGGCGAGCGCGAAATGAAGGCAAAGGGACAGCTGGCACTTCTGCGGGTGCTGCGCAAGCTCGGTGAAGACGCAACTGCCGAGCGGATAGGCAAACAGATTGTTGCCGAGAACAAGTCAAAGCGCTTTGACCTGGGTATTGCTGTCACCGCGGACCTCATTTTTGATAAGCAAAACTCCGGGCAGTGGCAGGCGGCTGCGCAACAATATGAACTTACAATGAAGCGCTTTGGAAGCCGGGCCGGCGGTCACCTGTTCTATAACCTGGTGCAGCCTTACGTGCAGGCCTGCCTCAGGGAAGGGCAGGCTGCCCATGCGCGTTCAGCCATGAAAATTGCCGCTACAATCCTGAAACCTGAAGCCAACTCAATCCTTGCCAATGACCTCAGGAAACTGCTCGGGCAAACCAAGTAGGATCTAACCTTGCAAGCGGCCGTTTGCTTTAATCCCCCTGCTTCGCTCCCACCGTGTAAAACACCCCATTGCCATCGAGGACCGGGTTATCGATGGTGACCGTGGTATGGTCAACCCCTCCCCTACCTCTTCCCCGCGACCTTGATCAGGAACGCCTGCTCAAGGACGCGTTCGCGGTATCGCCCGAAGCGTCCCGATGCCCCGCCGTGGCCGGAGTCCATGTCGGTCTTCAGCAGCAGGAGATTGTCATCGGTCTTTCGTGCCCGCAGCCGCGCCACCCACTTGGCCGGCTCCCAGTATTGCACCTGCGAATCGTGCAGCCCGGCAAGCACCAGCATCGCCGGGTATTTGCCCTCCCGCACATTGTCATAGGGGGAGTAGCTCAAGATGTAGTCAAAGAACTTTTTGTCGGCGGGGTTGCCCCACTCATCATATTCACTGGTGGTCAGCGGGATGCTCTCATCAAACATGGTGGTCACGCAGTCCACCCAGGGAACATCCGCAATGATCGCGGTGAACAGGTCGGGGCGCTCATTGGCAACCACCCCCATGAGCAGCCCGCCGGCACTGCCGCCGCTGGCACAAAGCCGAGCCCTTGAGGTATACTTGCCCTTCAGCAAAAACTCCGCGCAGTCGATGAAGTCACTGAAGGTATTCTTTTTGTTGAGCAGCCTGCCGTCATCATACCAGGCGCGCCCCATCTCCTGGCCGCCGCGCACATGCGCGATCGCGTAGGCAAAGCCGCGGTCGAGCAGGCTCACCCGGATACTGGAAAAGGAGGCATCGGTGCTGTAGCCGTAGGAGCCGTAGCCGTAAAGCAGGAGCGGGGCAGTGCCGTCGTTTTGGAAGGCATCCCTGCGGTAGACAATGGAAAGCGGCACCTTTGCCCCGTCACCGGCGGTGACGAAATGGCGCTCGGTGGTGTATTTTTCAGGATCATAGCCGCCCAGCACCGGCTGGCGCTTGAGCAGCCGCCTCTCGCGGGTGCGCAGGTTATACTCGTAGAGGCTATCGGGCGTCTTCAGCGAGCTGAAGCCGTAACGCAGCCACTCGGTGTCAAACTGCAGGTTGGTGTCCGTCCACGCCGAGTAGGCCGCCTCGCCGAAATTGACCGTGTGCGTCTTGTCGCCCTGCATCCCGCGCACGCGGATCCTGTTCAGCCCGTCCTCGCGCTCCTCGAGCACGATGAAGTCATCAAACACCTCAAAGTCACTTAAATAAACCTCCTTGCTGCCGGGCACGACCTCCTGCCAGCTCTTCTCGGCTGTGTCCTTCAACGCGGTCCACATCAGCCGGAAATTTTCCGCCTCCTTGTTGGTACGGATATAGAAACCGTCACGGTAATGCTCGATATCATGCTCAAGGCCACGCCGCCGCGGGGTGAAGATCCTGAACTCTCCCTCCGGGTTATCCGCCTCCAGCAGGCGGTATTCGTCACTGAGTGTCTGGCTGCTGCCGATGATGATGTATTTCTCCGACTGGCTGCTGGAAACATAGCAGCTGAAGGTCTCGTCCTTTTCCTCATAGACCAGCACGTCATCGCCGGGCGGAGTGCCGAGCCGGTGCCGCCATACCTGGAACTCGCGCAGGGTTTCCGGGTCCTGCCTGGTGTAGAAAAGGGTCTGGTTGTCAGCCGCCCATGCATGGCCGCCGTCCACCTTCTCGATGCGGTCGGGAAGGATCTTGCCGGTCTCCAGGTTCTTTACCTGCAGGGTGCGGATGCGCCTGCCCTCGGTATCAACGGAGAAAGCGACCAGCTTCTCGTCAGGGCTGACTTCCCCCTCATCGAAATCGTAAAACTTGTGCCCCTTTGCCAATGCCGGCACATCAAAGGTGATTTCACCGGCGGTTTCATCAGCCCCGACACGCCTGCGGTAGTAAAGGGGATATTCGCTGCCCTCCGTATAGCGCGAGTAATAGAGGAAGTTCTTCCAGCGCACGGGATAAGTGTCGTCATCCTGCTTGATGCGCCCCTTGATCTCCTTAAAAAGGGTCTCCTGCAGCGCCTTGGTATCGGCCATCGCCGCCTTTGTATGGGCATTCTCCGCTTTCAGGTAATCAAGCACCTCGCTGTTTTCGCGCTGGCGCAGCCAGTAATACGGGTCACTGCGCTCCACACCATGCTCACGGTGGGCATGGGACTTGCGTGCAGCCAGTGGCGCCTTGGGTAAATCAGCCGCCATGATACCAGGAAGAAAAGCCAACAGGAGGAGCGCGACGCGGATCACCACTCTTCTCCAAGCCCATGCCTGCCGGCAAGTTCCAGCAGCTCGGAGCGCATCGGCCACTCATCGGGACGCAGGCTCTCCTCGTGGCGCTTGCTGGCGCCCTTGAGCATCATGCAGCCGGTGTTGTCACCAACCCGGGCAATCTCTTCAACCTCATCAGCACTCAACGGGTTCTCCTCCGGCGTGGCGGCAAAATCACGCAACAGATCCTCAATCGGCAGGGCATCTTCTCCGGCCTCCTGGATCAAGGTCGAGACCACGCTCTTGACCGGAGCATGGGCAAGGTTCCACAGGCTGGCAAACTGCAGCATACTCAGCCCATGACGCTCAATGACCGGGCGCATTTGCTCAGCTTTCTCAAGGCCGGCCTCCACCCAGCCATCCGGCCGGTAGGCACGGTGGTCGCCATCGCGAAAAACATGACCGGCTTTCATGGTGCCATGAAAAATTCCACCATAGTCCACAACGCGAGTCAGCACCTTGACATCCGCCTTCGCTGCAGCATCAAGGCAAAGCCTGCCCGGCCACGGCTCCAGCGGATTGATAATAATCATGGCCCAGTCAATCAGCTCACCGAACTGCTCGAAACTGTGGATCAGGTCCAGCGTAAAGCCATTCGCCGGCCCCGGCGCAATGCCCAGCCGGTCGGCAAGGCCGGCCTCCTTGAGTGCTGACATCGCCTCCCAGACCGAGGCGTCAGCATAACCACGCTCATCCGGATTGTGCAGCATGACAAGGTCGAAGCGATCAGCACGACAACGTTCAAGCGACTTCTCGGCAGCCATCTTAAGATACGCAGTGTATTCATCACGCGATCGCAAAGCGGGATCAGTAAAGCGCGGATAACCGCGCGAACCCTCGCGTTTCCCCTCATAGATATCGTGACCAAGCATGCCCACCAGGCAATAGGAGTCACGATCAATGCCCGCCAAGGCAACCCCGAGCATCTCATCCGCTCGCCCCACCCCGTAGACATCGGAAGTGATGAAGGTGCGAATGCCGGATTGATAGGCAAGCTGAATAAGCTCAATGAAGCGCTGGTCATCGACTGCCTCGCCAAAATGCATGAAACGGCCACCACTCCAGGTGCCGAACGCGGTTTGTGTCAAATCCATGGCGCAACTCTAGTGGCTGGCCGGAAGATTTCCAGTAGACAACGCATCTGCGGGGCACAAAATGCCGCAGTTCCCCCAAGAGAAAGCACCCTCCGCGCGATCCCGTGCCTTAAACGTTAACGCCGATGGTAAACGCTTAGCGGTGACACGAAGCGCAAGCTGTTGCGTGTGCCAATGTGCTGTATTGCCGTGTGATAACCGCAATAGACCCGCCAAGCCGGGTGATAACCGCTGCGGGAAAGAGAAACCGGACGATAAGCCCGATAGATGGCAGGCGAATAGACAAATCCCGAATGCCCGTATTCCGGGCGGCAGGCCCGGTATGCTTCCCGGCTGCCACGCGCATAGCTTCTCCTTGAGCTGCCTGCCTGGTAGACGTATTTGCCGACTGCCCGGCCCTTTGAATCGTAATAGGTCTTCTTGATGATCTCGCCCGCCTCCGCAACGGCAGACAGAAGGACCAACCCCGCTACTGCCACGAGGGCAATGCACAATGCGCGTCTCATTGGTTCAGTGTATGCCCGGGATACTCACAGGGCAAGCCCACTGATAGCTTGCCGCGGCAAAGGAAGCCGGAAAAACCGGCATCTGCCAAAGGGGATCAGGACCGTGCCTTGCTCACTCATTGCCCGGAAACGCTGATGACAATGCGCCCGGTCAGAAGCCGTCCCCATCCCCGATGAAGGATCAGGGGCCGCTTTCCGATATCCTGAAAAAGAGTTTCCGCGCACCCGGCGACGGGTTGGAAAAGGTCAGGCTCGTGGTGTCACCGGCGGAAACCACACTATCATCGACATCCGCATCGAAATTAAACTTCCCGTCATCAGAATAGAACACGGCATAGGTCCTGTTGGGGCTTGATGTCCAGGTGAGGGTTACCTGTTCGCTGGCCTGGTCATAACTGATCCCCGTGACCTTAAGGGGGACCACTGCAACCACTGCATTCAGTTTCACGTCGTCAAGACGATGCAAGCGT
>JAPYUT010000048.1 GCA_029940475.1 Verrucomicrobiales bacterium | reverse complement strand
TGGGGGCAACCCTGTGCAGGTTCGATTCCTGTTCCGAGCACTTTCTTTCTCAACGATTTTTCATCCCTCCTCTCCGCATTGCTTGCTTCCTAGAGCAGCAAGAAGAATCATTATTTTTCAGCTTCCAATGCTCTCCCGCCTACTCTCCACTTGCATCGCAACCTCTGCCTTCTCCCTTCTCTGGATTTCTCACCCCGCCTGCCCGGCACATGAATGGCACCAACCCCATGACGACTCCGGTAACCCGATCGCCTCAGCCGGGTTCTTAATCCCGGAGGAAGCCGGTCAGGATCCGGACAACGCGACCGAGGTGGCTGAACGCGCTGAAGCATTCGCTCATTTTTTCCCGCTAGCCCGCGTCCGATGGGACGGGACATGGCTTTATGTCGAGAGCAACGGAATACATGAGCACGGCATGATGGCGGGTGTCACCAACTGGCAAAAGCAAGTCGGCATCCCACAGGATTACTTCGGTGACAACGCCTGGCAAATACCGCTTAGCCCCCAGCTCTCCGACACCCCTATCTCAACGCGTGACAACCTCTTCCGCGGAGCGATTGCCCTTGCTGTGAATGGGACCCCGATCTTTAACGCTCTCAACAACCGGGGCGAGGATGCCCTCCTGATCGGCGAACTTGATGACTGGGGAGGACACGCAGGAAGAGCTGATGACTACCACTACCATGCCGCACCACTGCACCTTCAGGACATTGTCGGTGAAGCCGCACCGATCCCTATGCGCTGGATGGCTACCCCATCTATGGCTTAACGGAAGCTGATAGCTCGGAATTACTCGGACTGGATGAATACAACGGGCACTTCAGGCCAGACTACCACTACCACGCGTCCTTCAGTTACCCTTACATCAACGGCGGCTTACGCGGGGTGATTACTGTCGAGGGAGGACAGATTGAACCGCAGCCGGGAACAAGGGGCGTCCGTCCCGCAACGACCCCGTTGCGGGGCGCGGAAATAATAAGCTATGAAACACAGGGAGAAAGCGGCCATTCCATCCTCTACACCTACAACAACCAGTCCTATACCTTTAGCTGGTCGACGGATGAAACAGCGGAAACAGCTACCTTCAGTTTAATCAATCCCGGAGGTTCAGTGACCTCCAATACCTACTCGGGCTGGGTTGTGCCGCCAGAATTCGCCGGGCACTCCCTCGAGGTGATTTCCTCCGGCAGCGGATTACTCAGTTTCAGCGTCAGCGGGGAACCGGGAATGGCATATCCCTTCGCCACCTCAACCGACCTTGGCACCTGGTAACGTTTCGGCTTCCTCCAACTCGGGGATGACGGAAAGCAGAGCTTTGATCTTAATACCTCCGACACAATGGGCTTTATCCGTATCACCGGCTAGCTGACGAACTGATGAGCCTGACCCCAAGGTTTTAATTAGCTGCCAGGACAATTTGTTGTCATTGGGATTATTCCCCGAAAACTTGTGCATTCACCACGTCGGTGCTAGTCATTCGGGCAGTTCGCCCAAGCAAGCCAATGGCCAATTCCACGCACAACGCAATCCTTCTCATCTCCTGCCCCGACCAGGCGGGACTTGTCTCGCTTGTTGCCGAGTTCATCCGTCGGCACAACGGCAACATCATCTATCTCGATCAGCACGTCGACACCGAACACGGCGCATTCTTCATGCGCATCGAGTGGGAGTTAGCGGATTTCAGGTTAAGTGACGAGAAGCTCTCAAAGCTTTTCCAGGAAGACATAGCCTCCCCCATGCAGATGAACTGGCAACTCCACTACAGCGACCAGCGCCCCCGCGTGGCAATATTCGCAACCCGGGAAAGCCACTGCCTCTACGACTTGCTCTCCCGGCACCAAGCCGGCGAACTTGATGTCGACATTCCCCTCATCATCAGCAACCGGGAGGATCTTCGCAGTGCCGCAGATCGTTTCGAGGTGCCCTTTGCCCATTTCCCGATCACCCCCGAAAACAAAGCCGCCCAGGAGAGCGCCGAACTGGAACTGCTCGACAGCCACACAGTAGATACCCTGGTTCTCGCCCGCTACATGCAAATACTCAGCGATTCATTCGTAAACAACTACCCTCAAAAAATCATCAACATCCACCATTCATTCCTGCCCGCCTTCGCAGGTGCACGCCCCTATCACCAGGCTTACGAGCGCGGCGTGAAACTTGTCGGGGCAACCAGCCACTACGTCACGGCTCAACTAGATGAGGGTCCCATCATTGCCCAGGACGTGATCCGCGTCAGTCATCGTGAGTCCGTGTCTGATTTCGTGCGTCGTGGCAGGGACCTTGAAAAGGTGGTGCTGGCACGGGCTGTCTGGGCGCACGCACAACGCAAGGTTCTTGTCTTCAAGAACAAGACTGTTGTCTTCAGCTGACCCTGACTATATTTCCATTGAAGAAATGATTCTCTCCGACCATGCAATCCGCGAAGCAATTGACAGTGGCGATATTGTGATTGACCCCTTCGACCCCTCACGACTTGGCACCAACAGCTACGATGTCCGTCTCGGAAAGACACTCGCCACCTATTCCAGTGAAACCCTCGATGCCCGCAAACACAACAAGATCGAGATGTTCGAGATTCCCGGGGAGGGTATTATCCTGCACCCGGGAACCGTTTACCTCGGCGTTACCGAGGAATACACCGAGACACACCGGCATGTCCCCTTCCTCGAGGGCAAGAGTAGCATCGGTCGACTCGGCATCGACATCCATGCCACGGCCGGCAAGGGGGATGTAGGCTTCTGCAACCACTGGACCCTGGAGATCTCCGTGGCACAGCCCGTTCGCATCTATCAGCTGATGCCTATAGGCCAGCTGATCTACTTTGAAGTCAGCGGTAAGGTCGACACCCTCTACTCGACCAAGGAATCTGCGAAATACAACAAGCGCTCACCATTGCCAATGGAGTCGATGATGTGGAAAAACAAATTCTAGGTAAGCCCTGAAACTTAGCCATTAACATCAGCATTCACTGACGAATTATTCTCGAGAATTCCGAATGCGTGGAGAACTCCCTAACCTTATCTGCCAGGCGAAAACGCTCCTTAGCCTCACGGTAGCCAAGGTCGGTATCCATCCAGCCTAATTCATGCAGGAGCT
Source organism: Verrucomicrobiales bacterium (assembly GCA_029940475.1). Taxonomy (GTDB): domain Bacteria; phylum Verrucomicrobiota; class Verrucomicrobiia; order Verrucomicrobiales; family DEV007; genus CACIUL01. Next base: position 25,110 of record JAPYUT010000048.1, on the reverse strand, counting down.
TTCCTGCTTGTGCAGGCAAAAGAATCTCGCGCCGGTATTCAATCGGCGTGCCAATCTCCATGTTCACGTGGTCGAAGAGCTTTGTCGTGCAGTTTGCGCTTAATGAATGATAAAACTGCGGGCGATCATTCAGCGCGTTGGCCTCGTGCACCATATCAAGAAACAACCTTCGGATAAACCCCGCCTCAGCCTTGATGGGGAAAACATAGAGGTTCGCATCCGGCCGGGTCGCACGAAGAGTAAAGGCATCCCGTTCACTGTTGATCTGATAGAGCAGTTCAAACTGCCGGTAAAAGCCCGGGATGATACCATAAGACTCACCCTCCTCCTTGCGCACCTCGATCGAAATCACCACCCGCCGCTCCGTACCAAAGCCGAAACTGAGCATAGTGTGCGCAAAGTATTCCGAACCCCCCAGTGGCTCCACCACAAGGTCAAGTGATTGCAGTTGATCCATGTAATAAGTCTGGAATGTCCATGACGGGTCAAAGCCCCCTCTGCCATGCCATTTAAACTGGCGAACATTGCGTATCTCAACCCGTCCACCATCATCATCGACACGTACCTGAGGAGTTCTCGAGCAGTGAACCTGCCATTGCAGATCAGCACGCGGCTTCGTAAAAGCATAAGCCAATACCATCCACGGCATTACAATTGCCGCGCAAATTCCCGCGACTTTCCGCCAGCGCCCGCCACGTGTCCACGCCCAGGGCACAAGAAAAAACAAGACCATGACAAACTCCCCCGGCACTCCAATTACATAGCACAACGCACCACACACCCAGAGCCACACTGCCAGTGCCAGCAACCTGCCGATCAAACGACTGACCTTTAACCAGAAAGAGACTTTAGGTGGTTGCGGTTGAATTTCCAAAACATTCCTTAATATAACCTTACCTTCTCACTTTCATATCCCGCTATAAATAGTATGCCCGGAAAAGATCAGTTGCCAGCACGAGCGTCATCCACGACAGAAATATCCCACATTATTCCAGCGACAAGTCCCTGCTGCCCGGCAAATCCTCTCCCAGTAATACTGCTTATGAAAACTCCCCTCACTATCATCGCCTGCGTCTCCCTCATCGCAGGAACAGCAGCAACATCCTACTGCGCTCAGGACGCAAAGGCTGAAACCGCTAAAAAGAAAACGCAATCACCTGCCACGAAAACCGAGGAACTCGCATCCATTGACGGTATCGCAATAACCACCGCAGATGTTGAGCGCACCCTGCGCATACGTTACGGACCTCAGATTGAGACCATGCCAGCCGAGCAGCGAGCGTCAGCAATTAAACAAGCTACCCCGCAGATGGCCGAGGAGCTAATTGCACGAGCCCTCCTGCTAAAAGCCGCAAAAGCCACAAAGGGAAAACCCACCTCTGAGGAAATCGCGAAAGCCGTCAGTGATGTCAAAACATCCATGCCCCCGACCATGACATTCGAAAATTATCTCAAATCTGCCGGGCATACTGAACCCAGCTTTACTGCGGAAGTCGAAGAGGAACTGCTGATAAGTGCGCACATCCGCAAGCGCATCAATGCAATCCCCAAGGCTGACGACAAAGCCATTGCCGACTACTACGAGAAAAACAAGGCCTCCTTTACAAGCAAGGAAAGTGTGAGCGCCAGTCATATTCTCCTGAAAACAGATGCCGCTGCCGGGGAAAAAGAAGCTGCCGAGAAGCTTGCTGCGATCGAGAAACTTCGCACCCAACTCATCGCAGCAAAGGGTGAAGGCTTTGACAAGGTCGCTACCAAACATTCCGACTGCCCGAGCAGTGCGCGTGGCGGTGACCTCGGTTCCTTCGGCCGGGGACAGATGGTTCCAGAGTTTGAAAAAGCTGCCTTCAGCCAAAAGATCGATAGTATTGGCGAGGCGGTCAAGACCAGCTTCGGCTACCACCTGATAAAGGTTACTGCGCGCACTGAGGGCGGGATACAGTCACTTGAGAAAGTAAAGCAGCAGATCAGCCAGCAACTCAACGGTCCAAAACAGCAGGCTTTCGTGCGCGATTATATCACGCAACTGGAAGGCAAGGCAAATGTTGTGCGCAGCGCCGCGCTTACCCCCCCTCCGGCTCCTGCACCTGCCCCTGCTCCTGCTTCTCCTAAAAAGCAATAGACCCCGAACAGCCGTTTCTCACTCTCAGCCCGGCAAACTTGAGGGTCGTTGCCTCCAGGCACTAGGACTGATTCCTGTCTGGGCACGATACCAGCGAGCAAAGTAATTCTGGTCATCAATGCCAACATGGGTTGCCACTTCCCCGATCGCCATTCCCCTGCGAAGAAAACGCTGCGCTTCACGCAAACGGATACGTGCACGCAATTGGCCCAGCGTCAGGCCACACTCTGACTTAAGGATACGGTTAAGGTGATCGCGCTGATAACCAATATGCTCGGCTAGAGTCGCTAGATTAACTGCCGGGTCCGAAATAAAAGATAATATCGCCCGCTCCGCACTCCTGGCAAGGCAACGCCCTCCCACAGTGCTAACAGATAACTCATCAAGCCTGCCGACAGCTCGCAGCAGGGCATCCAGGACATCAAGAATAATCGCCCCAACTGTAAGTTTCCGGTCACTTGCCCCGATGTCACGCATTGCGAAAAGTTGCGAAACCCGGGAGCGTATATGATTTAGGGATGTCGCGGGAAGCATGCCAATAACCTGTGACCGGGCCTGCCCAAATTTTTCATCAAGCCTGATGTCCAAAACAAGGCATAACGGACTGCGCTCGCGCTCGCGCTCGAAGCTGTGCTCTTGACCGGGTGCCGCGTAAATGACGGCTCCGGTTCTCGCCGCGTAGCACCTGCCTGCAACACTCTGCCAACCACGCCCCTTTAGATAAACCAGCAACTGACCATAACGATGACTGTGAGCACCAAGATTTTCCCCGGGCAGGTGCTCGTTGAGTTGTAGCCGGATGACTTCAATGCCGGGCAGCGAGATACCAAGCTTTTCCATCAGCAGTGGCCGATATCTCTTCATTTGCTTATAAAAATTACTAGGATAAAAATTATGGTCGAAAAAATGCTAATAGCAAGCCTATTCGTTCTACCTCATGCCATTAAATTAAGTTAAATATCCTGTATATGGATACAGCAGAAACAGTTCCGGTAATTCTCGTTACCGGCGCCGGTCGAGGCCTCGGTCGGGGCATCGCCACTGAACTTGCACGCGCCGGGATGAGCGTCGCAATCCACTACGGCAACAGCCGGAGCGGCGCGCAGGAAACCGCCTCACAATGTGCAGGACTCGCCACCAATGACAATCAACAGTTCCACCCGATACAGGGGGATCTTTCTGACCCGGAGGCACGCAGAAAAATCCTGCCCGCGGCAGTGGCGACATTCGGTCATATCGATGCCCTCATCAATAATGCCGGAATTACCGAACCAAACCGCCGGGACTGCCTTTATGCCACCGAGGAAGACTACGATGCCGTGATGCTCATCAATCTCAAGGCGGCTTACTTCCTGATTCAGGCAACTGCCCAATGGATGATCAACAATTCTGGGACTCCTCGCCTTCCTCATTACCAGATCCTCAACATTTCATCCATCTCATCCTCTACTGTCTCGATAAATCGTGGCGCCTACTGCATATCCAAGGCGGGACTGTCAATGGCCACTGCCGTTTGGGCTTCTCGACTTGCTGAGCATAAAATCCTCGTCAACGACCTGCAGCCCGGAATCATGAGTTCTGATATGACCTCCGGGGCAAAGGATAAATACGACGCCATCCTCAGCGATGGAGAACTCGTGCCGTTGGCACGCTGGGGCAGCGGTCAAGATCTCGGGAAGGCCGCAGTCGCTTTACTCTCCGGCTCGTTCCCATTCACCACCGGACATGTAATTCCTGTTGATGGCGGCTTCCATTTACGCAGGATCTAGGTCTCATCGCCACTGACCTTCAATTATGCTCAAACCTGATTACTCATTGGTCGCAGCGGATCTCGCCCCGCAATTTGATACCTTTTGGAAACTCTCCGGCGACAAGATTCAACTAATTGACCGGGCCTATGACCATGCCGGCGGATCGCCGGTGTTCACCGTGGCAGGTAAATACGCCAGTCGTGGCTGGACTGAATGGACGCAAGGCTTTGAACACGGATCGGGAATTCTCCAGTTTGAGGCAAGCGGAGACGAATGGTTCCTCGAGTTCGCGCGTAGCAATACGCTATCCAAAATGGCTCCCCACCTTAGTCATTTTGGCGTGCACGACCACGGATTTAATAATGTCTCAACCTATGGCAACCTTCTCCGACTGCACGAGCTTGGCCTGTATACCGGCAACCAATGGGAGGCAGAACTCTACCGACTTGCCCTTAAGCTATCAGGTGCCGTTCAGGCACGGCGCTGGACAAGCACCGTGAACGGCGGCTTCATCCACTCTTTCAACGGACCCCACTCCCTCTTTGTCGACACCATACGCTCCTGCCGTTCACTCGCACTGGCTCACCTCATGGGACATCGTTGCATGGATGAAGGTGACAAGGAAATCTCACTGCTCGGCAGGTTAATCGAACACGCATTGGCAACCGCACAACACTCAATCTATTATGGCGATGGCCGGGATCGCTATGACACCCAACCCGGCAGAACATCGCACGAGGCGATATTCAACACCGTCACCGGCCAGTTCCGTTGCGCTTCCAGCCAGCAGGGCTACAGCGCATTCAGTACATGGACACGCGGATTGGCCTGGGCCATGCTCGGCTTCAGTGAACAACTCGAATTCCTCAGAGAACTGGATGACACCGAGCTTGAAGCCTTTGGCGGGAAGAAAGAGATTGAGGCAATTTTCCTTCAAACGGCACGTGCCACCTGTGATTTCTACATCAACAACACCCCCACCGACGGTATTCCCTACTGGGACACCGGCGCACCTGATCTCCATAAACTCGGCAGCGACTATCTCGAGTGCAGCTCTGATCCCTTCAACAGTCACGAACCTGTCGACAGTTCTGCTGCAATAATTGGCGCACAGGGCCTGTTGCGCCTGGGTCGCTACTTGGGCCTGGAGAGCAGTGATGGGAAACGCTACTTCCAGGCGGGCCTAACGGTGACCAGGCACCTGCTCAGTGAACCCTTCCTGAGCACCTCGGACACACACCAGGGACTGATACTCCATTCCATCTACCACCAGCCCAACAGTTGGGACCATATCCCCACAGGCAGTAAAATCTCCCACGGGGAAGCCTCAATGTGGGGCGATTACCACGCAAGGGAGCTCGCCCTCTACGTTGGCAAAATCGCCAACGGTTCCGATTATCGATTTTTCGATTGTGTTCCGCAACCCCGAACTCCTCACCCTGATGACCGATAAGCTGGACAAGCTCGCAATACACACCATCACCACCAAATCCTGGTCCACCGAACAGTGTATCGCCAACTATTCCGCCGCCGGTATCGGTGCTATCACCTTTTGGCGCTACAACTTTGAAGGACGCGATCCATCTACAGTCGGGCGCCAGGCAAGAGATGCCGGGCTGGCTGTCGCCTCGGTAGCTCGGGGAGGGTTTTTCCCCGCCGAAAGCGCACAACAGCGGCAGGCCGCCATTGACGACAACCTGAAAGCCATTGAAGAAGCCGCCGCCGTCGGTTCACCTTCACTTGTGCTGGTCTGCGGCGCTCATGCCGGACAGTCACTCAATGACTCAAGACTGCAGATTCGTGATGGCATTGCCGCTTGCATTGATCATGCCGAACAGGCTGGAGTTATCCTTGCCGTCGAGCCCCTTCACCCGATGTATGCCGACAGTCGTTCCGCAATCAATACCATGGATCAAGCCAATGAACTTTGTGAATCCCTAGGGAGTCATCCCAACCTCGGAATCGCCTGCGATCTCTACCACACTTGGTGGGACCCTTCCCTCGAATCGGAAATCACACGGGCCGCTGTATCCGGCAATCTTACCGCATACCATATTTGCGACTGGATAACACCCACTTCTGACATCCTAAACGACCGGGCCCTGATGGGCGAGGGATGCATCGACATCACAAGGATTTCCTCTGCTCTGAGCAATGCGGGATTCACAGGCTACCACGAAGTCGAAATCTTCTCCCAGCGCTGGTGGGCAGCCGACCAAGACGATTACCTATCCGCCATCATCAAATCCTTCAAGACCATCCAGTAAAATGACCCACCGTATCGGCATCATCCTAAATGGCGTCACCGGGCGCATGGGGACCAACCAGCATCTTGAGCGTTCACTCTGCTCTATCATCAAGGAGGGGGGAATTCAGCTTGGATCAGGCCAAAGGATCATGCCTGAAATTATTCTCACCGGCCGCAACGAGGAAAAACTGCGGGTCCTCGCTGAAGAACACGGAAGAAAAACCACGGGGGAGACATTCCCATACACCACCGATCTAGAGGGCGCCCTGAACGGCAGTTACGGTAACTATGAGGTGTTCTTTGACGCCTCCGGCACCCTCCAGCGGGGAAAATTTATCGAGATGGCTGCCGCTGCAGGCAAGGCAATCTACTGCGAAAAACCAACAGCCACAAAAAGCGCTGAAGCGCTCCGTCTTGCCAAACTCGTTGATGACGCAGGGCTCAAAAACGGCGTCGTTCAGGACAAGCTCTGGCTGCCGGGTTTTCGCAAGGTGCGCGCACTGCGTGACCGTGGATACTTTGGCGACATCCTCAGTGTGCGCGGAGAATTCGGTTACTGGGTATTTACCGGACTCGGAGGGGAGCAACCTGCCCAGCGCCCAAGCTGGAACTATCGATCAGAAGACGGGGGCGGCATCATGATAGACATGTTCTGCCACTGGCATTACCTCATCAATAATCTCTTTGGCCCAATCCGACGTCTGGTTGCCTATGGCAATACAGATATCACTCAACGCCGCAACGAGCACGGCGATGCTTTCACCTGCACAGCTGATGACTCCGCGTATGCAATCTTTGTACTCCACGACGGCACGGTTTGCCAGTTTAACAGTTCATGGTGCGTAAGGGTTCGTCGTGATGATCTCCTGAGCGTGGAAATAAACGGCACAAAAGGCTCTGCGGTTGCCGGATTGCGTGATGTCTACCTGCAATCAGCATCAGATACGCCTAAACCCGTATGGAATCCCGATGTCGAGCAACCAATACAATTCCTCGATGACTGGCAGAAAGCACCCGAGGGGATGGTATACGACAACGCCTTCAAGATACAGTGGCAGGATTTCCTGCGCCACGTTGTCCTTGATGAACCATGGTGCTATTCACTGCACGAAGGAGCAAAGGGAGTGCAACTTGCCGAACTCGGGATGCAGAGCTGGATGGAGTCCCGGTGGGTGGAGATCCCCGAGCTATAAAACACATTGCCGCGTCCACGTCTCCACTTGGCTCAGTAAACCAAGTTTATTTCCTGTCATTACCCTGATAACCCATTCCGTAAGAGCGTTTTATAATCTTTATCTCACAGCCTTCCCAAGGACAGAAACCTCGTCAACGGCAACTGGGTTTGGCATTGAAAGCTCTAACCCGTAGGACGCATTTGCATCAACCTCCGCAAGGAAAGCCAGGATTCCCCGTGAGATACCGCCACTTAATTTCCCCCTGTATGTGTTGTCTTTAAGCCTTGCCCCTTCGCGGACGTTGCTCAGGAACCCGCATTCAACCAGCACTGCCGGGCACGACACCAGGCGGGTCAGGGCTAAATGAGCGTTCTTTATCCCACGATCAACCGCTTGCGTTGCGTTGCATGATGACGCCTGGATTTCACGTGCCAGTAATTCTCCCCGCCGATCAATGAACTTCCCTCCATTCTTTACCCCGAAAATTTTCCTTTGCGCAGTCATTACCGATGAAGGCTTGGGGTGAGTGTAATAAGTTTCAAACCCCTCAGGCTTGCCGCTGGTCGAAGCATTATGGTGAATGCTCACGAAAAGCGCAGCAGGAAACCCGTTCGCAAAATCCGCACGTGCCTTTAAGCCTTCGGTGACATCCCCCTGCCGGGTATAGACTACCCGGATTCTCTTCCGCCTGAGTTCCTCCGCAACCATATGCACAACTTTAAGGTTGAGATCCTTCTCAAGTGACTTCCCTGCAAGCGTCCCTCCATCAGCACCTCCATGACCAGCGTCAAGAACAACCACCGCACGCGCCATGATCGATCTACGAACCTTTAACTTTCCCGCGGGACGAACCTCAGAATCCATTATACCCTTCAACACCAACCTCCAGTCGTGCCCATTGGGGATTACCCCGGTTGTTTGCGCGAGCTTAAATGCAGACACCAACAGCAACACCACCCCACCGAAGGCAAGTGAGTTTATTAGCAAGAATCGGAACAATCGCGCCATTTTCTTCAACAATATGCCCTAACTACGTTAAAATATCTAACTTCTCCTCATTTTTAACTTGAGTTAAGCAATAAAAATTTTAAAATTTATCGATGTTTCTATCTCAAAATTCTTTTTCTTTAAAATATTGGTTTCTCATTTTGGCAATAGCTACAATGGGCAACAGTCACCTCCTTGACGCTCAAAACCGCTATGGAGCGTCACCCGACCTGAGTTATCAAATCAATACCGTTAAGGGGCAACTGGATGCCACCACGCAAAGGGTGGGAAAACTGGAAGGTGAAATGGACACCTTGAAAGTGCAACTCGGATACCATGCCCCCAAAGCATCCAGTAAAGAGTTCACATCGACAAATAACTCCCCGCAAAAAATCACTAATGCCAATGGCATCCGTCATAGTGTGGTCGCGGGAGAAACTCTCAGTAGTATCTCAAGACGCTATCAGGTAGGTGTCGATCGGCTCGTCGCAGAGAATCATATAACCAACCCAAACGCCCTCCGACTCGGGCAGGAAATCTTCATCCCCGGCCACAAAGGACCACCGGCAGCGCCCAAGGCAATTCCCGTTACTGAACCGGAAAAACGCGATCCTGGAAAAACACATACTGTTCGTGCCGGCGATACTCTCAGCAGCATCTCCCGCCACTTCGGGGTGACTTCAACATCCATTGCCATTGCCAACCGACTGCTCGATCCCAACGCCATTCGCATTGGTCAGAAACTCGAAATCCCCAGTGGATCCTCGCTCCCTTCTCTCGCCAAACAACACAATAAACCCAAACAACAACCCTCTTCCCCCAAGCCTGAACCCACATCCAGCGGTGAAACGATTGCCCCTGATGGTTACGGATTCTATCAAATCGAGCCCGGCGACACCCTGCATTCAATCGCAATTTCATTTGGAACCAACCCTGGTGAAATCCGCATCCTTAACGATTTCTCCAACGACAACAGTTCACTTCGTATCGGCGATTACCTGCTTGTTCCGGTTCCTGATGAATCGCTTTACGAAAGCTAAGCCCCCCATGATGCCCGACTATGGTAAGGCCTTTATGCCCCATGGTCACAACTCCTGGCGCGGCAATTCTCTAAATATCTCATCAACCCGGTAGCCAAATCCTGCTTCGCCCAGGGTCGAGAGGTCAAGCAGTCCGTCCTTTCTTCTAAATAATCCCGGGTGGACATTGGCCTCCGGGAGCGATGCCTGCGGGTAAAACTGCATGCTGTTGCTCTCCACCCCCATGATCGTGCCTGCATGTGCCGCCAGTTGCACATGCGACAACTGCGCAAGCATTGGGTTGGTAAGATCCTGAACCATCAATTCCATCCCATGTTGTTTCGCCCAGCACAGGCTGAGCAACGCTCCGCTCAGCGTCTTGCAGGTCTTGAGTGCAACCCCGGTCCATCCAAGTGACTTGCCCATCCTTACATAAGTCCAGTCATGGGCGCTCTCGTCCATGAACAACGGCTTACGCTCACTCACGCCATGGACATCAATCCGGTTGGCAGCAAGGTCATATGGAAAGGGTTGCTCCACATACAGCAGCCTTTCATAAGTCACCGCTGAATCTAGTTTGAGGCGATCAAGTGCAGCATTGACATATTCCGGCTCAGTCACAGTGCAGTTAAAATCAGCAGACAACCAATCCACTCCCTCTTCCTCGGCTATCACACCGATATCCTCAAGCCGCCTGCAATCCCAGTCAAAATCGGTTCCGCTCAGCTTGATCTTCAGGCAATTGAGCCCGTCACTACGAATCCAGTCACGCAGGAGCAGAGGGTAACCGTCATTGGGTTCATTACCCGCAAGTTCTGATGCTTTAATCGCATCGAGCCCCCCAACCAGATGCCACACGGGTAATTGCTTAATTCCCGGAACGAGGTAATCAGCAGGATACTTGCCACTGAAAATCGTATTAGGTTCAAGATAAGTCCCAAGATCCCTGCTGAGGAATTCTCTACCGAGAAGAGAAAACACACCTTTCCCGTGAAGATTTCCAAAGGCGTCATAAAGGGCGATGTCATAAGGGGAAAACGCAACCAGTGCCGCAAGGTAAGGCAGTGGATCTTTCCCCCGGTGCAACGCATCGTGCCCGGACTTCAACTGCGGCAAAATGCCTGCGATCAAATCCGTGCCGATTTCCAGTGGATGACCTGTCGCATCAGATTCCTGCACTGCCCGTCCGCATGCCCGACAAAAATCAATGATCCTCGCTTCACGTTCAGCATAGCCCAATTCCGACGGCCATACCCAGGCAACACTGAGCGGCGTCTCTCCCCAGCCCTCAGCCTCTGCACCATTTTGATCCCTGACCTTCACCCTGACCCGTGCACACTTGACTGCAGTGACTACCTGATTTCCAAACTTAAGGGGCACCCTCAGTTCAACCGGCAGAATGTAGAGTTCTGTCTCAATAACCCGGATATCGGTAGATTTCGGCACAAATCAATACTCGACGCTGAATCAGCAGGACAGCAACCTGATATTGAAACCAAGTGATAATTACGCTTGTATGAAAGCATGCCAAAACTGATTGTCGCCTTGTCCTTGCTCGGCTTTGCCCTTGCCTCATTCAACGCTCCTTCACTGGTGGCAAAGCCAAGGATCTTTAACGAGAAGAAACTCGCTCTGGTTGGCAGCAGGGTCCAACAACTCGTTGATGATGCTCGAATTGCGGGAGCAGTCACCCTCGTGGCGCGTGACGGCAAGATCGCCATGCATGAGGCACGCGGTCTGCGTGATCTAAGCAACGGCGACCCAATGGAGAAAGACACCATTTTCCGCATCTATTCAATGACCAAGCCGATTACAACCACTGCCGTAATGATGCTTGTTGAAGAAGGCAAACTATCCCCTTCAGACCCGGTATCAAAGCATCTTCCCGAACTTGGAAAGCTTACCGTCTTCAATGCGTCCGGTAAGCACAAGCCCGCCAAAACCCAAATGACTATCGCTGACCTGATGCGCCATACCTCGGGGCTCAGCTATGGCTTTACCGGAGGACCGATTGCAACACTATACAACACCAATAATATTCTCGATCGAAATTCATCTCTTGAGCAGATGGTAGAGAAACTCGCAACAATACCACTACAGGAAGAGCCGGGTAGCGCCTGGAGATACAGCGTGTCCATTGATGTGCTGGGACGACTGGTTGAGGTTGTTTCAGGCAAACCTTTCGGCAACTTTATTCACGAGAGAATCTTTGTTCCTCTGGGAATGACGGATACCGGTTTCCATGTTCCTGAAAGTAAAGCCCGGCGCTTTGCCAGTCAGCACACTAGGGATCGTGCAGGCAAACTAAAGGTCGGCGAATCCGCATCGGTGAGCCATTTCTTGAAAAAGCCGGTGCATCAATCCGGTGGTGGTGGCCTATGCTCCACCGCCCATGATTATTTCCGCTTCTGCCAGATGATCCTTAATGGCGGTGAACTTGATGGTAAGCGCCTGATCAAGAAGGAAACCATTGCACTCATGACCCGTAACCAACTGCCTCCGTCAATTCCGAATATCGGCATTGGAGATAACCGTAAAGGCATCGGTTTCGGCTACGGATTTTCTGTGCGTAAGGCACAAAGCGATTGGGGCTTTGGCGGTCCTGCAGGGGAATTCGGCTGGGGTGGCGCTGCCAGCACTCATTTCTGGATTTCCCCGAAAGATGGACTCGTTGTCATTACTCTTCGCAATTTCATGCCGTATGAATGGACACTTGAGAAGGAGCTTAAGCCCCTTATTTACAATGCCTTGCGTAATTAGACGCCATTTTCGAAATGATTAACGCGGATCTCCACCGCCCGCAATCGGGTCATGCTTACCCATAGCCACCGACAGCCACCGGAACTCGTCGGAATTATCGAGAGCAACCTTAAGCAACATAGTCAGTGGCACGGCAAGAAACATGCCGATCAATCCCCATAACCAGCCCCAGAACACCACGGAAAGAATCACCATTGAAACAGAAATTCCAAACTTTCTGCCCAGGAGCATCGGTTCAATGAAATTGCCCAGCAGCATATTAATGGCCAAAAATCCAAGCAACACAAGGCACGCAGCCCCAGGCGTCTTGTCAACAAGGGCAAGCAACGTTGGCGGAATACTTGCAATAATCGACCCGATGGCAGGAATATAGTTGAAGGAAAAAGCCACCATCCCCCACAGCAGCGCGAAATCCAATCCCAACTGCCAGGTCAGTAGACCAGCAAGAATACCTGTAATTGCACTGATTATCGTCTTTATCCCAAGGTATTTCTGGATATCCTTGGCCGCTTCGGAAAATCGTGCCAGGTCAGGGCCCCTTGCCAGCTTGATTGCTCCCATTTTTCTGGTGAATCCTCCCGCTTCAGTAAGGAAGAAGATCATTATTATTAATACGAAGGTAAAGTCTTTCAGGAATTCAGCCGCGCCACCAAGAAAGCCCACCACAAAAGTCTCCACCCCCTGCATGACTTCCCCGGGTTCAACCTTTAGCTCATAATCTAGCTCCTCTTTGACCCATCCCTGAAATTCCTCGGCCCTGTCTGAAAGACCCCGGTTATAATGCTCAAATTTGTCCTGAAATTCCGTGGCCAGATTCAACCCGATCATGACCACCGGACTCAGGATTCCAATATCCACAATGACCGTCAACAAAACTGCGGGAAGCCTGGGCAATCCCCTTCCCCTGAGTGTTCGCAGTATTGGCAAACTTACCACCGAGAGAAAAAAAGCGAGAATTACCGGGAGCAGCAAACCGGCAGCCAACTTGAGGCCGCCAATAACAATCACAATGCTGGCCAGCGCAGTCAACATCCGTAATCCACTCATCCGTTTCGGGTTGTTTATTTCCATCCCTTTTTCAGCTTCCAGCCAATCTCCCACCATCACAACGAGATTCTTCAGTCTCTTGCACAATTGCCTTGAGAAGACATGAAGCAATGGGAAAATAACGTTATAAATACCTTACAGTAACAACGATGACAACTGACTTGGGACTAAAGTCCGGCCTGCTCACAGATCTCTTTGCCTGCCCAACCCAGCCGGAAGAATGGTTGCAATATACCCTCAGTGAAGAACAACTCCTTCATTACAAGGACAAGGGCTACCTGCATGGGGTAAAGTTGCTCAACCAAGACCAGGTCGAAGCCCTGCGCAGCCAACTCGGGGAAATGACCGACCCCGCACACCCGGGTAGGGAATTCTTCTACGAATACCACAGCAACGAATCAGAAGATCCTGACACCACGCTTTTCCATGCCCTCGGAGCATGGCGTGTGCGACCGGCTTTTCATGATGTCCTGTGGAATCCCGCCTTCCTGATGGCATCCTACCAGTTGCTGGGAAAGAATTTCCGCCTCTTCCATGATCAACTCTTCAGCAAACCTGCCAATCATGGTGGCGTCGTTGCATGGCATCAGGATTATTCCTACTGGACCTGGACGACCCCCATGGCACATCTCACCAGCTGGATTGCGCTGGATGATGTAGATGCCGCTAACGGCTGTATGTATTACGTCCCCGGCAGCCATCACTGGGGACTTCTTCAGAAAAAAAGCCTCGCCGGCGAAATGGACGCCATCCGCAATGACTTAACCGCAACTCAACTGGAAGACTTTGACTGTAAAATCCCGGTGGAAATGAATGCCGGAGAGGCCAGTTTCCATCACCCCCTGCTGATGCATGGCTCCTATGAAAATCAATCAGACAGAAGCAGGCGAGCCACCCTTATTAATGTATTTGCCGACGGAGTAATATCCAATCGTGAAGAAGACGGAAGCAATTCTCCCGGAGCTGACAATTATCCACGTATCCCAAAAGGTGAAAGAATGCACGGCACTTACTATCCTCTATTGCTAGATTCAGAACAAAGCCTTGCTGAAATTGCCGGCGAGATCCCGACAATCAACGCCATCTGACACAAGCTCTTTCCGGGACTCAATGTAGAAACGAGATTCAGCGGGAGGTCTACCATGGTGCCGGAATAGCTCGACATTGATCCACTACTCAACTGCTCTGCGCAACTACAAAACAAAGCGGTGACTTTTAGCTCCACTAATCCCTGGATCCGCGATAAAAAGCCTCCCGGCGAGCGGCTCTTCATCATCAGCCAGGCCAACCCTTGCCGTAGTAATAAACAAACGGTCAAGGTTATCTCCGCCAAATGCACAGGAAGTAACTTTACTGACAGGCAGATCCAGCCGCAGCTCTGATTTGCCGCTTTTTGGATCAATGCACAGGACTTTTCCACCATCCCAGAAAGCCACCCAGAGTCTTCCCGCTGAATCCGTCGTCATCCCGTCAGGAAAGCCGTCATTTTGTTCAAACTTCACCACCGTTCTTCTGTTGCTGATTGCCCCGGAATCCCGGTTAAAATCAAACGCCCACACACATCGCCGGGGACTGTCGATATAATACATCTCACTCTCATCAGGCGACCAGGACATGCCGTTGGAAACAATAATACCAGACAGAATAGGCATCTGCGAACCTTTGCCCGAAACCCTGTAAAGTGACCCAATTGGCTCCTTCTCCTCGCGATCCATTGTGCCAACCCACAACCTACCTCGCGAATCGCACTTGCCATCATTAAACCGAAGTCTGGAATGCGGCTCAACTTCAGCAAACAAATCCTCTCCCTCACTGAATCCTTTCATCGAATACAGGGAATTATCCACTGCCACCAACAGCGTGCCGTCACTGCCCACCACAACACACCCCGGGTTACCGGACACCTTGATTTCCCCTTCACTGCCGTCCTCCGGGATATATCGATGAACTCTGCATCCCAGGATATCCACCCACAGTAATCCTCTCATGCCACTATCCCAACAAGGCCCCTCTCCCAGACATGCACGGACATTGCCAACAGGCTCAACACTGTTCATCGGATTTTTCTTGTCTCTTCATCCCAGCCAAAAAGCTTTACCACTGCAATGAGCAAGCGCAATTGCCACTGCAATAGCAGCGAGCAGGAAAAAAATAACCCTCATCGTCTTTTCTGCCGGGTTATCTGAAGCTTCATCCCCTGCATCGGGTTCCCCTCCGTCATTTGCGAATTTTCCCGGTTCATCACCCAGCCAAATCTGCCGCGCAATGGAATTGGAGATCGTTTCTGCATCCTGCCACTCCCCCTCACCTATAATCCCCATAGCCTCGGCAATCGGACTGAGCCTTACCTCTTGATCCACGGACAATTCTCCCGTCTCATCTCCGCCATGCGTATCACTGACATCCTCTTGCCAGCTCAACTGCCGCAGGTTTTCAGACAGTTCCTCTGCTTGGTGAACCAATCCTCTTCGCCACAGGCTCAAATACCAGGAGACTATTAATTCCGAGGGAAGCCATTCCGCCCGTTCCGCTGCCGCAAAGACCGCGTCAGCTCCTCCCGGCACATCCCCATCAGTGATATCCGTGAGCGCACGAATAGTTCGGTGAGGACGCACCTTGAGATAAAATACAGGCCACCTGGCAACAGATTCACCATCCAGGAGAAAGTGAATCTCCTTGTCATCAACCTCGGCAAACACGAAAAAAATATCGCAGGGATGCAGTCGCGGATTAAATGTCGTTATCGCTACTTCCTTCAGCATCACCTCCAAAGCATCAAGGATTTCAGCTATTTCTCCTGCCTCACATCGGGGCACAGCAGCAAGCCAATCCGCAAGCGAGAACCCTGATTCCACCCGTTCCGCAAGCAGTCGGAAATCCTGATGTTTCCAGAAGGCTTCACTGCCAATCAACGCAGGGCATCCCAAATCCTCAAAGATATCAAGCATCCTTTCCGGAATGATTCGTTCCGGGGGAAGAATCAGGATTCTCAGGGACTCCCCACTGATCGAATCCTCAACAATACTCTCATAAGGAGAGATTTCACCCGCACGCTGTAGCGTAGAATACCTCTCGGGTAGCACATGCTCCGGACGGATCTGCCGGAACAACTGCCTTTCCAATAACAGGCAGGGACGCTGCCCTGCTAAAATCACCGCCTCCTTACAATCAATGCCGGCATTGCAAATAGCATCAACAGCCTCGCACGCTTTTTCAATCCCCCGTAACGTCGCACTCAGTTCTCCAATCTCAGGTGGATAAACCGGCGGCTCTCCCGGGCCCTGATAATTGGTTAACTTCTCAAGCAGATCTGCCAAGTCCCCGCCGACATGACAATGATTGTCTGGCCCTATAATTCCGTGATCAACAATCCTCACCGACGCAGTGTCAGTCCCCGTCATGCAGAGTCTGGCACGTGCCACACTAGTCTGCAGTCCCTCCGCATTAAGGGCAACACATCCTTCAGCGAGTTGTAACAACCAGGATACGACTATCTCCGGAGCAATCGCCTTGACCCTTGTCGCGTAATCCGCAATCACTTCACCGTCAACAAAATCACTGACATAGAAACAGCTGTCATCCTCCTTGCCGTAATCCACTACAGAAGCAATGGATGCGTGCCTGAGGGAAGCTGCAATCTTGGCCCTCCGGATAAACAATTCACGCTCGCCACTGGTCAACGCCCAAATCTCAACAAACCGATGACGAGAAGTGTCAAACCCGAGACAAACCACCCGTGTCTCGTCGCGCAGGATTTCAAGCGGGTTTCCATCTTCGCTCTGCGCAATCGCGTATTTACGGAAATGATTGAGCTCTGCCATTTTGGAAGGCAGGACAACCGGTCATCATGGCGGTGGTCTCAGCCCCTGAAGTTATCACCGCGAATTCTTCTTGTCCATTAACACCCCTGACAAGAAGCGAAACAATCCTTTATTCAAGCTCGATGCTTGCAGGAGGCTTGGTTGATATATCATAGAATACCCGGTTAATGCCCTTTACACTGTTAAGAATTTCATTGGAAATCCTGCGTAGAAGCTCAGCTGGCAATTCAACCCAGTCCGCAGTCATTGCGTCCTCACTGATCACAGCACGCAACGAGACAGCCCACTCATATGAACGCTCATCCCCCTTTACGCCAACGGTTTTGATGGGGAGCAGGCCACAATAAGCCTGCCAGACCTTGTCATACCAACCGCTCTCCTTGAGATGACGCATGAAAATCGCGTCTCCCTCGCGTACAATCTCAAGTTTTTCCTCGGTGACCTCTCCCGGCACCCTGACTGCCAACCCCGGGCCGGGGAATGGATGCCGATAAAGAATATCGCGAGCAATGCCAAAGCTCTCGCCAAGGGCCCTCACCTCATCCTTGAACAACTCCGCCAGCGGCTCGATCACGCGGCCCTCCTCCTGCAGTTCAAGGATTCGCTGAACTCTGTTATGATGCGTCTTGATCGTGGAAGCGATTGAGCCACTGGTGGCACTCTCGATGACATCGGGATAGAGCGTCCCCTGCGCCAGAAGTTCAACATTCTCGGCAGCATCAAAAAACACATCCACAAACATGTTGCCAATTCGACGACGTTTTTCTTCCGGCTCATCAATACCGGCTATCGCATGAAGGAAACGGCTTCCCGCATCAACCACTTCAAGCTCCATGCCGAGTTTTTCAAATTGCTCCCTGACTTCAACCGTCTCGCCCTTGCGCATCAGGCCATTATCAACATAGATAGCCCGCAATTTCACTCCCGCCGCATTCAGCAACACTGCCAGGACCGTGGAATCAACTCCACCGGATACTCCACAGATAACCTGCCGCTCTCCCACCTCTTCACGAACCTGCTTAATCAACAGCTCCTTGAACGAATCCATGTTAAAGCGCGGCGGATCATCGACCAGTGAAAGAAAGTTCTCAATGACAGTTTTCCCCTCGTGACTGTGGGTCACTTCCGGGTGGAACTGGATACCGAAAATCAACTCCGAGAGCTGGACGGCAACCGGCAGCCCCTCTTCATTACGCCCAATAACCTTCGCCCCGTCAGGCAGTTGGGTGCAGGTATCCGAGTGGCTCATCCAGATCTGGGAAGATCCGCTCATCTTCTCAAACAAAACACTATTTCCCTCAGGCCTGAGTTCAGCCGGGCCATATTCCCGGGTTGTGCCGGGTTCAACCATGCCGCCATGCTTCTTGTTGAGCAGTTGCATGCCATAGCAAATGCCCAGGACAGGAACCTCTAGACCCCTTAGATAATCGAGGTCAATGTCAGGAGCACCCGAATCCGAGACGCTGCTAGGACCTCCCGAAAGAATCACTCCCTTGGGAGACGGGTTTTCCTTCAAGCTGTCCGGATGATAGAGTTTGGCAAAATATCCTGATTCACGCAGTCGCCGCACAATTAACTGAGTGTATTGTGAGCCAAAATCAATAACGGAGATCTGTGGTAATATATCCATGTTGGGGAGTTATCCGGCCTGGCACCAATCAGGCTAAAAGGCGCACCTTCCAGCTTAATCCATTGACTGGTAATTAATCGGCTCTTCGGTGACAACAATATCGTGCGGATGGCTTTCCTTAAGTCCGCCAGGCGTGATACGGGTAAACTCAGCCTTGTCGCGCAATTCGTCCAGATTAGCAGCCCCAACATACCCCATTCCTGAACGCAGCCCGCCAACCAACTGGAAAATCATGTCCGCCAACCTGCCCCGGTAGGGCACCCTTCCCTCTACACCCTCGGCAACCAGTTTGCCAGATGCGTTCTGACCGTATCGATCGCTTGAACCCCGGCGCATGGCCTTGAGCGAGCCCATGCCGCGGTATTCCTTGAAGGTTCGACCCTGCCAGTTGACCATGGCCCCGGGTGATTCCCTTGCCCCTGCCAGCAGGGACCCCAGCATCACAAGATCTGCTCCTGCTGCCAGAGCCTTGACGATGTCACCTGAATAGCGAACTCCACCATCAGCAATCACCGTGACCCCCTCGCCCCTGCATACCTCTGCAACATTCTGAATCGCGGTAAACTGCGGCATGCCCACTCCCGAAATCACACGAGTGGTGCAGATCGAACCCGGCCCAACGCCCACCTTGACCGCACTGGCTCCCGCAGCCACAAGATCTTTTGCCCCCTGAGCAGTGACAACATTCCCCGCCACCACCGGGGTTGAGGAATTACTGGCCGCCAATTCACTAATCAAGTCCAGAACCCTTGTCGTATGGCCGGTAGCGGCATCAATAAACAGAGCATCCGCTCCGGCCTCTATCATTGCCGCGGCCCTCTCCCTTGAATCTCCACCCACTCCAATAGCTGCCCCGACGCGAAGCTGCCCATTGGCATCCTTGCAGGCGTTCTTATAACGCTGCCTGATTTCAATATCCTTAGCCGTCATCATGCCCGCAAGCTTGCCCTCCTCATCAATAAGAGGCAGTTTCTCCAGGCGGTTCGCATAAAGGATTTGCCTCACCTCGTCCTGCGAGGCTCCTTGAGGAGCAGAAACAAGGCGATCCCTGGGCGTCATCATCTCAGCCACGCGGGTAGACTCATCCTCAACATACCAAATATCACGATTGGTAACCATGCCAACAAGTTCATCCCCTGCATCAACAACCGGAAACCCGGAAACCCCGTGTTCCGCCATTATCTGATGCAACTCTGCAAGAGTTGTCTCCTCAGTGACCGTTACCGGGTTCTGGATCACCGTGTTCTCAGAGCGCTTGACCTTGGCGACGTAACCGGCTTGCTCCTCTACAGGACAGTTGCGGTGAATTACTCCCAGTCCGCCCTCACGCGCGAGAGCTGTGGCCAATTCTGCCTCAGTGACGGTGTCCATCGCCGAGGAAAGCACCGGAATCTTCAAACCGATGTCCGGGGTCAGTGCGGATTTTATATCTGCCTGCGCAGGCAAAATGGCGCTCTTGCTCGGAACAAGCAGAACATCGTCAAAACTGAGACCAAGAGAAAACTCCCCTTCCATGCACAATCATGTCCGCAATGACGGTGGTTGCAAGCAATTTCATGATCATGACTGAAATCCGCACAACTTTTCAACACCATATATCAATCCAGGATGTGATGGCCTAGGGACAATTATCTTTGATAGAACTCAAGGAGCGTTCTAAATAAATCATCGAAAATGAACATTAGATAATACATGCAAAAAAGAATCACTAAATTCATCACTTTCTTAGTTGCTTACTGCCTCATTATTTTCTCTGCGAAAGCAGGAGAGGAATCCCTCAGTAAATCAAACTCATTTGAGAGTCTATGGAACATTCCTCACCTCTACAGTGATTCTGAAGCCTTCTGGCTTAGCGATCTTAAACTAGCAGGACGCTACCAGTGGCAAATGGCCGATGTCAGTTCCGAGCTCCCGGATTACAGTAACCATGAAATCCGCCGAATGCGCCTGGGGATTGAGGCAAAGATTATCGGGGGTGACTACAAGGTCAAAGCAGAGTTTAACATTGATCACGATGGCGGCTCAAATCATTACACCGAGGAGGTCTACATCAAATACCAGGGCGACTCTCTCCCCTTCAATGTCACCCTTGGACTGCAAAAGGCTCCATGGTCATACGAGTTTTCCACCTCTTCACGGAAAATCCTAACCTTCGAACGCTCACAAATCGTCAACCAACTCGCGCCCAAGAAAAGTGCAGGCATCAGCGTCAACGGTGAAATTGATAATTACGACTACATCATTGGAGTTTATCGCGGCGACACAATTCACACGCACAAGAGGGGTTCACTGCTTGGCGATCCTGATGCCGCCGGTGAATTTGCACTGGCCAGTATCGGCCAGAACTACTCCGAAAGTTCACGCTTTGATGAAGCCGCCTGGCGCTTTGACTGGCTGCACAACAGTGATGCTGCAAGTAACGCCGCCAAGCCATACGACAATTCGTTCTCACTAAACCATTCCTTGCAACAGGGTGCATGGGGATTACACAGCGACCTGATCCACGCCCAGGGCGATGACGGCAAGAACGCGATCATTATTCTGCCAACCTATGACCTAACAGACAAACTGCAGTTGGTGACCCGTTACACTTACGCCACCGGCGACGGCTTGAATCCCAATAAGAGATATGAGAAGAAAGCCGGAGCTCAAAATGGCGACAACTACCAATCCTTTTATATAGGCCTCAATTATTACCTAAACGACCACAAGCTTAAACTCATGGGGGGAATTGAATTCTCCGAAATGGATGGTAGCAACGACTACGACGGCTACACCATCTTCTCGGGCTTGAGGTTCTATTTTTAATAGAACATTTACTGTTTTAGCCCAGGTAACCGGATCTTGATAAAGGTATAAAGGTTAGATTGCAAAAGAGCCGGCGCACAAACGCCGGCTCTTTAATGTTGCACTAAATCAATTTTTCGGAGTTATCTGACAATTTGATGCAGCGCTAAACATCCTGATCAATAGCGTATGCCGCAGCCCCGGTCGCCACTGCAAGATCCCCCATCTCCGCCGCCGCGAAACGAACATCACGCACAAGCGCCCTTGACCCATAGCGGCGAACCGCAGAGGAGACGCCTTCAAGATAAATTTCAGGCATCTTCTCAACCAATCCTCCCCCCAGAACCACAACCTCAGGCGCCAGCAGTTCAATCACACTCGACACTCCAATCCCCAGGTAATTGGCACTCCTTTTCATAATGGTGAGCACTGCGCGTTCTCCAGCATCAATCGATTTTTTGATCGTGCCGCTCTTGATGCTATGTATGTCAGTGCCGGCATTCTCCATGATGCTCGGTGCATTTCCGCGGGCAGCCTCCGTGGCACATGAGGCAGCAACAGCAAACCGTCCACAAAGCCCCTCGAGGGTAACCGGCTCGTTCATCTTCCCCTCTAGAGTGGATCCAAGCATGCGCAACTCCCCCACCTCCATACAGGAGGCGGCCTTTCCGCGCAGGATCTTCCCCTCATAGACAAATCCCCCACCTACGCCGGTGCCGGGGAAAACACCCAGCACTGAACGCGCGCCTCTTCCCGCTCCCAGAATATATTCAGCGTAGGTTCCGGCATCCACATCATTTAAAACACAAACCTGTCTGTCGATGCGCTTGGAAAGGTATTCCCCGACTCGAACCTTCCTCCAGCCCAGGTTTAAAGCCTCCCGCAGGATCCCCTTTTCAAAGTCCACCACTCCCGGGCAACCAATCCCAAATGCCTTGACCTCCTCCAACTCTACGCACGCCTGCTTCATGGCATCCTCAACTGTCGCCCAGACCCTCTTCAAGCCCTCCTTGGCTCCCCTGTGCCCCTCCGTAGCAGTCCGCGCTGTACCCAGCGCTTTATATTTGCCGTCAAAAACAGCCGCAAGCGTCTTAGTCCCTCCCAAATCAACACCAACCGAATATTTTTTCGCCATTTAAACAGCAGGCACTCCTGCAAGACTGCCGTTATCTACAAACTCCAGTCATTGCCCTTCCTGTCAAAGGGCAAAATAAAATTATTTGGATATCTGACGTCCTGTTGCTGCGCTCAGCCCTCCGTCCTAGGATGCATCCTCCACAATAATTCCACTCTGCTCTGGCGGACGATGCGGCAAGAGCCTCATCTCCTGTGCAGCAGTTACCCGCCCGGCACTTTTAATCGCCCGGCGCTGGAAATACTCCTGTGCACGGAACGCCTTCTTGCCCTTCTTCGGCTTGAGACGCTGGTATGTGCCATCAGATTCCAGCCGGTAAGCCTGCGCATTATCCTTGAAATGGCCGCCGAGCACAGCTAGCAAGCGACTCTTTACAGGATCGTCAGTAACCTCAACCATCAGTTCCACCCGCTTATCGAGGCTCCTCTTCATTAAATCAGCACTTGAGAAAAAAACACGAGTATTCCCTCCGTTATGGAATGACAGCACCCGTGCATGCTCAAGATAACGGCCAACGAGGGCTGACACCTCAATGTTTTTACTGATTTTTTTAATCCCGGGCTGCAGGCAACAGATCCCGCGCACGTTAAGGCGAATCTTTACACCGGCGCTGGATGCCGCATAGAGCGCCTCGATGATCTTCTCGTCCTGCAGGCTGTTGACTTTAATGTCGATTCCAGCATCCTCCCCCTTGCCTGCTCTTTTCGTCTCCGTATTAATAAGCGCCAGTAATTTTTTACGCAGCAGAAAAGGGGCAACAGTGAGGTGCTTCATCTCCCGCAATTTAATTCCCCCGGTCAGGGCGTTGAAGAGTTGTGCCGCCTCTTTCCCGTAGCCCTCACGTGCCGTAAGGTAACTTATATCAGTGTATCCCCGTGCAGTGACTTCATTGTAGTTTCCGGTTCCAAAATGACTATAACGCCTCAGAGCATTACTCTCCTTACGGACGATCAGAGTTGCCTTGCAATGTGTCTTGAGCCCCTTGACTCCGTATATAAGCTGCGCGCCGGCCCTGACCAGTTCCTCGGCTCGCTCAAGGTTACGGGCCTCGTCAAAACGCGCCTTTAGCTCAACAACAACGGTAACGCTCTTTCCGTTCTCGGCCGCAGTGATCAGCGCAGTAATGACGCGGCTATTGCTTGCCGTGCGGTAAAGTGTCTGCTTGATCGAAACAACATCAGGATCAATAGCCGCCTGCTCAAGAAACGCCATTACAGGATCATAACTCTCGTAGGGATGGTGCAACAGCAGGTCGCCGGCAGATAAACAGCTGAAAATATCGGTTCCCGGCACCCATCCCGAAGCAATGACCGGAGCCCAGGGAACCTCCTGCAAGGCCTCAAAATCACTATTACCGGCAAGTTCCATGAAGTTCCTGATCCCAAGGGGTACCGCGCTCGAATATACATGGGATTCCCGGGCACCAACGATAGACCGGAGGTCATCAATGAGTCCGGGAGGGAAACTGCCGTCAATTTCAAGACGTACACAGGCTCCACGCTGCCTTTCTGCCAGAACGTCAACCATCTGGCGGGCAAAATCGTAGGCGTCCTCCTCAAGCGAAATGTCACTGCTGCGCGTAAGGCGGAAAAGTCCGCAACTGCGCACAAGCTCGTCCGGGAATAAGCTGCCGATAAAATTCTTCGCCACGTCCTCAAGCAGGACAAACCGGTATCCTGAGGTATTCGGTAACTGGATGAACCGGTTCAGAGTTGCAGGAAGCGGCACAAGAACCCTGCGCAATCCCGCGTTACCAGCCTCTTCACTCGAGCCAATTTCACACAAGAGACAAGGGCACAGGGCGGGAACCATTCCAATGCCGACTTCCCCACCACGGAGTTCAACCGGCGTGAGAAGGGGCAGGACGGACTCCGCGAACACATCGGCCACATGATCCACCTGCCCGGGCTTAAGCCGCTCAACAGGCAATGCCTGTATTTTATGACGAGCCAACTCAGGAAAAAGTTCCTCTTCCAGCACCCGTTCGGTCTCCTCCGCCATGACCTCAACGCGCTGCCGGATCATCCGCAATTGCTTTCCAGGACTCATCCCGGCAGGATCTGCCCGACTCTCCTCCAGGCTGCGGAGCGTTTCCAGTCCGCCTACACGCACCATGAAGAATTCATCAAGGTTTGAGGCTGCGATTGCCAAGAACTTGAGCCTCTCAAGGGGCGGCAGGTCACCGCGTGCTCCCTCGTTGATCACCCGCTGGTTAAATTCCAGCCAGCTGAGCTCCCGGTTTATGTATGGAATGGACATCGAAAGGGCGTAAACACTACACCCTACTGAAGTCGCCCGGAAGTGATTTCGACAAGCTTTCCCATGAGTTCACCATAAGCCATTGCCTTGCCCCTCCCGCCTAGTGAATACACGGCTCAATAAAAAACGCATGGATTGCCCAGAAGCTGCCTGCCGCCCTATTTCGACCCTGTCGAATACTGCTAAGAGCCAAATCTGACAAAGTTACCTAATGGATCACTGTCGACGCAATTCCCGCACCTAAAAGCGAAGGGGCTGCAGATCAGGAAAAGATCCCCTTCAACATGAAGAAAATCAGCACCGCAAGGCCCGCACCGACCGGCAATGTCACTAGCCAAGAAACAACGATATTGATCAGCACCCGCAAAT
>JAPYUT010000047.1 GCA_029940475.1 Verrucomicrobiales bacterium | reverse complement strand
GCTACGCCGTCGCGGGCGCCGGCAACGGCAGTATCCCCCACATGATCGTCTACCCAACCGGCCAGTGCCAGGAGACGACCCGCGCCCAACACTATGCCCAACTGGGAATCGGTCTGCTGGGCTGTGCCGCGGAGATCGCCTGGAACCAGGGTGTCGACCTCTACGGCTGGAACGACAACAGGATCCTCAAGGGTTATGAATACACGGCAAAATACGGGCTCGGTGAGGAGGTGCCCTTTCAGCACTACCTGGATCGCACCGGTAAGTATGGACGCGGGGGCAGGCACAAGAACTACACCGGGATCTCCACCATCAGCCGTGGCAGCTTCTCGCCCATCTTCGAGCGAATTCTCAATCATTACTCGAAACGCCGTGGCATCCCGACTCCCTATTCGACACGTGTCGTCAGGATGCAAAGTCCTGAGGGCTTCAACAACGACCATGTCGGCCTCGGTACCCTCACCCACCGGCGTCAGCCGGTTAAAGCCCCGAAGGCGGTCGGGCTGCCAGGTATCCCTGCAGGTTTCATTGCCCAAAGCGGCAAGGACGGCATTAAGCTGAGCTGGATTCGCTCCGTGGACCCGGTCGGCTGTGTGGATGCCAGCAGCTACACGGTGAGCCGCTCAACAAAGGCAGGCGGCCCGTACAAGGAAATCGCCGCAGGGCTGAATCTCCCGGCTTTCCGGGACATCACAGCGAAGAAAGGCAGACTCCATTACTACATTGCCACAGCCACAAATGACGCCGGAGTCAGCGGACAGTCAGCAAAGATTGCTGCCTATTCCGCACCGACCGGCCTTCCGGGAAACTGGCAAACCACGGATATCGGCAAGATCACTATCCCCGGCTACACTAAATACAACGGCAAGACTTTCACCCTTGAGGGCGAAGGCCACGATATTGGCGCTACAAACGATGAGTTCTACTTCGTCTATGCTCCCATGTCCGGCCAGGGAACAATCACCGCACGCATCGTTCGCCCGATGAGCTCACAGTGGACGAAACCCGGGATAATGATGCGCAAGACCCTCGATGCGGATTCCCCGCACGCCTCGGTCCTGTTGCTGCCGCACTGGAGCGGGGCCCTTGTCTCGCGAAGCGAAAAAGGCGGAGAGACCAGCACCGGAAACCCCAGACAACTCAGCGAGGCTCACGTGATCAAGAAGAACCGCCTGAGCACGCCCTACTGGGTGCGACTGATCCGCTTCCGCAACACTTTCACCGGCTATATGTCACGTGACGGCTTCAAGTGGAAGGAACTCGGCTCGATCGAGCTCGACATGGGGCATAGCTTCTATGTTGGTCTACCCGCCTGCTCTCAACTTAAGAACGTCACCACCACCGTCACCTACGACAAGGTCAGTATTCCCACCTGGCGCATGCCGGTCGAGGGCCGGATCATTTCGGCTCGCCCCGAGCCGCGCTGGCACAAGAAGCCCTGGCTGCAACGTCACGAGGCCATCAACGAGCGTGTGAAGAGGGGCAACGTTGATCTCCTCATGATCGGGGATTCCATCACCCACTGGTGGGACAAGGCCGGCAAGTCGATCTGGAATGATTACTACGGCAAACGCAATGCCGTTAACCTCGCCATCAGCGGCGATCGCACCGAGCACGTCCTCTGGCGTCTTGAAAACGGTAACATCGACGGAATTTCGCCCAAGCTGGCCGTCCTGATGATCGGCACCAACAACCACATGAGCAGTCCAGCCCATTACACCGCTGATGACATCCGCCTGATTGTCAATCTACTGCGTGGAAAACTCCCCGGCACGAAGGTTCTTCTTCTCGGCATCTTCCCCCGGGGTGGCGACGACGACGACCAAGCCCGTCAGATCAACATGAAAGTCAATAGCCTCATCTGTAATTTCCCCGATGAATTAAAAATGGTATCTTACCTGAACATCAACGAAACTTTCCTTGACGGTAGAAAACTCCGCAATGAGCTCATCCCTGACGGGGCGCACCCAAACGAGAAAGGCTACGCCGCCTGGGCCAAGGCCATGGAGCCAACTATCGCCAGGTTAATGGGCGAAAAATAAATTAACTCATCAACTGCCAGCCAAGCACACTCCCCTTCAATATGAATGTGATCACTCATCAAACAACAATCACTGTGATCCTGATTCTCCTGTGCAAATTCGGCGTCCAGCCCGCGGCAGCGGGAGATAATCCGGGCATACCTCCCCAACTCCATGTCACCCTGCAGGATGAAACTTTTCAATTCCGCCTTACAGGGATTCAAACTGGTGTAAGGACCCCGTGGATTGTCCAGTCATCGATTGACTGCACCGACTGGGAAGACCTGGCATTCATTGAGGACAGAACAGACGATGGTGATCTTCAGATTGAACTGCCGGCAACATCAATACCAGGCCAGGGACAACCCACCCGGTTCTTCCGGGCCCGTCAACTGGAAAGCGATGACCGGATTCTGCGTGGATATCTCACTGCCCGCGACACCTGGCGCACGGCCGGAATCGATAGCTATTCAATGGAAGTAAACTGGGGGGTGTCATGGTTTTTCTGGCACGGCACTGTTACCGTTCGCAACAAGCGGGTGATCTCCGCAGAAGTAATCGCCACCAATTTTTTCGAGCCTCCCGAACCCAGGACAATAGACGACTGGTTTGACGACCTGAAGCGTGCCATCGACCAGAAAGCCGAGCGCATCGCCGTTACCTATGATAAAGTCTTCGGCTTTCCCGCTGATGTCTACATCGATATCAGCTCCATGATCGCCGACGAGGAACAAGGTTGGACAATCTCCAACTTTATCCCACACCGGTAAGGCTTCCCTCAGGCAACCCGCCCACAGGTCAACGGCGAAATATGTCCCCCCGGTATCGGTCCTATTTCTTTTTACTGCCTCGGTAAACTCCATCCGGAAGCCGGGTGGGAAGTCGATATTTCGGGTTGGTAATCAAGCTGTAAATGCCGGGATCCTTTTTACTGACAAGTTCCCTGCTGTAGAGCCGCCACTCATGGGCTATCTCCTCGCGGCGATGCCGTGCCTCCTGCGCCCCCAGCACTGACGTAATCGCCCAGTAAAGATACTCCGTGCATTGGCAACCGTAATCACAGCTGCGATCATCATAGCTGAACCACGCCGCCTCGGGATAACGGCGTGGCACGCGCCTGAAATGACCGCCGCGGGCACGGTCAAGGCACTTTGCCAGTTCCGTGCCGGGCCTTTCCCCGAATATTTCCGGGTAGGTATTGGCATATCCCTCATGGGTAATGAGGTGCAGCACCTCCTCCAAGGTGGCGTCAAACTGCCTGCCTCCGGGATTGGTCTCGGTGGCAAACTGGCCCTGGCCATGATGAAACCCGGCATCCTGGAATGTATCGTGATCAAGGTGGTCCATGGCGCGCTCATTTTCGGCCATCACGAGGAAGGCATTCAGCCTGACCATCGTTACCAGCACCTCCGGATTATCCGGCTTGCCGTCCTCGTTGTTATCCAGGTATTCCGCCATGATGATTGCCGCGTGCCGGAGTTTCTCCGGTGGTGTCCCGGCAGTACCAAAGAGATGGATACCAAAGACCTCGACGTGCTGTGTGAACTGCTTGCGGAAAACGGCATGCTTGCCAGCGGGAACCGGCTGGATCCTGAAATCAGGCGGGCCGGCAACCGAATTAAACCCGGATAATACAACAAGCGAAAAAAGGACGAGCCAATGCATTGAGCCCACGCATAGCGTGCCCTCCGCCGGACACCAAGCAATTTCTGGGACATCCCCTCACTTCCCGGTAATGACAACCACACCACCCGGCGGATAACACCGGGCTTTCTGTCATCGGCAAAACCCTCTATCGCACCGGCGGCGCCACCTCCTTGACCAGGGCCCCGTGGTTCTCACTCATGACCAGCAGGGCGAAGCGGTTGGTGCCATCGAGGGCATCAGTGCTGAGGCTGGTATAGTCGAACTTGCCGCGCAAGTCGGTGTAGCCGTCCTTGTAAAACACCGGCTTGCCGGCTGCGTTGCGGGCGTAGACCTTGATATAGGCACGCGGCACCGGCTTGCCGGACTTTGCCGCACGCACCTCGAGACGACCGTAGTTCTCGACCACGGTGACCTTGAGGGTATTGGCAAAGTAGGGCTGCGCCGCGCTGCTGCTGCCCGCCACAATCTCCACCAGCACGTTCTGGCCGGAAAATTCCTTCGGCAGGGAAAAGGTGTGCGTGTCTTTGCCTTTCGGCAATTTCAGGCTCGCGCTGTGATTGGGCTTGATGATGCTGAAGCGTCCGCTCTCCCCGGAAAGAAAAGGCTTGGTGCTGAACAGGAACTCGAGATCCATGGTGTAATAATTGACCACCGCATTGGCAACATTGCGGTAACTGACCTTCACCTCACCGCCCTCGACCTTGAGGTCGACCGCGGGCTCGCCCGCGGCGATCACCTCATGCTCCTTCTCGCGCTGGTTCTCGGCATCATCGCCCGGCTTGACCTCGGCCAGCCCTGCCGCGCCCGAAATCTCCTCAGCCTGGGCGATCACCTCGGCGAAGCGCCCGCGCCAGCGTGCCACCGGATGTTCAGCGTAGCCCGTAGCGATCTTGCTGGCGGCTTCGGGCTCACCCGCGTAGAAGGCAGCGTAGCAACTCAGGTAGTCATACTGGAGTTTCTCGGCGACGGCCGAGCGATCGATGGAGCCGAGCCATTGCAACGACTCGTCAATCCGGTCCTGCAGGAACAAGTAGTAGCAGAGCGCGAGGCGGTCCTCGGCGTCCAGGTTTTCCTTGTAGCTGAGAACCTTGAGGAAGGCCTGATACTGCCCGCGGAAGGCATTGTTGAGGATCTTGCGCCCCTTGCCCAGGGAATGTGCGCGGGCATTGACCAGCGGCGCATACTCGAGGTGTTCGTAGAAGTGGCGCTCAACAGGATTGATAGTGGCCAGTTCACTCTCCAGGTAGAGTCCGCAGCTGTGCAGGAAACCGTCCTGGTGGGCAAGGAACTGGCGAGCCGGGACGACAGCGTTGTGATGCAGGGCATAGCTGTAGAGGGTCCCATGATAAACGTGGCGCTTTTCCAGTAAGCTCAATGTTGCCCTGAAGAAATCGGCGTCGCGCATCCGCCAGGCGATGCGGCTCAGGTCAACGGCACGCGGGTTGTTCTGCTGGAGGAACTCAAGCACCGCCTTGGCACCGGCGTGCTGGCTGATGTAGTCCCAGCTGCCGGTGTCGATCCTGGTAGCCTGGCGGACAACGGTGAAATCAAGACCCTCGGCCCAGGCGACAATGGCCTCGTTCTTCGCGGCGTGTGCGGGAAAGACGCCGAAGGGCTTCTCGCCGGACGGTGCGGGGAAGTAGAAGTGGAGATCCAGTGTGCGGGTTGCGTAGGGCTCGATCGAGAGGTGCTGGCCGGCGGTGTATTTCGAGCGTGAGCAGGGAAGCGCTCCCGCGGGAACCTGGGTCAGGACATCGAGCTTCTGTCGCGCGGAGGTGGGATTGGTGACCGCGATCTGTGTGCCGTAGACGACGCCGGTGAGGAACTCGTCACGAACGAAGCGATCATAGCGTTCGCCGCCGCGTGTCTCGTAGCGCTCACTCAGGCGGAAGTAGTTCTGGGCGACGAGCAGCGGTGAGCGTTCGTCGCTGATCGGGGCAGCCTTGATCTCGCGGTGAAAGGCGATGGTCGGGCCACTGGCTGTGATCGTCACCGACAGGACCTCCTTGCCCTTGGCGGCACCGGCAACGGCCTCGGGTTGATCGGCGGCGAAGGGCAGGTCGAGCACGGTGAGGGCAAACACCGCCTCGGTGAAATTGCGCGAGGCATGCCCGAAGTTGGAGCTCAAAAACGGCTTGCCGGCAGCCTTTGCGAGGTGATCGGCGTAATCCTTCCAGAAGGAGTTGGCGCTGATGAGCGAAGCCCCCTGGTCAGTGATACGGCGGTGATAATAGTTGTTCTCGGCGTATTCCCTGGTCTTCTCCAGTTGCCGGAAAAGCCGCTCCGCCTTGGCTCGCTTGTCCATCTCGGAAACCTCACCGAAGTAGGCAAAGCGCCCGTTGGCAGGAGTCTCACCGGCACGATCGCGGGCATACCAGGCGTCTGCCCTGTCCTTCCCCTCCTCTCCAAGCTTTCTAAGTTGATCGGAAGAACGTTTGGATTTGCTGTATTTTTCAGCCAGCTTGGAGCTGAGGTTCTTGCTCAGCTTTCCGCCCGCACCAAAGCCCGCCGCCGGGGTAGCAGCCGGAGCCGGAATCCTGGCATCTGCAGAATTCCCGAGCCTGCGAAGGTTGTTTTCCTTCTGTGCCCTGCCCTCCAGATCCAGCATCTCTTCCTGCGCTGCATCGAAAGCGTCGTCAATTGTTCCTGCCTGTGCCGAAAGTGCCAGCCCCTTGACCGCGGTGGCGTAAACAATGCTCTCTGCCTCGATGTCACGGGGCAGCAGGTCCATGATGTCGCCCAGGTGGCTTGCGGTGTTGGCCGGTTCGCCGCCGCCGAGTCCACCGGCAAGCAGGATGCGCTCGACAACGTTGAGACGGCCGTATTGCCATGGCCGCAGGTAACTGCCAAGCTCCTCCCCGAGCAGGTAATGATCCATGAAGGTCTTGTCACGCTTTGCCACAAGGTAGGGCTTGACTACTTCCCCGAAGAACACCGGATCGCGACGACTGAGGAAGAAGTGCAACTCGTGGCAGGCGTATTTCGAATACTTGGCACGCTTTTCTTCGGGCTTGAGCGTCGGCCAGTCGACAAGGAAACGGAACTCAGCCAGGGTGGGGTCGGAATTGAGTGCGGTGAGGCAGGTATAGACTTTCGAGAGTTCCTCGTAGGTCTCCACCTTTGCGGTTCGCACATCGTTTATCTCCAGCGACTCGCCCTTTTGCAGCACGGTTGTCTGCTTTTGCTCGGAGAAGTGCCCCTTCGGGTCAAGGCCGGTTGCCAGCCGCAGGTCACGCACCCTGGTTCCCCTCTCCGGCAACGCGAGCTGGCGGTAGACGGTATTCTGCGGGTCCACGGCAAGGATGTGCAGGAACTGGCGGTCACCGAGGTCCTTTGTATCGATACTGACAACACCATTCTTGTCAGGGACGAGGTTATAGAGGACGGACGCGCCCTCGGCGAGAAAGTCGAGGCTGGCGCTGACTGTTCCCCGGGGGGCGGCGAAGGGATCGCCAATGCCCCTTCCTCTGGAAGTGCTCTGTGGTTTGGCGGCCTGGGCTCTTTGCCCCTTCTTGTCCTCTACGCCGGCCTGCCATTCCTGGCCGTCCTTGGCGTTATCAGTGTCCGTGTCTGTGTCGCGTATTGCCCAGGGATTGAGGAGGAGGCCCGGACGGGAAAGCATGTTGCCGGGAAATTTCTGCGCGCCGCGACGCTCAATGATGTAGCGGTACTCATCCCCTATGTCGCGCCCACTGAGGTAGCGCGAGGTCGAGGTGCTGCGGGCGACCAGGTAGGGTTCCGCGTAGGGAAATCCGCCGATGTAATCACGCAGCGAAAAGGCAGGCAGGTAACGTCCGGCGACGAGGTGAACGCGGGTGAAAGGTCCCGCTCCGGCCAGTTGAATGCGCGTCTTCTTTTCACCGGGATCGATCTCGATGATCTGCAGGTTACTGCCGCGCTTGGTCTGCAGGTGACGGTGCCTGCCAAGCGCATAACCGTGGGCGACCTCGCCGGCGGTGACCCGCAGCGCAATTGTCTTGCCCTGCTCCTTGAGGACCAGTTGGTAATCACCAGCACGCAGGCCCTTGATCCTGACGAAGCCGCCAGCCAGGCTCAGCGCCTGCAGGTGATCCGAGACAAATGTGCCGTTTCTAAGCTCAAGCAGCGCGAAATCGGCGGAGCTCACCCTGGCTGCGCTGCCTGCATAGGGAATCGACATATCGGAACCCGTGATACCGTGCAGGGAGCCGGGAAGATGGACGAAATCTCCGCCAAGCTGCCAGCTGCGGCGACCGCCCGGTACGCTGTCGGTGTCAATCCGGACAATGCCCGGCAGTGGCCCGAGTTGCACCTGGCCGTTGGGAGCGGACTTGAGGGCAACCGGGTGGGATGCCTTGTAGTCACGATGCTTGAATGACAGGCGGATCGGCAGGTCGGTGAATGGTTCACCGTTTTTCCCCAGCAACTCAAGCACGTAATCATCACCGATCTTTGCCAGGTGCGGCAGCCACACATGCTCGGTTTGATCGATCCCGTTGACCTCAAAGGAGGCGGAAGCCGAGACCTTCTGCTTTTCACCGGTGCTGACATTCTGCACCGAGCCGCGCAGCGTCACCTGCAGCCTGTTGAGGCGTTCAGGAACACGGAAATTACAGGTCGACTCACGATCCTCGGCAAGCTGGAAGGATGGCAGCTCAAGGGTCGAGGTGATGCCCTCGTGGTCGGTTGAAGTGATTGTCAGCACCGTGTCACCGAGCAGGCCGAGCGTGGTTGGCGCGCCGTTGAGAGTCAGGGCCGGGCGCACGGCAATCGATGTCATGTGCCCGGGCAGCAGTGTCTCGGCCTCGACATGGAAACCCGCACTCAGCTTGTAGTCCTCCGCCGGCATGGCATGGAACTCAAGAGCAGCGAAATCGCCATCGGCAAGGATCACAGGCTGGCGACCGGGCTTGGTCGAGTAGGGAACGATGATATTGCCCTTCTTGCCGGGCTTGAACTGGCGTCCTGCGATCCAGACCGAGGGGGCCTCCACCGGCTCATTGTCGATGTTGAGGATGTTGAAGACGGTTCCCGCGGGTGTCGGGCGGGCAAGATACTGCAGGCCGCCTTTGCGGATCAGCGCACGGCTGGAGCGACCATTGCCGATCAGCTCAACAACCCACACGCCGCGCTTGTTGAGCAGCTCGGGGAAATCGAACGTGCGCAGGATGCGCCGCAGTGGCGGCTCATCGTAAGTGTAGCGCTTTTCAGAGTTGGCGACGAGGCCGTCGAGTTCCAGGTCAGTGTTGACCTCACGCCCCTCCTGCAGGTAGTAGTTGAGGGCATTGATCTCGTAAACCTTCACGATCAGCTGCCGCACGTTCTTGACCTCAATGCCGATTGAGACAGGGTCCGCGGCGGCGAAGGTGCGGGGATTGTGCCTGACAAACTGCAGGTCAACACGCTCCTTGAGCACCTCGTAGGCTGCCGGGGAGAGCAGCGAATACCACTTCTCCTGGTCGCCAATCCCAGCGAGGATCTTCGCCTCCGCGAACACCGGCTTGAGCCAGGATTCGCGCACGTAGTCGGCGTAGATATTCCAGCCCGCCTCGTCAACGAAGAGGTGCATGAAGAAATCGCGCACCAGCGGCTCATCGTTGCCGATCGTGTGGCAGGCGGTGACCTTGCGGAAATCGGTCCCAAGGTCGGCAATCACCCGCCGGCGGTCGGGGTCATTGAGATAGCGCGGCTCGACGTAACCGGCCCGGCGCGGAAGCTTGAGATACTCAAGGAACAGTGTCCTGTCATACTTGCCGGCCACGCGCTGGTCGGCGAGAACCTGGTAGAGGGAATGCGCCTTGAGGGTGTTAAACACGGGTTTGAGTCCCTTGACGAAATTCCATACACGCGACAAATAGGCGCTTTTTGCCACCGGGTCATTCTGCCAGTCGACGTCCGCGTTCGGGCGCAACTTACTCACCACCGCGTGGACATAGTTGCGGTTTTGCATCAGTTCGGGCCGCAACTTCACAAGTTGTCCCAATTGCGCGGGCAAAAGGGCACGGTGGATGTTGAACTCACCAAATCCACGCGATTCCTCGCTCTTCAGGTCGGCGTTAATCAGGGCGACAAGGTTCTGGAAATCCGGGCGGCTCAGGCGCTGTAGCAAATGGCGGCGGCGAACCGGATCAAGCTTCACCTGCCCACGCAGCAGGCCATCAAGGCCGCGCTCCTCCATGCCGTCAAGATTCTTGTGTCTGGACAAGGCGCGCTGGAGAAACGCCTCGCCTGTGACCTGTTTCGGGTCGAGCGCTATCGGCAGCGCAGGCTTCCGGTTGAGCTCCTGCTTCTGGTGGTCAAAACGCAACCCGAGCTGCTTGACCAGGTAGTCAAGTGAGCCCTTGGGATCTTCCGTATAGGCAAGCAGGGACTGGCGGTTGCGGATTTGATTGTAAAGTCCGCTCTTGCCATGGCGTTTTATCCACGGTGTCAGCAGTTTCTCAACGGCGGCCAGGTCACCCTGAGCCTGATGATGAAGGCAGTGGAAATAGTAATACTCCTCAGTACCCGGAATCAACTGGGCAAGGGCGGCTTCACGGTCCTTGGCAAGCGCGAAGGTCTCAATGTAGCCAATCTCATTTGGCGCAGCTCCGGCATCCACCATAATGGACATTACCAAGGCAAGGCTTGCTGCTAGATGTGGGTGGACTTGTGGAATTCTCATAACAGGTTCGGGTAAATATTCAGTCGTCTTTATTTCATCTAAACGCAGTGCTACGCTTTATCTTAGAGAAAATCGCACAACTTAGGGATCATGTAAGAAGGAAGTGGCACCATGTCACTTCCTGCACGGGATAAATCTGACGATACCGCTAATTTCACGTTATTCTATGCAATGATCTGAAAAAGATGCCGCGATACACTGGAATTAAACGCCTTGTGGATAAAGGCCCATGATTCCTGCTGCATTCACGGCATCCTCTCAGGCTCAAGCCGAAAAGTCTACCTGCCGGCCTCCGCCAGTGCCTTGCCGATGACAGGCCACATCAAGTCCGGATAAAAACGGTGCCCGCTCTTTCCCCATGACAGGGTAAGCCTCCCGGGAACACCCGCTGCCCTGTAGATCCTGTGCACCCGGGAAAACAACTTCTCGATGGTCGGGCGGTGGTGCAGGGAATCCTCCACGCCATGGACGATCAACAATTCCCTGGGGGCAATCAATCCCCCCAATTCCGTCCAGTCGCCCCAGTTGCGAAGTCCTGGAACCATGCAGCAGTCACAATGAAAAATATAGCCACCGGTATCAATAACCGGGGCGAAAGAACAACTCGGGACTGCCACACTCACGCGGGTATCAATTGCCGCCGTATAGGCCGTCAGAACACCACCCCCGGAGTTTCCCGCCATGACGATACGCGTTGCATCCACCCGGGCGTCTTTCCCTGCCCAGTCAAACAGGCACTGCATGTCCCAGACCCGCTCTGCAATCGGGGTTCGCCCGGCAACAAGGCAATGCATCAATTGCGCGCGGCAGGGACGGTTGCCATGGCGCCCCCTGGGGTCGGGAATGATCACCTCGGCTGCCAGCCCCCTTGTGGCGGGAGCAATGGCGATGAAACCGCGGCTGGCCGCCTGCTCGGCAATGTTGCCCTGCTTTGCCATCACCTTTTTGCGGTGAGCCTCATCCTGAAAGGCACCCGCATAGGAATGCAACCCGAGGGTATCATGCCCATGTGGGGCAAGAAACAATGGCGCTGGCTTTTCCGGACTGGAGGTTTTGGGAACAAGCAAATAGAACGGGATCTTCACTCCCGGCTCGGTCTCAATGGAACAAAGTGAACGGGTGAAGGACTCCCCTAGGTCTTCCGCCTTGCCGATCATGACCGATGGGATGAAACCGGCGAGTTCCTCCTGCATCTGCTTCAATCCGATCAACTTAATCAACGCAACCCGGGCTGATTGCTGCCATTTCCCGAAATCCTTGCCTGCCACAAATGCATGGGTCTGCCTGCCCTGCTGAACACGCTCCAGGTAAGAAGCCACTGATGCAGGATAAGTGACGAATGAGCCGGTATCGGCCCCCACCAAGCCCAAGACAATAAGGAAGAACACCAAGCATACCGTGAATGCACTTTTCATATCCTGAAGCCTAAACTAATACCCCGGGCGGGGACAAGGGCGCAGACATGAGCCCTTATAAAACATGTAGATATTTTATAATCGCGTTGAATGCAAAACAGGATATCCTCTCATTATGAGTGAATCCAGATCACCACGATTAATAATCATAGTGGCAGTGGCTGCGGTTTCGGGAATTGTCGTTACCCTCCTGGCACAATACCTCATGAACCCGACAATCATGAGCGCGACAGCCAAGGCCTCGGGAAAAAATGAAAGCCAACGCATTGAGGCCCTTGAAGCGCAGTTGAAGGCCTTACAGCAATCTGTTCGCCCGGGAAGGGGAAATAAACGCCCCGGGGGTGCTCCCGTAAGTGCAATCACCGAGGGCAAGAAGCCTCAGGAATTGCAGGCAGTGGAAACGGAAAAGGAGGAGAAAAATCCCATCCTCGAGTTCATGAAGGCAATGGGGGACCAGAAATCCAAAACCGAAGTCTCCGGCGAGGTCGCCAAGTTGACTGAGTTCCTCGGCCTGAATGAATCGCAGCAGGAGGAATTGAGCGAAATCCTGATGGCAAGGACCAAGAAACAGCAGGCGGCAGGAATGTTAATGATCACCGGGAAGGCATCCCTTGCCGATCTCCTGGCGGCGGATGAGGATAATTTCAGTGTGCTTGATGCCGCAATGGTCAACCTCCTCTCCGGGGAGCAACTGGAGGATTACAACGCCTACGCTGATGATCGCGAGGTCAAGAGGATCGAGAAAAAAACCAACGAGGATCTCGATGGCCTGCGCGGTATTGCCGATCTCACGGCACAGCAGGAGGATGAAGCCTTTGACATATTCGTCGAGCTCAATGCTGCGGAAAAACCCGGCAGCCTTCCGGAAGGAACGACGGTTGAGGAGTTCAACGGATTCGTCGACCAGGCAATCGACAATCGCATTGAGCGCCTGCAGCCCATTCTCTCAGAGCAGCAACTGGGCAGCTACCGGGTGCAGGTGGATGGTTTCCGCACGATGATAAAGGCACTTATCTCGGGGGGCACAGGCAACCCTTAAAAAGCGGGTTTCAGCGCGTTGACCCCCTGGCGGCCGAAGAACTCAGGGCTTTACCCTAATACCCTCGGCATTTACCTGCGACTAGCCGTATCGCTGATGCGCCTCCTTGGAATCAATCAAGCGGGCACGGATTAAGCCATCGTCGAGTTTTTCCCCAAGAGGATCAACGTAAACCCGACTTGTGCGCTTGCCACTCCCGGGGTTCAGCCCGAAAACGTGGATGTTGAAAATAAACGCGGGTTCGTCCTCCGCCTTGAACCAGTGTACGTTGTCCTTCACGTCCGAGATGCTTGAGGTTTTACCGGGACCAAACTTGGCATCAATGGTTGGCTTGATGATCATGTGCTCCTTCTCGTCGGCCACACGGTCATAATGCCGCCCGTGAAAATTACCCTTCAGGATCATGAACGCAGTCGCCATGTTGTTGTGGCCGTGCGGCACGACCGAGCGACCTTTTTTCAATGCAAAAACCTGCTGTCCAAACACCAGCCTGTCCGGAACCCCCTCGAGTTTCGGAAATCTGGGACGGATACTGCGCGCACCGTTGTCGACAAACTTTGTGGTTTTCTCGATACGCTCAAAGTCTATCAGCCTGAGCAGTTGCGAAAGGTCAATCCGGTTTTGCAGCAGATCCTCGATCCGGCTCTGCCACTCGGTCTCCTGCACCTTCTCGCCTTTCATGTCCAGGCCGATCTGGTTGACTTCATTAAGCCATTTCTCTGCACTTAATTTGGCTTCAGCTGCAAGGAGATTAGTCGCGCATAGGTGATCAAGCAGCGATATTGTCAACAGCGCCTGGACAGATCGCCTGGTAAAATCGCGTCGCGATGAAACGTTGACGGAACCTGCGGTCGATCCCCCTGCTTCAAGTTCAAAAGAAGTGTCCTTCATGGTCATGGTCGGCTGATGGAGTGGTTTGGCTTTTAAAGTCTCCACCTTTAACTCACTGGGGTCAACGGAACTTAATCATTACCAAGAGTCCCTGCTCAAGGATGTGCCCCGGATGCGATCCACTGCCGCAACCGCCGGAGCTGGTATGCTCCCGGCCGTTTCCCCTCCGGTGGCATGTGCCGGTCATCCACCATGTGAAAAAGCATGCTTTGTTCCGGGTGCCCGGGCACAATTGCGGGTCCGCTTTCACCGCCGGAGAGGATGGACTGGAGAGTTCGTAAATCGAGCCCGGCCTCCCTGTTCTTCACCCCGTGGCAATCAAAGCAGAACCTCGCCATGATCTCCTCGATGTCCCGGGCAAAACCAAGGGAACGATCAACTTGCCTCAACATCACCGGTCGTGGCAACATCTGCAAACAAGCGGATATCATGAGGATAAACAGAACGAGAAATCCGACTGGCAATGCAACCCTGACAGTTTTGATGGATATCCTCATCAGCATTGATTGAGCCCGGTATTCATCATTCGGCCCAATCCAGTGGGTGTACTAGCAAAAATTAATTAACCGGATTGACCTGCATCTTCGTTGCTGATGCCTAAAGCGCCCTTTGTTGCTGCGCTTCATTCTCCGGCAATCGCCAACAGGATGCCCGGGCATAATCTCCCGGGAATCACATCACTTTCCATTCTCCCCGCCCGGCCCGGATTTTGCACATTGCATTGGCCTTGTCGTCACCCACGAACACCTCCCTCACCGGGTCCCACTTTAATTTCAAGCCCCGGTCAATGGCAATATTGGCCAGATGACAGACCGTCGATACCCGGTGACCGATGTCGACCGGGAAATAAGGATCCTTGCGTGACTTCACGCAGTCGAGGAAATTACGGTGTTCACCCTTGGGGTTGGTGAACAGGTGGGTTTCCCCGGGGCCGATCTTGGACTCGAGGATCTCCTTGGAACTTGCCTTTAGGGGCGCGCGCCAGCCGGTATTGCCAACCCATCCCTTACTGCCGATGAACTTAATACTCGGGTTGCCGGGTTTGCAGGTCATCGTGACACCATTGGCATAGCGGTAGGTCACGTCATAATCCTTGACGGTATCATAGAGTCCCCCTTGCCAGCGGTTTCCGGTTCCCTCTATCTCAACTGGGCCGCTTCTTTCGCTGTCATTACCCCACTGCGCGGTGTCAAAGAGATGGGTTCCCCAGTCACAGATAATGCCCCCCGAGTAATCTGAAATCCAACGGAAGTGGAAAAGCACCCGGTCCTTGGTGTAGGGAGCCTGCGGTGCGGGCCCCAGCCACATGTCATAATCAAATCCCTTCGGCACCGGTTGCGGCGTGGGATTACCGGGCCCATTAGGCTGCTTGGGCAGGATGACCTCGATGCGTTCAAGCTTTCCGATACGGCCGTTGCGCACCAGTTCGGCCATGCGGTGATAGACCGGTACAGCACGGTCCTCCGTGCTCGTCTGGAATACCTTCTTGTGTTTTCTCACCGTCTCGGTGAGCAGCTTACCCTCATCGATTGTCAGGGTTGGCTTCTCACACTGGACATCCTTGCCTGCACGCATGGCCATGACACTGATCAGCGTGTGCCAGTGGTCCGGGGTTGAGATCATCACGGCATCAATGTCCTCACGTGCCAGTACTTCCCGGAAGTCGCGCGTCGTGGCACAGTCCTTGTTGCCGTAATTCTGGTCAACGATTCTCTTGGCATGCCTTGCCCTGCCCTCATCAGCATCACATGCCGCAAGAATCCGCGCATCCGCGTTGCTCAAATAAGCCGGTAGGTTCCATCCTGTCCCATGACCCCCGGTACCGATAAATCCAACCGTGATCTTGTTGCTCGGGGCATCCTTGCCGAGCACGTGGGAGGGAATGATGGTGGGTGCCGCAATGGCTGCCGCTGCCGAGGCGCGAACGAAGTTGCGTCGTGAAACTGGTTTCATGGTGATTAATTCTGCAGGAAGCGGATGATGTTGTCGAGTCACTAAAAAAAGAGTGATACTCCGCCACTGCGAGCTTGAGATCATCAGGGCTTCAGGTCCACCTCCGGTGCCTTGCGCACCTCGAGTTGGGCACGCAGGAAATCCGCGTTCCTGAAGCCGAAGGCCTTGGCGAGGATAACCTCGGGAAATCGTTGCGATCCTGTGCGGTAAAGCTCGACACTGTCATTGTAGCCGTTGCGCATCAGGGCCACCTCGTTCTCGACCAGGATCAGGTCCTCCATGAGGGTGCCCATGATCTCGTTGCCCTTAAGCTCCGGGTAATCCTCAACGAGTGCCAACATCCGCTTGGTCACCGCGCTCTCGGCACGGATCGCCGAGTCAATCTCCTCAGGGCTGTATTTCTTCTTGCCGCTGAGGATCGAACGCAGCGCGGCAATGTTCTCATGCACCTCCCGCTCGTGCTCAAGGTAGGCCTTGGCGACGGACTCCAGGTTCGAGATCAAGTCAATTCGCTTCTTCAGCGAAACCTCGATATTGGCATGCGCCCGCTTGATCCGGTTACGCAGGAACACCAGGTCATTGAACATCAATATAAAGGTGCTGAGCACAAGGAAAGCCGGGGCGGTGAGGGCCGCCGCCATGAAGTCACTGGGCGAATAGGAACCGGTGCCGGCAAACATCAGCATCACCATCATGACGATGCCGATAAAGCCAAAGCTCATTCTGATCAACCCGCCGCGACTGATCTTGAGCATGGTTTCATTCTCACCCTTGTCCGAGATCAGGAACGGAAACCCGTCATTATCCCCGTCAGCCATCTGCAGCGTCTCCCCCACGACCGGCTCAATGACAGCTGAGCCCAGGATGTAGAGTTCCTCACCCTCGGCAATGTGGTACTCATAATAGTCCCTCGAGCCGGAACTTCTGTGCATTACCAGGTCGGCGTGCACCTCCGCCCCCTCGGGGACCACACGAACAACACCCTCAGCGTCCCGGCACTCAAAGGGAACCTGCTTTGTCCATTTTTCAATGGTGACCGTTTTGCGATTCTTCCCGGATCCCGTGGTCTCCGTCACCTTGTAGTGGACATGGCAGCACCTGGCCTCGGTCAAGGGCCCCTCAATGAAATGATCTCCCCCCTCATAGAGGATCACCTTCCCCTTGATCTCCGCGGGACCGTAGGCAAGCCCGCTCGACAATGAGGTCGGCACATTTTCAATGTAACGCTTGGTCTTCACCCTCCTGAACCCGAACACACTGCCAAGGACACCGCCGGCCAACGCCAGGATACCCCCCACCCAGGTCAACCACTTCGGCATCGGGCTCGGGGCAATCTCGAAATCAGCCAGTTGGGGATCATCCTCCTCAAGGATTGATTGCCTTGGCCGGACATCCCAGTAGCGCGCCAGGTGGCGCTCCGGGAACCTGCCGAGGATCGCGTTGCTGCGTTCAATTGCAGCCGCGTAATCCTGGCGGATTCCCAGGACGCGTCGCCGGGTCTGCTCATCCTGCTGGGACTTGAGTTTTTGAAACGAGGATTCCCAATTAAAGCTTCCCTTGAGCATTCCCAACTCCTTCTCAATGGCGGAAGCGGCGCTTAGATTGTGGCGCCAAAGGCGATCCTTGCCGTCCTTCAGGTCAGTAGCCATCATCTTCAGGCCCATCATCAACAATACGCACAGGTTGAGCCCACTGAGCAGGGACAGGAAAACCAGCAGGCGGTGAATGCGCAGCTTGAAGCACAACAGCATGATGCCGAAGGCAAAGGCTGCCAGGCTTCCCACGCTCAACAGGACTCCGATTGTTCCCTGTACGCTGCGCACCGAGGTGGCGCTTGACCCTTCGGAGAGCACCGGGGTAAACGATCCCTGCGCGTTAAAGTTGAGTTGGTAGCCAGACATGGACTTATCCCCCGCAGGACTCACCCGTCTGCCCAGTTCCACGAAAATGGTCTGCTCCTCGGCCTCCTTCCCCCGGGCAATACGCAATTGCACTTTGTCCCCGACTTTCTTCTTGGAGACATGAGACTCCACCCATGAGGCATCTTCACTAACCACCAACCTGCCGTCAATGCCGTCAAGCTTCCGGATAATGTCCCCTTTTTTCAGACCGGCACGCTCCGCCGGCGAACCCGGAACCACCTCCTTGACGACGGTGACATGAACCAGCATCAACTGATCGGTTTCATCAGTGGCGTCTGTCCTTATGCGCCTGGGGGCATTGAACACCTTCAGCCCAAGCATCGGGTCACCCTCTACCTTTCCTTCCCACGGCTCCGCCTTGGCAAAGGCAAACATCCTGTCACCCGGGTCAAGACGATACTCAGAGAACCGGTAGTCACCTTTCCTGTGGCGATGGTCGCGGCCAAGAGCTGGGCTCGAACGGGTTTCCATAAGTGACTCAAGGGAAACAAGGACTTCCCCTGTAGGATCCTTCATCAGGAAGGAGGGCACATACCGTGTTCCCGAATCACGTGTTACCCAGGAGCCTCCTCCGTCATCATCCTCAACATATTCCTCCTTTTCCCAATAAAGGTAGTAGCTGCGTTTCTTGGTATACTTGCCGGGCACCATCTTTCCGCCGGGCAGGGCACGCCCCTCCATGGTCACTTCCCCCTCGATCAGGGCAATCGCATCCACATGCGGGATGCGCTCCAGTTGACGCATCTGGCGAATCTCCTCGAAACCAGCCTGCTGGGCCCAGTAACCGCCGAGGAGCAACACCGGGATAAGCAGGACCAACAGGACCGAGAAAAAAGAAGAGTAACAACCTTTCTTGCGCTTCGTTTTGCTTGGCTTCACCTTACCCATCGTGCAGCAGTGAAAAATAATACGGAGCCTTCATTAGCGCATCAAGCTAACTACAATCCTATCCCGCGAACAAGTGTAATGGGCGCACATGGATGATGGAACTCACCTGCTTTTTTTAGGGTATTTAGTGTTCGGTTCTGGCATTGCTCCGGCAAACCCCTTAAATTCCGCATGAATCCAACCCAATTAAATGATGAATCGACTAGCCTGTTCCCTTGTTTTAATGACATTAGCTGCGGCTGCTGCCCTGGCTGAAAGCTCTCAACCCAAATCCCTGGGATCCCTCGAATTCGGTCCGGAAGGGGTTCTTTTTGTCGCTGACCCGAAGGGTGCCGCGGTGTTTGCCCTGGAACTTGGAAGTGCAGGAGCGAAGGTCGGGAGCAAGCTGAACATCAAGAATATCGATGCCAAGATCGCAGCTTTACTTGGAACCAAGGCCGACCAGATCAACATTAATGATCTCGCTGTTGATCCGCAATCAGGCATTGCCTACCTGTCGGTCTCAAGGGGGCTCGGTCAGGATGCCGCGCCGGTGCTGGTAAAGGCAAATGGCAGCACCCTGAGTGTTGTCGACCTGGAGAAAACAAAATCCACCAGTGTCTCTTTGCTGAATGCACCCG
Organism: Verrucomicrobiales bacterium; assembly: GCA_029940475.1. GTDB lineage: Bacteria > Verrucomicrobiota > Verrucomicrobiia > Verrucomicrobiales > DEV007 > CACIUL01. The sequence continues at coordinate 9,459 of JAPYUT010000047.1, read as the reverse complement.
AGGACAGGGTGACCGGTCAGGGGCGAAGGAAGAAAAACAAGCGCCTTGAGTCGATCACGGATCTCGCGTGGCTTGATGGCCGCCTGGCTATCGCCGGGTTATCAAACGAGGAATTCGCCTCAACCCTGCGGGTCACCGGTTATCCGTTTACCGGAACTGTCGGCACAACAAGCCTGGAGATCTATCACGGCGCACACGGAAAAGAGGAGACGCATTCCCCGATCCGCACCTTTATGCCCATGGATATCGGCGGCGAGGCGAATATTGTCGCCTCCTACACCTGCACGCCGCTGGTCTGCATCCCGCTGTCGAAATTGACGCCGGGTGCGAAAGTCAAGGGTCGAACCGTGGCGGAACTGGGTAACCGCAATCGCCCCCTCGACATGTTCGGCTACGAGAAAGCCGGTAAACGCTACATCCTGATGGCCAACAGTGCGCGCGGCGTGATGAAGGTGTCGACCGAGGACATTGCCACCATTGATTCAATTGCCGAGAGGATCACGAAGACCGCCGGACTTACCTATGAAACCATTGAGGATTGGCAGGGCGTGATCCAACTGGCAAAGGTGGATAACAAGCACGCGGCAGTCATTCGCAAGGATGAAAACGGGCATTCACTCGAGCAGGTCGCCCTGCCGTGAACTCCTCCTGCCACCTGGCATTGCTGGCGGTTTTTTTCTGTGGAAACGCACTCGGAGAGGTTCCCATTTCGCTCTCTGCCGACAGGCGTTCGTTTATAGCGCAAGGCGCGAAGGACAGTAGCCGGTTCATTGTCCGTGTAGAGGGCGGAGCGGACCTGCCGGCGGTGGCAGGCAAACTGGAAAAAATCGACGGGGGATTACGCTTCACGCCACGCTTTCCCCTGACGCCGGGTGTCCGCTACATTGTCTCAGCCGGCGGGTTCCACCGGGTGTTCTCCATTCCGGCAGCGGACATGACCCCGGTAGCCCGCATCACGGCCGTTTATCCGAGCTCAAATGTCCTGCCTGAGAACATGCTGAAGTTTTACCTCCACTTCTCGGAACCGATGGCCATCGGCGAGGCATCAGGAAACGTCCGGTTGATAAAGACAGGAGGCGGGCAGGTTCCCCTGCCGTTTTTGGAACTGGCAGGAGAACTCTGGGACCCGGACGGCAAACGCCTGACCCTGTTCTTTGATCCCGGGCGGGTTAAGCGCGGACTCAAACCGAATAAGGAACAAGGACGTGCCCTGGAAGAGGGCGGGCAATACAGCTTACATATCAATGCCGCATGGCGTGATGCGATGGGGAGAACCATGACCGAGGATTTCTCCAAGAAATTTCGGGCATGCACAGCAGACTATACACAGCCGGACCCTGTAAAATGGAAGCTGAGCATACCCTCAGCGGGCACACGTGACCCCCTGCAACTGGCATTCCAGGAAGCACTTGACCATGGCTTACTGGAACGGGTTCTGGTGGTCTACAATTCTGAAGGGAAGGCAATCAGCGGCATACCCGGAGTGGCCAAGGGGGAAAAAGAATGGAGCTGGCATCCGGATCGCCCCTGGCATGAGGGAAATTACCGGATCGTGGTGGAGGCTTTGCTGGAGGACCTGGCCGGCAACAGTATTGGCCGGCTTTTTGAAGAGGTGGACGGAATGCGGGAGACCTGGAATGTGCGTGGCGGAAGGTTCATCCGGATTGCATTTACCATTGGGGAGTAGCTCTCAATCCTTCCGCAGCAAGTGACACGAGGTATTTCAGGTTCGTTCTGTTTTTAAATGGATTTGCACTTCGTTGCTTCATGGCAAACTTCCCTGGCAGCAAGCAAATCGCCTGCATCGCACAGCGTCTCAGAATTTTTTTCTCCATGGAACCACCATGAATAATATGGTAGAATGCGTCATGAAAAGGTTCGTTGCGCTCATCTTGCTTCCTCTTGTGGTTGCAAGCCAGGGACAGGCGGAGGTTTTGCAGCTTGCCTCCGTCCACGACTACGACATCGTCTACGTGCGGGCCCCGAGATACGGTGACGAGGGTCACGCCTACTGGCCGGAAGTCAAGGATCCCATCCGCATGGAACCGGGTGCGGACCTGATGCTCCTTCACCCCGATGGCAGCGAGGAATTACTGGTAAAGGGAGGCAACGGATCAGTGATCGACCCTTTTCCATCCCTGGATGGTGAGTGGATTTATTACTCCTATTTTCATGATCAGCGCAAGCAAGCCCTGAATTCCCAACGGCGCCTGGCGTCAAGGGCGGGGGCGGACATATACAAGATTCATGTGAAGAGCCGGAAGATCCTCCGGCTAACCCATCAGGAATGGACGCCCAATACGGGAGTTGCGCATTGGGCGGAGCGTCCCGCCGACCGCGACAAGGTAAATCTGGGCTATGGCATCTTTAACCTCGGCCCCTGTCCACTGCCGGGTGGCAAGGTGGTGTTCAGTTCCAGCCGCAACGGCTACCTGCCGAACAAAAGCTACACCTTCCCCAACCTGCAGCTTTTCGTCATGGACGAGGATGGCAAGAACGTGGAACTCATTGGTCACCTGAACCTGGGCAGCGCGTTGCATCCCACAGTCTTGAAGGACGGTCGCATCATGTTTTCCAGCTATGAGGGACAGGGCTTGCGCGATCAACGCCTGTGGAGCCTGTGGGCCATCCGCCCGGACGGAACTCAATGGCAACCACTGGTCAGTGTGTTTTCCGGGGCTTCGGCTTATCATTTCCAGACCCAGCTATCGCGCGGCGACCTCGTGGTGGAGCACTACTACAACCAGAACAACAACGGCTTCGGCAGCTTGTTTTCGTTGCCCCCGAAACCACCGGACGGGGTGGCTCCCTTCGGTGATCCCAATCCACGTCACGAGTCCAATCCCCGCTTCCAGCAAGGCGTCCACGGTAACGGAAAACCGCGCTATGAATCGATTGCCTTTTCCCCGAAGGGCCTGGACGGGCTCACCCGCTTCACTCACGGGCAGGACAATGCCTCACCGAAGGATGCGCAGGGCAATTACGTCGGCAAGGTAACCCATCCGAGTTCCGCCCCAGGCAATGACCTGCTGTTGGTGTGGTCACCCGGCCCGGCCAACGATTTACGCCGCCCGGTGAACAAACCCGACTACGACGGAGGCATCTACCGTGTGCCCGGCGGGGTACCGGTGCAAGATTATCGCGAATTGATAAAACTAAAGAATGACCCGCGCTACAACGAGATGCAGCCGAAACCGGTGGTGACTTACCGGGCGATCTACGGCATCGATGAACCGGCCACTCTTGCGCCGCTCGCCAACGATGGTTCCATGCATGCCGACCTGCCCGCGGGCACGCCCTTTGGATTGGTCGGCACCTCCTCGTTTTACAAGCGCAACACCCGCCCGGGATATGGAGCGAAATCCTTCGATGGACTGGACCCGTTCAACACCTCGCAGAACGGGGCCAGCCCTAATTGGAGAACCCAGGGAGCAGACGCCGGCAAGTATGCCGATCATGATATCTTTGCGGTGCGCATTCTGGCCATGGAGCCAAGCTCGCACTTCAGTTATGGCGCCAAGGTGGGGCGAAACTCCCGTAATTTCATGAACCATGCCCAGGAACGCCTGCGCATTCTCGGAGAGATTTTGCTGCGTAAGAAAGATGCGCAAGGCAAAGAGATTCTCGACCCGGAGGGCAATCCGGACACCAGCTTCCTGGCCCGGATTCCAGCCGATGTGCCCTTCACCTTCCAGACCCTGGACCGCAATGCCATGGTGCTGAATATGTCGCAAACCTGGCACCAGTTGCGGCCAGGCGAACAACGTTACGATTGCGGCGGTTGTCATGCCCACGCCCAAAAGGGTCTGGATTTCTCCCTGACCCTTGCCGGGAAATCGGGATATCGACCAACAGATCTGAGTCAATGGGCAACCCTGCTCAAGCCAGGTAAGGGGGAACTGGAAGTCGAGAAACAATCCGTCGCGGCCGTGGACGTCGAGTATTATAGGGACATCAAGCCGCTGTTGCAGCGCTCTTGCGTCAAATGTCACGCCATGGGCAGGAATCCCGCTGCCCAACTGGTGCTGGATGACGAGGATGAGGTCGATGGTTACGAGAACACCTGGCATCGCCTGGCAAACGATCAACAGGCCAAGTATGGGCGCAAACCGGTGATCAAGAACGGTTCATGGCGGCAAACCAATGCCTCCCGCTACATCCGGAAATTCCAGTCCCGGCGCAGCCTGCTGATATGGCAGATTTACGGCAAACGCCTGGACGGCTGGAGCAATGCAGCTCACCCGACCGAGAAAGTGCCCGGCGACCCATCCACCCTGCCTGAAGGCGTTAACCCCAACGATGCCGACATCGATTTCCTTGGCCGCGCATGTCCGCCGCCGGATTCCGGGGTGCCGCCCCTGAGCGCGGAGGAGAAGCTGACTTTTGCACGCTGGATCGACCTTGGTGCCCCGATCAGCCGCCAGCAACAGGATTACAAGGAACGCGGTTGGTTCCTTGACGAGTTACGCCCCACATTATCGGTTAACCTGCCTCAAGCCGGACGCAATGCCCCACTTACCCGGGTTCGCATCGGCATGCACGATTATTACACCGGGCTCAACGAAAACACTTTCGAGGTACGCTTCGACGTTGATTTCGATGGACTGCCCGCAGGACAAAACGCTGCCTCCAAGTTCAGGAAAACCCAGCAGGGAGTATGGCAATGGCAACTCTCTCAAACCATCCATTCCCTGACCGGGGCAACCCTGAGTGTTTCAGTGCAGGACCGACAAGGGAACCTGGTTCGACTGGATCGTCGGTTCTCGATTGCGGCGCGGACGGCTCAAGTGGACAGGGAATAAGCTTAGGCTTGCCTGTTTTGTTGCATCCTATTGCGGATTAAAGTCAGGGTTCACTTTGGGCATCTGCACGGCAGCATCCTTGCGCCACTCTTCAAGCATACGGTGCAACTCCTGCGCCTTCTCCGGCATCCCTAATGCCAGGTCATTCTTCTCTCCCCGGTCTTCCTTGAGGTTGAACAACTGCAGTCGATTGTCCTCAAGGGACTCGATCAGCTTCCAGTCCCCCTTGCGAATAACGCTGCACGGTCTCGCCCCGCCAGGGTGCCCGGCACCGATATAATTGGGATAATGCCAATACAAGGCATCGCGTTTCAACTCCCCCTCCTGCTTGAGCAGGGAGACAATATTCACGCCGTCCATATGGTCTGTAGGCCGGGGCGGCAACCCGGCAATGTCCAGAATAGTCGGGAAAAAGTCCGTGCTGATGACCGGGATCCGGCATTGGCTTACCGGGTTCACAACGCCCGGCCACCGCACAATCAGCGGCACACGGATCCCCCCCTCGTAGAAGTTTCCCTTGTTGCCCCGCAACGGATGGTGCGAGGTGATCCTGCCATGCCCGCCGTTGTCTGAAGTGAAGATGACCACCGTTTTGTCATCAAGGCCGAGTTTCTCAAGTTTCATCATCACTCTCCCCACCGACCGGTCCACGCTCTCGATCATCGCGGCGTAGGCCGGGTTCTTATGATGTTTTCCCGCGGGCTTCTTCCTGTACTTGGCAATCATCTTCTTGTGCGCCTGCAGCGGGGTATGCACAGCATAGTGGGAAAGGTAAAGAAAGAAGGGGCGCTCCCTGTGCTTGTCCATGAAGGCAAGCGCCTCGTCAGTCAACCGGTCGGTGAGGTATTCACCCGGTTCACCATCCGGAAGGGTATTCCAGCGCGTCAGGGGATGTTTTTTCGTCATGCGCCAGGAACCATTATAGGGATAGAAATAATTGCCCGGATTGCCCATGTTGTTGCCCCCGACATTGACATCGAAGCCCTGGGCCTGCGGATAGAACTCCTTATCCCAGCAGACATGCCACTTGCCCATAGTGGCGGAAACATAACCGCCTTCCTTCAGCGCCTCGGCAATGGTCACCTCCTCCAGCGGCAGGTTCTTCCTGTAGACTGCCTCGATCAGTGGCAGGGGGGCCTTCAAGCGCTGCGCCCCCTGGATGGGAATTGCGTGCGTGATATGCAGTCGCCCGGGATACTTCCCGGTCAAAATGCTGACCCGCGTCGGCGAACACACACAACCGGCGGCATAGGCATCGGTGAACTTCATTCCCTGCTGCGCGAGCCGGTCCACGTTGGGCGTCTCGTAGTAATCACTGCCATAGCACCCCAGGTCCGTCCACCCCATGTCATCAATGAGGAAAAAGACAATATTGAGCCTTGGCTTGTCTGCAGCTTCCCCGAAGGAGAGGAAAGCAAGGCTCAGTAAAAGGAACGGGATTCTCTTCATAGCCTGCTACTCCTTTGCCGTTTTACCTGGGGTTTCGATAAGCCTTGGCATTCTTGCCCGGCAGCCACTTTGCATGATTACTGATAATTTGAGTATAAGCAGGGTCAAGGGCCAGGTTGGTCCACTCGTTGGGATCCTGGTCGTGGTCATAGAGTTCCTCGGTGCCATCGGCATACCTGATGTAGCGCCAACGGCTGGTGCGCACGGCGTGATTCTTGAAACCGTAAGTCATCAGTGCCGGCCTGCCGATGACACGGTCCGGGTCCCTGAGTTGGGTCGCAACACTGATGCCATCGGTATTGGCATTGGCAGGCAACCCGCACAACTTCACCAGTGTCGGGTAAATCGTGGTCAGGTCGACCGGATGATCACAGGTCTTGCCCGCACTTCCGGGGTTTCGGGGATCAACGATGATGAAGGGAACATGATTGGCCTTCTCCCAGAGCGCAAACTTCTCGATATGATCCTTCTCCCCGAGATGAAACCCGTGATCCGACCAGAGGACAATGACCGTGTTGTCCGCGTGCCCGCTGGCATCAAGGGCACTGATCAACCGGCCAACCGACATGTCGGCAAAGCTGCAGCAGGCGGCATAGGCACGGATGAAGTCACGATAGGATCCGCCCTTCTGCTCATCGACTCTCATCATGCCCTTCCAGAACCATTTCTTTGACCCCATTAGCCTGGCGGCACCGGCAGGCAGGTCATTCCAATCATCGGCATTTCGTTGCGGCAGCACAATCTTCTCATCGTAGAGCTCGTGGTATTTGTTGGGCGCAAAAAAAGGCGAGTGCGGCTTGAAGATACCGCAGGCCAGGAAAAACGGCTTGTTGTGCTGCTGCTGCAACACCTCGATTGCGTAACTGACCGACTTGTAGTCCATGGTTTTGGATTCCTCACTATCCTTTGGCCATGCTCCCCAATCGGTGTTGCGTGAACCGTATCCCGGCGCGCCGTTGAGTTTCTTTGTCGGCATATACTGAGGATCCATCTTGCGAAAATTGTCCCAGGAAGCGGGATCATTGAACGCGCCATCCCCCTTGTGATGATAAATCTTGCCGAAGCCCGCCGTGTAGTATCCGTGCCTGCCGAAGTATTCCGGCAACGTGAGTCGGCCCCTTGTGGCAGCACGCCAGTCAGTATCATTACCGTAAACACCGGTATTGTGGGGACGCTTCCCGCTTAGGATGGCGGCACGGGAGGGATTGCAGGCTGCCGACGCGCAATACGCCCTGCTGAAGAAAACCCCACGCCGAGCCAGGGCCTTGATGTTCGGAGTCTTGAAGGGACGGTTCTCACCAAAGAGGGTGATGCCATCATTCATGTCATCGACGGCAATGAACAGCACATTCGGAAGTGCAGCCGCACGCGCGACCAACACCAGGAGCAGAAAAATCAGGCTGTAGCGGCTCATTTGGGCTCCATAAATTGATAGCTCAGCGCTTTTCTCTGCTCTGTTCCTGCTGCACGGATCATGTCGAAGAGCTTGCGGGCAAGCTGCGGGAACGCCAGGACATCGCCCGAGTCTTTCTGCCAGTGGGCAAGCACAGATCGCAGGCCTTGCAATGTCTTCGCATAAACCGGATCACCGGCCAGGTTTTTGAACTCGAAGGGATCAACCTGCAGGTCATACAACTCATAGCTGGGAGGCTTCTTCATCAGCTTGTAGGCCGCCCGGACCTGCGCAGGAGCCGCGGCGAGCAGTTGCGCCTCGGGCGTATCAAAGAACTTCTTTCCCATGGTGAAGGCGTAGCCTGGGTTGATCTCCCCGGCGAGCGGGTTGTAGATCAGCTTGTACCGCTCACCACGAACGGCGCGCTGCGGCCAGGGATTGTGATTGGAGTGCAGGTGAAACTCAGTGAAGAGGTATGAGCGCCACTTTGGGTTGTCGCCGTGAACCAGGGACTTGAGCGAATGCCCGGGTCTCGGGTAACTCCCCTTCAAAGTATCAGGAACACTGACATTGGCGACCTCACAGAAGGTGGGAAAAAGATCCAGCGTGCTCACCAGTTGCTTACTTTCCTGCCCCCCCTTTGCCCCCGGCCAGCGAATGATCATGGGTATTTTCACACCGCCCTCATAACAGGTTCGCTTGCCCCGCAAGAGATCCGCCCCGTGATCACCGATATAGACCACCACGGTGTTCTGCGCCTTGTCGGAAACCTCAAGGACCTTGAGCAACTCACCGATATAGGAATCGAGTCGCATCATGCAGTTATAGTAATCCGCGGTCTGCTGGCGCAACTCCGGATGATTGATGCCCATGTAGGGGATGGCATCGACATCATTGCCCGTTAATGGCTTGGCCGGGAGCTTGTCGACCGACTTGATGAAGGGACGATGGGCATCCGGATAGTTTACCTGCAGGTAAAATGGCTTGTCCCCCTCCGCGAGAAAACGTTTCGCCTGCTCTGCATAGGCGGACATTTTTTTGCGGCTGAAGTTGGAGCTTGTGATGGCCTTGAAATCAAACGGGAACGCACTCTTGGGATTGACGTGCAACTTGCCGATAATCCCCGTGTGGTAACCCGCCTCCTTAAGGGTGGTCACCACGTTTGGAATCTTTCCTGAATACATCGCGTAATTCCAGGTCGCCAACCCGATCTGCCCGTTCTGGTGGGGATACAGCCCGGTCAGGAACGCAGCACGGGATTGCGAACATCCCGCCTGCGGAACGTAGGCATTCCTGAACAGGGTTCCCTCACCGGCCAATTTATCGAGGTGCGGCGTATCGATCGGCGTGCCATAGCATCCGATTTCAGGCCCGTTGTCCTCCGAAACGATGAAGAGGATATTCGGCTTTGCGCCATAAGCCGGAAGGGCAAGGACAGTCAGCGTGAAAAAAAACAGGATTTGTCTGCAGAGGTTCATTATTTTTCCCCATGGGTCTTTCGCCCGGTCTTCCTGTGAGTCCAGGTATATGTCTTCGGGTCGAAGTCATACGCCTTTTTGGAGGGCGCATCGGGGGCGAACTTTTCAGGGATCGAGCGGGAAAGCTCCTTGATCACCTCATGGTATTGCTCCCCTGAGAGGTTCGTCCATTCCTTCGGGTCCCGCGAGTGGTCATAAAGTTCGGCAGTGCCGTCGCTGTACCGTATATAACGATAGCGTTCCGAGCGAACCGCACATTGACCACGACGAAACTCGCTCACGGCGGGAGTATCCCATTTGCTGCCGGGATCTTTCAGCAGCGGAACAATGCTGACCC
>JAPYUT010000110.1 GCA_029940475.1 Verrucomicrobiales bacterium | reverse complement strand
TTGTCTTTAACAGTGGCGAGGTCGTGACCGGACTCCTCCGCACCTGTGTCGTCTATCTGACGACCGTGGATCCCGATACGGGTTTTAAGATGAAGACCTCCAAGGTGGTCGTGAAGTCGAAGTATTCAGGTGAGCCGGGTCAGTCGTATGAGGATCTCGTGCGGGTCAAGCATGTCCAGATGCTGGATGAAGGGACTCAGTTTGCGCGCAGCATGCCGATCACGTTCAACGCCTTTGACTTTGATTCAATTGATACCAACTACGTTCGTATCAAGGATGCGGGTGATACCAGGCTCCTCGCCCGCGGGGTGGTCCCTGAAGAAGCGTTTCTCAAGGCAAATAAGCGCGTGGTCTCCACGAATGGCACGCCGGCTACGGCCGAACCCAGCCTTATACGCATGACCGGACTGACGCAGGATACCTTATCCAGGGTGCGTGTTCAGCAGGAGGCCGATGGCAGCGTCAAGGTTCATTCAACCCTCGGCGAGAATGTATTTCTGGCTGCGCAAATCAACGGCAAGTGGGTGGCCAGCTGGCCGGCCGAGGGCACGGTGCGCACGGAGCTGTTCAAGTCGGTCGAAAAAGAATTCAAGCAAACGGTGGACTATTATAACGAACGAAAACTCATCGGGATTATCTCGAAGAAAAACGATCGAGAGATATTCGCCCTGGTTCGGCTTCGCCGAGATATCCCGGACCCGGAGCAAGCCCTGGCGTGGGCGATGAGTACTCGGTGGGGGTCGCAGGGAAGTTTTGAGATGGGGGAGGACGGTAAGTTGTTGGAGTACTACCGTTTGAGTATTTTGAAGTATGTGCGCGATCCCAAGACCGGCGAGATGAGTTTGGAGGATCGCGGTTCCTTTTGTCGGGTGCGGTTAGATCTTGAAGATGAAACACCCGAGGTGGGGGTTTCACCGGAGCTCTGGCCGGTTGTTATGCAGGACGGCAGATTGGTTGTCGGGCCAAAAGGACAGGGAGGTAGACCATGAGCCAAGCCGCATTAGACTTTAGACAGGTCGTCGAACGGGCGAACCGCAGCCAGCGTACGACCTCGGTGATCCTGGGCTTTCTGACCTGGGGTGCCATCGTCGCTACGACCTGGCTTAGCCTTTTTGCCCTCGACAACCTGCTCAACCTGCCCAGCTCCCTGCGCTTCCCGTTTGCGGTCATCGGGCTGGTCATCACCGTGGGTAGCTTTTTCAAGTATGCGGTTGGGACGCTGCGAGAGCGCAGCAGTGACGAGTTGGTTGCGCTGAAGCTGGAGGAGCAATTCGGCATTGAGGACAATGTGTTGATCAACACGATGCAGTTTGAAGACATGGGCTACAGTGAGGAGCAGAAAGCGTTTATCCATGCCACCGCGGATGCGGCCACAACCGGGTGGAGGCATGTGCCGCTGCGGGAGTTGCTGCAGGTGGGCCGATTAACAAAATGGTCGAGTGCCGTCGTCGTGCTCCTGGTGATGTGGATTGCTTACAGCATCGTAGCACCGAACTATCTCAAGAGTGCATTCAACCGGTACGCGTTCAGTTTCGCTGATGCTCCCCCTGCGGCCGCATCCATGCTGGTCATGACACCGGCAGAGGATGTGACCGTCGCCGAATATGCAGATCTGGATATCACGCTGGATATCAGCACGTTCGCCAAGGGCAAGGATTTGGTGATTTATCCGTCAATCAAATACAAGGAGGGTGTCGGCGCCTTTGAGAGCCACAGTGCCGAGGGCGCGGAAGTCAAGATGCGGCCGGTTGTTGGTAATCCGAATCTCTATCAGTACACCTTTGAGACGGTTCGTCGGAGCTTCTCTTTCCGCATCTTCGTAGGCCGCACCTATACCCGCAGTGTGCAGGTCACCGTGAATCCGGCGGCTAAGATTGTGGAGTCGACCTTCACCGTCACCCCGCCGGCTTATGTGGCCATGCCGACCCGGGAACAAAGTGGACCGCCGAACCCAGTGAAGTGTCTGCCCGCTACCGAGCTGGGTGTGCGCATCAAAGTGGATAAAGCGATTGAATCGCTGCGTTGGGAATGGCCAGGCGGCACGAACATCTTTCAGGATGCGGGTGACCAGGTCTGGAATGCGCGTGTTAGCGTGGGCGACTCCGGCGGCAACTATGATCTGATCGCCGTGGTGAAGAATATGCTCGAACCCATCATCTTGAGCAGTGGCAGCGTGCTGCTCATGACCGACCGGAAGCCCGAAGTGCGCTATGTGGATGCCGAAATGAGTCAGGTCGTGGTGCCCGGCGCTACGCTGCCGTTGAAATTTGAAGGCAAGGATGACTATGGGATGAAAGATCTGAAGTTGACGTTTCGCCGTGCCCAGGCCGGCAGTCAGCCCGAGGTTCTTCAGGACTGGGCTTTTGAGGCGCCCGGCGAAGGGGACCTGATTGAAAAGAGTGTTCGGTTGAACATCGATGCCAGCCAGTTTGAGCCGGGCAATAAGTACTTTCTCGAAGTGCACGGCAATGACTTCTGTCCGGGTACGGACACCGGAATATCCGATCCGCTACTGGTTACGGTGAAGACGCTGGATGCCAACCTTGCCGACGACAGCGAGTCAAATCTGAAGGATCTCTACGCCGCGCTGGAGCGGGCCATCGAACTCCAGAAGCAGGCACTCGATGGAACCGAGGGTCTGCTGGCCAACAGTGATGGTGTCTGGCTTGACTTGAATCGTAAACGGCGCGACGACGAGGCGATCCAGGGGGATCTCGATAAATATCAGACCAAGATTCTGGGTCAGCAGATGGCGGTGCATAAAACGCTGCTCGACGGTCTTAAAACGGTGCCGGATAAGGGGGTACACATGGCTGCTCGAATGAAGAGCATCGCCGAGGTTGAGGCGGTGGAAGCCAATACGCGCGCCTTTGCGGCGGGTCGAGCGCGCCTCGATGCGGGCGCACTGAAGCGCGCTAACGGCTATGGTCCAGGGTCCTCATTCAAACACACCGACACCCAGGTTATCCGATTCAAAGAGACGTCGGCACGCTATGTTGGGCTGGTTGTCTATTCGACTCATAACTGGTCAGGCAAAGCATGGCTCGATGCGTTGGCCTTCGTGGGTGAGAAAAATGCTTACCTTGATAGCTCGAGTTGGAAGCTTGTGTCGTCAAGCGTCAAGGATGCCCAAAAGGCCCTGGTTGTTCCTAAGGGAGAGAAAACGACGGGTGGGGTGTTGCTCCCTGCCTTGCCTGCAACCTTTGTCTTCGACATGGGAACCGAGCAGACGGTCTCCGGGATAGCCTGTTTCGGTAAAGGTCGTGGGAATGACGCCGCGCCTAAGGGTGTTTCCGTTTACCTCAGCACGGCAAAGGCGCCTGCGATCGGGCCGACGCCCCTCGAGCAGGAGCGTATCGATGGCGAATTCAGGTTCCTGCGAACCGTGCAGCAGATCATCTATAACCAGCTGCTGGCTTTGAAAGGTGCTGAATTTGAAGCCTTGGCGAAGGATGCCGAGGATGAGCTCGCGGACTTGCTTGGCGAAGGCGAGGAGGCCTCCGCTTCGGTAGATGAGGACTTGGATGACGCCAAGGAAAAATTCAAAAACTGGCTGGAAGAGAATGAGGACAACGAGGCGCTGCGGAATATCATCGCCGCGAAAGCGCCGGAAGATTTGACTGAGGAGGATGAGAAGAAATTGGCGGATCTGGATCTGAAGAAGGAAGAGTTGAGGCGTGAACTTATGGATATGGAACAGGACCACGCCGAGTATGGATGGGACTTTGCCGACCCGACCGACATCGAGAGCTTCGAGGAGACGATGCACAATATTCAGGAGGAGTTGGAAAACCTCGAACTCGGCGCGATGGATATGAACGATCGTGACAAGAAGCGAGGCGACATGTCGCGCAATATGGACAACAGCAAAGAGCAGGATGCGGCGATGGAACTGGAGACGGGGCAGAAGGAATCGCAATCGGGTGCCCTGGTGGAGCCCGGGCGTATGGAAAACCCGGAAGATGAAGGCATGCCGCCAGACCTGGGCGAGCTGCCGGCGCAACTTCCGATTCAGATCTCTGAGTTGAGCAAGGGACTTGACGAACTGGGGGAACCCATACCCGAGTCCGGTAGTGAGATCATGGATATGAAAGACCCGGAGGGATCGCCTGTTTCGGATAACCTGGACTCTGCGAGCGCGGCCGGGCAGATGACCGACCAAACGCCGAACCCGACGGCCAAAGCCAAGGGCCGTGGGAATTTGGGGCGCGCCGGACAGGCGGATGGCCAGATGGTGGCCGACAAGGCACCCGCCATTCCGGATAATGAGGTGGCGATGCCGTCTCGCGTGTCTGACAGTCAGGCGGAAGATGGCCAGGTTAACGATGAAGACACGGCGTCAGCCACCTCTATCGGCGTGGGTAAAGGAACCGGAAAAACGGCAGAGTTTGAGAAAAGCGGCAAGCTCCCACCGGATGCCTTGAACAAGCTCAAGAACTTGATGGGGGCTGCGAAGGACGAAAGCCAGGAGAACAACCATGGACTGCTGTTAGCGCTTCAACGTCACCATTTGCCCTCCACCGACCTCAAAAAGGCCCTTAACCTCATTGAGCAGCTGCGACGCAATGAGAAGCAGGGTGTCGACGTCAGGCAAGCGCTGAGCGAAGCGCAGGGCCACGTGCGCGCGGCCGAAAGGGCATTGGCGGGCGCCTACGAACGGCGGGCGAAGGAACTCGCGGACAGGAAAACCGGCGATGCCTTTGAGAGCGATACGGCTGGCGGCACGGTTCCCGCCGGCTATGAGAATATTGTCAGCAGCTACTTCAAAGCCGTGGCTGAAGAATCCTCCATAAAGAGATAACCGCTTCAATAAACGAAAAGAGAAGAGAGAAAAAATGGAAACATCAGAAAGCAATGCCACTGGAGCAGTCAGTGACGCCGAAACAATTGCAGCGCTTGCCCAGGCAGGTGAAGCCATTAAGGCCGAAGTAGGGAAAATAATCGTGGGCCAGACCGACGTGATCGATCAGG
>JAPYUT010000109.1 GCA_029940475.1 Verrucomicrobiales bacterium | reverse complement strand
GCGATCCGCACGAACTGGTTAACCTGGCTGTGATGCCAAAGCATCAGAAGAAGTTGGCTGCCATGCGGAAGGTCCTCTCCCAACGCATGACCGAGACGCGGGACGTCGGCCTGATCCCCGAGCCGATCCTCGAGGACGTCGGGCGGGAGGCCGGAAACAAGTACCTGGCTTTTCTCGACAACGACCACAGCGGGCAGACACGCCGCTTGATCGATGTAATCACTGCCGGGGAAGCGAACGACGGCGCCAAGCTGTTGGAATATGCAAAGTCTCCGGATCCATCGACGCGTTACTGGGCGGCTGTCTGGCTGGGCGTCAACAAGAGGGCTGAGGGCAAAGCCACGCTGATGAAACTGACCGCCGATCCCGACCCCGCCATCCGTGTCGCGGCTGCCCAGGCCTTGTGCAAGCTCGGCGACCTAAGCCAGCTAAAACTGCTGATCGAGCATATCAACGATCCCAACCTGCTGGTAGGTATGTTCGCCCTGCGAGCCATCGAGGAACTCGGCGACGCCGGCAAAGTCCACCGAACCGACGTCGCTGCGGCCCAGAAATCGAGTTACGAATTCTCCCGGCGCATCGCCAGACGCTTGACCGCCAAGTGGCGCTGAGATGGAAGCAAGGAGACTAATTCGAGCTCACGCCGTAGCACAGCAGGATGTCCTGGTCACGCAGGTAAAGCTTGCCGTTTGCCACAACCGGATGCGGCCATGCCCTGGCACTGCTCCGGTGAGGTTGCTCGAATTGGCTGATTTCTTTCATGCCCTCCGGCGTGGCTTCAATCAGGGCCACTGGCCCCTTTTCGCTGCGCAGGATAAAGCGGCCACCGGTATACAGGGTGGAACCCTTACCCACACTGCGCTCCTTGAACACTTCCTCGCCGCTATTTATGGCAACGCAGCGGAAGGTGCCCCCGCTTGAGCCGTAGACGTGGCCATCGATCAGGACAACACCTCCATGATGGTTGGCAAGGTTGGTATTCGCATAGATCTCCTCAGTCGACCACCCGGTACCTTTTTTGGTAATACGAAACCCGTTGCAACCCACCCCGTATCCTGAAGTCACGAAGACGACATCACCGTCGATGACCGGGGTCGTGATCACGGCAGTTCGACCCGGGCGCGCCGCTTTCCAAAGGACCTTGCCTGTTTCGGGGTCAACTCCCGCAACGCTTGCGCCGGTGAGCTGAATGTATTGGCGGGTGCCGTGGATGGTGGCAATGATGACCGATGAATAGCCGGCAGTATCTGTCCAATCTCCGGTCTGCCAGATCTTCGCACCGGTCTTCCGGTTGAGTGCCACCAGCGTCCCGTCCTTGCCGCCAGGCGTGCAAATGACACGATCCTGGTCCACCAGGGGGGATTCACTGTATTTCCATCCTGACATCATCTTGCCGCCAAAATCCGTGACGAGATTCTTTTTCCACAGCAGTTTGCCGGTGGTTGCATCCACGCAGGCGATATCGGAATGCTGGTTTAAGGCGAAGACTTGCCCCCCGTCCACGGTGGGTGTGCTGCGCGTGCCGGGATAGCCTTTATGCCCGCCGGCATCACCAATCTTTGATTTCCAGATGAGCTCACCGTTTTTCTCACTGAGTGCAATGACACAACTGCCGCCATCCAGGTCACCAAGTGTATAGATGGTTCCCTTGGCAACTGCGATACTTGAAAAGCCGACCCCGAGGCCAGTGGTTTTCCAGGCCAGGGTGGGCCCGCCCTCCGGCCACTTCTCAAGGAGGCCTTTCTCTTTGGATATCCCATCACGGTCAGAGCCACGCCATTGCGGCCAGTCATCGGCGTTGGCAGTCCACGTCAACTGGCCAATGACAAATGAGAACACCGGAAGGAAAAGAAAAAACAATTTCATGAGCTTAGTGTGAATGCCAAAGGGCCGAATGTCGAGCCCTTCAGGTTGAGTCAATACGGATAAATTGTATTCATGGAATTGCATAAGTCCTGTCGAACCGGGAATCATACCCTCCTATCAAGGGGCAACCCGGCAGATTGCACTTTGTGGAATTTTTTATGTCTTCCCTCTATTAGGTTGCCGGGCTAGGATTTTTTTCCATAACTAATAATGAAACGAATACTGCTGATTCCCCTGATCACTTCAATCGGCCTACTGGTCGCCGCTGACCGCGGACAACGGGCTGCACCGCGCCCCAACAAGCCAATGCCAAGGGCGCAGGTCATGCAGTTCACAGGGGAATTGAAAGGTGCCAAGCTGAGCCGGGACATTCGCATCCTCTGGCTCTACGGGCCCGAGGATCACGGTGGCGGCGAACATGACTACATTCGCATCAAGGAATTGTTTGTCCCCATGCTCAAGAGCATTGCCCGGGTAACTGTGGAGGAGGCCTACCGGTTCCCGACACAAGAGCAATTCGACCGGGCCGACCTGATGATCCAATTCCTGCACCTGCCTGACCTGACGGATGAGCAGTTGGCCATGTTCCAGGGCTTTGTGAATCGTGGAGGCGGCGTCGTTTCCATCCATGAGTCCTGCATTGTGCGACCTGTGGATCGGGCAACAAAGCTGGCAGGGTGCATCGGTTGTTCCTGGCAGGGCAATAAGGATTCACATTGGGGCAAGTTCTCGCATGATCACCCCTTGTTCCTGAAAACGGAACACCCGGCCTTTACCGGGCTACCCAAATCCGTCCGGCTAAATGACGAGTCCTACTGGGACCTGCTCCAGGCCGACAATGTCGAGGTCATCGGCACCATTGCCTCCAAGGCCAACAAGGATGATACCCCCTTCGCCGATATCCTGAAGAGCGCGGATGCGCGAAGCGAAGCGTTCTGGACCTACACCTCCGGCAAGGGCCGGGTTTTCGGCACCACCACCGGTCACTATACCTACACCTATTTTGACCCGATGTACCGGCTCATCCTGTTGCGGGGAATCGCATGGAGCTTGAGGGAGGACCCGGCACCCTTCATGCCCCTGGTGTTCCAGGGCATTACCAATGAGGAAGGGCTTGTCGGCACAACCGATACCATGATGAATTACAGGAACCGCAAAAAATAAAATCGCAAAAAAGTCTGATCAGTTGGGAGCGATTAAGCCGTTCCTGGCTTGATCCTGCAATATTTAAGATGATGTGGAAACCCATTACGCTGCTTTTGCCGACTGCCGTCTTTCTGATGTCCTGTCAGTCGACCACAATCCAGGTTCCCGTCCTGGACACCAAGGGCAATGTCTACAAAACCGAGGGTGCCAATGACCCGTTGATCTATGACAGCACCATCGGCCACAAAAAAGCCATCATGCTCTATGCTGACTTTTCGGATGCCGTGATGAAGATCGATACGAAGGAACGGAGCAAGGTCGTTCTGGGCAACGGGACATTTCAGAAACTGTTTCATGAACAGTCTTATGGGAAAATGTCTATTGAGATCGAGCATGTTCATGGTTGGCGGCGCTTGTCCAAGTCTGCCAAGAATTACAGCAGCAGGACAACCGATTCACACCGTGAACTGTTTGTGGAAATATTTGATCTCTTTCCGAAAGTCGATTTTCTGGCCTACGACTACATCATGGTCAACATGCCGCGCATCGGGAACACCGCGTTCGGGGAGCGGGATGAGATCGCCATTCCCTATAAGGGCAAAAAGATCAATGTGGCGCTGAACATTTCCAGCGGTAGCCCGTATGTGCTCGCCCATGAAACGGCGCATCTGATGGGTCTGCCCGATCTGTATACGTATGGCGGCGTCGAAGGCCCGAAGAATCCCACTGGTCCTTGGGACATCATGTCGTCGGCTGGTCGGGCGAGCGGCTTCCTCGGCTGGCATCGCCACAAATTTGGCTGGCTCGACGCCAACAGAAAAACCTATATCGCCTCAGGAACTCATCGATGCGAACTGACACCATTGAATGCGTCGGCCGGTGTTTCGATGATTGCCATACCCGCAGATGATCCGGTCAAGCCCAGCAAGGTCTTTGTCGTTGAGATTTCACAGCCCATCCAAAGCAAAGGCAAGGTTCTGGATTCTGTCGGCGTCCTTGTTTACAGTGTTGATGCCAAACTGGCTACAGGACAGAACCCGGTTGTTGTTTACCCGAAAGCAGATTTGTTGGATGCCCCATTCCATCCGGGCGATCAATTCGATCACAAAGACGCGCCCATGAGCATGAAGGTACTGAAGAAAAACGGGGATGGATCCTTCCTGATTGAAGTGACCGTAAACTAGAAAGCAGAAAGAATGAAATTACTGGTTCCAATGCTTATAGCTTTGTACACCGGTTGCACTGCAATCTATCCCGATATTGAGAAGAAAATTCGGAATAAATCCAATGAAGGTGATGCCATCGCCTTTCCCGGAGCAGAAGGCGCCGGTAAGTTTACCAAAGGTGGCCGTGGCGGAGATGTCTATCATGTAACCACTCTCAAGGACTCGGGACCTGGATCACTCAGAGAAGGCATCGAATCGATCAAAGGGCCGCGCACGATTGTCTTTGATATTGGTGGTTTGATCCGACTGAAAGATAAATTAAGAATTAATAAAATAAAATATCTGACAATTGCAGGTCAAACAGCTCCAGGCAAAGGGATTACCGTGGCTGATAGAAATGTGATAGTTGAAGATTGCAGTCATATTATCCTTCGGTATTTGCGCATTCGCTTAGGTGACGAAAACAAGCCCGGGAAATTTAAATCAGACGTTTTTACGGCCGAAGATAGCGACCATATGATCCTTGATCATCTTTCTTTTAGTTGGGGTATCGACGGGAACGGTGATTTTCGCGGTCTCAAGCATACAACGCTCCAGTGGATGATATTCAGCGAAGGGCTTGATAAATCTCTCCATGCAAAAGGCGTAGGGCATGCGATGTGTTCGTCCTTTAGGCAGTCTGAAGGGCAGGCGACTTTTCATCATAATATCTATACCACTAGTCGTAATCGACACCCTTCAACTGCAGGTGGAGCCCTAGTTATGGAATTTGCCAACAACATAAATTATAATTGGAGCGGTTGTCACAATCTCTCAGGTGAGC
>JAPYUT010000007.1:85136-97112 GCA_029940475.1 Verrucomicrobiales bacterium | reverse complement strand
GAGAATGGTGCGTGACCTCCGTGGTGGTTGCGCTATTCTTCAGTCATGAAATGTATTAAATTCTTTTTTCCGCTGGTATTGGCCGCTTTTGCGCTGGCACCCCTGTGTGCCGAGGAGCCCAAGCTTGAATCGATCTTCAACGGCACGGACCTTTCCGGCTGGGATGTGCCGAAGGACAATATCTGGTTCACCGTCAAGGACGGGGTCCTCATGGTGAAGAACGGGCCGAAGAAGAAAGGACAGACCCTCTGGAGCTCGAAGCAATACAGCGACTTTGTCATTGAATTTGACTTCAGGATGGGCAAAGGCACGGTGGACTCCGGCATTTATGTCCGCAACAGCAGGGAGCAGATCCAGATCGGTATCTCAGGCTCCCTGAAACGCGACATGACCGCCTCCCCCTACATCTCCGGGAAAGGTTACCCGGTCGAGGCCAAGCGCATCAAGGAGTTGCTGAAGCCCTCCGGCTGGAACACCATGCGCATCGAGGCCAAAGGCAAGGACTACACGGTCTGGCTGGCCGGCGAGAAGGTCATGAACTACACCTCTGCCTCGGCAATTGCCAAGGGAAAGCTCGGCATCCAGCTACACGGCAGCCGCGTGATGGCAATTGATTTCCGCAATATCAAGGCGGCTGAGTTGAAGTAGGAACCGGTTCCTGTTTTTTTATTTTTAATCCCGGTACACAGGTTGTGTGCCTTCGTCTCCTTTGTTGCCTGTTATGCGTTTTTTTACCCTCTTGCCTGTTCTCCTTTTCGGCCTTTCCGGCAGCCTGTTGGCTGAGCGTCCGCCCAACATCGTCTACATCATGTCCGATGAACTTGCCTATTATGAGCTCTCGCACATGGGTAACCCCTATATCAAGACACCGCGCATTGACCGCATGGCGGCCGAGGGTATTCGCTTTACCCATGCCTATGCCGGCTCCCCGGTCTGTGCGCCGCTGCGCTGCAACCTGATGACCGGCAAGCACGCCGGGCATGCCTCGGTGCGTGCCAACGACGGCGGCACGCCGCTGCGTGCCGATGAGGCGACCATTGCCAGCGCACTCAAGACGAAGGGCTATGCCACCGGTGGATTCGGCAAGTGGGGGTGTGGCGGGCGTGATTCCACCGGGGTTCCCGAGAAGCACGGCTTCGACGTGTTCTTCGGCTACTATGACCAGGTGCATGCGCACTCCTTTTTTCCTCCCTACCTGATCAGGAACAGTGAGGAGGTGGTGCTGGAGGGCAATATCGGTGGGCGATCGGGAAAGACCTATTCGCATTACCGGATCATGGAGGAGGGACTGGAGTTTATCCGGGAGCACAAGGAGCAACCCTTCTTCTGCTATTTTCCCATCACTCCTCCCCACGGCATGTATGACATTCCCAAGGATGACCCGGCCTGGGAACTCTATAAGGGGGAGGAATGGATCCGGGATCCTTCCATCAACCAGGATATCAAGAATTACGCGGCGATGGTCAGCATGGTGGACCACAATGTCGGGCAGGTGCTCGACCTGCTCAGCGAACTCGGGCTTGAGAAGGATACCATTGTTTTCTTTACCGGCGACAACGGCGGACAAGACAGGTTCCGCTCCAAGGAGAAACCGCGCGGTTTTTTCGGACCCAACGTCAACCCGGTCAATGGCGTGGAATTTCGCGGTGGCAAGGGCAGCCTCTATGAGGGGGGGTTGCGTATCTCCTCCATTGCCCGCTGGCCGGGAAGGATCAAGGCGGGCCAGGTGAGTGACCTGGTGTTTTACCAGCCTGACGTGTTCCCGACCCTGGCCGGGCTCGCGAAAGCCAAGTTCCCCGGTGATCTTGACGGCATCTCTTTCCTGCCGACTCTGCTGGGAGGGGAGCAGGAAAAGCATTCCTTCCTTTATTGGGAATTCGGCAACCAGTCCGCGGTGCGCAGTGGTAACTGGAAGGGGGTCCTCAACCGCAAGAATGAGAGCTGGGAGCTTTTTGACCTTACTGAGGATATCAGCGAGACAAAAAACCTTGCCGGGGATCATCCGGAGATTGTCGGCAGGCTGAAGGTAATTGCCGGGCGTGAACATACCCCGGCCAATCCCGGGATTTTTACGCAGCGCACGCGTCATGAACGTGATCGCCGGGCAAAGTGGGGGAGTGCAAAGGGGCAGCCGAAGCCGAAGCGAGGCAAGGTCCATGGCATCCGGGATAAGGACCTTATTCCTCCTGAGAGCATGAAGATACTCAAGGTGAGCAGCGAGAATATCGGCAACGTCAAGTGGGCGGTCAATGCCATTGACGGTGATCCCCATACCCTGTGGCACAGCCGTTTCTCGGATCGCCTTGAAAAGCACCCGCATGAACTGGTGATTGACCTTGGGAAAAACCACACCATCTCAGGATTTCGTTACCTGGCACGCCAGGACGGAGGATGGAACGGAGCCTTTGCTGACGTTGAGTTCTATGTTGCAACTACAGCCGGGAATTTCGGTGAGGAGCCGGATGTGAAGGCAAAGTTCGGCAAGGTGCGCTCTGCGCAGGCTGCCGACTTGAGTGAGCCTGTTACCGGGCGCTATGTCAGGGTGCGCGTCCTCTCCGAGGTCAGTGGCCAGGCCTTCGGCTCAGCCGCCGAGATCGGGGTCATTGGCACACATCGGCGCTGACGCGACCGGCCGGACATTGCTCTGGCAGGGAAGTTGTCATTAATAGTGTTTCCAGAGCTTGCGGCTGAAGAGCACAAGGACAAAGACAAAACCAAGACGACCGAGGATCATCAACGCAGGCAACATCAGGGTGCTTGCCGTCGATAGGCCGGCAAAGTTTTTGGTGGGACCAAATTCAGCGAAGGCCGGGCCAATGTTGAACATGCTTGCAATAACCGCGGAAATACAACCGACAGTGCTCATGCCGGGTTCAAAGAGCTGCATTGCCAGGGATCCCATCGCAAGAAAGAATGAAGCGGCTGTCAGGACGATAAAGAGCTGCCCGAAAGTGCCGTCATCGACCGGGTGCTTGTTGATGGTCGGACGCTTGATCATGCGTGGACGAAATGCCCGTGTTAGCTCGCTGCGCAGGAAGCGAATCCACAGGATCACGCGCCACACCTTGAGCCCGCCGGCGGTGGACCCGCCGCAGCCACCGATGACCATCAGCAGAAGCAGCACCTCCTTGCCAAGCAGTGGCCACTGGTTGTAGTCACCGGCAACATAACCGGTAGTTGTCGCGATCGAGATCACATTGAATAGCGTGTCAATCATGTTGCCGCCGAAGGGCTCAAGCCTGTGGATGATGAGGATTGCCGTCACGGCAGCGGCCGCTATCAGCAGAAACCAACGGGTTTCCTCATGTTGTCGCAGTTCCTGCAGGCGTTGTTGTGCTGTTTTCTTGCGATTCATCAGGACAAGGTAGAGCGGGAAGCTCAGTGAGCAGATGAGCATGAAGGTCATGGTCCACAGCTTGGTGGCTGTTCCAAATCCTGTGAAACTGTCGTTTTCAGTCCCGAACCCTGCGGTAGCCGTCGTGGTGAGGGCATGGTTGATCGCCTGGAAGGGGGTTAAGCCAAAGGCAAGGAGGCCACCGCCGCAGAGGATGGTAAGAAAAATATATAAGGCCCAAAGGTGCCTTGCCCGGTTGCGTAGTGATCCTTCTTTAAGGTCGTGACTGAGGAGGGATGACTCGGCGCCGATCATTGTCCTGCCGGCTCCACCTAAGCCGCCAAGCATGAGGCAGGACAGGATAATAATTCCCAGTCCGCCGAGCCATTGTGTGATTGATCGCCAGAGTAGAATGGTTTTAGGGATTTCCTGAAGATCAGTGATTGTGGTTGCGCCTGTCGTGGTGAGTCCGGAGATTGCTTCAAAAAGTGCCTTGTCCAGTGGCATCTTCGGTTCACAGAAAACGTAGGGCAGTGCCGCGTATACGCCACAGATCAACCAGGGGATTGTGCTGGTGGCCACCAGTTCTTTTTTTGTTTCGCTCTCATCTTTGGATTTCTTTGTCAACCACCAGGCAAGGAACATGAGCAGCGCGGAACTGCCGGTGATAATGATGGAGAGAATCCATCCCTCTGCCGCGATCGTGTCATTGTGTGAGGATCCGCTAGACAGGCAATACCCCAGGCCAAAGGAGAGGAGCATGGCGATGGTGGTAATCACCAGGAGGCGCCAGATTGAATTGAAAATGAAGTGGAAATTCATCGGGAATCACCAATTGATTATTGATGACCTGTTGCGGGGGGAAACGTCCGTGTTACCAGTTGATGGCGCCCATGGATTGCCATGCGCCGTTGCTGAAACTCGACTATTTATTCCCGGGCGTCAATGTGTGTCGTAAGCTTGATGAAATGGTCGTTTAACCCCGTAGCACAGGGGTAATTTGCCATTAATGGCGTTGGAACCTGAATGTTTCCAGGGGTCTATGGCAGTGTTTTCCTGCTTTTAGTGGAGGTTAGATTTGTGTAGCTTGCGCGCCATGCAAGCTATTGATCTGCGCAGTGATACCGTTACCCGCCCGACTGCCGGGATGTGTAAAGCCATGGACGCGGCAGCACTTGGTGATGATGTGTTCGGTGATGATCCCACTGTAAAGCGGCTAGAGGCAATGGCAGCAGAGATGCTTGGTATGGAGGCTGCGCTGTTCGCCCCGAGCGGTACCCAGACCAACCTGATTGCGCTGCTCACTCACTGTGGGCGCGGCGACGAGTACATTGTCGGCCAGCAGGCGCATACTTATCTCTTTGAGGGAGGTGGCGGGGCAGTGCTGGGCGGGATCCAGCCGCAACCCCTCGACCAGGAGCCTGATGGCAGCCTGGATCTTGCCAGGGTGGAGGCCTTGATCAAGCCGGATGATTATCACTTTGCGCGCACACGGCTGTTGTGCCTGGAGAACACGACCTGGGGCAAGATCCTGCGGCTTGAGTATCTAAAGCAGGCGAGAAAGTTTATCGATGACCACGGGTTACTGCTGCACCTTGACGGTGCGCGGATTTTCAATGCCGTGGTTGGCTCAGGTATTCCCGTGGCTGAGATCGCCAGTTATTTTGACTCGGTTTCCGTTTGTTTGTCCAAGGGACTTGGCGCCCCTGTGGGTTCGCTTTTGCTGGGAGATAAGGATTTTATCAAGCAGGGCAAGCGCTGGCGCAAGATGCTCGGCGGTGGTATGCGCCAGTCGGGCCTGCTGGCGGCCGCCGGGATATACGCTCTTGAAAATCATGTCGATCGCCTTGCTGAGGATCACGTTAATGCGAGCTTGCTGGCAAAGGGGCTGAGTGCGATTGCTGGTGTTGCAGTCGACCCGGTGCAGACCAACATGGTGCTCGCCTCAATTCCGGAGGCAAGCCGGGCAGGCGTGGTGGAATACATGGGGGAAAAGGATATCCTGCTGATGGATGCCAGTGGCGGCAAGATACGCATGGTGACGCACCTCGATATCGAAGAGGGCGCGATTGAAACTGTAGTGGACGCCTTTACCGGGTACCTTTGCTGATGTCCCTCAGGGATTGAGCGCCTTGCTTAAATCAAATGCGCTGATCCTGTTTTCCAGCATCTCGGGAAGGATTAGCCATTTCTTGTCCGTCAGGTAGGCGTGATCAGCTGCGCCTTTCGGGAAAGTGGCCAGCACCCTGGACTTCCCTGCGGCGGTGATGTGCATCACCTTGCCCGCATTCCAGTCAGTGACCACAAAGCCGTCAGAACCATCTGATTCCACGCCGTCAAGGTTACCGATTGGGTCAGGGGTAATCGGGGTAATTTCCCCGCTTTTCAGGTCAAGGGAGAGTAGTCGCCCGAGCGTTTCTGTGCTGAAGTCATCCTGAATTTTCTGTCCCCAACCGCCAATAATGAGTTTTCCGTTCTGGATGAGCAGGCCGTTGGGGTGCTCGATTTGATCACCCTCGATGAGGACGGAGAGCGAGAGCGTTTCTTCCTTATACTGGTATATTTTACCGGCCAGCATGTCGCTGACGTATACGGTGCCGTTCTTGGCGCAGGCCAGGTCGTTAAGGAACAGGGCTCCCGGGATTGTAAGCTCACTGACCTTTTCGCCACTTGTTATGGAGAAGGCCAGGATACGGTCGATGTCGGTAACCCACAGCTTATCTCCCGTGCTGCGCAATCCTTTCGGTGCATTGAGCCCGGTTGCCCACTTCTTCTGGATCACTGTTCCTTCCGGTGTCAGCTTGGAGATCCAGCCGTCACCATCCTTGGCCATGCCGCCGCCTTCACCAATCTGGGAGACAAACAGAAAGCCGGATCCTTGGTCGAGATAGGTGCTTTCCGGGGCAGCAACACCTTCGCTCAGCGTCCACACCACGGGAAAAGGTGTGGCGGATGGGCTTTCAGTAGGGGCAGGTTTGTCTGCTGAGCTTTCAGCAGGTTCAGGCACGGTGGTAACGGGCTTGCGCTCACATGAGCAGGCGAGCAGAATGCAGTTTAAACCAAAGACTAGTAGTAGGGGTAATTTCATGGGCTTATTGTCGAGGATGTAATACCCGGTATACCGATAAGCTCATGTTCAGTGTGAGACTATCGCGGTTAGATGTATCGGGATAATTATTGCATGTGAATACCCTGCGGGGGAAGTGAAAAAGTGCAGGGGGTAACCGGTTTCAAGGTAGCATCCAGAGGGTGGTGATGTCCTCTTCCCTAAATCGATAAACCGTCTTCTTTTCCGCTACCTTGGGCATCACCCATTCTCTTGCGGATTTGGGATAACTCCGCCTTGAGATGAGTGCGGAACAGGATGATGTCGGCCTTGTGGATGAGGATATTCGCTCCCATCTCCAGGAAGCGGGCGTGTTCATCAATGCTGCCCCAGAAATGAATGCCGGCACCGATCCCTCTGGCACGGGCGGTGGTGATGATTTTTTCACAGGCTGCCAGGAAGTCAGGGTGATCGTACTGCTCGGCGACCCCTAGGCTGCAGGAAAGGTCATGGGGGCCAATCAGGACCGCGTCGGTTCCCTCCACCTCCAGTAATTCGTCGAGGCGTTGCATGGCCGGCACACTCTCAATGTTGATCAGCATGCTGTTGCCGGCGGTGTTGGCGCAGATGTAGTCGGCAAGCGCGGGCTCGAGAGCCTGCCCGCCGAGGGCAGCCTGGAGTTTTTCTCCCTTGAGCGGGCGTAACTTGGTCGCCCCGCGCAGTGCCCGCACCTGTTGCGGTGTCTCGATGTAGGGGGCGACGATTGCGGCAGCACCGTCATCAAGGGCGATGGTAGCCTTGTCGGGGTCGGGGTCGGTGATACGCACCAGGGGCGGCAGGCCCAGTGCCGTGTAGGTTCGGCACATCCAGCTTAAGGTTTCCCGGTTGAAGGCGATGTGCTCGGTGTCAATGAACACAAAGTCGAGCCCGCAGTCGCCGATCACCTTCGGCCAGAACGGGGAACCGGAGACCAGGAGTGTGCCGTAAATGCGCTCGTCACCACGCAGCGCCTGATTAAATTCCTTTGGGGTCATCGGTTGTTGACGCTGATTTTTTTCCCGGTTTTTCCCGATTCCACCGCCGCCAACACGGTTGCGCAGATATTGCGGGCACCGCGAGCATTTAGGATTGGCTCCTCGGTCCCGTCAATGGCGCGGGCGAAGTTTTCCGCCAGCAGGTAGTTGTTAGAGTCGGCAACGCGCCGGTGCTTGAACTCCAGATCAGGCTGGTCACGGTAATGGATCGCCACTTCCGGGCGTGCTTCCGAAATAACCATGGCACCCTTGTCGCCGATAAGGTGCAGCTTGATCTCGCCGATGTCGGGGTGGGCTGCTGCAGAGATACGGCCGATGCAGAGTGATCCAACCAGGCCGTTTTCCATCTCAAGGGTGACGGTGGCCAGGTCGTCAACGTCGTTGTCGGCATGGGCCTGGTGGAAGAGTGCGGTGGTGCGGGCAAAGACCTTGTTGACCCTAGCGCCGCCGCCCAGCAGGCGGATGTAGGCCAGCGGGTAAATGCCCTCAACCTGCAACTCACCCATGGGTTCAGTGCCGACACCGCCGTCGGAACCATCGGCATGGGCATCGATCTGGCGCTGCAGCCAGTCAATCGGCGGGTCACCTTGCGTACGACTTCCCAAGGGCGGCCCGGCATCCTTGGAAAAGTAAAAGTCGCAGTGAATGGAGTGAATGTTTCCCAGTCGTCCCTCCTCGATTGCCGAGCGTGCCTGGATGAGGGCGGGCAGGAAGTTGCGGTTCCAGACCAGGCAGGTCACTTGGTTATGGTCAATTGCATCAATCAGCCGGTCGCAGTCCTCGAGCCTGGTTGACAGGGGCTTGTCGATGACGATGTGAAGTCCTGCTTCCGCCGCGCGGATTGCCAGCTCACAATGGCGCTCGGCTTCCGGGCTGACTGCCACGGCATCAAGATCGTGCGTTTTGATTGCCGCTTCCACATCACGCAGGTAGGGAATGCCGAACTCTTCGGCAAACAATTCGTTGCGCTCGTGGGTCCAGGCGGGCCGGTCATCATCGTCAGCGACACAACAAAGCTCAAAGCGCGGGTGGGCGGCAATGGCGCGCGGCAGGTAGCAGTGCTTGACCACGCTGAACACGCCGACCTTGAACGGCTTCCTGGAACGATCGGTAGCCTTCATATACTCGATGTATCGCTTGTTTTTTGCACGATTTGCTGTGCCTTCAGGTAGTCATTGCTGGCGGTTTCGGATGATTTTCCTGCCCGCACTGTCTCCAGGAAATCCGCAAGCATGGGTTGGATATAGGCGTTTTTAAAATTAGGGAGTTCGGCATCCGCACTGCCGCCGGTGAATATCAGGTTGCGGTCCCGGTGGTCATCAGCGTAGGCCGCGCCGCATGAACCGATCAGGGAGAGGCTGTGATAGCCGTCCCCTTCCGGCAGGGAGTTGGAGAAGTCAATCATCGCCATACCGCCGCCGGGGAAGCCGAGGTGGATTAAGCGGCTGCCTGCAGATGCCGCACAATGCGTGGCATCCGGAGTTGCATCAAAGAGCCACAGGGCAAGGTCAACTGCCGCGATTTGTTCGTGCATGGTGATTGCGCCCTGATGCCAGTGGTGCAGGCGCAGCAGGCCGGGAGTGCCGAGTTGTCCGTCATCAAGGCTGGCACGGATGGATTGCACCTGTGGTGAGAAGCGCCAGGGGAAGGCGGGGAAGGTATTTGCGCTAATACCACCCAAGAGCAGTGCCGGCAGCCTGTCAGGGAGCGTGCTTGCATCATCTGTGATGATGGCATCAGCTGCCTCCTCAACGATCTGGACATCGTCCATATGGCTTGCCGCCGCACGGTAATCGGCTTCAGCTTCTTGCAACTGGAAGGACAGACGGGTCATTATTTTTCCATGTCACGCTTGCTGGTGTCCGGCGCGAACAATACCGCGAGCATGCCGAGGAGGAAGATGAGGCTGGTGGCGCGACCGACATGCACATGGTTGCCACCTGAGATTGCCTTTAGCGTCGGGGTGAGGAAGATGGTGGTGGCGGTAAGGATGCGCCCGAAGTTGAAGCTCACCCCGGCGCCGGTGGCGCGAATCTTTGTCTCGAACAATTCCGGCAGGAAGAACGGCAACCAGCCGAAGAAGATGCCATTAAAGAAGCCCCAAAGTGCCACCCAGACCAGGAACCCCTCATCGGTGGGTGAGGCAAACCAGAAAATATATTGCGAGATCAGAAGGGCGGCTAGGGCGGCGATAAAGTAACTCGTCCGGCGGCCGATCTGCAGGGCGATGACTGCCGCCAGGGCACTGCCGAGGATACTCGTTAGTGACCGTGTCTGGAGAATGTGAGCCTTTAACTCAGGAGCCCCGATTTCACCTGCCCACACAAGAATCCATGAAAAGCTGCCCCAGCCCCCGAACAGCGGCACGGTGGCAAGGGCAATGCCCACCAGCGTGACCCCGAGGTAGGGTTTGCGGAATACCGATGGAGCGGGAGGCGCATCAGTTTCCGCTTGGCTGACATTATTCTTTGCAGCGAGCCATGCAGGTGATTCCCGCACCAGGAAAAGAATGATCAGGCCCAGCGGTGCAGCTGATGCACCGACGAGAAACACCCAGCGGAAAGAGTCAGGGCTTACCGGATTTTTTGCCATCAGTGTCGCGAAGGCGAAGATGCCCAGGTTGCCGGCCATGCCGATCATACTTGCCATCACCGGGCGTGCGACCTTCGACCAGGTCTCTGACACCAGGGCCACACCGTTTGGCCAGCAGCCACCGACTCCAAGGCAGGCAAGAAAGCGGATCACCAGGAGTTGAGCAGGGTCACGCGCGAACCAGGCGAGTGCGGTGAGCACGGAGAACCATAGAATCGAGATTCCCAGTGCCCGGGTGCGACCGATGCGATCACCGAGCTTGCCGAAAATGAAACCGCCGAGTGCGGCACCGAACAGGAACGCACACTGCAGGTAAGCATACCAATTGGCGGTCATGCTGTTGAGTGCTTCCTTGTCCAGCCCGGTTGACCAACCGGCATCGATGATCAGGAATTTTGCAGCATCATTGATCAGGTTGGTCATTCCGATCTGCACCCCGCCGCAAAACCAGCCGAGGAAAGCAGCCGCCAGGATAGTGATGCGTGCCTTGGTGCTGAGGGCATTAATGGACATTCCTGGTGGAGATTGCAGTAAAATTTGCCCTAATGCCAGCCTTGCTTTACCGCGGGAGCTTCCCTTATTCTCATGCCATGGAATTTTTCCTCTCACACGGTGGGGACAGGGTGGTCGTTGTCTTCAGGGTCATCACATTGAGGTGCTGATGGACTTCCCTGAAGTTGGTGTGGGTGTCCTCGGGGCTACCGGCTATATCGGTGTGCCATACCGTGCCGAGATGCGGGCCTGTGAGGGGGTGCGCATGGTTGCCCTTTGTGCCCGGCGAATGGATCTGCTGAAGGCTGCCGCAAAGGAGGACGGGGCGCAATTGATCAGCGGTGACTGGCGCGAGGTGGTTGAACACCCCGAGGTCAACTACGTGATGATCGGCACGCCTGACGCGCTGCACCACGAGGCGGTCATGGCGGCGGCGGCGGCGGGAAAGCACCTGTTCTGTGAGAAGCCTGTCGGGCTCAATGCGGGTGAGGCCAGGGAGATGCTTGAAGCTTATCGCAGCGCGGGGAACCTGGCGCACTTTGTGCCTTTCTGGACGCGCTGGTCACCGGTCTTTATGAAGGCAAGGCAGATCGTGGACAGCGGGGAACTCGGCGAGATCCGTGCGGTGATGTATCGCTGGCACAACCCGCGGCCCGCGGACATGCCCCTGACATGGCGCGATGATCCCAAGCTGTCCTCCGCCGGCACAATCGCCGATGTCGGCTCCCATGCCTACGACACCGTGCGCTGGATTTTGGGCAGGGAGGCAACCCGTGTGCTGGCGCATGCCGACACCATTACCCCGGCACGCTTTGATATCGGGGAAGTGAACCTTACCGAGGCGCTTGAGCAGGGTGAAAATGGATTCTCAGGCCGGGATTCCCGGCGTGGAGGCACTCCCGATTATGCTTCCCTGGCCTGGGAGTTTGAGGGCGGGGCGATCGGTGCCTTTGTGCTTTCCCATGCTCCATACCTGCGCCGGGGGCTGGTCCCTGAGCTTGAACTGCACGGCACCAGGGCCTCGATTGCCGTTGACCGTTTCCACGGCAGGGTAAGCCGTTCACTGCCGGATAACACCGTGGAGGTGATCGAGGAGGTTGCGCCCGGGGGATTCGACATCGGTAATCGTTTCAGGCAATGGGTGATTCCCGCCCTGCGCGAGGTTATGTCCGGCAGGAGCCAGGAAGAACTTAACGTCCCCAGCCTGGTGGATGGTTGGCGGGTGCAGTTGTTTACCGATGCAGTCCTTGAGTCCTCGCGCCGGGGTGCGTGGGTCGACCTTGCAGAGATGGCCGGAGATTCATAGCATAAGAAAAATGAAGATATTCTCCGGCATTGCAATTTTGATCTTTTTCCTGGGGAGTTTTGCGCGAGCAGTGCCGCTTGAGCTTGGTGAGGGCGATGTCGTTGCCTTCGTCGGCGGCACGGACATGGTGCGCATGCAGAAGGACGGGCGACTGGAGACCGCGCTGACGCAG
>JAPYUT010000007.1:71574-85036 GCA_029940475.1 Verrucomicrobiales bacterium | reverse complement strand
CGCCGGGTTTGTGGCGGCTAAAGCAGACGACCCCGTTGATTCCTTCATCCGGCATTTAACCGGCGGCGGCAAGGTGCCGGAGAACCTGCTTATCGCGGTGCGCGAGAAGCACCGGCTCTGGTATGAATACTGGCGCCCGGCCAACTGGAAGTGCCTGTTTGGTGATGACAGTCGAAGAATCTTTTCCAATGCGGCGCAGGGACTGCCCTCATTCAAGGAGGAGTGGTCGACCTATCCCAGCTTAATATCAGAGGCTGAAGAGCTGATCTATGCCAACAAGGTGCCCAGGCCGAGGAGTGCCCCCGCCAGGACAGGATCGGATGAGGCTGACGTAAAGAAGGAGCTGGAGGCTTTCAGTGTCCTTGAGGGCTTTGAAGTTAACCTCTTTGCCGACGAGTCACACGGGGTGATTAATCCACTCTCGGTGCGCTGGGATGCCCGCGGCAGGATGTATGTCGCCTGCTCGGATGTTTATCCTCATATTGAGCCGGGAGTCATGCCGGATGATAAAATTATTATCCTTGAGGACAATGATCATGACGGGCGTGCTGACCGGTCAGCTGTCTTCGCTTCCGGCCTGAATATTCCCACCGGGATGGAGGTGGGGTTCGGCAAGGTCTATATTGGGCAGGGGACCGAAATCCTTGAATTACATGATGCTGACGGCAATGGAGTCTCAGAGAGCCGCAGGCTGTTGCTCAGCGGGTTTGGTAACGGTGACTCTCACCAGACCATTAATTCTTTCGCGTGGTCGCCGGGTGGGGAGCTGTGGTTTTGCCAGGGCGATGGCATTGAGTCCCGCGTGGAGACGCCCTTTGGTGTGTCATCTCTTTTTCAGGCGGGGGTTTTTCGACTGCGTCCGCATGAGTTGCAGCTTGCCGGCCTGCTTGATGACTTCATGGGACCCGGCAACCCATGGGGCGTTGCCTTTGATGACTTCGGGCAGTCCTTTGTGATTGATGGTGCGGGCGGGGTTTCCTACCTTACGCCCGGATCAATCCCCGCCAAGCGGCGCCTGCGCCTGCCGCGTATCGGCAATCCGGGGGGATACTGCGGGATTGACTGCCTGGGTGCGGGGAACCTGCCTGACAAGACGCAGGGCAATTTTTTAATCGGCGACTACAAGAAGAACCAGGTGAGTCGTTTTTCCCTGATTGAGGAAGGGGCCGGCTTCAAGGTGAAATGGCGGCAGCCGTTCCTGAGGTCCCGGCACCGCAACTTCAGGCCAATCGACGTCAAGGTGGGGCCGGATGGGGCAATTTATGTGGTCGACTGGTACAACCCGATCACCTGTCACCAGGATGATTTCTACAGGCATCCGGATCGTGACAAGACGCACGGGCGGATCTGGAGAGTGACGCCCAAGGCAGGGGCGCTTAAGCCGGTAGAGCTGGTTTCCGCATCCACAGCGGAGTTGATCAGCAAGTTGGGTTCGACAGAGCGGTGGACACGGTTAAAGGCCAAGCAGGTCTTGGGCGGGCGTGATCCGCAACAGGTGATAGGTGCTTTGGAAAAATGGCTTGCGGGGGAAGCGGGCAAGCAGGAGAAAAACCTGCTCGAGGCGGTAATGCTCCTGGAGTGGATGAATGTCCCCGATGAGAAGCTGTTGTTAAGGCTGTTGGCTTCATCTGATTATCGTGGGCGGGCGTATGCCGCGCGGGTTGCCGGTCGCTGGGGGATGCGCTTAAAGAATGCCCATGATATCCTTGCAGTGGCAGCCACTGATTCGCATCCCAGGGTGCGCATGGAGGCTGTGCTTGCTTGTGCCGAGGTTCCTGAAGCGCGTTCAGTCCTGATTGCCGCCAGTGTGGCGGAGGGTTCGCGTGATCGCTGGATTGATTACGCATTTTCCCAGGCAGTGCATCATCTCAAGTCCCGGTGGATGCCGGCATTGCGCCGCGGTGAGCTTGATTTTGGTGACAGTGGCAAAGGGCTTGCCGCAGTGCTGGAGCAGGCGGATTCCAAGGCCCTGTTGGCGGACGTGCGTAAGTTGCTCGCCTTAGGTGAAGTGGATGGCGATGGGAGGAAGAAACTGGCCCGGGCCCTGGTTAGCGCCGGAGGCGATGATGATATACGTTTCCTGCTGCAGGGCAAGTCGTTGCAACCTGATGTTATTCGTGCCCTGGCAGCGCGTGAGCGTCCCGGGTTTGATATCACGGCATTGTTAAGAGAGGCCATGAAGAGCGAGGTGCCGGCGGTAAGGCTGGCGATCATGGAATTGGTGGGCAGTTGGCGTGTTGAGCAGTTCCGCAAGCCGGTAATGGCAATGGCCTACAACAGTGAGAGTGGTAATGAGTTGGGCATGGCGGCGATTCGAACACTTGGCTTCATTGGCGGAACTGAAGCGCTGCCGCTGCTTAAGAAGCTTGTAAGCCTTGGTGAAAGATCCAGTTCGGGAGCTGTGGATGCCCGTTCGGTATTGGCGCTTACCGCATTGCTTAACATTGATCCCGGGGAAGCGGCGGATTCAGCGGTGGTATTGTTGCAGAAGAGTGACCGGGGAAACCTTATCAGTGAGATTTTCATGAATTTTTCCGCTCGTGAGGGAGGTGCCAAGTTGCTTGTTGAAGAATTAAATGATCTCGAGGTGAGCCGTTCACAGGGTGAACTGCTGCGCAGCACATGGATTGCCACCGGGTTGGTTGATGCTGACCTGTCCATGTGCATTGACAGGCTTTCCGGTGTTAGCGTGAAGGGGCTTGAATTCAGTGAGAAGTTACTCGCTGAGCTTGTTGCTGCCGGGAGGAAAGGTGATCGGGCGCAGGGCAGGAAGCTTTTCGAATCCGCGCAGCTTGGTTGCCTTGCATGCCACAAGGCCGAAGGGAAGGGTGGCCAGATCGGTCCGGATCTTACTGCTGTTGGCAGCGGGGTGCCCTTTGAGCGAATCGTGACGGAGGTGTTGTGGCCGGCACGCCAGGTCAAGGAGGGTTACTCACTGAGCCGCATAACGCTGAAGGACAAGCAGGTATTGCAGGGTTACACACAGCAGAGCCGAAATGAAAAAGTGTTACTCCTTCGTGATTTTGCCACTGCAGGAACAAGGAAAATCCCGCGGGAAAACATTGTCAGGACCGAGGTCATCGGCAGCCTGATGCCGCCGACAGCACAGGGACTTTCCCGCAAGCAGGTGGTAGACCTCTGCGCTTACCTGTTCGGGCTTTCCGGGTGAGGAGGGCAAACCTTGCAGGGTTGCGGTAAGTGCCCGAGAATGCGTATGCTAACAATCGTGAATTCTTTACCCGGTTTTTTTATTTTCCTGGTGGCCTGCTCCCTGAGTGTTGCGGCCAAGTCACCCAACGTGCTGATCATCATGGCTGATGACTGCACCTATAATGACCTGCCGCTTTACGGTGGAGAGAATGCGCGCACCCCGAACATCAACAGGTTTGCCACTGAAGGCCTGGTTTTTGACCGGGCATACCTGGCGGAGGCGATGTGCCAGCCCTGTCGCTCTGAACTTTTTACCGGCCGTTACCCGATGGGCAACGGCTGTGCCTGGAATCACTCGGCGAGCAGGCCGGGCATCAGGAGCATGGCTCATTATCTCGGGGATCTCGGCTACCGGGTTGGCATTTCCGGGAAGGTGCACGTCAAGCCTGCCTCCGTTTACCCGTTCAGGAAAGTGGCCGGCTTTGATGTGAGTTGCGTGCGCAACCCGACACAGGTGCATAACCTTGCCGGCATCTCCAGATTCATGTCGGCTGATGATGAAGGTGGATTCTGCCTGGTGGTGGCCCTGGTTGAACCGCACGTGCCGTGGGTAATGGGCGATGCTTCAAAATACCCGGCGAAGAAAATAAAGTTACCGCCGAACATTGCCGATACCAGGACAACCCGTGAGGCCTTTGGCCGTTACCTTGCGGAGATCACCTACATGGACGGCCAGGTGGGGGATGTCCTGGGCGCGCTTAAAGACAGCGGCAAGGCTGACAATACACTGGTTTTGTTCACCTCCGAGCAGGGTTCGCAGTTTCCGGGATGCAAGTGGACCAACTGGGATACCGGTGTCCATACCGCGCTGGTTGCACGCTGGCCGGGGGTGATTGCCACCGGCAAGCGCACTGCTGCCATGGTGCAATACGCCGACGTTTTGCCCACTCTTCTTGAGGCGGTCGGGAGCAAGGTTGCCGAAAAGGGCCTTGATGGCACAAGTTTCCTTGCCGTTTTGCGGGGGGAGAAACAAAGCCATCGGCGTTATGTCTATGGCGTGCATAATAATCTTCCCGAGGGGCCTTCCTACCCGGTGCGCACGGTGAGTGACGGGACATTCCGCTACCTGCGCAACTTGAAGCCTAAGGAAATTTATATTGAGAAGCATCTCATGGGTTGGACTGGTAAGGGAACGCTGAACAACCCTTACTGGGCGACTTGGGTTCGTGAGTCCACCAACAATGCCGACACCTACAACCTGGTGAAGCGCTACATGCACCGGCCTGCCGAGCAACTCTATCATAGCGCGGAGGATCCCTATGAGATGAGCAACCTGGCCGGCTCAGCCGCCCATGCCGGGACAAGGCAGCGCCTGGCTGCGGAGTTGGAGAGATGGATGAAAGAGCAGGGTGATCCCGGGGTGGCCCAGGATACACTCGAGGCACTGGCTGCTGCCCGCAAAGGCAAGCACCTTTACTTCCCGCCGAAGAAGTAGCCGGGATTGTTGCCCGGCCCCTCCTGTTTTTTGATCACGCGATTTCCCAGCCCTTGCGGTAGGTTTTACTGAGCAGGGAGTTTGCCTCTTCGTGGTTGGTGATCTCGAATTTTTCCGCGTCCCACTGCAGTTCCTTACCCAGGGCAGCGCGATGGGCGAGGTTGCCCAGCAGGTTGTTCTCAATGAGTGCACCTGAGTAATCGAAGTTGCAGAGAGTCTCGCCTTTTCCCTTGCAGGCATTGATCCATTCCTTGTGGTGACCTGCTGATTTCGGGATGCTTGCCTCCGGGCGCTTGAAGTCCTTGAACTTGGCGCCGGGGCTGAGCACGATCTTGCCATAGTCGGAGACGATGGTGCCCTCTGTGCCGACAAAGGCCACGCCGATGTGCCACTTGGCGATGTTGGTGTCCTTGCCGAGCTTCGGCTGCAGCCGTGCGGCCATTTCCTTCATGCCCTGCGGCCCGTGATACCAAATGAGATCAATGTCTCCGCGGTCATTTCCACCAACAGCGGCATTCTCATGGCGCCAGGTGATAATCTGTGATGGCGGGGCGGCGACATTGTCAGCATCCGTGCCCTCGGCCTTGACCGTGGCTGGACGCTTCAGGTCGAGTGCCCAGAAGGGCAGGTCAATGAGGTGACTGCCCATGTCACCGAGTACGCCATTGCCGAAATCCCAGCGCCGGTTCCAGTTCAGGTTTCCCCCCTTCCAGTATCCGGTGTTGTGCTCGCGGTCGGGTGCGGGACCAAGCCAGGTTTCCCAGTTGAACCCGGCGGGAATTTCCTGTGCCGGCAATACCTCGGCACCGACCGGATTGATTGTTCGCCCGCACCAGACATGTGCCTGCTTGATTGCACCGACAGCACCTGCCCGGACCAGCTCGACAGTCCTGCGGTAGTTCCCGGTGGCATGAATTTGTGTGCCCATCTGGGTTGCAATCTTGTCCTTGCGCTTGATGTATTCATCCTGCATCCAGCGGGCCTCCTGCACGGTGTGGGCGAGGGGTTTCTCGGAGTAGACATGCTTGCCGGCACGCATCGCCGCGATTGAGGCGAGTGCGTGATGATGATCGGCGGTGCTGACGACTACGGCATCAATGGCGGGGTCATCCACCACCTCGCGCCAGTCGCTGCTTGTCTTGGCTGCGGGAAATCGCTTCTTGGCCGCGCTGAGAGTTGACGGGTTGGTGTCACACAGCGCGTAGATGGCCTCGCTCCTGACACCGCCGGTGTTTGCGCCACCGCGTCCGCCTGCGCCGATAATGGCAATGTTGAGCTTTTCATTAGGTGACTGGGCACGGCTGCGGGTTGCAATGCCGGCACTTGCAGCAAGACCGAAGCCGATAAAGGTGCGTCGTGTATGGTGGTTTTTGGTAGCCATAGGATTAGCATGAGGCTTAGATGGACGTTGAGTCAATGGCAGATCATCATGTTTGTGAACCTTTTACCGGGGGTTATGCAGAGGTAGGGGCGAATGCATGAGCGAACATGTCGGCTAATCGTGCTTGGTAGTGATGGCAGGTGAAATCATGATTAAAAGGATTTCCGGACGGCGGGCACTGTCCCGCTTTGTGCGCTTTCCTTTTTCGCTTTATCGTAATTGCCCGTTATGGGTGCCGCCGATGATCAGTGACGAACTCAGTGGCATTGATGCCGGGAAAAATCCGGTTTTCGGCTTCACGGATGCCCGTTACTGGCTTGCTGAACGTGAGGGGAAAGCAGTAGGCAGGGTGGCGGGCTTTGTGAACCGGCGGGATAATGAGCGGCGGGGCAAGCAAACGGTGCGCTTCGGCATGATTGATTTTGTCGATGACTCCGCAGTCTGCGCAGCCCTGCTTGAGACTGTTGAGAGGTGGGCAGAAGAGCAGGGCATGGATTTATTGGAGGGTCCCCTTGGTCCCGGTCATTTTGACCGCAACTGTGTCTTGATTGAGGGCTTTGATGAATTGCCTACCGCGATCTCAAGCTACAATTTCCCCTATTACGCCGCTCATATCGAGAGCTGCGGATACCGCAAGGAGATCGATTACCTTGAGCACCGGGTGGCGATCTCCGCTGAACCTGACCCGAAGGTGGAGCGGATATCGGCCTATGTTTTAAAGAAGAAGGGGCTGTCCCTCTGGCAGGCGGCCTCAAAGAGGCAGTTGCTCTCGCGGGGACGGGAATTTTTTCAACTGATTAACACGGCTTACGCCGACCTGCATGATTTTGTGGCGTTGAGTGATGATGAGATTGGTTTCCTGATGAAGCAGTTCTTTACATACATTGACCGCAGATACATCAAGGTGGTGGAGAATCAGTCCGGAGCAATGGTGGCGGTTGGCGTGGCGATGGAGTCGTTTTCCGTGGCTTTGCAGTCAGCACGCGGAAAGCTCTGGCCACTCGGGTGGTGGCGCATGCTGCAGGCAATGAAGGGCAACGATGTCCTTGACCTGTACCTGGTTGCCGTCCGCCCCGACCTTCAGGGCAGCGGGTTGAATGCAATTTTAATGCACGAGATGCACAAGGTTGCCGTGAAGCGCGGGCTGAAGTGGGCGGAGACCAATGGTGAACTTGAGACCAACACCAAGATTCTCTCGATGTGGAAGGGATATGACCACAGGACCCACAAGAGGAGGAGGATCTACAGCAAGAGACTCCACGACCAGCCCGGCCGGCAGCAACCGGCCGGTTAAGCGTTGACTAACCATAGCCAGTGATTTTCACTCCAGGGCCAAATAGATGAGAAAGCTTTTCCAGAGGATATATTCGGCAGCCGTGGCGGTTGCCATTTGCGCATCTGCTTCCGGGAAACCGAACGTGGTGGTTATCCTGACCGACGACCAGGGATGGGGGGACTTGAGCATTCACGGCAATGGTAATCTGGCGACGCCGAACATCGACAGCCTGGCGGAGGGCGGGGCGCGCTTTGATCAATTTTATGTGTGCCCGGTCTGTTCACCGACGCGCGCGGAGTTCCTGACCGGGCGGTATCATCCCCGCGGCGGGGTATACTCGACCTCTGCGGGAGGGGAGCGCCTTGACCTTGATGAGCACACCATTGCCGAGACTTTCAGGGCAGCCGGGTATGCCACCGGGGCTTTCGGGAAGTGGCACAACGGGATGCAGTATCCATATCATCCGAACGGACGCGGATTTGAAGAGTATTACGGTTTTTGTTCCGGACACTGGGCACATTACTTTGACCCTATGCTTGAGCACAATGGCCGGATCGTGAAGGGGGAGGGTTTCGTGATTGATGACTTCACCGGCAAGGCAATGGAATTTATTGAATCCAGCACAAAGGCGGGTCAGCCATTCTTTGCCTACCTGCCCTATAATACACCCCACTCACCGATGCAGGTTCCCGGTGAGTATTGGCAGCGTTTTGCCGACAAGGACCTTGGCCAGCGCAGTCGGCAAGGGGATAAGGAGAATATTACACACACGCGGGCGGCACTGGCAATGTGTGAGAATATTGACTGGAACGTGGGCCGCCTGATCAGGAAACTTGATACGCTTGGAATTTCGCAGGAGACAATCGTGATATTCTTTCACGATAACGGACCGAATGGCTGGCGCTGGAACGGCGGGTTGCGAGGTAAGAAGGGTTCAACTGATGAGGGAGGGGTGCGTTCACCGCTGTTTGTAAGATGGCCGGGGAAAATCAGGCCGGGGACAAGGGTGAAGCAGGTGAGCGCGGCAATTGACCTGTTGCCGACACTGGCGGATCTCGCCGGGATCAGCGTGGCGGGGAAGAAACAACTCGATGGTACGAGCTTAAAGCCGTTATTGTTCGGTGCCAGTGGCAAGGCGTGGCCTGCGCGCACAATTTTATCGCATTGGAAGGGCAGGGTAAGTGCCCGCAATGACCGTTATCGGCTGGATCACACGGGGCGTCTTTACGATATGGTTGCCGATCCCGGGCAGTCTGAGGATATCAGCAGGAAAAAACCCGGCATTGCGGCGAAGTTGCAGGGGGAGGTGGTGAAATTCAGGCGGGATGTGGTGGCTGAGATGGGGGAGGAGAATCGACCCTTCCTGCTGGGCCATCCCGGCCTCATGTTCACCCAGGTCCCGGCACGTGACGGCCTTGCCCATGGTGGTATAAAGCGTTCTAATAAATTCCCGAACTGTTCCCACTTTATCAACTGGCGCAGCCTTGATGACAGGATTACCTGGGAGGTCGAGGTGGTGGAAAGCGGGGAGTTTGATGTTGAGATTTATTACACCTGCCCGGAAGCGGACGTGGGTTCGAGTGTCGAGTTGAGCTTTAACGCTTCAAGCCTGAAGAGGAGAATCACCGAGGCCTTTGATCCTCCCTATATTGGACGCGCGGCGGACCGCTTCAAGCGGACCGAGGGGGACGAGAAGCAATGGCGGGCACTGCGCATGGGAACGATCGATCTTGAGAAGGGCAGGGGAACACTGATATTAAAGGCACTCGAGATACCCGGCAACTCGGTGATGGACTTCCGGCTGCTGATGTTTAAACGAAAACCCGCCTGATCCTGATTCTCAACTTTCAGGGGGCTCCTTG
Organism: Verrucomicrobiales bacterium; assembly: GCA_029940475.1. Lineage (GTDB taxonomy): Bacteria > Verrucomicrobiota > Verrucomicrobiia > Verrucomicrobiales > DEV007 > CACIUL01. The sequence goes on along the minus strand of JAPYUT010000007.1, from coordinate 75,872 downwards.
ATTTCTTGCCGTGGGCTGTTAGCTTCGGCGGAAATTCCGGGCAATGTCCCCCCGGGAAACACGCTGCAAGACATGCGACAGGTTCTCAGATCAAAAATACACCGGGCGAGGGTCACGGAGGCGAATCCCGAATATGTCGGCAGTATCACCGTTGATGAGGATTTGCTTGATGCGGTCGGGTTGTGGGTTGGTGAAAAGGTGCTTGTCGCCAGTGTCGACAGCGGGGCGCGACTGGAGACTTATATTCTGCGCGGTGAACGCGGTTCTGGAGCGATCTGTGTGAATGGTGCCGCCGCCAGGCGCATCAAGGTGGGCGAGGAGGTGCTCATTATCGGCTTTGAGATCACTGATAAACCGCTGCAGCCGCGGATTGCCATGGTTGACGGCGACAACCGCATCACGAAGTTGATTGAGGGTTGAAGCCTGCCGGAGAAAACCGGGCGTAGTTTAGCCTCCGGTGACAAGTTTTCCTTGCCGCGGCTATTGCTTCAGTGAAGCCAGGTAGGCGACGAGGTCGCGAATCTCTGTTGGCTTCAACAGCCCCGTCATCGGGGGCATGACCGATACGTTTGCCGGCAGGCCCTCCCGAAGTTGGGCGGGATCGATGTCCGCGCTCGGGTTGAACAGTGAGCGCAGCAAATATTCACGGTTCCTCCTTGAGCCCACGCCGGTAAGTTCAGGTCCAACTTCTGCTACAACGATGCCTGTTGAGTCCCGGTTACCGACCCGGTGACAGCGCACGCACTGGCCGGTGATGCTGGCGTGGAAGACTTCTTCACCCTTTTCAGGGTCACCGCCATAGAGTGCCAGGGAGAGGATGCCTCCACGCTCGGCGGGCAGTGCGGCAGCGAATTGCTTTGCGGTTTCTGATGTGGTTTTATGCTTGCTGGCAGCGATGTAGATATCGAGGGCAAGTTCCGCCGGGGATTTTCCTTCCACCAGTGCACTGAGCCAAGTGCTCATCAGGGTCCCGCTTTGCTTATCATTAATCCGCCCGGCGAGCGCGATGGCGTGTTGTTTCTCGATCAATGTTCCTGCCCTCGATGCCCACTGGATCTGCTTGATCCTGGATACGGGGCTCAAGATCGCCTCGCGGGCAGCCATGCGCAATCGAGGTGAGTCCGATGCAAGCCCGATGTTTATCGCGTCAGTAAGTTTAGGTGCCTTCAGTGCAGCCATTGCGGTGAGTGAGGAGGCGCGTACTGCGGCATCCTCCCCGGGGTTGAGGGCGAGTGCTGTGACCCGTTGCGTGGCATTGCCGTAATCCAGGCGCTTGATGAGTGTTGTGGTTGCGGACTGGATTGCCTTTGAGCGGGATGTGAGCAGGGCACCGAGATGCAGGTCAAGGGCGGCGTGAGCTTCTGCAACATTGCGCGGTTCAAGTCCGCGGTGCCAGCCCTGCACGCGGTCGAGGCGATCAGGTTTTGTCCATTGGCTGAGTGTTTTTATTGCCTCTGTGCGCATTGCCTCGGGGGAGCGCTCGTCAGCGGCGTAGGCGGCAAGGCGAATGGCGCATCCGGAATTGCCAACCCTGAGGTTGGCTGAAATGGCACGGCGCAGATAAGCTTCATCGGCATCCCGGTCAGCACCCAGCGTTCGGGCAAGATCCGGCAGCGCTTCAGGGATGGAAAGATCATCATGAATGGCACGTGCAGCATCAGTGGCGACGCGCTGGTCGGGATCATTGAGGTATCGGGCGACGAGCGGGTTGTGGCGGTTGCGCATTACGACTATTGCGCCGCGGCGAAGTTCAGCAGAGGAATCAGTTGAAATCCTGACAAGAAAAGATTCTTCGGATGCCTGTGGTTCTGCCGATTGTGTGGCGATCGCGGAGTCGTGGATCCCGCTTAAAGCCATAATGCCGGCGTGACGCAATACTCGGTCTTTGCCGTCATTGGCACGGATCATCGCGCTCACGGCATCCAGTTGGTCTGGGTTACCCACGTTGTGCAGGGCGATGCCGGCAGACATGCGCACGCGGGGTGATTCATCGTCGAGTAATTTTGCAACCTGTGCACCGAGAGCACGATTGCCCGAGTCGCCGATTACCCTTGCCGCCTGTGCGCGGATTTCCGGGTCAGCATCAGTAAGCAACGTGGTAAGATTGGCGGCCAGGGAAGGACGTTTGCGGGCCAGTTGCCCATATCCCCAGAGAGCATGGATACGCGCCATTTGTGACTTGCTGTTCTCGGCAATGTCCAGGAGTTCTGCCGTTTCTGAGCGCTTGGCAAACTCGAATTGGGCCTTCAGCCTTATCCTTTGATCAGGGTGGGTGATGAAGTTTCGCAGTGCGCTTGATTTTGCCTGCGAGAAGTCCATGGCGAGAAGGCCGGATGTAGCGACCCGGGCAGGGCTTCCGGCAATGGCAGGGTCATCCAGCTTGATGACCCTGCCGTTCATATGCGGTGCCCATGGGTTGTTGCCCCAGTCAGCACCGTAGAGAGCCCCATCCGGCCCGAAGTTAATGCCGATGACAAACAAGCCCTTATGGACCTGATGCTCACCAACCATCCTGAAACCTGCCCCGGAGGGCTCGGTGGCGAAGGCAGTGATCTGTTTGTTGGATTGAGCGAGGAAGAAATGTCTGCGATGACGTTCTCCCAGGGCAGTTCCCGGGTTGTAGGCGAAGCCGGCGGGACCGGCGGAATAGTTTGAAATCGGCGGCAGCAGGAAGGCAGGCTGGCTCTCCTCAGCGGGTTTCCAGAGTTTCTCCACCAACCATTGGTTGTGTTCCTTTCCCCGGTACTGATGGTTGGCGCGCCAACCGGAATCGCTGCCCTCCACGATAAATACAAAACGTTCCCGGTCACCGAAGTCACCGTCATTGTCGACAGTGAACAGGTTACCGAACTCGTCGAAGGCGAGCTCCTGCGGGTTGCGCAATCCCCGGGCAAAGACCTCAAAGCCGCTGCCGTCGGGCTCGATGCGCATCACTCCGCCTTCACCCGGGAAGTGAAAGCGCCGGCCGTCCTCCTTTCGTGTGGCGCTGATACCCTTGTCGCCGATTGACCAGTAGATGCGCCCGTCGGGACCAAGTGTAGGGCCATGCATGTCGTGACCGCCGTAGCCGATGTGGATACCGAACCCGTGGGCAATCTCCTCAATCCTGTCACCGAGTTGGTCGCCATTGGTGTCGGTAATCTTATAGAAGCCAGGGATGCAGGCCACGTATGCGGCGCCATCATGCCAGAGCACTCCGCCGGCCAGGCCGTGCACCTCGGTATTAAGGCCCTCAAAAAAAACTTCACGACGCGAGTGGTCATCAGCGGGAAGCCGGATGATTTTCTCTTTGAATTTAAACAGTGATTGCCAGTCCTTCTTTCTGCTGCGTATGAGGCTGCGCTTGTCTTCTACCGAGTTGCTGGCAAGGGTATCTTCAAGCCAGCCGCGGTTACGGCGGATATCAAGAGCGCCATTGTTGCGGCGGGTGGTTTCAGAAAGGTATATGCTGCCGTTGTTGGCGACGGATATACCAACACAGCTGCCGACTGTGCCGTAGGGGACCACTTCGCTCATCACCAGCCCTGCAGGACCCGGGGAAGGAGCTGGCTGTATCGGGGATTCCAGGAGTTTTGCGGATACTTTTGTCCCGGGAATGCGCAGACTGTGGATATTGATCCACTTGTTCTCGTTGCTGCCCTTGGATATCAGGCGCAACTGGCGGGCGGCAGATGCCTTGAAGCGGAATGTTTCCGGGTCATCACTTTTGCCGGAACTGGTGAAGCTGCCGAGGTTTTCCCAGGAGTCCCCGTCATTGCTTACTTCAAGGTCGAAGCTGTATCGACGCGTGCCGTGGTGAAATCCTACCTCCACCGAATTGATCTCAATGGCGGCACTGAAGGTCGCAGCCAGCCATTCGCCGGATCCTTCTGCCGCCCAGCGTGTGCCGGGTCGTTTATCGAATGCGGCAGGTGCCGGGTTTTCCTGCTGTGCAGAGCTGGCCGATATCTTGACGATCTCTGCGGCATGGGAGAGGCAACAGGCCAATAGCGCAAAAAGGCCGCTGGTTGTGACGGTGCTCAAACGGGAAAAATGAGTGGAGCTGCGAATATTGCGGGCACAAATCAAGCCGATTTTACCGTTTGCTACGCGAGTTTTCTCCTTTGCTTTGGCGTCCACTTTTTGTGCTGCTTTGATTGCCACCGCCGGTCCTGCTTTGTTTCAAGGTGCTGCGACCACTGCTGGGGCGACTCTCCCTGGAACTGCTGCCACCACCGGTCCTGCTTTGTTTCAAGGTGCTGCGACCACTACTGGGGCGACTTTCCCTGGAACCGCTGTCACCACCGGTCCTGCTTTGT
>JAPYUT010000007.1:50882-71474 GCA_029940475.1 Verrucomicrobiales bacterium | reverse complement strand
CCTGCTTTGTTTCAAGGTGCTGCCAGCATCCGGGCTCTTACTCTTGGAGTTTCCTGCCTGTGACTGGCGGTGAGTATCATGGGTGTCGTAGTGATGGTGATTGCCGTGATAACTGCCAAAGCCGAAAAAACTGCGCTGATAGGGCCGGTATGGTCGATAGTTGGGAGAGACATGACCGACCTCCCAGGGATCCGTATAGCCATAGCGGGTGTTGTAACCGGAACCGTATCGCTTGTAGGATACACCGGAGTTATAGGAAGTGCATGCACCCAGGAGAAGGCAGGCGACTGGAATAAGGAGGAGATAGATTCGCTTCATCGGGAGGTTTGACTTTGGTAATACATTGAATATTCGATGTGCGCTGATTATTGCAACGCAAAAGTGGCGTTACCTAAAACAGACCCGCCTTTGTTTATGACAAAAAACAGGACTTGTCGATAAGGCGTAACATTACTATATTCGTTATCATGACAAGCTCACATAATTCCCTCATTGAATCCTGGGATCGGCGCAAGTTTGTGACGGGCATAGGACTCGGTGCGAGTGCATTTTTAATGCCCGGTGCTTTTGCCGAGGCCCTGCAGCGTACCCCACGGCAGATGGAAGGGCCATTTTACCCGGACAAGATGCCCCTTGATACGGATAACGACCTGCTCGTTATTGGTGATTCCATAACTCCTGCGACAGGTGAGGTGACGCATCTCTCCGGCACGGTGAAGAATGTCAAGGGTGAGCCGGTCCGCAATGCCCTGGTCGAAATCTGGCAGGTTGGAGCCAACGGCATTTACATGCACACCAGGGATAAACGCCAGGGGCGTGACAAGAATTTCCAGAGTTATGGACGATTTTTAACCGACTCGAAGGGGCGTTATTATTTTCGCACGGTCAAGCCGGTTCCGTATCCCGGGCGCACACCACACATTCACGTGGCGGTAGGGTTGAAAGGCAAGAGGATGCTCACTTCGCAGTGCTATATCAAGGGTGACAAGCGCAATGCGAGGGATGGTATTTACCGTAGCCTGGGAGAGGTTGGCCAGAAGTTGACGACGATTGCCTTTGCCCCTCTTAAGGGATCAGCAACCGCTGAGCTGACTGCTCACTGGGACGTCGTCATCGGTATTACCCCTGAGGCCTAGGGGAAGGCTGGCTGGAGATTCGGCTAGAGGCCAGAAGGGTTGGCGATTTCCTGCCATCCCCCAAGCTCGGCAATTTTTTTCTCCACAGCCCCGGCCCAGATTTGATAACCTTTTGCGTTGGGGTGCAGGGCATCTGGCATGATTGCCTTGGGGAGACTGCCGTCCGTAGAGAGGAATTTTCTTGAGATGTCCAGGTAGTGGATGTGCTGATCGTCGGCAAGTTCAGCCGCAATCGCATTGATTGCGTTGTTGAGTTTGCGCTTCGGGTCAGCCGCTTGGATGCCGCGCGGGAATATTCCCAGCAGCAGGATTTTCATTTTCGGGCGCCGATCCCTGAGAAGTGAGACAATTGCCTTGATTCCCGAGGCGGTTTCATCCGCCTTCTGCATGGCCTGGCCGGTGTTGTTGGTACCAATCATGATCACCGCGACCTTCGGTTTCACCTGGGGCGGGAGCTCACCGTTGAGCAAACGCCAGAGGACGTGCTGTGTCTGGTCTCCGGAGAAGCCGAGGTTCAGGGTGTTGCGTGCGGCGTAGTATTTATCGAACACTTTTTTGCCACCGTTCTCCCAGCTGTGTGTAATCGAGTCACCGATAAAGAGCAGGTCACAGTTGCCCTTGTTGGCAAGTTGCACCTTTTCCTGGTGACGTTTTTTCCACCATGCCTGTTGCAGCTTGGCGCGGGGAATAGTGGCATCGCTGACGCCGAAATGACTGCGTTGTGCGGTGTAAAGGTCCTGCATTTCCGCCAGTGTTGAGGTGTATTGCTCCTCGGCGTGGACCGAGTGCATTTCCTGCGGGTCCTTTTCGAGGTCATAGAGGTTCCACTCGCCGGTATCGGGGAAGAACATCAACTTGTGCCGCCCTGTACGTATCCCGTCGTGACGCGCAACATGGTGGGTGCGCTCGCCGTAATAGGCATAATAGATGGCATCGCGCCAGTTTTTCGGGGGACGGGATGGATCCTTGAACGCCGGGAGCAGGCTGCGCCCGTGCATGTGTAAGGGGATATCGGCATTGGCGATATCGAGGAATGTCGGGCCGTAGTCTATATTCTGGATCAGTGTTTTGGATTGCGTTCCCGCCGGTATTACGCCCGGCCAGCGGATCAGGAAGGGCATGGCGAGTGATTGCTCAAACATCCACCGCTTGTCATACCAGCCGTGCTCGCCCAGGTAGAAGCCCTGGTCGGAGGAATAGATGACGATGGTGTTCCTCGCCAGCCCGGTATCGTCGAGATACTGGAGCATTCGCCCGACATTCTCGTCAACGGCGCGGATGGTGCGCAGGTAATCCTTGATGTAGCGCTGGTATTTCCACCGGGTGATATCCTTTCCCTTGAGTTTACCGCTCTTGATATCGGCAATGAGCTTGTTGTTCTTGGGTGCGTAGGCGGTGTCCCACTGTTTTTTCTGCTGCCCGCTCATGCGCTCGTACTGGCGGTTGGCGATGCCGCTGAGGAAATGCCCGGGGAACTGTGATTGCTTGCCGGGAAACTTCATGTCATGGCCCCAGTACATGTGCTTTGCAATGCCCATCTCGTGCTCCTTGAGGGTCTTTGAGCGGTTTCCGCCATAGTCATCGAACAGGCCGGGAGGCTCAGGCATTTGGATATCGTCGAAGAGCGTGAGGTGGCGGGGCGCCGGTGTCCAGTTGCGGTGAGGTGCCTTGTGCTGGCACATCAGCACAAAGGGTTTTGACTTGTCGCGTTGCTTGTCCAGCCAGTGGAGGGCACGATCGGTGATGATGTCAGTGCAATACCCGTCATAGCGCTTGCGGGTGTTATCCATCTGGATGAAGTCGGGGTTGTAGTAGGCACCCTGCCCGGGAAGGATTTCCCAGTAATCGAAGCCGGTTGGGTTGCTGACGAGATGCCACTTGCCGATGATCGCGGTTTGATAACCGGTTTTCCGGATCAGTTGAGGAAAGGTGGTTTGGCTGCCGTCGAAGCGGGAATTGTTATTGTCGAGGAAGCCGTTTGAATGTGAGTGCAGTCCGGTGAGGATACAGGCGCGCGAGGGGCCGCAGATTGAGTTTGCACAGAAACTGTTGTGAAAGATTGCCCCCTCGTTTGCGATCCGGTCCAGGTTGGGTGTGGGTGCCGCCTTAGCAAGGTGGCTACCGTAGGCTGAAATGGCGGCCTCGGCGTGGTCGTCTGAAAAAATGAAAAGGATATTGGGACGTTCTGCTGCCGGGGAAAAGCCGCAGGAGAGCGTGAGTGCGGCAGCGAATGTCTTGATGTTCATGGGCAGGGTATAGGGGAGGGAGGGCTTTGCGGACAAGAAGAATCGGTATCTATTGCCTGTGTTTACAATGGCGTTGTGGCCTTGTTGCCAGGGTTCATAAAGGGATCCCACCTCGCAGGTTCGATCTGCCGGGTGGTTGCCGTGTTGGCAATGCAAGTGAAACTTGATGACGACAATTGATTGACGATCGGCTAAAGATGCGGAAAGTGGCGCCCCTTCCAGAGGAAGTTACTCGATTTATGAATGCCGAGAAAATCCGCAATATTGCCATTATTGCCCATGTTGACCACGGTAAGACCACCTTGGTGGATCTGCTGCTGCAGGCCGGGGGCGTTTACCGTGAAAACCAGTCGATAGCGGAACGGGTAATGGACTCGATGGACCAGGAGCGGGAGCGCGGGATTACCATCAAGGCGAAGAATACGGCAATCCTGTGGAATGATTACACGATCAACATTGTGGACACCCCGGGACATGCTGATTTCGGCGGTGAGGTGGAGCGGGTGATGAAGATGGTTGATGGGGTGCTTTTGCTCGTCGACGCGGCTGAAGGACCGCAGGCACAGACACGCTTCGTGCTGCGCAAGGCACTGGCGCAGGGATTGGCACCAATCGTGGTCGTCAACAAGGTAGACCGGGAGTTTGCGGATCCTGTGGCGGTCCATGACAAGGTGCTTGAGCTTTTCCTTGACCTTGAGGCCAGTGAAGAGCAGTTCGAGTCGCCGTTTCTTTACGGCAGCGCCAAGGAGGGATATTTTGTTCGTCAACTCGGGGACGCGAAGGACGGGGTGGTGCCGCTTTTGCAGGATATTATAGCCAAGATTGCACCCCCCAGGGTTGATAGCGGGGCTCCTTTCCGGATGCTGGCAAGCAATATTGACTGGGATGACTATGTCGGTCGTGTTGCCATAGGCAAAGTGCTTTCGGGAGAGGTTGCCAAAGGGGACAGGATCTGGCGCATTACCCGCGATGACGAGCGCCTGGCGGTGAAGGTGACCAAGGTTTTCCAATATACAGGAGCTGGCCGTCCCGAGGATTCGGCGGTGGGTGGAGCGGGAAATATTGTCGGCATATCTGGATTTGAGGATGTCAATATCGGCGAGACCCTCAGTGCCGAGGAGCAGGCGGAAGCCTTGCCTTTCGTTGATATTGACCCGCCGACAGTGCAAATGCAGTTCTCCGTTAATGACTCCCCTTTTTGTGGTCGCGAGGGGAAACATGTGACCTCGCGCGAGATTCGTGATCGCTTGATGCGTGAGGCAAAGTCAAACATTTCCATTAATGTCAGTGACAGTGACAGGGCCGGGGTTTTCAATGTTGCCGCCCGGGGGGCGATGCAGATTGCAGTGCTCGTTGAGGAGATGCGTCGCGAGGGTTACGAGGTGCTTGTTTCCCGTCCCCGCGTAATCACAAAGCGCGATGAGAATGATGTCCTGGTTGAGCCGTTTGAGACCATTTATGTTGAAGTGCCCGAGGAATATGTAAGCGGGGTAATGAAGGGCTTGGCGGCGCGCCGGGCGGAAATTGTCAACATGATGCCCTCCGGGGGAGGCAGCGTTATCGAGGCAACAATCCCAACCCGGGGGTTGATAGGTTTTGAATTCGAGTTGCTCAACATGACCAGCGGACACGGTATAATGTCGCATTTATTCAAGGAATACGCGCCACGCACCGGCGAGATAGCAGGCCGATCCAGTGGCACCCTGGTGTCAATGGAGGATGGTGTCGCGATGGCGTATTCACTGGATGCCCTTGAGACACGGGGAAAACTCTTTATTGCTGCCGGTGATAACATATACCAGGGCCAGATTGTCGGCGAGAACCCGCGCAGTGATGACCTTCCGGTGAACCCGACAAAGGGGAAACACCTGACCAACTACCGCTCATCAGGAGACGGTAAGGGAATCCAGTTGTCACCGCCGCTGAAGTTTTCACTCGAGCGTGCCATTGAATACATTACTGCTGACGAGCTGGTAGAGGCGACGCCGAAGAATATTCGTCTTCGCAAGCGGGTCCTTTGTGCTACCGAGAGGAAGAGGCAGGCCCGCAAGGCGGTCTCGGATTAGAACGTTTTATAATTTCCGGATAGTCGACCCGGAGACTGCCGTATTCGTTACTCTGGCGGTGAGTGCCATAGACGGTCACGTGCGCTTACCCGCCAGTGTTCGCCGGTTGCAGTGCCATTGCGGATCACGGTGGCCCCTGCATGCAGGGCGACAGTCGGGCAGATGTGCCGGGGAAATCCGAGGATGGTATTGCCGGGAAAGAGTTGCCCGGCCTGTGAGGTCTTTAAAACGAGGTGTTCCTCGCTCTGGCTCAGGGCGGTGGCATCGGCAATGCCCTGCAGGGACACCCGCAGGTTGAGCGGATTCTCTGCGGCGATTGCCTTATGGCCGAGATCAATGCAGATGCTTGTGTCGCCGGGCTTACTGATGACCCGCGTCAGCAGGCATGCCGCGATCTCGAACTCAAGATCGGGAAAGGAGTCCGCGTAGCCGATGTCCCAGAGCAGGGTTGTGCCGGGACTGCACTGCCAGCCTGTGGTACTGGCCCACAGGCCGAAGGTGGGCGAACCGCTGACGATCACTTCGGGCACGGGATTGGCGGCAGTATAATTTTCCAGGGCTGTTTTTATTGCGCCTACCTCCTTCTTGCGGGTTTCAAGCGAAGGCTGGTGGAGATGTCCGTCGTAGGCATGCAGGCCCGAGAAAACAACACCCTGCTGTGCCTCTATCCATTGCCTCAGCGAGTTCATTTCTTTACCAATGGCAATTCCGGTGCGGTGCATTCCGCAATCAATGTCGATGAAGAGCCGGAAAGGGTTGCTGCCATTACCCAGTTGGTCAGCAATGGCCCGGGCCGATGCCATGTCATCAGTAAGTGCCGCAAATGATGTTTCTGGAAACCGGTCAATTAAGCCGGCAAGGCGTTTAATATTGGGGCCGACAGGCTGATAGGCCATCAGCACGTCTTTGGCACCTGCTTCGGCAACCATCTCCAATTCCGCGATTGTAGCCGCCTTGAATTTGTTGATGCCCCTGTCCATCTGCAGCCGCATCACCTCAATCATCTTGTGGCTCTTCACATGCGGACGCAGCCGGTCTATTCCGTCCGTGCCGACGGCAGAGATCATCCTGTCGATATTGCGGGAGACCCGGTCCGGGTCGATGAGCAGCCCGGGAGAGGGGATATCTTCAGGATTGGTCAGTTTCGGCCAGTCCATGGATATTTTTTGGTGCCGTGCCGGGAATGACACTACCTGATACGGATAATCAGGCTTGATTACTCAGGACGACCGTTCTTTGCCGGCGCCTTTCCCGTGATGAGTGCCTTTGCCTGACGGGCATAACGGCGCCCGAGAATTGCGTAACCCTCCTGGGTATAGTGGAGGTCATCATGCTTGACGCCGTTTTTCTCCTTGTCATTAAGGTCATCACAATCAACCCAGGAGCCGTGCGGGTCGGAATTGGCAACATCCACCTGTGATTTGCGCACACTGGTCCATGACTTGTCATTGTCCTTGCGGCAGTCGGACAACCTGCCGATGACAAAATTCATTTCAGGCTGTTTCAAATCCCTGCGCAAGTTGGCAATGAGTTGTTTCATGGCGTCAGTGTAGGCGGCGCTGAGTTGTTCCTTGGCATCCCGCTCGCCCTGCATCCAGCAGAAGGTCACCGATTGCGGGTTGGGATGATCTTTGATGATCCCGGCATACTGCTCAAGGATTGGCTTGTAATAACTGGTGGCCTTGATTTGTGCCTTGAGCTTATGCTTTTTGGCAATGGTGTTCCACTCCTCGACCCATAGGCGTATTGGCTGCCCGCCGCGGGCTACCTTGAAATATACCACCTCGGCATCAGTAAAGAGTTTTTTCGTCTCGGGAACAAAACCACTGGCCGGGTTCATGCCCGCCATGTTGGATTGGCCTGAAAGAATAAAGACATGGACGGGTTTTTCCGCGCACTGTCCGTATACTGCAGTGAGTATGAAAGTGATGATAATAAGGAAGCTACTTGAGTGTTTCATGTTCTTTATGGATTAAAATTGCTGGTTTTTTAGTGAATGTTGAGGCAAGAAGGTTGCGCCGGAAAGGCAATCCCATGAAAGTTATCAGTGCCGAAGAAGTTCACCAAGCCCTTAGTTTTCCCGCCCTTGTGGATGCCCTGCAGCAAGCATATGCGGGAAATTACTCAATGCCGCCCCGGCAGGTATTCCTTCTCGACGAGGGGGGTAGCACCAATGACGCTTTTGCGGTTCTGCCCTCGTGGAGTGATCAACTGATTGCGGTAAAGGCATTCACCTATTTCCCGGATGCTCAAGAACCCTATAAATCCCTTTATTCCAAGGTCATGCTCTTTGACAGGGAGCACGGCGAACCTTTGGCCCTGGTTGACGGCACTAGCGTGACGTTCTGGAGAACTGCCGGGATCTCGGGCCTGGCGACCCGCCTGCTTGCAAGGGAGAATGCGGAAACGATGCTCATGCTGGGGACAGGTAACCTTGCGCCGTATATTATTCGCGCCAACGCGAGCGTTCGGGACCTGAAGAAGATCATGGTCTGGGGCAGGACCCGCTCGAAGGCAGAGGAGATTGCCGCGATGATGGCAGGAGAGCTTCCCGGAATTGAAATCCTGGCCATTGATGACCGGCAGTCGGCTTGTGCTGAGGCGGATATCGTGGTGGCGGCGACCGGTGCGCACGAGCCGGTGGTCCTCGGGGAGTGGATACAACCGGGAACCCACACCGATTTTATCGGTAACCACCATGCCAACAAGCGCGAGTGCGACACCGACTTGATCGTGAAGTCGAAGGTTTACGCGGACAGCCGGGTGAATGCCTTCAAGGAGGCGGGAGAGATCCTTGTGCCGATTGAGGAGGGGGTGTTCTCAAGGGAAGGAGTTGTCGCTGAACTTGCCGAGATGTGCCAGGGCAGCGCCACGCTGCGCGAATCCGATGAGGAGATCACCCTTTTCAAGTCAATCGGCATGGCAATGAGTGACCTCGTGGGCGCAGGCCTTGCCTACCGGACGGTCAGCAAGGGTTGAAGTTTTTGTAATCCGGGGATGGCCTTGTTGCAGCGGATTGCCGGATAATCTTCAGGGCATCCTCGCGTTGTTGACCGGCCAGAGGCAGTCGCGGGGCACGCACGGTTTCCGTCCCATATCCCATTTCGGAGCAGGCGAGCTTGATGTACTGGACAAGTTTTGGATGACTGTCGAAGTGCAGCATCGGCATGTACCAGCGGTAGATTTCAAGACCGCGTTGCCAGTCGCCGGCAATGGCGGCATCCCACATCATGCGATTCTCCCGCGGGAAGGCGTCGACCAGCCCCGAAATCCAGCCACTGCAGCCGAGCATGATGCTCTCAAGGGCGACATCATCGAGGCCTGAGAAGATGATGTAACGCTCACCGAGCTTGTTGAACAGGTCGGTGATGCGCCTGGTATCCCCGGCAGCCTCCTTGATACAGACAATGGTCTCGACATCGGCGAGGTCCTCAAACATCTCAGGCGTGATGTCCACCCGGTAAACCGGAGGGTTGTTGTAGCACATGATCGGCAGGTCGGTGGCTGCGGCGACGGTGCGGAAGTGGTTTACCGTCTCGCGCCGGTCGGAATTGTAGACCATTGCGGGCATCAGCATGAAGCCGTCCACACCTGCTTTGGCGGCGGCTTTCGCGGTTTCGCAGGCGTTGGCGGTGGTGAACTCGGCAATGCCGTTGAGTAGCGGCACGCTGTCTTTACAGACGTCTTTTGTGGCCTTGAGGACCTGGATTTTTTCATCGAGGGAGAGCGAACAGTTCTCGCCGATGGTGCCGAGCATGATTAAGCCGTGAATACCCTCCCCAAGCAGTGCCTCGACATGCTTTTGCGTGGCGGGAATGTCGAGTGAGAAATCGTCCTTGAATTGGGTGGGAACCGCGGGAAAAACACCGCTCCAGTCAACTTTCAGTGGCATATATCCGGAGTGTGAGACCGATCGTGGTGATTTGCAAACCGTAAGCTAGATGAGAGCCTGGTAATCCACTGGCTGGTTATGGTCAAGGCTGTCATCAACGGCAGGCATCGGGTATTTCAGGCCGGTGGCGCAATTAAAGAGGATCACGCTGTCTTTCCTGGTGATGCGGCCTTTTTTCAGTTCCTTGAGGTAGGCTGCGTAGGTTGCCGCGCCCTCGGGACAAAGCAGGATGCCCTCCAGGTTTGCCACCTGCCGGCGCGCATCATCAATCGCCGAGTCATCAACCGCGGTGGCAAAGCCACCGGTTTTCCGGATTCCCTCAAGGATCAGGAAATCGCCCATTGCGGCGGGCACGCGGATACCCGCGGCAACCGTCCGGGCATCCTCCCAGAACTCGGCATGGTCAGCCCCTGACTCGAAGGCCTTTACGATCGGCGCGCAGCCGCTTGCCTGGACGGCGATCATTCGCGGTCGCTTGCTGCCGATCCAGCCGATTTCTTCAAGCTCATCAAATGCCTTCACCATGCCGATTAAACCCGTTCCACCGCCGGTCGGGTAAAAGATGGCATCCGGGAGTTGCCAGCCAAGCTGCTCGGCAAGTTCCAGGCCCATGGTTTTTTTGCCCTCGATGCGGTAAGGCTCCTTGAGCGTTGACGCATCAAACCAGCCAGCCGGGTTAATTCCCTGGCGCACGATCTTGCCGCAGTCGGTGATGAGCCCGTTGACTCGCCAGACTTTTGCGCCCTGCAGGGCGATTTCGCGCATGTTGATTTCCGGGGTGTCATCAGGACAGAAGACAAAGGCCTCCATGCCGGCACGACGGGCGTAGGCCGCCATTGCAGCCCCGGCATTGCCGTTGGTGGGGATAGCCAATCTGGAGAGGCCAAGTTCCTTGGCCATGGATACCGCCATGCACAGGCCGCGTGCCTTGAATGACCCGGTGGGCAGGCGCCCCTCGTCCTTAATAAAGACATTTTTTCCTCCGAGCCGGGAGGTGTGGAGCAGCGGTGTCATGGTTTCACCCAGGCTGACAATGTTTTCCGGGTTGCGCACCGGCAGCATTTCCCGATAGCGCCAGATGTCAGGAGGGCGCATTGCCAAATCCGCGATTTTCAGCGTTTCCGAGAGTGCCCCCAGATCGTAGCGCACCAGCAACGGGGCGCCGGCTCGCGACAGGCCATGCACTTGTCCCGCTTCATGGCGCTCACCGGTTTTCGAGCACTCCAGGTGTGTTACAAAGGTAGATTGTCCGGCTTCTGGTGGTTTCATGGCGCGGTTATCGTCGGTGGCGGAAGGCTCCACTTCAAGCTGACAGATTGGCTGCATTGGCATGCCTCCCGGTGATGGGGTTTGCCTAATTGCCTGAATAGGGGCTAGATTGTCGTGAAGTGGATACATTTCCGAGCATCTTCAATGACGTTTTGGGGCCGGTCATGCGTGGTCCCTCCAGTTCGCACAGTGCGGCAGCCTTGCGTATTGGCCGGATGGCGCGCGACTTGATGGCGGGTGAACTAACCCACGTGGTGGTGGATTATGACCCGAACGGTTCCCTGGTAACGACACATGAGCCACAGGGTTCTGATCTCGGGCTCTTTGGCGGACTGATGGGGTGGCAAACTGATGACGAGCGCTTACCTGGTTTCCGTGAGGAAATCCGCAAGGCGGGTATTAATGTGGAAGTGCGCTATCTTGATTATGGCGCGGTGCATCCGAATACCTACCGGCTGACCCTGTGCAATGCCGATGGAGAGCAGCACATGAGCGCGATCTCGACAGGTGGCGGAATGATAGAGGTGCAGGAGATCAACGGGGCGAAGGTGCGGATGCTGGGGGATTATTTTGAGCTCCTGGTGTTTGTTTCCGAGGGAGCGGAGGGGCTTGCAGGCTGGTTGCGCTCCAACTTTGAATTTGAGGAAGTCCTCATTGCTGAAGCCAAAAGCGGTGCGCTCATTGAGGTCAAGAGCCGCTGTATGCCGGAAGCTGAGCTGCTCGAGGAGTTACGCGCCAATGCCTCGGTTTCATCCGTGCGTGTGCTTGAGCCGGTGTTGCCGGTGCTGGCGCGCCGCAACATGAGTGTGCCGTTCATTACCGGTGAGCAGATGGAACTATACCGTGAGCAGTCCGGGGCAGGGATGAGCCTTGGTGCGCTGGGGGCACTTTACGAGAGTGAGCGGGGTGGAATCCCGGAGGATGAGGTGCGCAGCAGGATGAGCGATCTGGTCGGCATCATGGAGCAGTCGATACGTGTCGGGCTGGGCGGCACGGAGTATGCGGATCGAATCCTTCCCTGCCAGTCGGTGAACTTCGAGAAGAAAATGGATGACGGAGGGCTGGTTCCCGGGGATGTGCTGAACCGGGTGATTCTTTATGTCACGGCGATGATGGAGATGAAAAGTTCCATGGGCATCATTGTCGCTGCCCCGACAGCCGGATCCTGTGGGGCACTTCCGGGGGCGGTTCTGGGAGTGGCTGACGCCATGGGAAAGAGCATTGAGGAGCGGGTCGAGGCGATGCTGGCAGCGGGCATGATCGGTGTGTTTATTGCTGCGCATTCGACCTTTGCAGCGGAGGAGGCAGGTTGCATGGCGGAGTGCGGATCGGGCGCCAGCATGGGGGCAGCCGGTATTGTTTCCCTGGCCGGCGGGAGTCATGGGCAACAGGTGGGCGCAGCCTCGATGGCTTTACAGAATTCCCTTGGCTTGACATGTGACACGCTGGCCAACCGGGTTGAGGCGCCCTGCCTGGGGCGCAATGTCAGCGCAGCCTCAAATGCCCTCTCAAGCGCGAACATGGCGCTTGCTGACTTCAAGCACCTGGTGCCAATCGACCAGGTGGTCGACGCGATGCGCGAGGTCGGGGAACTCATGCCGCGGGAGATCTGCTGCACCGGTCTCGGGGGGCTTGCGGTTACCCCTGCCTCAAGGGAGATTGCCAGGAAGTTAAAGGAGCGTGAGCAGGAGCCCGCTTCTGCAGAGGGGAAAGTACAGGCTTAAGGGGCGGCAGGTGAGTTGGTGACGGCCGCGTCACTTGACAATCATTTTTCCCTTCATGATCACCCAGTGGCCAGGGAATGTGCACAGGTAGGGGTAGGTGCCGGGATCCCTGGGTGCGCGGAAGCGCAGCACATGACTGGTGTTTTGCCTGAGTTGCGGCGTTGACCAGAGCACTTCCTTGAGGGCCGGGATGTAGTTTTTCTGCAACCCCGTAGGATCCTTTGCCATCTCATTGCCGGCGACACCGACTTTCTCAAGCGATCCGGGCCTGGCGATCACCAGGTTGTGCATGGTGAGATCGGGGTTGGCGAGGATGAGCTTGACCGCTTGGCCGGGCCTGACGCTGAATTCGTCCTTGTCATAAATCATGCGCTCGGGAACACAGTTTATCGTGACCACTGCCAGGCCTTTCTGGTTGTCAAAATTTGCGTCACTGGCGTTCCTCGTGGATTTACCCGCGTTGAGCTGATTGGTTTTCGCGGCGCCGGCAAGGAAGGTCTTCACGTCACTGTTGCCGTCCTTCCAGTAGGGTAGCATGGTCTCGGATCCGAGGGCGGTCTGCACCGCGTAACTCAGGTGCTTGCCCATCGGTGTGGTGGCTACCGTGAGGAGTGCCTGGAATGCCCAATCGGTGCCGATCCAGGAACTCGCGATGGCGGCCTCAAGACGGACAATGGCGTCCTTGTCGGCGGCCGACTTCATCAGCAGGGTATTGGCATCCGGTTCCAGGCTCGTGTTCCAGTAGCGTAGCTGACGGGTGGCTGCGGCGCGGGCCTGCGGCACATTGCAGCTGAGCAAATCCTTAATCAATGTGGTGTTCACCGCACCAATGTTGCGATACATCCATAGTGCTTCAGTCTGGTGGTGGCGAAAGCGTGGATCTTCCCTGTCCAGCCCGACAAGCCAGGCATCAAGAGCGGATTTCACCTTGCCGAGATCCGCATCACGCAGTTCACGCTTGGTCCAGTAGCGGATCCTGTATTCCCGGCGTTTTAGGTTCTCGAGTAACCCGGGAATTGACGCGCCGGCTATCTTCACGGCAGGAGCAAGCGGCTTCCCCTTGGTCGTGATGCGCCAGATTCGGCCGGAATGGCGGTCCCGGCGCTCGTCGCGCAGCGAGTATTGCGCGTGTCCCTTGATGGGATTGTACCAGTCACAGACATACAGGGCGCCGCGCGGCCCGAAGCGGACATCGACCGGGATGAAACTGAGGTTGGTTGAGAATATAATGTCTCCGGAATACTTCTCCTCCATGTGGTCCCCGGCATTGACCCACTTGTGGAACTCGACCCGGTTGGTGGGCTTGTAGCGCACCTTGACAAAGCCGCCCTGCATTTGCTTTGGGAAAGTATCCCAGTCGATAAATTCCTGTCCGCAGGTTCCGGAGTAAGCCTGAAACCCGCCCGGGCGCGGATGTTGTCCAGGGTAGGGCGGACTGAGCGCGTGGAAGGTGGAGGCAAAGACGGGATGACTGGCTACATGATGTCCCCAGTCATCAAAAGTAACCCCCCAGGGGTTGGTGGTATGGTAACTGCCGAAGGTTGTCAACCTGTGCGTCCCGGGCCGGAAGCGAAACCATCCGGAGTTCTTGACCCGGATCGGGCCGTATGCGGTTTCAACCTGTGAGTTGAGGAAAATAGAATCGCGGAAAAGCAGGTCACCGTCAGGGGTCCAGACAAAGTCGTGCAGTGCATGGTGCGAGTCCTCACACCCGAAGCCGGTCAATACCTGGCGGCGAAGGTCGGCCTTGCCGTCCCCGTCGGTATCTTTAAGGAAAGTGAAGGCAGGTTCTTCAGAGACATAGATGCCGCCGTCGCCAAACTCGAAGCTCAGGGGAATGTGCACATCATCGGCCCAGAGGGTGGACTTGTCTGCCATGCCGTCGCCATCAGTGTCCTCAAGGATAACGATCTTGTCGTTGGGTTCCTGACCCGGATAGACATGAGGATAGGTGGTTGAGCAGGCGACCCAGAGCCGCCCGCGAGCATCCCAGCGCATCTGGATAGGGCAGGCAATGTCGGGAAATTCTTCCTCGGAAGCAAAGCAGTTCACCTCGAAACGGGGGTCGACCTTGAAGGCTTTTAACTCGTCGCCTGCACTCATCCACTTGTTGCCGCCGCGACTCTGCGGGGTTTCCGGTATTTCCGGGACAGTGGAATCATCAATTGTCATTTTGTTGGCCTTGCCGCCGGCAATTGCCCAGATCGCCTGGTCGCGGTTGGCGGTCATGAGCTCGAAATTGCGCATCGCGGGCAGGAAGTCCAGGTAGCCGTATTTGCCCTTGCGCCCGCCGGTGTAGTAGAAGGTGTTCAACGGGCGGTAGCGGCGAAAATACTGGCGGTTTTTTTCAATGACGCCCTTGCGAAGTATCTCGTTGAGGGGTGCGGGACTCTCCCTGAAAACGCCGCGGTAAAGATTGCCGGCAAAGGCGTTGTAGCCTTTTTCAAGAAGGTGAACCCCGTTGAAGGTGGAACCGGCCGGAAGCCCGGGGGAAAACACGTCGACAAAGCCGACCTTTTCCATGGCGGCGACTTCCTTCATCGCCCGTGTGTAGGCGGCGAGGCGTTCGTTGTTGCGGTCAGCAGCGGCGACTCCCTCGACATTTAAATTAGGGGTGGGGGAGATCAGCACGATGCGTGGTCCGCTTTTTCCGTTGTAGGCACGGGACCTGGTGTGCCTCAGGAAGGTGGCAAGGCGTTGCTTGAATTTCGGGATGGAGGCACTGCCGGAAAATGATTCATTGAAGCCGAAAGCGGCGAAGATGATGTCGGTTTTGTGATAGAGAAGGTGCTGGTCGATGGTGCCGAAATTGGCCGGCCGGGGCATGAGATCCACTTCGTCCGCCGACCAGGAAAAGTTGCGTACCACGAGTTGCTCTGCGGCAAAGCGCTGGTGGAGCATGGTCTCGAAGTGACCGAAGAGCCTGGCACGGTCAAGCAGGGTGTTGCCGATGTAGGCAACGTGCTCACCCCTGGCAGGTTTCAAGGGCAACTTGGTTACCATTGCCCCGGTTGCCTCAGGTTGAGGGGAATTGTTTGCGAAGATGGCGAATTTCTGGAACTCGTCGCTTGGCTGCTTCTTTGCGTTGTCTGGAGCCTTTTTCTTTACTTGATTCTTGCGTCCCTTCTTTTTGGGCGCGGCCTTTTGCGCGACTGCCTGCGAGGTGGAGGCAAGGGTGTATGCCAGGTTCAGGGGCGTGGATTGGTGGATTTGCTGCGGGTCGGCGGCAACACCGGAGAGCGCGAAAAGGCCGGCAAGCAAAGAGCAGGAAATCTTGTGGGTCATTGGGTCGTGCTGGATTGGTTTAGTAATGGGTTTATTACGAGGATTAACAGGAGAGCGGAGGGACATGCATGATGTGGCAGGCCTTCAGCGCTCAATGCATTAATGCCTTCTACCTCGGCAGTTCACCGGGGAAACTTGCTACCGGGGCGAGCGGAGCAAATGCCTGAACCCCGGGATTAGCCTAGGCTGCCTTGTCCTTTTCCGGTGGAGAGGTTTGCTTTGCCTTCTCTGTCGCGGGCTTCTTGATGGTCCACGCGGAGTGCCAGATTATTTTACCGCGCTTGAAGCCAAGATCCTTGCGCAGGCGCTTATCAAAGTCAGGCAGGTGTGCTGCCCCGTAGAAGATGCCCATCTTCTTCTTGCCGTTCTTGCGCTCACGCTCCATGACCTTGAGTGCGGCAAGGTTGCGCTCAGCAACAAGCACCGACCCGTCAGGACCCTCCATGCCGGCGATGATTGACTCGACATCCTGGAACTGGCGACCGAGTTCAATTTTCATCTCGGTGGGATCATTCTTAAGAAGGAGCTTGAGTATTGCAGAGAGGTTCAGATGCTGGTTCTTCGAGTTGCCGGCCTGGCTTTGGGCTTTGAGCATCATTGAGAGCAGGTTTTCCCCCTTCGCCTTTTGGCGTTTTTTAAAGGTCTCGTAGCTCATGTCCGCGTGCACGAAGTTCTTCGCCGTGTAGTCAATGTGATCGAGTTGAAAGTCGAGTTTCATCATCTTGCCGAAACTGGACTGCAGGGTGCGCATCAAGTTGTTCTTGCTGCTTGCGAGATCCTCCTTGGAGGGTGGATTTTCAGGATCACCACCCACCATTTCATAGAGCAGTGCGTCATATCCCTTGAACTGTTCGTTAAGGGCGCTGTAGTAGGGTTTGTCGGCAATGTGCACGGCGCCAATAAGCTCGACAGTGGTGCCGTCAGTGTGCGAGTAATGCACTGAGGCGGTTTCCAGCCTGGCCTCGGTTTCTGTTTCCGTGAAGCGGAGATATTTGGTACCATCAGCGGAATCCCCGGCCTTTTTTTCAGGTTCTGGTTTTGGTTTGGCCTGGGAGAAGGCTGAAACAGTGAGCAGTCCGGTCAGGAACAAGGAGATAAGGTGGGTGCGACGGCGCATTGGGGATGTTCGAGGCGGGTTAGTGGACTGTCAAATGACCCCGTGGGTGAGTGTTTGCTGCGCGATTGCTTTTCGCTTGGATATTTCAGTGTTCTTTAGTAATAGATAATATTAACCTTTAAAGAACCTAAGGTTTAACAAAACGAATGGAACCCCCTGAACCTGTTGAGCACCCTGTGGATCGCGATGGATTGCCGGCCGATGAGGCGTTTAAGGTGGGTGTTTTTGTAATCACCGGGGTGGCCGGCGGGGTTCTTCTCGGCCGCGCCGTTGCCGGTTTCGTGAGAATGGGGTTGCGCTCGATTATTCCTGTCATTGTCCATCAGGTGCTGCGCAAGCCGGCGGGCAGTCGTAAAGTGGTTTCCAGCCGGAGTGCCGCGGAAAATTTTGAAGATACGGATTTTGGCAGTGTCACACCACCTTCACCGGTTCCATCGACAGGGATTGGCGATGGCTTCAGGTTGCATGACGGGGAAAGTGAAGGCATCGAGTTTCCGGTTTTTATTGAGCAGGAAAGCGCGGCTCCCACGTCCGAGGAGCCTACGCCCTTACCGTCCGCTCAAGATTGGCGTGATTTGGCCGTGAGCACGGATGGGGAGTCATTGAGTTCTGCTGAGTGGGCGGCAAGGATGCTTGATGAGATTGAAGATAACGGGTGTGATAACAGGTTCCCCGGTTACGGCATTCATGACCCGGAAGCTCCGGCGCAGGAGCTTGAGGATGATGCCACGGGTGAAGTGGCAGCTGCTGCTGATCCGGATGAATGTATATGGTGGCCCGGTGAGGAAATGGCCATGGACCTGGGGGCTGTGCCACCGGTAACAGAATTTCGCGGCAGACTTGAGCCTGAAGAAGGTAGCGGGGAGGACCTTGGTTGCACTGCTGATCCGGCCGCAGTGGTGGCTGATCCCAAATTGCGTGATCATAAAGTTCCTGCCGTGGATGCGGGCAGGAAGGGCGGGTCAAAGATCGGCTTGAAGATGGCGCATCGCAAGTCAGCGGACGGGGCAATACCCTCTTACCGACGGCTCGAGGCAGGCACTGCGCAAATTCCGGTCACCGTTGCCAAGGCAGGACCGGCGTTACAGCAGGCACCGGAAGAGGGGGTCTATGATGCTTTTTCTGCTCCTTTCCCGGGTAACCCGATTGCCGGGGTGCAAGCCGTGGAAAATCCTTTTGAACGTGGCCATGCTGCACGGGTTAAGGGCAACCACCCGGAAGGCCTGGCATCAGTCCTGGTTAAGGGAAAAGGCTCCTCCGGGACGGCGACTGCACGGGGCAATGTATCGTTGGCAAAAATTGGCCTTATCCTGGTTGTTTCGGTGGCGGTTGGTGGTGGTGCTTTTTTTGGTTGGTCATCATTGATGGGAACAGCCGGAAAATTGCCGGGTCAATCCTCCCCGGCCAAACCGGGACTGAAAGACTCCCCCGGGAGTTCCGGGCAACAAATTACAGGATCGGTGGTAAATCCGGCGGGTCATGATTTCCCCGAAGATGTGGGAGTGACAACCCCGCTTAATGATGAGAAGCTGATGGATGACGCGGAACTGCCCAGCTTCAGGTCTTTAGAATAGAGATGTTGGATGAGGTATTTGGTAAATAGCCTGGCAGTTGCCGCGGTGTTCCTGTCGGGGGTTGAGTTGTCAGCTGCCGAACTTGTCCTTGTCGATGAAGAATCGGATGCGCAAGCCCTGGTGCCTTCAGTGGAAAACGGAGGAAGTTCCCTGGGGGAGAGCTGGAAAAATGTAACAGATCCCGTCAATATCGCGGACTGGCAGACCGGAGTTACAGGGATTGGATATGACACTTCCAACGGTGATCGTTACCGGCCGCTGATAGGCATTGATGTTGAGCAAATGCGGGAGCAAGTCGGCTCGGTATTTGCCCGTGTTCCCTTTCAGGTCAGTGCGGTGGATTTGGCGGGAATTAACACGCTGAGCCTCAAGATGAAATACGATGACGGCTTTGTTGCCTGGATTAACGGGGTGAGAGTTGCAAGTAGCAATGCGCCAGCAGGTTTGCCCGGGTGGAATGCGGTGGCTTCTTCAGGACACAGTGACAATGATGCGGAAATTTTTGAACCTTTTGATTTGAGTGCCTCCATCGGGGTTCTCAGGGAGGGGCAGAACATGCTGGCGATCCAGGGGCTAAACGACGATCTGGGCAGTAGTGATTTGATCCTTATGCCGCAAGTCGTGGCGGATAATAACCAATGGCCTGTTTTGCAGGTGACTACAGTTGCAGTCGGCTTGGAAAGGCCGGTTGACATCCAGCATTGCGGGGATGGCAGTGGCAGATTGTTTGTGGTCGAGAAACCCGGCAGGGTAAGGATCATCAAAGGGGGAACCCTGCTTGCTGCACCGTTTCTGGATATTGAATCAAAGGTTGATGACTCAAGCAATGAGGAGGGCTTGCTGGGCATTGCGTTTCCGCCCGGGTTTGCCACTGATCCCGAGCCGCATTTTTACCTTTACTATACCGGGACAAATGGATCAACGCTTTCGCGGTTTATGGTTGATGCGGTTAACCCGGACCTTGCGTTGGTGACTTCTGAGGAGGTCATCATGACCCAGAGCCAACCGTTCAGTAATCACAACGGCGGGCAAATCCAGTTTGGCAGTGATGGATATCTTTACGTGGCACTGGGAGACGGGGGCAGCAGCAACGACCCGGGAGACCGGGCGCAAAACAGAGGACTGCGCCTTGGCAAGATATTGCGCATTGATGTCGAGGGTGTGCCGGATCCGGGGAAAGGTTATGCAATCCCGGCTGATAATCCATTTGTCGGCGATGCCTCGACCCTCGATGAGATCTGGGCACTGGGATTGCGCAATCCCTGGAGATTTTCCTTTGACCGTGATGCCGGCGACTTGTGGATTGCGGATGTCGGCCAGGGAGCCCTTGAAGAGATTAATTTTCAGCCGGCTTCCAGTACAGGGGGAGAGAATTACGGGTGGCGTTTTTTTGAGGGTGAGCGCGAGAATGTCGCCTCAGGCATTATACCGGGGTCGCCGGTTGCTCCGGTGCATCAATATGGCCGCAGTTTTGGTAGATCGATTACCGGCGGTTACGTCTACCGGGGCGCTAAACATCCACGCATGCAGGGAGTGTATTTCTTCGTCGATTATTATGCCGGCGATTTCACCGGCATACAATCAGACGGAGAGCAGGGCTGGTCGGTGCAGTCGTTGCTTTCAGAATTTAGCAGGGTCACCACATTCGGCGAGGATGAGGCAGGGGAACTCTATTTTGCCACCGATTCCTCGGGCTCAAGCCCGAACCGCATTTTCCTCATTTCAGATACCCGTGACACAAGTTACCTGAAGGTCCTTTCTGTTGAAGTAGAGGTTGACGGGCGCCTGAGCCTTGTCTTCGGCAGCGAGATTGGCGAAAGCTACCAGTTGCAGGTTTCAGAGGACCTGGCTGAATGGATTGGCCTGGGGGCAGTGGAGCAGGCGAGCGCTTATAGCCACCGTTTTACTGAACCGGTAGGTGCTGCTCCGGGCTCAGAGCGCTTTCTGCGCGTGGTGCCACTGGATTGACTGCACTTGCTGCCACCGGATGCTGAGGTAGACTGTGCAGCTATGAGAGGTTCTCAAGCTGCAATTACCGAAGCTACATTAATTGCTCTGCTGCCATTGCTATCGGGGACTGTAAATGGGGAAGCGGTTCAATCAGGGCTGTCCAATCACGATGAAAACCAAGTTACTTAGAAATGGAACAATTGCCGTTTTAACGGCCGTATTTTTTTTGGTGGGCGCCTGCGAGAAAAAAACAGTCCCAGTACCATCGGTCAAGACTGAGCTACTCTCTGAAGCCAAACCTGAAGCCAAACCTGAAGCCAAACCTGAAGCCAA
>JAPYUT010000007.1:21940-50782 GCA_029940475.1 Verrucomicrobiales bacterium | reverse complement strand
CCTGAAACCGAGCCTGAAACCGAGCCTGAAACCGAGCCTGAAACCGAGCCTGAAACCGAGCCCAAGCCAAGCCCTGAAGCGAAGCCCGAGTCCACCCTTGCGATTAAGCCTGAAGCCAAACCTGAAGTGATCGAGGGAAAGCACAAGTTTACCAACCGCCTGATCAAGGAGAAATCCCCGTACCTGCTGCAGCATGCGCACAACCCGGTGGACTGGTATCCATGGGGTGAGGAGGCCTTTGCGCGTGCGAAGAAGGAGAATAAGCCGATTTTGCTGAGCATCGGCTACTCGACCTGTCACTGGTGTCACGTGATGGAACGCGAGTCTTTTGAAAATGAGGAGATCGCAAAGATCATGAATGAGCACTTCGTGTGCATCAAGCTTGACCGTGAAGAGCGACCGGATGTTGACAAGATTTACATGACTGCAGTGCAGGCCCTTGTTGGAGGGGGAGGATGGCCGCTTAATGTGTTCCTTACTGCTGATCGCAAGCCGTTTTTCGGTGGCACTTACTTTCCCCCGCGAGCGGCACCGGGGAGGCCTGCCTGGCCGGATCTCCTGCAGAACATCGCCAAGGTCTGGGCGGAGAAGCGCGAGGACGTCATCAATGATGCCAATAACATTGCGGAGAAACTCTCCGAGTATACCAGTGAGGGTAAGGGTGAGGGAGGAGCGTTGGCTGAGGCGGATTTACTCAAGGCATTGCAACAATTCAAGGAGGGGCATGATCCCCAGTTCGGCGGATGGGGGGCGGCGCCCAAGTTTCCCAGGCCCAGCCAACCGTCCCTGATGCTGCAACTCGGCTCGCGACTGGGCGACAAGCAGGCAGTTGACCAGGTGGTATTCACCTGTGACAAGATGGCTGCCGGGGGCATGTATGATCAGCTAGGGGGCGGGTTCTGCCGTTACTCGGTTGATGAGCGCTGGCTGGTTCCGCATTTCGAGAAGATGCTCTATGATAACGCGCAACTCCTGCAGTTATACCTGGATGCCTACCTGATTACCGGCAAGGCACATCATGCTGATGTTGCCCGTGATATCCTGCGCTATGTGCTGCGTGACATGACGCATCCCAGGGGAGGTTTTTATTCGGCTGAAGATGCTGACAGTGAAGGCAAGGAGGGCAAGTTCTACTGCTGGACAAAGACGGAACTCGAAAAGCTGCTCTCCGCCGGGGAGATGGGGGTGGTGATCCGCCGCTTTGGAGTCACCAGGGCGGGCAACTTTGAGGATCACAGTGATCCGGATCCGCTGAAGGAGCAGAACGTGTTGAGCGTGGTGGACCCGAAGCTCGCCGGGGGGGAAGCAGTCCTGCTTGCCTCAGCCAGGGAAAAGATGTTTAAAGTGCGCTCGAAGCGCGTGCGTCCCGGGCTTGATGACAAGATCCTGACATCCTGGAACGGCTTGATGCTGGGCGCCATTGCACGGGCTTCTGCAGTCCTCGGTGATGAATCCTACCTGGCTGCTGCCGAGAAGAACCTGGCCTTTATCCGCTCAGAGCTCTGGGATGAGGAGCAAAAACGCCTTTATCACCGCTGGCGTGACGGTGCGCGTGACAGCGCCCAGATATTCGACACACATGCTTTCCTGTTGAGTGGGATCATCGAGCTCTACGGGGTAACGCTGGACCCGGCGCACCTGGAGTTTGCCATTGTCATTGCTGAGCGGATGATCGAGGGTTTCTATGACCCGAAGGCCGGCGGGTTCTTCCAGAGCAGTGGTGCAAGCGACCTTATCCTGAAGCTCAAGGAGGACTATGACGGCGCTGAGCCCTCGGGCAATTCAGTGGCAGCACTTGCCCTGCTCAAGCTTGCAGCAATTACCGGCAAGGCGCGTTATCGCGAGGTTGCCGACAAGACACTTGCCTATTTCGCGGGGCGCATGAAAACAGTGGCAGCTGGAGTTCCTTACATGTTGAAGGCGGCGGACTTTGCCGCACGTGAACCCAATCGCGTGGTGATTGCCGGCGACTGGAAGTTCAAGGCTGCAAGGGACCTGCTGCGTGCTGTGCATTCGGTTTATCAGCCGCACAAGGTTGTGCTGGGAACCACCGGCCCGATTGAGGAGTTTGCCAAGACACTGGCAAAGGGCGACGCGAAGGACGTGCAGGTCTACCTGTGCAAGGGCAAGCATTGTGAATTGCCCACCGCCGAGGCCAAGAAGGTCCGCCAGTTGCTCATGAAGAAAGAGTAAGGTTTTTCCCTTTGAAACCTGCACGGTTACGCGGCCTGTGGACATAAAAAAGCCACCGGAAAATCACCGGTGGCTTTTTTGTGGAATAAATTTGTGCTGAAGGCTTCAGCGCTTGCCGTAGACCTCGATCTCAACGTAGTGGTTCATCTCGTTGGCGGTATTACCATTTGACCACAGGCGCACGTAGCGCGCCTTCTTGCCCTCGACATCGAAGATCCGCCCGTGGTTGGTCTCGATCCATGCGAGGTTCTTGCCGACGCCGGACTTGGAGGAGTTGTCATGGTCGTTGTTAAACACGGTGATGACACCTTCCTTAAACTCGGGGTCGTTGGAGAGTTGTGCGACAACGTCGATGTATGCACGGGCATTCTTGTGGAAGTGCCAGACAACGATGCCATAGATTGCAGCCTCCTCCTCGAGGTCGACCTGGACCCACTGCTTACCGGGTCCCAACTCGGTGTAGGAGCCGTCGGCGCCGTCCTTGTCACCGTCGCAGATCATCTCGAGATCCCCGATGATCGGCTCCGGGTCACTGGAGATGACCTCCATGTCGAGGGCGAGGTTTTCACTTCCCGCCGGTGCCTTGAGCTGCAGGCGCGGCTTCTTGCTCTTGTCGAGGTTGGGCAGCTTGGCTGCCACCGGGGTGCCGACAAACATGGGTTTCGGGAAATCAATTTCCATGTCCTGCCACTTGCTCTTGTCGGTATCCTGCGCGGTTACCGTGAAGATGGCTGGAATAATGAGGGCGGTTGCCAGAATGAATGATTTTTTCATGGTTATGATGGGTCTTATTTTCAATAATTACATTCAGAATGTCGCTACCTATACGACGAAATCCTCAGGTTTAAATTCGATTTTTTCGCCTTTTGCGATCGCTTCATGGATTTTCATGCAGGTGACGGTGGTCTTGAATCCTTCAATAGCCGGGCAGTTCAGGTCGTCCTGGCTGCCTTTGTTGCGCACCGTGTCAAAGAAGTTGCGCAGGTGCGGGGTGTGCGGGCGTTCCTGAAACTGGACGTGGGAGGGTATTTCCCAGGGGTCAAGCCCCTTGGAGACCCGTGCATCGGTGATGGTTCCGGATTCGATAGACTTGAGGATATCTACGCTCCATTTGCCTGGTTCCCTTTTGGCTTTACGCCAAGGTGCCGGTTTTTCCCAGAACTTGCGATAGACTTCTTCCTCCTGGGAGAGTTCTTTCTCGATGAGCGGTTTTGCCCCGAGCCCATACTCGTCCCAGCTCTTGGCGTGGGCTTCGCGGTAGATCTGGTTGTACTCGGTAAGCTCGGAGATGGACATCGTGCCGTCCTCACCCATGAACTTCTCGTAGAACTTCTGCGAGCTTGAGGTGGTGAGCACCTGGTAATAGGCCCTGGTCTTGAGAATATCTCCTGATCCCCCCTTGGTTTTCCACTTCGTGCGGGGTGTCTCATACTCGAAGAAGGCCATGACGTTGTCGGCATGCTCGTAACCGTCCTTGACCTGGCTGACAATTTTCAATTCCTCCTCAAGCTTGGCTTTACGCTTTGATGACTTGGTTTTAGCCAGTGCTTCCTCGATTTCACCGGTCATCATGTCATGAAGAAATTCACCGGTGTAGTAATCGGTGCCGCCCTGGGCAAAGATCGAGTTCGGGGTGGTGCCCAACAGCCAGTTGAAGATATCAATCTGGTGGGCTCCGAGGTCAGAGATGATGCCGCCGCCGAATTTTTTGTACATACGCCAGTTGCGGAACTCAAACATCCCGGTCGGCCCGCCGTTGTAACCGTGTTTCTTGAGCATTTCATCACTCAAGGCATCTTTTCCCATGGGAATTTCACGGGGGACCGAACCGCCGCGTGAGCGGTTCCACTGCGCGCTCATGTGGGTGATCCAGCCGAGCAGGTTGTTCTTTTCGCTGAGGATCTCGTTTTTCACGTGCAGGTAACGCGGGTTACTGCGGCGTTGGTGGCCGATCTGCAGGAGCTTATTGGTTGCCCGTTGGGCCTTGACCATCGCACGGGCCTTGCCAATGTCATTGGACATCAACTTCTCACAGTAAACATCCAGGCCCTTCTCAAGGCCCATGATGGAATACTTGTCGTGGACAAAGTCCGGGGTGGCGACAATGATGCAGTGCAGATCCTCCTCTTTATCGAGCATCTCTTCAGCATCGTCGTATCCGGTGCAGGTCTTGCCATCTTGGCCGCCGCCCTGGCCAGAGGCAGCAATCTGGCCGACACCTTTTCTCTTGTTGCGCCCCCAGATGTCACTGACGGCAACAAAGCGCACATTGTCCTTGAGGATTTTGCTTGAATCTTTCAAGGCCTCGCCCTCGTCGCCGTAGCCGATGATACCGCAGCGGACAATGCCGTCCTTGGTGGCTTTCTGCCCGAGGGCAGTCTTGCTGGTGACAATCAGGCCAATGCCGACGCCGGCCGATGAGCTGTTGCGCAGGAAGTTGCGGCGGGTCAGCGAGGATTGCTCTTTTCCTGAGTTATCCTGGGCTTTCCCGTTGTCTTTGCCGATGTGTTTAAACTTCATGGGATCGGTATGGTGAATTTTTGATTACTTCAGGAACTAGTCTTTTGCCTCAGGGGAGTCCTTGTCATCACTTTTGCCGATGGCCATCTCAACGATGTTATCAACAGCAAGGATGTTGTGTTTCACGGTTACCAGTGCGAGGGCGATGACGAGGAGTTCCACCCCGCGGCGGACGGCATCGATATCGTCAGGTAGCAGCATCAGGCCCAGGCTCAGGGACAGGATGATTGCACCGGCGGCAATCAGGGAGATGCGGGTAAAGAGACCAATGATGACCCATATACCGGTAATGACCAGTGCCCAGGGGAGGAATTTAGCGTAGATTCCAAGCATGCCTTCAGGAATCGGGGTGAATTCTTTCATTACCGTGATGATTGGTTCCATTGCGTTCGGGGCGTGGGAGGGGGAAAACTCAGCCAGTCCGGTTTCCTCATTTTTGCCTTTCCACTTGGTCAGGCCGGCAAACAGCAGGCGCATCCCGATCCACATCCGCAGGAGGAAGCAGGCCCAGGCCTCGCCACGGAAAATTCGATTACAACATTTTTCAGACATGATTGATTAGGATGGTGATTGATTGGATTTTGATAGCTGTTTGTTCTCCTCTATCGGGGTGATTTGAAAAGGATTAAACGAATTCGAGGCTAATTGCAATAGCGGGAGGACTCTTCGGCATATCCGTTTGACGGCTGGGCGTGTCCCGTTGATCTTTTACCATGTCTATTATTATCGGGGAAACCCCGGCTGCCGGCACCGACTACAAGGAGACAGCCAAGGATTTGTGCCGGGCATTGCTTGAGGATTCGAAGTTAAAAGGGGTTTTTGAGTCCATTGATGCTTTCATGGGAAATGACGCGGCAAAGGAGCTCTTCAGCGAGATGCAGACCAAGGGGGAGGAGCTGCAGACCAAGCAACAGGCGGGACTGGAACTGACAGCGGGCGAGGTTGAGGAGTATAACAAGCTACGGGAGAAAATGCTTGATGACCCGGCGGCAAAAGCCTTTGTCGATGCGCAGGAGTCCATCCAGAGTGTCAACCAGACAATCGGCAGCTGGGTGTCCCTGGTCTTTGAGTATGGGCGCATGCCCACCGAGGAGGAGTTTGCAGGCCATTGTGGCCCGGGATGAGGATGTCATTAGCCCGCTCGTTGAGCGGCTCCGGGGGCTAATATATCCAATGGCAACAGAGGAATGTAAAGGACAGCGCACTGTCCCTGCGCCTTGTGTATGTAAGGTCATGCTAAAAACGGGTGATGTTTGATGATAAACGGCAGTAGTCTCAGTGAATTGCACATCTTTACCATAGAGGGGATGTTTACCCGGCAGGGAATTTCTCACTGGCCGGTGGGAAGTGTTTTTTACGGTGTTCTGCTGTGGCTGCTGGCAGTGCCTGTTTACTGCCGGGCAAAAGACATTTCTTACCAGCAAGAGGTGCTTCCTATCCTCGAGAAATACTGCTTTGATTGCCATGGTGAGGGCACGGCGAAGGGGGAGCTCTCCCTGGACAGCTGGGAATCACCCGCGAAGCGGGTTGCCGACCTTCATGTCTGGAAGGAGGTCTTGAGAAATGTTTCACTCAAGGTCATGCCACCCCCCAAGCGCAAGGCCCAGCCCAGTGAGGAAGAGCGCTCAGTGATTGAGAACTGGATTGAGCGCAGGGTGTTCCGCTACGACCCCGGCAATCCGGATCCCGGGCGGGTGACTATCAGGAGGCTTAACCGGCAGGAATATAACAACACGGTGCGCGACCTGTTGCATGTCAATTTCAAGCCGGCGGAGGACTTTCCCCCGGATGATACCGGGTATGGTTTTGATACCATCGGTGATGTACTGACCCTCTCACCGGTGTTGCTTGAGAAATACATGAACGCAGCACAGCGCGTGATGGATTCGGCAATCCGCACTCAGGAGCCGCCGGGGAAAAAGCGACACTACCCGGCACAATCTTTGAAGGGTGGGGTTGGCACAAGCTCTGGCGCACGCATCCTTCCCACCGTGGGAAGTATTTCCTTAAGGCATGATTTTGCTCAGGATGGTGAGTATATCATCCGCATTCGTGCGGCAGCTCACCAGGCCGGTGGTGAGGCGGCAAAGATGACGCTCAATGTCAACGGCAAGGATCTCCATACCTTTGAGGTGAAGAACGAGCCCGAGCAGCTGCGGGATTTTGAGCGGCGCGTCAGGATGAAGGCCGGCAATCACGAGGTGGCCGTGAAGTTCATTAATGATTTTTATGACCCAAAACAACGCAACCCGAAGCGCCGTGACCGCAACCTGCTGGTCGATGGCATTGAGATTGAGCAAGCTTCCAGGGCGGTTGTTTTGCCGCTGCCGGAGTTTCATCGCAGGATACTGGGCAGCGAGAATATTACACCGGGGAACCGGTTGGCTGTGGCAAAGAAAATTCTGCATCATTTTATCAGCAGGGCATATCGGCGCAGAGTGCCACAGGCGGAGGTGGAGCGTTTATTGCGCTTCGTGAAGCTTGGCTTTGAAGAGGGGGGGAAATACGCCTTTGAGAAGGGTATCAAGCTGGCCTGCCAGGCGGTGCTGGTATCGCCGTTCTTTCTCTATCGGGGTGAGGTGCAGAAGAATCCTGATGATCCTGACATGGTCTCAAGGATTTATGATTACGCGCTGGCTTCGCGGCTTTCCTACTTTATCTGGTCGAGCATGCCCGATGATGAACTCTTTTTGCAGGCTTCGCGGGGCACGCTGCGCAAGAATCTTGACGCGCAGGTAATGCGGATGCTGAAGGATCCAAAGGCCAGCGCGCTGACGGAAAATTTTGCAGGGCAGTGGCTGCAGCTCAGGAACATGGAACTGGTGAGCCCTGACCCGGATGAATACGGGAATTTTGATGACCAGCTGCGCAACTCGATGCGCGACGAAACCGAAGCCCTCTTTGAGCACATCATGAACAATGATCTGCCGTTCACTGAATTCCTTGAGGCGGACTACTCATTCATCAATGCCAGGCTGGCCCGCCATTATGGCATTAAGGGTGTTTCAGGAGATGCATTGAAAAAGATCTCGCTCAAGGGCACCCGGCGCCGTGGCATCCTGACTCACGGCAGTATCCTGACAATTACATCAAACCCAACGCGCACCTCACCGGTCAAGCGGGGCAAGTGGATCCTTGACAACATCCTTGGAACTCCTCCGCCGGAACCTCCACCGGGTGTGGAGCAACTGGATAACAACAGTGAACTTGAGGGTACATTGCGCCAGCGCCTTGAGCAGCACCGCAAAGATCCAAATTGCGCCTCCTGCCATGCCCTTATGGATCCTCTTGGCCTTGCCTTCGAGAATTTTGACGGCATTGGAAGTTGGCGGGATGTTGACCGCGGGCAGCGAATTGATTCCCGGGGAGAGCTGGTCAGCGGCGAGCGCTTTGAAAGCCATGAGCAGTTCCAGCAGGTTCTCATTGGCAACAAGCGCGATGACTACCTGCGCTGTGTCAGTGAGAACCTGCTTACCTTTGCCCTTGGCAGGGGACTTGAGTTTTACGACAAGGCTGCGGTGAGTTCAGTGGTCAAGCGGATGAAAGGCGGGAAGTTGCGTTTTTCTGAAGCAATCCTGGGAGTGGTACATTCCGTTCCATTTCAATATCGGCGGGGGGATGGCAGCCGGATTTATGATTAATTAAGGAATTCAGAGTAATTTTTTGTCGCAGAGCGGAGTAATGCTATAGTGTTCCTTGTAAGGATTAGCAGGATATTCCCCCATGCCAGAGCGTCGAATGAGTAATAACCGGATTTCACGGCGCACTGCATTGCACGGACTTGGGGTCTGTCTGGCGTTGCCGCCCCTGGAAGCGATGGTTTCCAGTTCACCTGCGGCCTCAAATACCACCCGTGCGCCGAAGCGCATGGCGTTCGTGTATTCGCCAAACGGCAAGAACATGGAGCAGTGGCGGCCCGAGGGCATGGGGAGTAATTACACCCTGTCACCAACGCTTGAACCGCTGGCCGCGCTCAAGGGTGATTTTCAGGTGCTCAGTGGCCTTGATCACAGGAATGCGACAAACGGTGGGGATGGTCCCGGGGATCATGCCCGGGCTAATGCTACATTTTTGACAGGAATGCGGGCAAAGAAAACCGCCGGTGCTGATATTCGACTGGGCATTTCCGTCGACCAGGTGGCGGCGCGGCAATTGGGAAAATCCACGCGGTTGCCTTCCCTGGAACTCAGTTGTGACGCGGCACGCGGTAGCGGCAAATGTGATTCCGGTTACAGCTGTGCCTACCAGTATAATATCTCATGGAGAGACAAGAAGGTGCCGATGCCACCCGAGGCCAACCCCCGGCTTGTTTTTGAGCGTTTATTCGGCAAGGACACCGCTGGCGGGGGCAATAAAGCTGAGCGGTTACGACAGGCAAGGCAGCAGAAAAGCATCCTGGACTTCGTCATGGAGGATGCAAAACGGCTGCAGTCCAGCCTTGGAGGTAATGATCGAGCGAAACTTGAGGAATATTTTACCGCTGTGCGTGAGACAGAGCGGCGGGTTGAGAATGCCGAGAAATTTGTGACGGCATCCCCTGACATGAAGAAACCCGATGGTATACCGGGCAGCTATAAGGAGCATATCCGCCTGCTTTATGACCTTAGTGCACTGGCTTTCCAGAGTGACACGACCCGGATCACAACGTTCATGATGGCACATGACGGGAGTAACCGGAACTTTCGCGAGATTGGCGTCCCGGATGGTCATCACAATATTTCCCACCACGGCAATGACAGGAAAAAGCTTGAGAAGATTGCCAAGATAGACCGTTTCTACATTGAGCAATTCTCTTATTTCCTCAATAAGCTCAAGGGCATGAAGGATGTCGATGGGCGCAGTGTGCTTGACAATTCAATGATTGTTTATGGCTGTGGCATTGCGGACGGCAATCGGCATAACCATCATGATTTGCCGGTGCTTCTTGCCGGTGGGGGTGGTGGAACCCTTGAACCCGGGCGTCATCTGGATTTTCGCGGTGAAGTGCCCCTGTCGAACCTTTACGTCACGATGCTCGACAAGCTTGGCCTTGAGGTATCAAAGCTCGGTGACAGTACCGGCTCTCTGCCAAGGGTCTGAAAAACCGACTCAAGCCGTGTTCAGGATGCGTGTAATGGCATCCTGGGTGGGCAGGTTGCCGCGCCCGCCGAGTGCTGAGGCATTCAGTGCCCCGGCGGCACTGGCGAGTTGTGCGGCTTGATTAAGGTCACAGCCTGTGTCCAGGGCGTGCAGGAAAGTGCCGTGGTAAACGTCGCCACAGCCTGTTGTGTCGACTGCCTGTGCAACGGTGAATGCAGGCTGGTGGAAGTGCCCGGCGGTTCTCGGGTAGATCCAGCTGCCGCGTTTGCCATCAGTGATGCCAATAAGGTGTGCCCGCGGGCAGAGTTCCATCAGTCTTCTGGCAGCAGGGTCAGGCGATGTTTCACCACTGGCTGCCAGCGCAAATTCAAGGGCAACAATGGCGATGTCCGTGACTGCCATGAGTGGGATAAGTTCATCGCGGTAGCGGTTTGCGCCTCCGTCAAAAGAAACCTGGGTCCTGCCGCCGGTATTCAGGCAAAGCTCTGCAGCGTGCAGGCAGCCCGCCAGGTGACGACCGTTGCAGTGCACAAACCGGTGTGATGTGACCAGTTCGGGCTGTATCTCCTGTGCGGTGATTGCGCGTGCAGTACTGCGGATAAATCGCACGGCCCGGGCCCCGTCTGAGGTGCGCACCAATACCGAGGCCAGAGAAGCTTCCGCCCCGGGTTCAATTTTAATTTCTTGGCAACCAACCCCGAGGGATTGCAATTGTTCCAGGATCAGCCTTGATCGCCAATCATCTCCAAGCCGGTCGAGCATGGTGGTTTTACTTCCCAATGATGAGGCGGCGGCGAGCGCCGTGGCAACCGGCCCGCCGCCCATTACCAATGCCTGGTTGGCTTCCTCGACATCCCCTTGCAAGGGGAATGTTGAGGTGTGTGTCAGCACGTCGAGCGTACAGACTCCTATACCCAGGATGCCGTTGGCCATAAGAGAAAAAATTAACCGGATCCCGCCATTTTTTTCTTTACCCGCTCAAGCAGTGCAGGTTGCCGCTCCAGTTCCCCCGTGAGCGCCTGGATTGTGGCAAGGATGGGTTGACTCATGTGGTGTTCGATTCCCTCGATATCATCGTAGATTGATTTTTCATCAAGCCCGAAAAGCGCGAAGAATTCCGCCAGGCTTTCGTGCCGCCTGACAATTGCCCGGGCAATATCCTCACCCGCCTGGGTCAGGATAACGCCACGGTATTTCTCATAGGTTACAAGCCCGTCAGTGTCCATTCGCTGGATCATTCCGGTTACGCTTGCCTGTGCGATGCCCAGGTTGCGTGCAATATCGACGACTCTCGCATAGCCCTTGTCCTCAATGAGCGTAAGGATTTGCTCGAGGTAATCCTCCTGGGCGCGCGTTCCGCGAAGGGCGGCAGTGACGGCTTTTGACATCACCTTAATATGGCACGGCTAACAAAAATTGGCAATATAAATAAAGATCGTCTAACCAATTAAAGTTAGTCTAGACTATATTATTATTGACCAGGGGATAGGGTAATGATATTGTCTTTTTTAATGGCGAATAATCGCGCAATTGTTACTGGAAAAATCCAATTGGGATTTACGCTGTGCATTGTTCTCGGGATGATGTCCTGTAGCGATCCCGGGGGTGATAGCGCGAGTGATCCGAGACTATTCGTTGTCACAACGACTACAATGATCACTGATCTGGTGAAGGATATTGCCGGAGATGAAGTGAGGATCAAGGGTTTGATGGGGCCCGGGGTGGACCCACATCTTTACGAACCGGTCCCTAATGATGGCATTGCGCTCAGGGAGGCGGATTTGGTTTTTTATAATGGCTTGTTACTGGAGGGGCAGATGACAGGGTTCCTGGAAGGCAAGGGTGACAAGTCGTTTGCCCTGGGATCTTCAGTTGCCCAGGGGAACCTAAAAGGATCAAATGAACATCCTGATCCCCATATCTGGGGGGATGCCAGGCTTTGGGCCGGATGTGTCCCCGTGGTGGTGAATGCCCTGGCTGAGCTTGATCCCGGGCATGCTGAAATATACAGGAAACGTGGCGGCGAGGTACGAATGAAGCTGGAGAAACTCCATCAATGGGCACTACAGCGGGGGGTTGAGGTCCCGGAGCAGGCACGGGTGCTGATTACCAGCCATGATGCCTTCGAGTACTTTGGGCAGGCCTATGGTTTCAAGGTGATTGGGTTGCAGGGAATTTCAACCGTGACCGAGGCCGGGATTGCTGAACGGGTTAAACTTGTGGATTACATCAGGCAGCATTCCGTCAAGGCGATCTTCGTGGAGTCGAGTGTTTCGCCGGCGGCGATTGAAAGTATCGCGGCGGATTCCGGGGTGAAGATTGGTGGCGAACTGTTCTCGGATGCGATGGGGCAACCCGGGGACATCGAGCGTTCAGGAGATGAGGAATACGATCTTGGCACCTACAGCGGGATGTTGAAGCACAATATCAACACCACGGTTAATGCCTTGAAATAAAGCTGGGGATGCCAGATAAGAATGTTCATGTGCCGGCACTCGAGGTGCACGATTTAACCGTTTCCTACCTGAGGCGCCCTGTGCTCTATGGGGTGGATTTCGCGGTGCCCTCCGGCAGGCTGGTCGGTATCGTCGGTCCCAACGGCGCGGGAAAATCAACGCTTATCAAGTCAATCATGGGGCTGGTGCCGTCATCGGGGGGCTGGGCAAAGGTTTTCGGTCAACCCGTTAAAGAGCAGATCACGCGTGTGGGTTATGTGCCGCAACGTGAATCGGTGGATTGGGATTTCCCGGTGAACGTGATGGATGTGGTGCTCATGGGATGTTACGGGCGGATTGGCTTGATCCGCCGCACGGGACGCGCGGAGCAGGCCAAGGCGCGTGCGGCGCTTGATAAAGTGGGCATGCTGCCCTATGCCGGGCGCCAAATATCCAACTTAAGCGGCGGTCAGCAGCAGCGGGTATTCATTGCCCGGGCATTGGCGCAGGAAAGCGAACTTTACTTGATGGATGAGCCTTTCGCCGGTGTTGATGCTGCAACTGAGGCGGCAATCATTACCCTGATGAAGGAGATGCGTGATGCGGGGAAGACAGTCATCGTGGTGCATCACGACCTGGCAACCGCCCGCGAATATTTTGATATGCTGCTGTTGTTGAACATGAGGGTTGTCGCCTTTGGGGAAACCGGGGAGGTGTTCACCGGTGAACTTTTGCAGCAGACCTATGGCGGGCGGCTTACCGTGTTGTCTGAGATTGCCGACAAGTTGGCCAAGGAGGGAAGTTAAGTGACTGATTTCGTGCCTGCCCGTTACTTCACTCCACTGCTTGCGGCATTCTTTTTCTTGATGTTCGCCGGCGATGCCGCAGCGGCACGCATAGGTGAACTGGTGCAGACTGATCCGTGGCAGCAGATGCGCCGCTTCTTCACGTTTTCAGATCCTGGGTTGCGGCTGGGTTTGATTGGAGCCCTGCTTTTTGGAGCGACTTGCGGCCTGCTGGGAAGCTTCATCGTGGTAAGGAAGATGGCACTTATCGGGGATGCCATATCGCATGCCGTGTTGCCGGGCGTAGCCCTTGGGTTCCTGTGGTCAATGGACAAGGACCCGCTGGCGATCCTGGTCGGGGCAACCATTGCCGGGCTAACGGGGTCGCTTGTTGTTGAACTCATCCAGCGGACAACGAAAATCAAGCAGGATGCCGCCCTGGGGATTGTCCTGGCTTCCTTTTTTGCTGTTGGCTTGTGCCTGATCAGGATGATACAGAACAATAACGGGGCATCAAAGATAACGGGACTGAAAAGCTATTTATTCGGGGACATTGCAGTCCTTGATCGCCAGGATATTTTGACCATAACGGCGGTCGTGATCATTACTGTGCTGTTGGTTGTGTTACTTTATCGACCGCTGTTAACCATCGGGTTTGACCGTGAGTTTGCCTATTCGATCGGCTTGCCGGTCAAGTTGCTCGACGGGATTTTTCAATTATTCCTGGCTTTTTCAATCGTGGTGGCCCTGCAGGCCGTGGGAGTGGTGCTGGTCTCGGCATTGTTAATAACCCCTGCAGCGGCGGCATACCTGCTGGTCAACCGCATGCACCACATGCTTTGGGTAGCCTCCGCGATCGGGATGCTTTCCGCGGTGCTGGGTGTATTCTTTTCTTTCCTGGGAAGTAACCTTCCCACCGGGCCTTTCATGGTCCTTGGCGCGAGCAGTGTATTTCTGGTTGCCTATTTGTTTGCGCCCCGGCACGGACGTGTCACACGCTGGTTGCGCCACCGCTCACGCCGGCGCGATGTCAGCAACGAGAATACCCTCAAGTCAATCTACAGGATTCTTGAGCAGGGTGCTGCCAATGGGGCCGGGAATGTGGTTCAAATCGACAAGCTGGCAGGGGAGAGGAGAGTTTCGAAGGCGGAGCTGCTTACTGATTTACGCAGGTTACGCAGGATTGGTGCTGTGGACCTTATCGCGCAGGGGAGGGATGTAATGTTGACTGACGCGGGATTGCAACGGGCGCGGCGGGTGGTGCGTAATCATCGCTTATGGGAAGTTTACCTTACCAACGAGGCTGCCTATGCCTCAAATCATGTGCATGATGACGCAGAAAAGATCGAGCATTTCCTCAGTGAGGAAAAAGTGGCGGAGATTGAGCACCAGCTTGATTATCCTGAAGTTGATCCTCACGGTAAACCGATTCCGGGGAGGATAGGGGCATGAATCTGCACAGGATCTTCGTTGAACCGTGGCAGAGCCATGCATCGCATTACTGGCCGGTTTTTGCGATGGCTTTTTTCGTCACCGTTGCCTGCGGATTGATCGGCAATTATCTCGTGTTGCGGCGTATTTCCCTGGTTGGTGATGCAATCAGCCACAGCGTGTTGCCTGGAATCGCCATTGCCTTTATCCTGACGGGTAGTCGATCCGGAACACCAATGTTTATCGGTGCGCTCGTGGCAGGAGTTGCAGCGACGTTGTTAATCGAGGTGCTGCATTCGCGCAGCCGTCTGAAACAGGACGCTGCCATTGGCATTACGTTCTCAACATTGTTTGCGATCGGGGTAATCTTAATATCCATTCACGGGGCCCACACGGACCTTGACCTGGACTGTGTACTGTTCGGGAAAATGGACTTTTTACCGGGCAGGGAACCGGTTTTCCTGGGGGTGCCGGGTGTTACTGTCACGATGGCTGTAGTTGCCATTTGCGTAGGGTTGCTGATTATTATCTTTTACAAGGAACTGCTGGTGAGTTCATTTGATCCGAGTCTCGCTGCTTCCATGGGAATTAACCCGAGGCTGGTGCACTATTTGCTGATGGCAATACTCTCGGTGGTGGTGGTCGCGGCTTTTATTTCAGTTGGTGCAATCCTGGTCATTGCGATGTTGATCCTGCCTGCGGCGACGGCATGCATGTTAAGCGACCGGTTATGGCTGATGATGATCTTAAGTGTCCTGCATGCTTTTATCAGTTCCCTCGGCGGTGTGCACCTGGCCGTGGCTCTGCAGGTGCCGACTGCCCCGGCTTCGGTGGTGGTCGGCGCGGTGTGCTTCGTTGTTGTGTGGATTGTCAGTCCGCGACAGGGCTTAATCAGCCTTTGGTTGCGCAGTCATCGTGCGGACCGGGCCCCGGAGGTGCGCTCTGCCGGGAATGTTTAATCAAGGAATACCGCCCCTTTGCATGAACATGTGCCGGCTTACAAGAATTCAACGATTTTGTAATGGATAAAGCAGGTGCAGGGAGGCATCATGGGAATGATGAACCTCTGCACAATAGCGATTGACGACTTGACCTTTTAGGTGTCAATCTTCACCCCCTGAATTTTTTAAAATAAAAGCCATGAAATTCCACCTCACGTCTCCCAAAATTCTTCCCGTTATCGGCTTATTCACCTGCCTTGGCTTCTCCTGCGCACCGTTGCAGGCAGCTCCCGCGGATGATGCTAAAATAAGCAAGGCCTTCGGGTTTGCCGCCAAGCTCTCACCGGATACAGAGGCAGTATTTGCACTGCGTAATCTTGCCAGCTTTGCCGAGGGGATTGGCAAGAGCAATACCTGGGAGATCTTGAGTGAGCTGATAGAGGAAGCTGCCGGACTGGATGTCAGTGACGCGGCTGAACCATTCAATGAAGTGATGAACTTCGTCGGGGAGGACGCCTTCATTGCACTTGGTAAAGGAGCTGAAGGGGAAGTCAGTCGATTGATGGATTTCTACGGGGCTTATTACAGCATTTATCCCAAGTTCATGGAGTTAATGATCCAGCAGCAGTTTGGCGAAGACCAGGATGAGATGGAGGCGGAAATGGCCCAGCTTATCGAGGAAACCCTTAATGCGGACGATGGTAAGGTGTTGAAATCCCTGTTAAAGGTGCAGTTACCACCGGTCATCATTGGCTGTCGTCCTCCTGAAGGGGCCGTTGACCAGCTGGTTGCCCAACTGGCCGCCTTCGAGGAGGATCTTCCTCCCTTTGTGCTTACTTCCGAGTTTGAGGTGTCAGGTGCCGGCAAGTTTCGTTCCTGGGCAATTGCCGCGAAGGATGCCTTCGACGATGCGACCCGCGAGGAGATGCGCGCGGAAATCGATAATGAAAAACTGGCCGATCACATTGAGAGGATTATTGACAGCAAGAAGGTGGAATTCTCCTTTGGTGCCGTAGGCGACTACATGGTTTTGGCCATTGGCCCGGACCACAGCCACCTGAAATTCGCGGCGGAAAGCGGCGAATCCCTGATCGCGCAGAAGGGTTTCAAATTCATGCACGATTATGCCGACAAGCAGCTTCTTGCCTATGGCTACGCGGCCAAGGAGTTACTGCAGGCACTAAACAGTCTTAGTAGCACGGATGGCTTGGCAGACATGTTAACCGCCTTGCTTGAGCAGGGAGAAGAGCTCGGGTTCGACGCGACCAAGGTCATTCCGCTCGTCAAGAAGCTTGGCAAGCAGCTGGCTGTCCTCACCAAGCGTGATGCGGATACAAGTGCCGGCGTGATTTATGTTGAGGACGGGCTGAAAGGGGCCTCAATCGGTGGCTACAGCACACCAGGACTTGATGGTGGCAAGGCCTTGAAGCTCGCCGGGGCGATACCTGATGATGCGTTCCTTGCAATCAATCTGGCGACAACCGCCGACCATAAGGCCAACAGCATTGATTTGGCTGAGACCCTTGCGCAACTTGTCTATCAAGGCGCATTCAGCTTTGCCAAGAGCGAGGCTGCTCCTGCTGAAATGGGGGAAATTCTCGGCATGGTTGACCAGGAGTTTGTCCCGAAACTGCTCAAGGGCTGGACTGTCATGAAGAGCAAGGTTTTCAAGGGACTTGGTACCGAGGGTGGAGTGGTGATCGATCTCAAGGGAAGCATGCCGAAAGTTCCCATTGATCACCCGGCAATGGCTGTGGCCATCAAGAAAGGCAAGTTGCCGCGCATCGCGATGTTCAACAGCGTCAAGGAGCGGAAACTGCTTACCGAGGCATGGGGTGAGATGGTGCCGTTACTAAACGACATCGCCGGGGCGATCCCGGGTCAGGAACCTGGGCAGGAGTTTGAGCTTCCTGACCCGCTTACCAGTGACGGTAAACATGTAAAGACTCACTTTTTTGGACTGCCGTTCGTGAGTAATGATTTTCTTCCTTCATTGTCGCTTAGTGATGAATTGTTCTTCCTGAGCACTTCAAAGAACTTTACCGAGGAGTTGGCAGCAAAGATCGTCGCCGGAGACGGGCCAAAAGTCACCGGTGCCGTCATGCATTTGCGATTTTTCCCCCTTCATGAATATGCGGTAAGCTGGCTTGACCTGGTATTGGCTAATTCCAAGGCGTTCTTTGAGGGTAATGAGTTTGCAGAGGAGGATTTCAAGGACAATTCAGGTAATATACGCATGGCACTGGATTTACTGAAGGGAATCAAGGGCATGAGTCTCCACCGCTATAAAGAGAAACGCTGGCGAACTGACTGGCACCTGGAGGTGAGGGACATTGACGGTTAGCAGTTGATCCGGGGACGATCCATACAAGGCGCAGGTGGATTCATATCCACAGAGTCCATGCATGTAGCCTGGATCGGGAAAACCTCCTGTAATCATGTCGGCTATTGACCTGGTTATCTTTGACCTCGACGGGACATTGCTCGACACCATTGAGGACCTGGGTGATTCGGTGAATGAGGTTCTCAGCAAGCGAAGGTTAGCTGAACATTCCTATTGCGATTACCGCGACTATATCGGCGATGGCATGGAGATGTTGATCCGCAGGTCGCTGCCAACTGAACTTGCATCTGATCCTGAATTTCTTGCGGCAGTCCTTGAGGACTATCAGGCGGCCTATGGCAGGAACTGGAACAACAAGAGCAGGCCTTACGATGGAATTCCGGACTGTCTAGGGAATCTCATCGAGAACGGGGTGCAACTTGCCGTCCTGTCCAATAAGCCGCATCATTTCACCAGGCTTTGTGTTGCGCAACTCCTGCCCGGAGTCCCCTTTGTGGAGGTTTGTGGAGACCGGGAGGGGGTGCCGCGCAAGCCTGATCCCGGCGCTGCGCTTGCCATTGCCGCCGGGCTGGGAATTGCTGCCGGGCGGACAATGTTTGTAGGGGACACGAATGTCGATATCACCACAGGCCTGGCAGCAGGGATGTTGGCGGTGGGTGTGCTCTGGGGATTCCGCGGTGAGGAGGAGTTACGCAGTGCAGGTGCCCGTCATGTGGTTACCTGCCCGGATGAAATTGCGCGGTTGATCTAAATGCATTGTTTTAGAATCATTGCATATAGCTTACCGAGGGCGGGCGGGAAAGGACAGGGGGTGGAGCGCAGAGCATTGTCTGGTATCCGGGAGGTGTTGGAACCTCTGTTACCATCAGGGAGGTTGAGTTTTCTATTGTATCGCAACTGAAAGTGCCCGGCTGTCCCGGGTTTTCCGGCAACGAGGTTTCAATCGATGAGGGATTAAGCGAGAACCCCCGCCCGGTGGCTTTCATGAAAGCTTCCTTTGCAGTCCAGAGCCGAAAAAATTCCCTGCGTTTTTCCCTGCCGTTGAGTTGCAGCAGCCTGTTTTGCTCCATTGGCGTGAACACTTTCAGTGCCACTCCATCGAAATCCGCATCACGCTCAGTGTGCTCGATATCAATGCCTATCTCGAATTCATGGCAAAAAGCGAAAATGGCACTGCCGTGCGTGTGGGAGATGTTGAATTGCAGGCCACCGGAATGACAAAGGAATGGTTTGCCGTTTTTCCCGAGGCGGAATGTTACCTGCAGTGGCTGGATGCCTTTCCAGTCTGCGATGATCCTGCGTAACAGGCAGCGACATTTGGCAAAGCGCAGGCGGTCGGCGTCATATTTGTATCGCCGTGTGCGTTCCTGCTCATCCCCGGGCAACTCGGCGCAGCATGCCTGCCATCCTGTACCGCTGGTGTCTAGTGGAATGATGACGACGAGAACCTGATCATCGGATGGGGGAGCTGGTATCGGCACCTGGCAATATAGCAGATTCGCTGTGGCGCGCGTTTATATTCCCCGTGTTACCCGGGGTGAGGACTCAGGGCGTGCATCTTCCAGGGCGGGAAACTCACGTCGCCATGAGCGTATT
Source organism: Verrucomicrobiales bacterium (assembly GCA_029940475.1). Taxonomy (GTDB): domain Bacteria; phylum Verrucomicrobiota; class Verrucomicrobiia; order Verrucomicrobiales; family DEV007; genus CACIUL01. The sequence goes on along the minus strand of JAPYUT010000007.1, from coordinate 31,458 downwards.
CTTTCAATATCGATGCTGACTGAAGTGACTCCGCAAACTTCCCCCGCGTCGGCGATGATTGTTCCGTGAGGGTCGACCACAATACTGCGCCCGGTATAGTGATTTTGCGGATCTTTCCCGACGCGGTTGACGCCGGCAACATAACACTGGTTTTCAATTGCCCTTGCGGTCAACAATGTCACCCAGTGGCTAATCCTCCTGCGCGGCCAGTTGGCGATGTTAACCAACAATTCTGCGCCGTTAAATGTGAGTGACCTGTAGATCTCGGGGAAACGCAGGTCATAACAGATGGTCATCCCCACACACCATTGCTGCCAGTCGAATGTCAACAGGGCATCGCCGGCGGTAAAGACCTCAGATTCGCCACCGGCGGTAAAAGGTTGATATTTGCGGTAGCGGGCATCTTGTCCATCAGGGAACGCGGCGATGGCTTCATTAAAGAAACCCGGACCCGATTTGGTGGCGACTCCACCGATGATGCAACAGCCCGTTGAACGTGCGGATTGCAGCAGAAAATCCGTATTGGGCTGGGTTTCCCCGGTTTCTTCTGCTGTCTTCTCTGCATCCATGCTGAAACCGGTGGCATACATTTCCGGGAGCATCAAAAGGTCACCCGGTGAAGGCTTGAGGTTTTCGATCTGAGTTCTTAGTGCATCCCTGTTACGCTGAGGGTTTTCCCAGGCGATGTTTGTCTGGAAAAGGTGAAGTTGCATTGAGGAGATTGGCGGGGAGAATGATCCTGAATGCTAGTTTTCCCGGTAATCAGCGACAATGGCGAGGTAATTATGTCCTGACCGCTCGTCATTGATCGTGCCGTTGAAAGGATGAAGGGAACTTAAGGCCGTTGAGAATTACATAACGCAATGGGGGTTTAAAATTACCATAGATTTTAATAAAAATTAAAGGTATTATGAAGAGTGTCCAGACAATGCCGTGCGGGTGAGAGAATACTGCAGGGATCTTTCCGGGAAGGAGGATTGACCTGATTTCCCGATTACACTCACTCATCGGGTTGTCAGTTTTTTTGACATCCTGCCCTTGGGCGGCGGCATTGACGCTTTACGTTTCACCAACAGGGGATGATGCCATGCAGGGCAGCCGGGAAGATCCGTTGGCGACCTTGGCTGAAGCGTTGTTACGCCTGCGCGGGAAAACCGATGAGCGGGAGATTGTTCTGCTTTCGGGGATTCATCCTGTGCGTGAGGCGGTGCAGATCGATGCTGAGGATTCCGGTCGACCCGGTCGCCCGCTTAAGATTAGAGGCGAGGGAAAGGACGTATTACTTTCCGGTTACCTGCCCCTTCCTGCCGCGGGCTGGAGGAAAGTGACTGATGCCATGGATTTGCAACGCATCAATGATCCTGATGTGCGCAATCGCCTGATGCAGTTTCGTTTTAATGATGCTGACCGGCCGACACTGGGAGGATTGAGCCCTCGCGGATTTGTTGTCAACGGGAAGAGGCAGTCACCACCGGCAATGCTCTATCTTGGCGGCAGGCGAATGCGGATCGCGAGATGGCCCAATGTCGGGACCATTAAGCCTTCACATGTCATGGCAGCAGGTGTTGCCCCTCCGGGGAAAGGCGGGGATGACCGGTTGGGTTCCCGGGATAGCGGTGGCATTTTTCGTATTAACTCGCATCGGCCAAAGCGCTGGAGCATTCCTGCGGAAGTGTGGGTTAACGGGCGGCTTGGCCATGGGCGGCAGTGGAGTTTCAACCGGGTTGAGAATATCAGCGGTGACGGCAATGAGATCAGGCTGGCTCACGGAGAGGTGAGTGGCGTAGGGGCTGACAAGCTGCACCTGCCGGAATTTTTCTTTGAGAACGTGTTCGAGGAACTTGATGAACCACATGAATATTTTATTGATGCTGCCCGCGGGTTGTTATTTTTCCTTCCTCCCCCCAATTTTCCTGATTGGGCATCCGGGACCAGGCTTTCCTGGAGTGAAGAGCCGATATTGAAAATTGATGGTGGGCGGCACATCGAACTTTCCGGGTTGCGGGTGGAAGGCACGCGAGCTGAGGGGATTGTGGTGGTGGATGCCCTCAATGTTTTGCTGGAAGATCTTGTTGTCAGGGAATGTGGTGGTGACGGAGTGGTCTTGAGTGGCCGTGATATCAGGGTAAAGGGATTGGTTGCCGAGGATCTTGGTGGCCGGGGAATGCTTCTGCGGGGAGGAGATCCTGCCAGCCTAAAGACCTCGGGGAACACGGTGAACGGATCGCGATTTGTCGGGACCGGGTGGTGGACCCCTGCCTGGCATCCCGCCTTGGAACTTGTCGGCGTGGGGCACCAGGTTCGTGATTGTATCTTCAGTGATTTGCCGCACATGGCAGTGGAGGTGAAGGGTAACGATTTTCTTATAGAAGGTTGCTGGTTTCATCGCACCTGCAGGAACTTACGGGAAATGGGGGCGATCTATTTCAAGCTTGGGGATCAACCGCACAAGCGGGGGACAGTAATCCGGGGGAATCTTTTTCAGGACATCGGTCTGGGGGAAGGCGGAGCCGGCGGTGCCATTTGCCTTGATGATGGTACGATGGGGGTGCGCATTATTGACAATGTGTTCCATCGTGTTGGTGATGGTAATGACGGCTGGACTATATTAAACCGTGGCGGGGCATACATCTCGGTGGAGAATAACGCCTTTATCGATTGTTTGATTCCCTTTTATCTACAATTCAACAGACAGGATGAGCAGGGAGGGATCGGGTTTCGCGATCGCATGGCCTCCTGGCGCAAATTACTGGGTTCAGAGTCAACAGAGAAGCACCGCTCACGTTATCCGCAGTTGGCTTCTTTCTTCGATGAAGACCGGAAGTTCCCGGACAGCAATTCATTTTCCGGCAACCGGATTGCAAACGGCAGGCGACAACTGTTGGCTGACAAGGGATATATTGTTTCCGGTGCGCCCCCGGGAAAATTGATAGTGTCCGGGAACGTGCTTGGGGGGGCACTCAAGGGCATAAGCTTTGATTCCGGAGGCAGGCCGATCATCCCCGGGTGGCGTCCATGGCGCTCGATGGCGGCAAGCCATCATTAACCACTGGGTTGTCCACCGGGTAAAATCCCCGGGTTTTTAGAGATCAGTGTATTTGCGATTGGATCCACGCGATTTCTCCACCGGGTATTTCCCGGCGTTCTTTTGCATCTTGGCCAGCATGACTGCACCAAGTTCCAGTCCGAGGTTGTCAGCGAGTTCAAACAGGTAGACTGCAACATCCGCAATTTCATCGGCAACTGCCCCGTGGTTTTCCAGGACAGCGGATTCACAGGCGGGGTAATCTTTCCAGAGGAATATTTCCTGCAATTCAGCGGCTTCAATGGCGATTGCAGCAGCCAGTTCCTTTGGGTTGTGGAACTGCATCCAGTCGCGTTCATCACGGAATTGTCGGATTTTCTCGGTAATTTCAGTAATTGAGTCCATAGCAGGCTTCTTGCGGTTAAGGTTTGTGGCGGTAAGCTTGCATAGCATGGGCAAGAGTCTCCGACAACCAGATGAACCGGATGAGCGGCGTGGGATCGGGCCCTTCTGGCTTGGGATACTGACCGGCCTGATTATAACTGGAGTTGTATTTCACCGCAAGGTTCTTGAATTTCTCGGTGATTCCACCGGCAATGTTTTGCCGGTGATATTCATGCCGGGTCTTCTTGAATTGACGATTGGCCTGATCGGCTTGGCAATCGTTATTGTCGTCAATTACCTGTTGCGGCGTGAGCAGAGTGACGAGTGGATCTGTCTCGATGAGGGTGAAGATGACTCTACCAAGGTAGAGGACGAATAGCAGGCGCAGGGAGAGGTGAAGTTCCCCGGGTTTTCTGATGATGGCGTCGTTTTAGCGGCGGAAAATTGGCGATTATGAGATGAGGTCGAGTTCCTTGAGTAACTCATAGCTGAAGAGCCCCGTATTGTGGCCGTCACTGAATGTGAACTGCACAGCGTAGCCGCCAATGATTTCCCATCCTGTAACGCGGACCCCGGTAAAGTCAGTCCGGTCACTGCCGCCGATGCGATTTCCCAGCAGGTCGCTTTCCCCCTTATTCTCGGCACTTGGTGAGTTGGCGCGCAGTAATTCCATTGGATGGTAGCTTTCGCTTCCATCATCCCACCGGATGGCGATTTCTGCACCGATAGCCTGGATCAATTCCGGGGCGGTCACCAATTTACTCAGGTGAGTTCTCTTTCTGGGCGAAGAGCTTGAGGTATTCACCGTATCCCTCCTCGACGAACTTGGATTTGGGAATGAAGTGCAGCGATGCTGAGTTGATGCAGTAGCGCAACCCGCCTTTCTCCTGTGGGCCGTCATTGAATACATGCCCGAGGTGGGAATTACCGGTCTTGGCGCGGACTTCGGTGCGGCTATAGCCGATCTTGAAGTCGGTTTTACTTTCGATTGAGTTGTTGTTTATCGGCTGGGTGAATGCCGGCCAACCGCACCCGGAATCGTATTTATCCTTTGAGGAAAAGAGCGGTTCCCCGGATATAATGCAGACGTAGATTCCTTCCTCGAAGTGCTTGTCAAACTTGTTGGTCCAGGGCCGCTCGGTGCCTTCATGCTGGGTCACCTGATATTGAAGAGGGGTGAGCGTTTTGCGGAGTTGCTCATCAGAGAGGACTTTAAAAGGTTTGCGCTTCGGCATTTGTGTGGAGCTTGGCTCAGTTGCGGGTTCAGGCTCGGTGACTGTGACTTCAGCAGGTGCAGGCTCGGCGGATGTGGCTTCAGCAGGTGCAGGAACGGTGGTTACAGGCTTGCGTTCACATGAGCAGACGAGCAGGATGGAGCTTACACCAAAGAGTAGTGGCAGGGGCAACTTCATGGCAATTGTTGTATGTGGTTCCAGTGCACTTTCATAGCAACTTTAGATGGGGATTGGGTTTAGCGCAATAGGATGAGCGAAAGGTTCTGTGGTGTTTGTTGCCGGAGTTGATATTCCAGGTTCCACAGGGTATTAAGAAGGGACGGAATGGCAGAAGAAGAAAACACCAATGAGCGTCTTGAGTGGGCCATTGCCGTGTGCCGGGAACGTGGGCTCAGGCGCACCAGGGCAATGGAGGAATTGTTGCGCGCGCTGATCGAGACGGATCGTCCCCGGACACTGGCGGAGTTGTGCGGATTGGAATCGCTGTCCGAACAGTGTGACAAGGCGACGGTATACCGCTTACTGGGCCGATTGCAGGAGAAGGGTGTCATTAGGCGCCTTGGTCTGCATGAACGTGCGGCTTACTACGCTTTTGCCTACCCCGGTGAGCATTTTGATTATCTTGTATGCACCGATTGCGGTAAAATAGAAGCACTTGAACTTGAATGCCCGGTTGAAACACTCGAGAAGGAAGTAATGGAGCGGACAGGATTCTCTGGACTCTATCATGAGCTGGAGTTTTTCGGCAGTTGTCCGCAGTGCGTGGGTTAGTGATGGGACATGTCTGCTGTGTGCAGCGTTAATTCCCTTGCTTGACAGCGTTGGGAATGTCCCTCAAGTAAATCATCACGATTAAAAGGCCAGGGTGGCGAAACTGGTAGACGCGCCAGATTTAGGATCTGGTTCCTTTACGGGAGTGCAAGTTCGATTCTTGTCCCTGGTATTTAATGGTATAGAAGGCACATTTCTGTGCCATGGTTCCTACGGGTTTGTTAGCATGGAGTAATGTTGACAATTACTTCAGGCAGTGGCATTTATATCAACCATGTGGTATCGACGAAACGCTTTGATTGCGATCTGTGTAGCGGGGGTTTTGTTAACTGTGGGTTTGCCGGCACGAGCTGATTTGCATTGTTTTGAGAACGCCGATGGAAGCAAATCGTTCTATGCGCAACTACTGCGCTTTGATGACCAGAAGAAGGTCGTGACGGTGCGAATGGTAAGCGGCAAGGAAATGCACTTCCCGATTGCCGTCCTTAGTGAAAAGGATCAAACGTGGGTCGATGGGGAGAAGGAGATCCTGGCAGCAAGCCGCTGGCTGAAGCTGAAACTGAGTGGAGAGTGGGGCAAACGGACGGTGACCAAGGCGCAATCATCGAAGACGATCACCACTGAGCGAATCTACCACGCCGAGTTGTCCAATTTCGGTCCTCTGCCGTTAAAGGACCTGGAAGTTACCTACAATATCCACCTTTTTCGTGATGACGGAAAAGAGGGTAGTCGCTCAGTGCGCACGCATACCGAAACAGTAAGCTACCTTACGTCGGTCTCGCGGAAGAACCGGCTTGAACCGGTCGTCCTTTCCCAGACCATGCCGTTGAGCAGCGTGAGAGGAAGTTCAGCTGCCGGTGGCGGGTGATGTCTCAACCGGAGGTCGGTGAGTTCACCGAAAATTTTAGGCCCGAAAGTCGACTACAAACGCGATGCCGTTGAAAAGATCGTGGTGAGCGTCAGTATGGCGGGTCAGGAGGTATTTCGGTATTCGACAGAGGATTAATCACGGAAATTCTTGTGCAAGGGCGCAAAAGCTGGGGATTTCAGTCCTGACTGGGCTTTGGAGAGCAAGTATGCCGTGGTGAGGTCCTGAGCTTTAATGGGTATCCTTAGGACTTGTTGACTATTTTTTTTGCCGGCACAAATCAACTGACTGCGGGATTTCCTAATTCCTGACAGTACGCTAGATTATGCGTTTAATTTCCCTGATAAATTTCCCATGGCATTTGCTCACAAGACGGATATCGCTGTTGTTGACTGTATAAGTGGAACTTTCGCGCAGGCTGTTCAGTCGCCCTTTATTATCGGCTCCGGGGCTGAATGTGACTTAAGGGTGGATGATGGGCATGTCCTTGACCAGCACTGTCTGATTGAGAAAACAAAGAAGGGAATACAGATCAGGGCGGTTCAGCCTGATCACCCGGCAGGGGAAATGGTGATCAACGGGACATCGGCTAACCTTTCGCCGTTGAAACGTCCCCAGGAGTATTCGCTGCAGATCGGCAGGAGCTTTTTAATCATCGGTGCGGCAAAGGTAACCAAGGCCGCGGTGCTGCAACGCTGGGGAATGGAGATCAGGAACAAGGGCTGGATTATAAACAAGTCCAATGCGGCAAGTGCCTCACGCCCGCTGGAGTTGCAGGAGGTGTTTGATGCCCGTGACGCAATGGCGCTTGCCCCGGACTCGACACCGGTATTCAAGGGTGCGAGCCAGGTGGGTTTTTACCTGCGGCAATTAATGATTCGCGAGGATGCCAAGCATGTTGTCGCGTCGGCGACAGGGGTTGAGGGTTCCGGTGAGGATGATGCTCCTGTGGCCACAAGGGTCGAGGATATCGCAAACCGCCCACCGGAATCAACAAGGTTTGTTGACAGTGAAGTCGGCGACTTTGGCTGCCCGACCTGCTGGTTGCGCTTTGACAGTGGGGATGTGATGCACGTTGCAGTTCACGAGTCCCTCTTTGGGGATCCTCTCCTTGGTGAGGAGCACATGCGTCGCTTTGAGGCGACCCGCTTCAATGATCGCGGCCAGGCTTTTGATGAACAGGGGGTTCCCTGCACTGATATCGCCTGCCCGCACTGTCGGCGAACCTTGCCTCCGGGTTTCTTTGATGACCCCCACCGCATCTTCTCCATTATCGGTGCCCCGCAGTCCGGTAAGTCCTATTACCTGACAGTCCTGGTCAAGCTTTTGCAGACCACGCTGTTCAAGAAGTTCGGGATTGTTTTTCGCGATGCCGACCCGACAGGAAACGCGCCTCTTAACGAGATGAAGAGCCACCTTTTCAGCGCGCAATCCCCGGCGCAGGCCTTCCTCACCAAAACCCAGCTTGAGGGTGAGATGTATGAGCGTCTACCGCGTTATGACAGGATGGTCACCTTGCCTAAGCCGTTTATCTTTTCCCTCTCGGGGGCGGACACTGATGAGGGTGCGTGCTCAATCGTTTTCTATGACAATGCCGGGGAGCATTTCCAACCCGGACAGGATTCTGCCAGTTCCCCGGGGGCGCAGCATATCGCGGCCTCGGACGCGATCTTTTTCCTCTTCGACCCGACAATCAATCCCGACTTCCGGGCATGCATTACCGGGGCGGATGACCCGCAGCTTGCTTCCCATGTCTCGGATCAACAGGATGTCATTCTTGCTGAGACCGAGGTGAGGATCAAGAAGCTCCTGGGCATTGGCAGACGGGAACGGGTTGATACGCCCTTTGCGGTGATCGTGGGGAAGTGTGATGCTTGGGTCGACAAGATCGGGGTCGAGAAATTCCGCGACCCAATCGCCGACGGGAGAATTGACCTTGGCGCAATTGAGGAGAACTCGGCACTTGTTCGCGCCCTGATGGAGGAATACTGCCCCTACATCGTTGCTAATGCGGAGACCATTTCCTCCGATGTCATTTATTTTGCATCAAGTGCCTTTGGGCATACCCCGGTCACCTTTGAGGATGACAAGGGGATCACGCGCATTGGCCCGGATCCCTCCAAGATCAACCCGATGTTTGTCGAGATTCCCACACTCTGGGCGCTATCAAGAATCCAGCCGGAACTTGTTCCCTCTTTCCGCTGACGGAGGTCAGGCGCTCTCTTGCAAGAAAGGCCATGGCATACCAGCTCATCTACACCAGTGTCAGCCGGGGACTGATTCCCGGACGCAGCGGATATACCGTTGCGGCAAGGCATCGGCAGATCCGTGAGCGGCTGGTGTCCGATATTGAGCGCGTCAGCGGCTATACTTTTGCCACCTCCGGTGTGTCACCTGTCATCTACGCTCACCGCAGTATATCCTGTTCAGGAACCCAGTATCATATCCTGACAAGGAACATGGATGCGGGATCGGATTACACCGGGCGCACCAACCACCTGGCACACCACCTGATTTGCGAGCCTGAGGAAATTGCCGAGTGTGGAGCCTCGCCGGCGGAGGTCCTGCATGGGTTCAAGTGGCTGGAGAGCTACGGGGAAGAGCCCCGTTATTTTGAGGACAATGAAATAATCGACCTGAGTCAATTTTCCGGAACCTTTAAGCTGCCGGCAAAAAACTGGCAGGCAGTGCGCGGTGAAGCGGGGGATGCGGCTCTGCTGGTTGATGACCAAGGTAAGCCAGAAAGTGCGTTCGTGGTGACTTCTTCCGGCGGGGAGGCGGAAGCCGGGAAACTCCTCACCATGTATGCCGAGTCCCTGCACTTGACCACATCCGTGGATGACACTCCGGCAATGTGGAAAACCTCATTCACAACCTACCTGCAGCAGGTTGACACCCTTGCGGACTTTGACTGGGCCGGGTGCACGGAGGATCAAGCCCTGCTGCAGCGTCCCGGTAATCGTTTGGTCCTGAACCTTGCCGCCCTGGACGTGCCGACTCCCGACTCAAAACAGGCAAAGCTTGCGACAACCGGGCGCGTGGATCCGCCGCCGCCGACGCACAGGCCGCCCGTGAACGTGCCCCGGCCAGATGCCGTGCTACCCATCCCGCAACCCGATGTGGGAGTCCAGGCCGCGCAGCAGGCTGACCCATCACGCCGGGTGACATTCACCCCGGTGAATACGCAGAGGCAGGGCCCGGGTCCTGTGCAGTTGCCCGGGACGAATCCGATCCC
>JAPYUT010000007.1:0-21930 GCA_029940475.1 Verrucomicrobiales bacterium | reverse complement strand
CCATCGGTTTCCATCCAGTCCTCCGGGGAGAGTAAACTGGATTTTCTTAAACAGCCGGAAAACCTGCGCCTTGTCATCGGGGGCGGGGTGGCAGCCCTATTGATTGTTGGGCTTTTGTTTTATTACCTGTTCGGCGTTCATCCCCGGCAGGATTTCGAGAGTGAAGTGAAAGGACACCTTGCAAATCATTATTGGCAGGGGGCGATGGATGTTATTGATGAAGGGAAAGACAGCATGGATGCAGGGTTAATTGAGGAAATGCGACGGGATGTGATCGGGGCGATGCTCGCGGAAGCAGAGGAGGCAACTGAAAGGTTTGCGACAGAAAAGGGGGACAATGTGGGAAAACTTCGGGATGAAATTTCAGGAAGGCTCGAAGAACTGGAGCAATATGAAGAGAAATACGACCTTTCCAGTGAGGACATTCAAGACCTTGCAGCAAATTTTGAGCGGATTAAGAAAACCAAGACCAATGCAGGTTCCGTTAATGCCGGGAACCCGGGATTGGTCTCTTCGGGCAAGGAAAAATTCCCCGGGGATGTTCCTGAAACAAAGCCCGGATTGCCGGGTGAGGAGACGAATCCAGCAAACAAAACGAAGGATCCTCCATTCAATGTAGTGGCAGAACAGGAGGAGGTATTGCCCAATGCGGTTTACCTCTTTCTTAACCAGGACAGAGGCCAACTCAGCAAGATGGGTCTTAATGAAAATTGGCGAAGGGAGGAAGGAGAGAACAAAGAATTTTTGGTTCAACATTATGTTATTGGAGGGGGGGATTCGTTTTTTCCACCCTTGAAAGGAGGGAAGAAATATTTTTATGACCCTAATTCCACGGGGAAAGAGGTATTCCCGATACATGGTGCCAATGGGAGTTTGAATATTAATGTTCAGGAAAGGGGTTTTGAAGTGCAAATCCTGAGCAAGTCGGATCCCGGGGGGAATAACAAAGAAATCGTCGATGTGTGGGATGTTGAGTCAAGCAACCTGCTGGTATTGGGAGAAAAGGATGACTCCTCGCATGTCCTGCTGTGGAACGGGGTGGAGTTTAAGTCCCGGAAGCCAGTAGTGAAAAATGTGGGGGACCGGGCGGTACTGGAGGATGACTTATGGCACTATCTGAGTGCTTTGCATGTTCCTGATGACAATTCTAATCGCAGCAGGGAAATACCGCAGAAGGTGTATTTGAAATACCTTTTTTACGACGGGAAGAAAGAGGCTCAAGAGAAAAAGAAGAGTCATGCACCCTGCCATTTTCCGCTGAATCCTGATGACCGTGATAAACTTGCTATTAGTTTTGAAGGGCAATCCCCTAAAGAAATAAAACAACAAATTGAAAAGGGTAAGGAAAAATTAAATCAGATTGAGCGTCATATTTCATGGTGGAAGTGGGCGAATGAGCGTAAGAAAATTAGGGATGAGTTGGAGAGGACGGGAGAAGATTTTATTGACAGTGACTTTGATAGAGGAGACTTCCCAAATCTTTTCAAGCACGGGAAACTGGCGCCGGAGGATTTCCGTGAAGAAATCCTAGGTTTCGTCCAGTTATTGACAGAAAAGTTTCCTGAAAAGGTTGCTGATGATCCCCGAATTCCTCTAAAGCCAAGTGATGAGTTGCTGTTTCACCCGATATTCAGCTGGAAACGCTTTATTAAGGGAGATTTTGCAGATGAGGATCCGGAGGATGAGCGTGAAGAACGATCTGATCCAGAAGCGAACAAATTCAAAAGGCTGAGGGTTCGTCCACATGCTAAAATGAGCGGTGACGATTTTGTGAAGGTAATGGATCGATATTGTGATGCTGTCGATACGAAGTTTACCCGTGATAAATCAGGTCAATGGAGTAATAAAATCAGCGAAAAGGTTAAAGAATTCACCATTAAAATACGCTTTCAGTTTAGCGGTGATGGAGGGAGAAAACTGTGGAACCTGGCAGACAGGCAGCCTGAAAGTTCGCTCCCCCCCGAGGACTCGCCTGATAATTTAAAGGTCGAACAGAAGAGAATAATGAACGAATTAAACAAGAGGAAGAATCTTCTGAAGATTTCACAGTCATCGAAGGGTTCTGATGTCCGGCCTGGCCTTTATCAGGTCATTCTCGTCTTTGATGGGGCAACCGAGCAGTCTGGCGACAGGGAAAGGCCGTTTGTGATTTGGACCAGTTTCGCGAAAGGCGGACGATGAAGACAGTGACTCAGTCCCTGATTGGCGTTATCTGGAGAATTCTCTCAGGTAAAGAGAGTGAGTGCCCTGTGAAGGAAACCGCACAGGAGTTTGCCGACCTTTGCAGAGATGCCTCTGAGCGACTTTCCGGGTGCCGGGATCTCAAGGATGAGGGCGAAGTGGAGAAGGCTGTCGCCTTGGCGGAAGAGCAACCGCCCCTGATGGAGGTAATGGAGACGCTGATAAAATTCCGTCAAAAACAGGCCTGGGAAAAATATTGCAGGGAGAACTCGTTGCCGGTTGCACCTGATGTCGACAGTGATGGTGCCGGGTGGGTCATTGGGCTGTACAAGCAATGGAGCGGGACATCCAAGTTCTTGTGGAAAAAATATCGGGACGCCGTGATTCGCAAGGATCAGCCGGTGATGATCTCGGTGGCGCACCGGATCCTCAAGCTGGATCCTTCCGATCGCTCCGCGCGTGATGAGGCTAACCGCATCCTGCGGCGTCATTTCCGTGAACAGAAGGTCAAGCTGCAGGAGCTGGTGGATGCCGGGGATCAGGACAAAGCCCTGGAACTTGCCGATCAGCTCGACCGCCTGCCCTTTGACAAGCTTAAGAAGGGCAGGGCATGGGAAACGGCGATCAAGTGGCGCAATGCGCTCAAGCGTGAGAGTGACGAGAAGAAGCTCAAGGAGCTGATCAGGCCGCTCCCCGGCCAGTGTCAAGCACGTGAGCTGGAAGGCACAAGGGAGAGTGTCGCCGAGGCACGCACCCTTATCAGGATCCACAAGTTTGAACTCGATGAGGATTTAAAGGGGCAGCTTGATGAGGCGGAGGCCTGGATTCCCGAGGAGGAAGACAGATTGAAGCGTGAGGAGCATTCCAAGGAAGCTGTCGATCGCTGCACGAAGGAGCTCTCGAGGATCGAGGGGAACTGGGTTGCTGTTGCCCAGGGATCAGTCGGTTCCGCCAGTGAGGAACGCAGGAAGCTGACCAACTGCTGGCGGGAAATTGAGAAGATCGGCGGCGGGATTGGCAATGAGTTCTCCGGAAGGGTGAGCACCATCAAGCAGAAGCTTGAAGTCCTCATTACCTCTCTAAAGAAGAAGAGAATGCGGAAAATCCGCACTGTTGCCACAGTCATTGGCGTGATCGCGCTGGCGGTGAGTTACTATTTTTATGCCCAGTGGCGGAGTACCTGGATGATCGAGAAGTTCACCCTTTACAAGGCGAAGGGGCATGCCCTGCCCTTGAGAAAGCTTGTCGACAGCACGGGCACATACCGCCAGCCGATCGTTCTGCTTGCCCACAAGCCCTTCGCCAGCAGGCTGAAGAGTGCGCGTGCCTGGCTTGACAGGGAGGAGGGACACATGGCAGCGGTCAATGAAACGATCGATACACTCGACAAGGAGACAGCGAAAGGCTTTACGCGTCCGGTCGAGGACTACTACGCCGAGATCGAGGATATAGAGAACAGGATTGAGGAGGCGGTCACTGACCTGGGAGAATTGCTCAGCAAGAGGATGGTTCCGCTGAAAGCACGCTGGCTGATTCATGTGGATGCCTACGTCAAGGGACAGAATGAGCGGCGTAACAAGGCTATCAGGGAGATGGCGGAAATCCTGCAGGGTGCCCCGCCACTGAACCTCGCGGCGCGGGATGATGCCCTGTATCAACAGGTCACCGCACTTGTCGTTGAGGTAAGGGATGCAATGCAGACTGTCATTCCCCCGTCCGAGCCGCTTGAAGGGGCGAGAAAGCAGGCACATGACCTCGAGCCGCAGTTAAGTGACTTATCCAAGCGCATGGAGTTGTTTCGCGGGGCCCTTGCAGCGGCCAATGACGCGAAGAGCTTGGCGGATTATAACCTGGCAATGAAACGTTTCCAGGAAGGTCCCTTTGAAAATACCCCGGAGCGTGCCGCGGCGATCGAGGTTCTCGGCTTTGAGAAAACCCTCACCCAGGTGACAGGTGAGATTATTGCTCCCGGTGATTCCAGAGCATGGGCGTTCTTCCAGGCTAACCGCAACAAGGTTGAACTGTATCCGAAGATTATCGAGGAGTCCGAGCGCGTGGATCTTGAACATCTGAGCACTGATGAGAAGCTTGAGGAGCTCTACCGGTGCAGCTTCAGGGAAGTTCCCAGCGGCAAGACCTTTGTCCGTTATTGTGCCGGTCCGATCAAGTTACGCAACCGCAGGGTGGGCCCTGTAGAGATCGTTGAGAGGTCAGGTGATTTTTTCCAGGAGGGGCGCTTTGGCTACTTGAAGTTTGAATTCAAGAGCGTTCCCGCGGCAACAATCAACTGGGTTGGCACGGACCTGATAAGTGAAGACATGAGTGTCGAGACCGCCCTGTTCCGGAAGGTCAGGCCCAACCAGACGCTGATGAGCCAGAGCCAGCAGTATTACCGTGCGGGAGTGCTGGGAGTCTTTGATGAAATTCTTTCAGCCGGGGATGCTCATCCGCTTCTCAAAGCCTACCTTCAGGTCGAGTTGAGCAAGGTAATAATGCAACGTGCCCATGAATGGGGAACCTTGTTTGCTCCCAGGGTAGTGAGTGATTTTCAGGAAATTAAGGATATTGTTCCCGCGTTGCTCGGTCGAAATGACTGGTTGTGGAAGGGTAAGTATCCCGAGCAGGAAAAGGCGATGGCGGATTTTTACGCCAAGAGGAACGCTTACAGCTACGCGAAAGAGTCCAAGATCAACCGCCGCCTGATCGGGGAGGCAATGCAGGCCGGGTTTGGCCTGGCCGGCTACATGAATATCGATAGGGATCCGGTCCTTCTTCCAGTGGCAGGGGAGGCAACGGTAATCTATGGATCGCCAACGCCCAATGTGCCGGCGAAGATCCTCCTGCGGCGCACTGCGGATGATCAATGGCAGAAGGTGGGAAATGTCGCGCCGTTTACGCCGCTTTTCTTCTTCAAGGGCGACAGTGAAAAGATCCTTGCCGACGTTGCGGACAAGGAAGGTGAGCAAATAGATCTTGTTCGCTCGATGTCCCTGCAATTCTTCCAATGATGGCATCAAACGACCCGGTGATCGGGCTTAAGAATCACCCCCAGGGCAACGGGCGTCCAAGCAGGACTTCCAGCCCGGCGTTCTGCAGATAGAGTTGTTCGCTGAGGTAAGTGCGCAGCGGGTCAGGTATTGGAGTTTGAGGTCTTGTGTTTTGAGGTTGACTTGCCAATTCCAAATCAATTTCCTGTCCAGGATCCACGCCCAGGAAAGCAAACAGTTCCCGCAGCACGGATACCGGGTCAGTTGCTGCATCCTCAAGGAAAGCGCACCACAGCTGCGAGGCATCAAAGTGTGTCAGCCAGTCCTGCAGGCAGACAAGGTAGTCGCCGCGCCGGGAAACCTCCGGCAATGCCATGAAGTCACGCAATTCATCAATTTCTGCTTCCTCAACCGGCTTGTTCCTGAATTGAGGAAAATCCTTGCGGGCATGTGACCAGGCGCGTTCAACCGGGTCACGCATGATAAAGAGCAACTTGATATCGGGCATCCATGTTTGCGCCACGGCAATTTTTTGCGTATCAAGAATGGCGTATGCTGGAGTGATTTCACCGATGGTTACCTCTTCGGGTGCAGCGGAGAAATGCCGGGCATATGCCTGTGGGGAATCCGTGAAATGGCGATCAAAGAAGTGCAGTTCCTTCGGGGAGCTGGTCCAGATCCCGGGATGTTGCTTGAGTTGTTTGCCCAGCCAGGATGTGCCTGAACGCATTGCCCCGATACCGATGAAGTCGGGAAGGCGGCAGGTGCTGGAAGCGGAAGACATGCGGTAATGATGGAATTCTTCACCGGATCGGCGCAATGAACAGGATTTTGTTTTTTCCCCGGGATGCTGCAAGGTGTAACGAATGTCGGATTCAGCCTATAACCACCTTGTGCAACGTTGCAGTGAGATTGCGCTCTATACCAGCACATCCGCACTGCTGGGATGGGACCAGGAGACCTGTTTGCCCAGGAAGGGTATTGCTTATCGTGCTGAACAGTGTGCTTTGCTCGGTGGGCGGGCACATCGCCTGTTCTGTGCCCCTGAAGTGGGGAAGTGGATCAGTGAATGCGAGGAAGGGGAGACAGGGGGAGACTGTGTCCGGTCGGTAAATGTACGTGACTGGCGATGGTCATATGACCGGGCCACGAAGTTACCGGAGGATCTGGTCGAGAAATCCGAAAGGGTGAGGGCACATGCGATGCCCGCATGGGCACGGGCCAGGGAGGAGAATAAGTTCACTGACTTTAAACCGCACCTGGACACGATCATTGACATTAACCGGCAGAAGGCGGAGTGCTACGGGTATCAGGAAACCCCGTATGACGCACTCATGGAGGATTATGAGCGTGGGGCATCAACTGCCGCAGTGGCTGAATTGTTTGAGGAGTTGAAGCCGCAACTGCGTGACATTGGATCTGCTGCCGCACGGCGTTCAGAATCGGTGCCTGCGGACATGTTAAGCGGGCACTACCCACTGTCGGCACAGCGGGATTTTAATGAAAAGGTGGCGCGGGCATTCGGGTTTGATTTTGATGCGGGGCGTATTGACACGGCGGTTCATCCGTTCTGCTCAGGCCTTGCCCCGGGGGACACTCGATTAACGACCCGGTATGACGAGGAGGATTTCAGCAGTTCCCTCTATGGTGTTCTGCACGAGACCGGACATGGACTTTATGAGCAGGGACTGCCCCCAGAGCATCACGGCACGCCGGCAGGCGGCTCAGTATCGCTGGGGATTCATGAATCGCAGTCGCGGCTCTGGGAGAACCATGTTGGTCGACAACCGGCCTTTTGGGAGCATTGGTTCCCCCTGGCGGCGGAAAGTTTCAAAGCGTTGCACGGTCGGGAGGCGGGTGATCTGATTGCCTTTACCACTCGATCCCAGCCGTCGCTTATAAGGGTGGAGGCTGACGAGGCCACTTATGACCTTCATATCGTGTTGCGTTTCGAGATAGAAAGGGACTTAATTTCCGGTAATTTGGCTGTCGCGGATCTTCCTGAAGCCTGGAATGCGAAGTTCGAGGATTTTTTCGGGATCAGGGTACCAAATGATACTGAGGGATGCCTGCAGGATATTCACTGGAGCATGGGAGCCCTTGGATATTTTCCGACATATACCATTGGCAACCTCGGGGCAGCTCAGTTGTTTGCCAAGGCGCACGAGCAGTTGCCGGGCATTGACGGGGAACTGGCGGTGGGGAATTATACCCGATTGCTGGAGTGGCTGCGCAGGAACATCCATGCGCCGGGAGGGAAACTCCTGCCCGCGGATCTAATGCGCGCGGCGACCGGCGAGGATCTTTCCCCATCCTATCATCTTGAGCATCTGCGTAGTCGTTACCTGTAAATAGTATAGAGCAAATTTTCTTGTGCCGGTCGTTACTAAGGCATAGGTGGAAGATGGCAAGTGTCCATGATCAGTTATCTCGTATGTGCTACCCATCGCAGCGGCAGCAACCTGCTTTGCCAGGCATTGTGGCATACTGAACTGTGCGGGTTTCCACAGGAATTCTTTTCACCAACCCGTGCGCAGAGGATTGCAGAGGAATACGGTCTGGATACGGATCCTGACAGCGATTATGCGGGGTATGTGGCCGAGTTGGTGAAGAAGAGAGTTTCTTCAAACGGTGTTTTCGGGGCCAAGATCATGTGGGCGCACCTGGAACCGTTTATTATGGAAACAGGGGGGGAGTCGCAAGGCGTTGTTGAACTGCTTGCGGGGATGTTTCCCAATGTGCGTTATCTCTGGATTCGCCGGGATGATAAACTGCGCCAGGCGATCTCGATGTGGAAGGCCAAGCAGACCAAAGTCTATAATTCCCTCCAACTGGAAGAAACAAAGCAACCGGCAGGTGTTCCGGCGTACGATTTCCAGGAGATCAACAACATCAAGCAACGCTTTGAGGATGAGGATTCTGCCTGGCAAAATTTCTTTGCAGGCAACGATATTATTCCAATTGAAATTCATTATGAAGATTTTGCGGGAAACCATGAAGAGAGAACCCTGGATATTCTCAAGGAGTTGGGGATTGATGTTGGTGAAGGATTTACAGTAAAGCCCCTGACCTACAGGCCACTTGCAGACGCGACAAATGAGCAGTGGCGTGAACGATATCTCCGGGAAGACAAACATTAGGTGATGAAGTGGATAAAGATGAATATCCCGGGGTTGATGGCATTTACCTTTGCGGGAATCCTGGTGATTTCCTGTAGCGGGGATAAGGATGCCGAGGGTAAGCAGGGTGTCACAGATGCGGGTATTGATGCCACGGAGGAAAGCGGGCAGGGGATTGAGCTTGGGGCTTTCACCGGGGCGCCCACCCGGGCGGTATGGATAGCGCAGAAGAAGTCCGGGCAAATTGACCAGCATGCTGCCGGGAAGAATTTGAAGTTAATGGCCTTGGACAGCCTGGATGGCAGGGGTGAGCGTGCGATTCTCCCGGAGGCGGGAGGCTATTCCCGGCCGATGTTTACCCGGGATGGTGAGCAGGTGGTGTTCAGCACCAAGGGGATAAAGAAATCAGAAGCGGGGATCCGCAGTTATAGCCCTCGCTGTTTCGTGGTGAACTTTGACGGGACGGGTCTGCGGGATCTTGGTGAGGGGTATGCGGAGGCGTTATGGAGTGATTCATCCGGGGACATGTGGGTTTTTGTGATCGTGGATTTTAAAGATGATGAGCGGGTGGTCATGGAGGGAAAACGACTGGAGAAGTTCCGGCTGGATGCTCCCGCAAAGCGCGAGATATTCTGGGACAAAACGTTGGTTGGCGGAGATAGCTTCAGGCTTGGACGTGACGGGTTGAAAATGGTGGGTCAGTTCCCGTGGCCGGAGTCGGGGATTGTTGATCTCAAGACGGGGGTTCTCAAGCGGATAGGGAATGGATGTTGGACTTCTATTGCGCCGGACAACAGTGCTATTTCATGGGTTTTTGATGGCGCTCATCGCAATGTGACCCTTTATGATGGTGCCGGGGGGATGCTGCATACCCTGGCGATGAATACACACCCGGATTTGGAGGGACATCGCGTCTATCATCCGCGCTGGAGTAATCATCCGCGCTTTGCAGTGGTGAGCGGGCCATATATCCATGACAAGAAGGCGGGAGCCAACAAGATTGAGATCTATCTTGCCAGGTTTGCTGCTGACATGAGCGCAGTGGAGCAATGGCACCGGGTTACCGACAACCAAAGGGCGGATCTATATGCGGATGTCTGGATTGAGGGAGGGAATGATAGCTCACTGCCCGCCCTGAGAAAGGGGTCGGCAGAGGCTTCTGCCGTAAAGTGGCCGCCGGAAGGTGAGGGATTGTTTTTTGCATGGAAGAACAGCCGCGAGAATGTCGAGGTGAACGGCAGCATCTGCCGGGTGCGGGCGGTGGGAGCGTCGCGTTATGGAAAACGCTTTGACCTGGCACCCGGCACAGGGCGGTTCATTGCTGATGGCATCGATTCCGGCGTGATTGATAATTTGCAATGGTTGATTGTGGACGCGGTCATTACCCCGGCTGATCAGGGCGGGACAGTGATGGAATTTGGCGGCTACCTTCTTTCCCAGAAGGGTGGGGAATTTCAACTTAACATGCCGACAAAGAAAGGTGAGCGATCAAGCCGGTTTGGAAATTTTGTGGCGGGACAACCGATACATCTTCGATTGCGAGTTGATAGCGGGAGCCTGGAAGTCATGATTAACGGCAAAGTGGAGGATATTTGGACTTCCCCGCTTCATTTTAAGCGTGATCGACAGGATGTGGGCATCACCTTCGGCGGTGGATGGGACGGCAGATTGGAACAGGTGGCTTTCTATGGCAATGCATCAGGGCAGGTGACTGTTCCGCAATCAGCAGGTATTGCGGACTTGAAGGCGGATCCGGGGGAAGGTCGGCTTCGAATCCGGGGTAAACTCCTGGAGCTTACACCGCGACCGGAAATCGGTGAATTGGGGGCATATACCAGGGCCTTGGTTTATCACCTCTATGAGATCGAAACTGTCTCCGGGGGTGCATTCAATGCAAAGCGCATGGTGGTTGCCCACTGGTCGCTGCTTGATCGTAAGCCTGTTGCCGGAGTTCCTTCCAAGGCTGGTGATGTCTATGAGATTGAAGTGGAACCATTGACGCGCAATCCGCAACTCAAGAGTGAGCGAACCTTTGATGAGACTTCCGACCTTGAGGCTGCGATTTATTTCGACATTACAACACCTTCGCTTCAAGAAGCAGAGACCCCATGAAGAATTATCTGTTAATTATTCAGGCCTTGTATTTTCTGGCTGCCGGATTTGTGGTTGCGGAGGAAACCGGTGCCGAGGCTTTTTCCAGGGCCTGTGCGGTTGCCGGTAATGATGCCGCTACACGCACGGTGAGGGGAGCAGACAGGCGATGGTTGTTTTTGAAATCTGAACTGGAACATCTTGGAACCGGGGCTTTCTGGACCAAGGACTGGAAGAGCGTGAGTAAATCGGGGACTGATCCGGTTCCGGTACTGCTGGCACTCAATGAAAAGTTGAGGGCATTGGGTGTGAAATTTATTTATGTTCCGGTGCCGGCGAAGGCTGCAGTTTACCCGGATAAGTTCACCGCCGGTGTCAACATGAAGGGGAAACTGCCCGTAGAGGGTGCGGTAACCCCTGTAGCTCCTTTTCTGGAGAAACTCAGCAGTGGAGGAATTACAGTAATTGACATTGAGCCGGCTCTGCGGGCAAACAGGATCAGTGGTGGTGAGCGCAGTTATTGCAGGACGGATTCTCATCCCACGCCCTGGACCTGTGAATTAATTGCTAAACGTGTTGCCGGGATGCTTGCCGGGGAACAGTGGGCAAAGCAGTCGGCGAAGGCATCAATGTTGCGCTTTGTGAAGGGTGAACCCAAGATGCGGATCATTAAGGGAGACCTCATTCCGGAGGCAAAACGTGATGCCTGGGATGCAGAGGAAGTTGTGGTGAGTTATGCCGGAGTTCAGCAGGGGGAAACAATCAGGAGTGTCCCTCCGGATGACGAATCGAGCCCGGTGATTTTACTGGGGGACAGCCACACGCTGATCTTCCACGAGGGTGGTGACATGCTGATGAGTGGCGCGGGTGTCCCGGATCATTTGCAGGCTGCCCTGGGCTTTAAGGTCTACCTCGCGGCCAGCCGGGGATCGAGCAGTCAGGCGCAACGGCAAATCTACAAGGGGCCGGAATTCTGGAAGGGGAAAAAAGCCCTGGTGTGGGTTTCCTCAGTGCGGGAGTTCACCCGTGAGAGGAAATGGCTGAAGCTGCCGAGGTTGCCCAAGTGACGCGGTAAGAATTACGGGGCCTTTAAGGGACTTCCTCAAGTGATCCGGTGTAGACCCAGGTTTCCACCTTGCTGTTGCGGATAAGGGCCATGGCTTCAGTGTCAAAGGTGCCAAAAAGACTGTTGGTTTTATAGTTTACCGTTCCTGTCCAGTAGGGCTGGCGGTCCACCAGCTCGTATCGAACCGGTCCCCAGTGGGAGATCTCGTTGAGGTTAATTTCGGAAACATCACCCTGCTGGATACTCTGCACCATCAGGGCAACCCGGCCATTGGCATCCTTCGCGGGAATTTTACCTATCTTGTTTTCATATTCATTAAGCACGCTCTTCGGCAATCTAGAGGCGGTGGCAACGGTCACGGATGCGCTTGGGGTAGTATTGGTTTGCGGGATTACTTCCCGGGATTCACTGGCAGCGATGGCGCGTGCGCGTTCCCGTTGTGCCCGGATCTCCCTGCGTTTGCGCTCCTGGTATTTCTCATACTCTCCATTAAGAACTTCCTTATAGTTTGTGTCGGTGATTGCCACGTGTGCCCGTAATATTGAACTCTTGTGAGGAGTGATGACAAGTTGGCCGTTGATGATCGAGAGCGCGGTGTTCTTGCTTCCTACCTGACGGGTTGTGCTGCCCACGTTGTCGCCGATGATGAATGTGGCCTTCGTCTTCAGGATCACTTCACGGGGGAAGGCCGAAGCGGGAACCTTTTGCCAGTTGTCGACATATTCCTCGAGTGGCTTGAAATCCGGCATTGGATACTTTAATGCAATCGGGTCGGATTCCTCCGGGACGGGTTCAGGCTGATTATTGCTTTCGGGGTCGGTTTCCGGTATGTTCTTTCCGGCTCCGCTGCCATTATCTGCGGGTTTTGCCGGGATTGGCTTGTCTTCCCCCATTTCGCTGACGAATTTCATGATTTGGTCCTCATACCGAATCCATGCAAATACAAGGCCACCAATGAAAACCAGAAAGATAAACCACTTCATATAATGACGATGGAGGCGGCAGACGAGAATTTCAAGGATCGAGTCTGCGTAGAATTAGCTTTTGTGGAAGCGTAAACTGTTATCGACTAAGGCTAGCAATAAAAAATGGCAAACAGACTCTTTCTTCTCGATGGCATGGCACTGGTCTACCGTGCTCATTTTGCCCTTATCCGCAGCCCTATTTACACTTCAAGCGGTGTCAATACTTCAGCCATCTACGGCTTTGCCAACACATTGGTTGATCTGCTGAGCAGTCAAGGGCCCACGCACATTGCAGTTGTTTTTGACACCCCGGAACCCACAGAGCGCCACAATATTTTTCCGGAATACAAAGCCGGTCGTGATGCCATGCCGGAGGACCTGGCACAAGCTATTCCCGAGGTTAAGCGCCTGATTAAAGCCTTTAATATTCCGGTTATAGAGAAGGACGGGTTTGAGGCTGATGACATCATAGGGACGCTTGCCGGGCGTGCCACTGCAGAGGAAGGGTGCGAGGTGTTCATGGTGACCCCGGATAAGGATTTTGCGCAACTGGTTGATGAGAGGGTCACGATGTTCAAGCCCGGACGGAGTGGAGGAGAACCGGAACTAATGGGCCTTGAGGAAGTGAAGGAGCATTGGGGGATCGAGCACCCGTCCCAGGTAATAGACATTCTTGGCCTGTGGGGAGATGCCAGTGATAACATTCCCGGAGTTCCGGGTATCGGCGAGAAGACAGCCAAGAAGCTGGTGGCCCGCTTCGGTGGAATTGAAGAACTTCTGGAAAATACCGACCAGTTAAAGGGCAAGCAGAAGGAGAATGTCGAGAATTACCGCGAGCAGGCACTGCTTTCCAAAAAACTGGCAACCATTATCCTGGATGTCCCGGTAGAGCTTGATTGGCCTGCACTCAAGGTGGATGAAATGAATCGCGATGCGCTTGCCGACCTTCTTGTCGAGTTTGAGTTCAACGCGCTGGGCAAGCGTCTGCTGGGCGATGATTTCGTGGCGGGCAGGGGGTTTGAGACCAGTGGCGGGAGTGGTGAGGCACTGGTCGCGCAATTAAGGGGTATTGCGGATGTTGAACACGATTACCAGTTTGTAGCCATCGGCAACAAGACGGCACGAAAGGAGTTAATTACAGCCCTGCTCGGGGTGAAGCAGTTTTGTTTTGACACGGAGACGACGGGCAAAGACCCGATGAATGATAATTTACTCGGCATCGCGTTTTCCGCGACTGCAGGGCAGGGGGTGTATTTTGAAATTCCGCTGGATACTGAAGCAAGATCGGAATTGCTCACTGACTTGCAGCCGCTGTTGGCAGCAGCAGGGATCGAGAAGATCGGGCATAATCTCAAGTTTGACATAGCAGTGCTGCGCTGGGCCGGGCTGGAGGTTGCAGGGCCTTTTTTTGACACGATGCTTGCGCATATCCTTGTTGAGCCTGAGCAGAAGCACACCATGGATTATCTGTCCGAGTCGTTGCTTGGGTATACCCCGATTTCACTGAAGAGCCTACTCGGTGAAGGTGAAGGTGAAGAGAAAGACGGACAGATGAGCCTCATTGGCGGGACGATGCTGGATATTGATGTCAACAAGCTTGCCGAGTATGCATCCGAAGACGCTGACGTGACATTCCAGTTAGCTGAAAAACTGCGCCCCATGCTTGAGGAAAAGGGGCAACACCAGGTATTCTACGACATTGAATGTCCTCTGGTGCCGGTGTTGGTGGCAATGGAGTCGGAGGGTATTACGCTTGATCCCAGGGTGCTTGACGAGATCCGCAGTCTCCTTGACGCCGCAATAGGGTTACTCGGGGCGGAGATCACGGGGCTGGCAGGAAGGGATTTCAACCTGAACTCGCCGAAGCAGCTCGGTGAGGTACTCTTCGATGAACTTAAACTGGTCGAGAAGCCAAAGAAGACCAAGACAGGCCAGTATAAGACGGACGAGGCGATACTGGCATCACTCGCTCCAAAGCACCGTATCGTTGAGGCGATTCTCGAATACCGCGAGTCGGCAAAGCTCAAGAGCACATATGTGGATGCCCTGCCCGGCGCAGTGGCAAAACGCACCGGGCGGGTGCATAGCAGTTTCGGGCAGCTGGTGACTGCAACGGGTCGTTTGGTATCCAATAAGCCCAACCTTCAGAATATCCCGGTGCGTACTGCCCAAGGGCGCGAGATTCGTAAGGCTTTTGTGACCCGTGACACTGATTTTATCTTAATGGCGGCGGATTATTCGCAGATTGAATTGCGCGTGATGGCATCGATCAGCGGGGATGAGGGAATGCAGCAGGCATTTGTCGATCAACTGGACATTCATTCAGCGACTGCGGCGAATGTTTACGGGGTTGAGACGGATGATGTGACCGATGATATGCGGCGCGGCGCGAAGATGGTGAACTTCGGGATTATCTACGGCATTTCCGCTTTTGGCCTCTCGCAGCGGCTGGGAATCGCACGCGGGGAGGCGGCAGGGATTATAGAGGCCTATTTCGAGCAATATCCGGGGGTGAAGGAATACATGGACAACACTGTTTCCCAGGCAAAGGACAGCGGATATGTGGAGACATTGACCGGCAGGCGCCGCTACATTCGTGACATTAATTCCTCAAATGCGATGATCCGCGGTGCCGCCGAGCGCACGGCCATCAATACCCCGATTCAGGGCACTGCGGCCGACATGATCAAGCTGGCAATGACAGGCGTTGACACATCAATCCGTGAGCGCGGTTTACAGTCGAGGATGATCCTGCAGGTGCATGACGAGCTGGTCTTTGACATGCAGCGCGACGAGGAAGATGAGGTGCTGAAGATGGTTTCCAGGGAGATGCGGGAGGCACTGCCGCTCAAGGTTCCCATAGTTGTTGATATTGGCACCGGGGAGAATTGGCTGGAGGCGCATTAATGCGCTCATTGAGGAGCGTGGCGGTGGTTTTCTCAGATGAGGCAACTGCCGGGATATTTTAATTTTGTGTAATAAGCTAAGGAAAGAGGCTGTCCACCCCGGATTGAGCGTAGAAGATTGGGGTGTTCCGGTTGAGATTTCCTGTTGTCAGGGTGAGGATTAACGTGGCTACTTCCTGCTGTGGCCGCAAAAAACCGGCAATCTGCAACCCGGAGAATGAATATCTTGCGTTTAATCCCGTCTAACAGGGCAAAGGAGGTGCCTGATGGCGGTGGTGCGGGTAGTGATATCCCGGCCAGCCAGCGTGATCGGCAACTCGTTGAACTCAGTAAGGCCGGTGATAACGATGCATTTGACCAGCTGGTGACCCTCTACAGGGGGAAGGTATATGCCATGATTCTAAACATGATCCACAATGATGCGGATGCTTGGGACCTGTCCCAGGATGTGTTCATTAAGGCGTGGAAGGGACTGCCTAAGTTTGAGGCGCGCTCGGCTTTCTACACCTGGCTTTACCGTATCACCCATAATGTCACCTACGACTGGATGCGGAAGAGCAAGCGTGTTGTTTCCGGTGAATTTGAGGACGGGGTAATCCATGAGGCAGAACCGGGAGCGCTTACGGTTCCATTGGCAGCGGAGAGCCCGGATCATGCGATGGAGCGTTCGGAGTTGCGCGGCAAGATTGCCCGGGCGATAGAGGATCTTTCGATTGATCACCGTGAGGTCATTTTACGAAAGGAAATAGATGGGTTAAGCTACCAGGAAATCGCGGAAATTGCCGGTTGTTCTGTTGGCACCGTCATGTCGCGGTTGTTTTACGCCCGGAAGAAATTACAGGGAGCTTTAGCAGAAAGTAAATCATGAACCGAAAAGAAGAACTCATTACACGATGGATTGACGGGGAACTTAATGGCGCTACCCAGGAGGAGTTTGACGCTTTAATGGCGAATGATCCTGAATTCTGCGCACGGATCAGGACGGAGACAGAGGGAATAAGACGAGCACTGCGCTCCGAGATGAGCGCCGAGGTGGAGCCTCCCTACCCGGATTTTTTCAACAGCCAGATCCAGAAGCGTATAAGGCAACAGGACCATACGGTTGTTTCCGGGCATGTCAGGAGTTCAACATCGATGTTGTGGTGGTTGCGCTCACCCTTTACCTGGGGAGCCGCAGCCCTCTTCATGGTACTGCTTCTGACCCGTAATGATGACCGGGTGGATTCCAATGGATCATATGTGGTCAGTACATATGCACCTGATCCCAAAGTGTCTGTTGAACGTGCTGAATATGATGATGAGGCCCAGGCAACGGTTATCATGCTCACCGGGCTTGAGCCTATTCCCGATGATGTTGAAGTGAGAGGAAGGGACATCACTGCCTATGAGCCTGCGGGTCCGCGGGGAGGTGGTCGTTTTTACACCGGGGATACGCAGCTTGCCTACATCATGGAGACGGATATCGATGGGGCACCTGAAATTCTCGCGCGTTCAGAAGACAGTTAGAAACCAATGAAGGGGCGGAGGCATATCATTTTTTCATTGGCCGGCATGCTGTTGCTTGGTGTTTTCACTGTTGCCAATGCACAGAAGAGCGGGCCGGGTCCGGACGGGGAAAAGAGCACGCTGGATACCAAGTTCTGGGGTGCCCTGGTTTATGCCTCAAACGCCGGGACCGACAAGCCCGTAAAGGCAGGCCTGTCATCGCGACTGGGGAAAGCATTCAAGAAATTCAAGACCTTTGAGCTCCTTGGCCAGCATACGCAGGACAAGGTATTCCGCGATTATGTGAATTGGATTGTTCCATCTGATGAACTGAACCTTGAATTTGAATCGAAAGGGCCCGCAGAGGGTGGCGGCATGAAGGTATTGCTTAAGCTCTGGCAGAAGAAGAAGGTTCTGGTGAAGTCGGACGTGGTGATTAAGCCAGGCAAACCACTGTTCATTGCCGGTCCGCAATGGCGTGACGGGCGGTTGATTTTCGTCCTTGAGCTACGGGAATGACCCCCTGTGATTGAAATCCGTTATCCTTCCTGTTCTTTGCGTAACCTGAGTTGTCCGCAAGCAGCCTCAATGTCATGTCCTTTCTCGCGGCGCAGGGTGGCATGGACTCCCCGGGAGGTAAGGGTGTTTAGAAAATCCTCCTGAACGGCTTCACTGGGGCGGGCCCAGGGCAGTCCCTCCACCTTGTTATAGGGGATAAGGTTGATTTTTGCGTTCAGGGAATATGCCAGTGTGGCGAGTGATCGGGCCTGCTCCTCGGAATCGTTGATATCCTCAATGAGGATATACTCGAAAGTGATCTTCTGTTTCTTTTTTGAATTGTAGTAGCGCAGGGAATCCAGCAATTCGTTAATCGGGTATTTTTTATTCACCGGCATGATTTTTTCACGCACCTCGTCACTGGCGCCATGAAGTGATACCGCCAGCCTGACCTGTAAGGGTTGATCGGCAAATTCCCGGATCTGGGGAGCGAGCCCGCTGGTGGAGACCGTCATGTGACGGGCGCCGATGCCAATTCCCCAGGGGGCATTGATGATTGCGATGGCTTTCAGCAGGTTGGGCAGGTTGGCAAGCGGTTCTCCCATGCCCATAAAAACGATATTGTTGATCTTTTTGCCTGATTCCTCGCCAGCAGCAAGCACTTGCGCGGCAATTTCTCCCGCGTCGAGATTGCGTGCGAAACCGTCAAGCCCGCTGGCACAAAACTTGCAACCATATGCGCAGCCCACCTGGCTTGAGACACACAGGGTGTAACGATCCGAGCTTTCGCCATAGAGGGCCGGGGAAGCCGGAATAAGAACTGTTTCAATGTAGCGTCCGTCGTGCAGTTGGTAGAGATATTTGCGGGTGGTGTCCCCCGAGCGGGTGCCTTCCACTGAACGCAGCGGGCTGATGGTGAAGCGTTCCGCGAGTTTACTGCGCAGAGCGGCAGGGAGATTGGTCATTGCCTCGAAATCCATTGCGCCCTTGGCGTATATCCAGTCAAGGATCTGGGTTGCGCGGTAATCGGGTTCCCCGAGTTGATGCAAACGGGTTTCCACCTCATCACGATTGAGGCCGGTGATGGCGGTAAGTCTGCTCATCAATGGGTTGAATTTACCATATTAAAACGTCGATGCTCTTGGCATTGCAAGAAGTCAGGGATAGCGCACAATGGGGTATGCGAACACTTGTATTACTGGTATTTTTCCTGGCGATCCCCGGGTTTGTTGATGCTGCCGGGAAGCCGAATTTCCTCTTCATCATTGCGGATGACTGCACCTTTCGTGATATCGGGTGTTATGGAGGGCAGGCCAAGACGCCCAATATCGACAAACTTGCGATTGATGGGCTGCAGTTTGAACGTTGTTTCCAGGCTGCCCCGATGTGTTCACCGACCCGGCACAACCTCTATACCGGGCTTTACCCGGTGAAGAGTGGCGCGTATCCCAACCATACCTTTGCCAGGGAAGGGACTCAAAGTGTGGTGCATTACCTCAAGCCGCTGGGTTACAGGGTGGCCTTGAGCGGCAAGACCCATATCAAGCCGAAGGAGGTATTCCCTTTCGAGTATTCTTCCAAAGGCAACAATCCTGACCTTGATGTGATCGACAGGCTGTTCAGTGAGTGCAGTAGCAACGATACCCCGTTCTGCCTGTTTGCCTGCTCAAACGAGCCGCACTCGCCCTGGAACAAGGGTGATGTTTCCCAGTATGACGCGGCGAAGGTGAAGCTTCCCCCCTATTATGTTGATACGCCCGAGACGCGTGATGCTTTCGTGCGCTACCTTGCCGAGATCAGTTATTATGACTGGCAGGTTGGCGAATTGCTTAAGCGGCTTGATAAACACGGGTTGGCGGAGAACACCATGGTGATGGTGGTCAGTGAGCAGGGTAATGGATTGCCGTTTGCAAAGTGGACCTGCTATGAGAGCGGCGTGCAGAGCGCGATGCTTGTGCGCTGGCCGGGGAAAGTGAAGGCGGGATCCAGGACGTCAGCGATGGTTGAATACGTTGATGTTTTGCCCACGTTTGTGGAGGCAGCCGGTGGCAATCCGGCGGAGGTGCTCGATGGCAGGGGCTTCCTGTCGGTTATCAAGGGGCAGTCGAAGCGGCACAAGGACTACGTCTATGCCGAGATGACAACCCGGGGGATCATCAACGGATCGGATACCTTTGGGATTCGCTCGGTGCGTGGTGAGCGCTACAAGTATATCCGTAATTTCACCCCGGAGATTGAGTTCCGCAACGCATGCACCAAGTCCAAGGAATTCCAGAGCTGGGTGGCGAAGGCGGACGCGGGGGACAAGGATGCGCTCGACAAGGTGCGCCGCTACAGGAACCGGGCAGCTGTTGAGGTTTATGACCTGGATAATGACCCTTATGAATGGCATAACCTCGCGGGTAAACCGGGGGTATATGAGATTGAGAAAGAGTTGCGCGGGAAACTGGACGCGTGGATGAGCGCCCAGGGCGACAAGGGGCAGGAAACCGAGCTCGCTGCCCGTGAGCGGCAGGGAGGGGGGAGAAAGAAAAAAGGCAAGCGAACCGGCAAGAAGGACAAGGGGGTGGGTTCATGATCCGGAAATTGTCCTTAATCTTCATCGGGATTGCGGCACTTTCTGCATCAACGACAGCGAAACCCGGCAAGAAAACACCACCTGTTTTCCAGTGGGTGAATGCTCCAGGGAGCTTACCGGAGGGATGTCAGCACCGGGTCTTTCGCAGCCCGTCACTCGGTGTTGATGTGGGGTATTGCATTTATCTGCCCCCGGGCTATGAGAAAAAGGTTAATGTAGAGAGGCGTTATCCGGTGGTTTATCACCTGCATGGCGGACGGCCGGGTAATGAGGCCAAGAGCGTGAAGTTGGCCAGGTTTGTTCATGCCGGAATTAATGCCGCAAAGATCAAGCCGACTATCTATGTCTTTGCCAATGGTGGCCCGGTAAGCTGGTATAATATGCCAGGGGATCAAAAAGCGCAGGGCGAAGACGTGTTCGTTAAAGAGCTAATTCCCCATATTGACCGCGCTTACCGGACAGTTGCCAAGCGGGGCGGTCGTGCAATCGAGGGTTTCTCGCAGGGTGGGCGAGGCACCACCCGTATAATGTTCAAGTATCCCGGGTTGTTCTGTTCTGCGACTCCTGGTGGATCCGGTTACGGGCCGGAAAAGAAGATCCAGCAGAATAACGGGGAGGAGAGCAATGTGTTGCAGTTCACCCCGGGGGATGACGCGTGGTCACTGGCAAGGGGTTTTTCGAATCGAAAGGATCGGCCGGCATTGCCTATCCTGATCTGGTGTGGTGACAAGGGGTTCAACTACGAAACCAACCTTGAGTATCTCAATTATCTGAATAATGAGATCAAGGTGGAAGCGGGTCGACTAATTGCACCCGGAATCGCTCATAGCGCAAACTTGATTTATGAACAGCATGGGATTGAGATCATGCTCTTCCATCAACGGAATTTCTCCCGGTAAACCGGGATTGTTTTCCCCGAAGGGAAGAAAGGGGAAGATAAATGATCGGGTAGATTTGGGTGCGGGTGGTGGCCTGGGGTTTTCTCAGTCGGCGGAGTCATCGTAAACGCCACGGAGCCAATGACACTCGTGTTTACCCCAATTCGTTTACCGCTCGATACCCCATCATCATTGCGCTTTTCGCATCCGCATCGGGGGCGGAGTCGGCATTGGCAATGGTAATCCGGCCAAATGGTTGTCGGCCGATTCGTGTCGAATTCCCCGGGCCGCCGACCGTGTAACCGTGGGACCAGCGATTTACGGAAATACTCGCAACATCTCTGTCGAAATTAAACAGCTCCTTGGGGAGCATGCCGCTGAGATGGCTCCTGACTTCCTGTTCATAATCCTTAAACTGCAGCACTAGCATCCTGTGTCGCGCTTCACGAAATTGCTCAAGTCTCGGAGCGCCAACTTTTCCATACGGACAGCTGATCATCTGAATGACACATGAATCGTTCGGGGTCTTGGTGTGCTCATAGCCGCCCATGCTCACCGGAAAGTCCATCAGCACTGCCTGGTGCATATTTCCAGGTGACATAGCCAGGCCAATTCCCAGTTCTTTGATTGCCCGCCAGTTCCTTAAGCCGACAGTGGTGTATTGCAGCGGACTCTTCGCTTGAAGTTTCAACGCCGCTGCCTGCTTTTCTGGAAGATCCGAAACGATATGCGGAACAATCATGTTGTAGCAGGCCATCACGACGCCTTTGGCGTTCACCTGGTAAGACT
Source organism: Verrucomicrobiales bacterium (assembly GCA_029940475.1). Classification (GTDB taxonomy): domain Bacteria; phylum Verrucomicrobiota; class Verrucomicrobiia; order Verrucomicrobiales; family DEV007; genus CACIUL01. Next base: position 387 of record JAPYUT010000007.1, on the reverse strand, counting down.
TATTATTATTGATGTAGTTTACGAAAACCTCACTGGAGTTCTTGGGGTCACCATCATGCTTTACATTGACCACCGTACTGTTTAGCCTGATGCGAACAGCATTGCTGGATTTATCCAACTCAGCATAGTTGAATCTAGCCAAGACAAGCTCTTCAGCGTTCTTTCCCTCGGCTACATTAGGGGTCAACTTTTTCACCAACGCACGCGCAACGCCGGCATTGCCGTCAGGAAAATGATGAACGTATGGATTATCTTCATCATAGACTGCTACAGGTGTGAACCCCAGTGCACCACAACCCTTAGCCGCGGCGATGCTCATCAAGTCTGTTCCGGTGCTTGCCCAGTCCAGGCCGGAATGTCTCGCCATTCTCAGCACACCAGGGTCAT
>JAPYUT010000046.1 GCA_029940475.1 Verrucomicrobiales bacterium | reverse complement strand
CAAGGGGATTCTATATTCCTTATGGCCAACCGTTACCAAACAGCCGCAGCCATGAACTATTATTTGCCTCACGATCTACCGATAATTCATCCCACAAACCGGCATCCGCGAGTACACACGCCAGAATCCCGCACTCCCGTTCATCAATTCTCGTTCTGGCCCGGCTACTCAAGCCCCTCCCTCTCCCCGCCTGAGGCAATCAGGAAACCTCAATTTCTTGGGAAAACGAGCATTTACCTGAGCGATGACTCCAGCCGAAAAAGCCCTCCAAACGCCGTCAAAAACGCATTTACCGAGTGGGATTTAGTTGATGTTGTTCATATTTTGCGTCGCAACAAGACCATGCGCACCATGAAAATATTTGTTTGCCGCAACTACACCGGATTCAAACAGTAGTTTAACAATGACAACTGCCGACAATCACACGCGCTATCTCTCCCTGGTTATCCCCCTTTACAATGAAGAGGACAACATCAAGGCGCTGCAGGATGAAATCACCAAGGCTCTTTCTGGCATTGACTATGAACTTGTCCTCGTTGATGACGGATCCACTGACGAAACCCTCTCTAGGATCGATCACTCTGAACGGGTGCGCATCGTTAAGTTTAAAGAAAACTGCGGGCAAAGCGCAGCGACCTACGCAGGAGTTCATGCCGCGCAGGGAAAGATGATCGCACTCATCGACGGTGACCTGCAAAACGACCCCGCTGACATCCCTAAGCTTTTACAAGAAATAGAAAATGGAGCGGATCTGGTTTGCGGCTACCGAGAAAACCGCAAAGACACACGATTCAAGCGCCTGCAAAGCCGGATAGCCAATACCGTACGCAGTCGATTTGTCGGTGACGGTGTTCGCGACACCGGTTGCACCTTAAAAATAATGCGCAAAGAATGTCGCCAAGCACTCCTGCCTTTCACCGGCATGCATCGATTCATTCCGGCATTAATTAAATCACTGGGCTACAAAATCACTGAGATACCGGTAACCCATCGAGCGCGTCAACACGGTGTCAGCAAATACGGCTTCGGTAATCGCGCAATCCGAGCCACTCGTGACATGTTTGGTGTCCGGTGGCTTAACTCAAGACGTTTCAATATCCGTAATAAGCCCTGAACTTAAGATATTAAAGCAGGTCATGGCTTGCCTTATGTCATACCCATCTGTTCATGCCCAAAAAACACACACTAAAGCTTCGGTAATATTGACTATCGACATTTTTTTTACCAATATGTTATAAAATAAAGGTAAATTAATTATATTTTAGCTCCATTCTAACCACCAATCCAATAACCCACCATGAGCTTGCGCGAGCATCTGCGAAATGTACTCCCCGAGATTCTGCCTCCCGATCCGAAGGACGCCATCAAGGGAACCGAATTAATCGAACTGGTAAAACTCAAACTTGAGCAGAAATACAGTGACGCAACATTGCGCTACCACTTCTCAATTATGTCATGTGATCCCAGTTCGCCGATTGCCAAAGTCGAACACGGACAGGGATATTATCTTCGTACAAATACACTTGCCTCAATGAAGAGCGCTAGGCACATGATTTCACCTAGCCAGGCAACTTTTGGAGATGTCTTCGGATACACTACTTCAAATGAAGCATTGCTGAGAGCGAATAAGTTTCGCGCGATCGTCGCGCGATGCGCAGAAAACGAAGGGAAGCTCCCCTTTATTCTTGAAAAAACATTTGGTGAAGAAGCTCAATATGAGGACCTCTGGAAATATCCCGATGTAGTTTCCATTAACTGGCAGATAGGACAAGCATCAGAACGCGGGGTGGAGTTTGATCGCGATATGTTACAGTTACAGCGCAGTTTTGGTTCTCAGCCATTCACGTTGCACAGCATGAAGATGAAACTCGAAATGCGACATGACACCTTCCGCGAAGACTTCTTCCAGTGCCTGAGCAACTCGCGCTGGGCTCACTTTGGTGAGCTCATTATTGCCGAACCCATTGAAGCCCATGACATTGTCGAAAGCTTGCGCTCACTCGGCAGCGAATTTGGAATAGGCGTTACCAGTTTCGGGCTCTCCGCTGAAACACTCGACGAGTTACCTGAACCCGATGCCATCCGGCACTTTACCGAGCGAGAACTTGAAGGACTTCACAAGTTAATCCGCTTCCAGCGTATTGCCGAATCCAGGCCGCGTAACGAACTTGGATGGGAACAAGTAAGGTCAATCCGCGCATCTAACCCGGAAATTGAACAGATGTTTCAGTGGCTATCGCACAGCCTTGACAACGGTCAGGCTGAACCTTTCGCGAACTTCCGTAATACGATACCCAAAACCGCAACTCCGGTTCCTCTGTAGGAAAGAAATAATTCCTGCCCTTAAATTTCGCTATGGCAGAATAAGATTATTTCAGATTTCAAGCTGCGCCCGGCGGTTGCTTCTTTATCCTGCAACTATTACAGGACGTATCACCACACAGCTTTCGACAGGCTCCACACTCAAGGAACAATAGCATTTGGACGTTTAGCACGCTGCTCTTTACCCCCGTGACATTGTCTGCATAAATAGCACTTCCGCAGCGATCAAAGAACCGAACCTATTCGGCTGGCCAGTTTGTGCGCTACTGGTACCAAAACCAGTCCCAGTAGAAATTTCGGCAGAGGCAATGATATATTCAATATTTGGCTCAACATGTGAACACGAAGTTCTTATCAGAGTAATAATGCCATTCAGCAATAAACTATCGTAACAACCCCCATCACGATAGCATACGCATCTCTCTTAAGATTAAACTCCGGCAGGACATGCGGGTCAGCTAAATCCAAAGAAGCGACACTTCCAGCATCCCTTTTACCTTGATTGTATAGGGCAAAGGGAGTGCTTGCCCCGGATTGACTTTTCTCTCGGACAAGAGATATTACCAGTCCACTCTTGCGCTTGTTCGCGCAACCTAGGTCCCACATATCATGCGCACAATCACAACAGCACTGGCTACCTTAATGTTACTGGCAAATACACTAAGCCTCGTTGCTCAGGATGCCTCACCGACAAGGAAAACGACCAAAAAGAAGCCTGTCACATTAAGGCCGATTCCTCCTACTTCTACTGATATTCCACAATGGCTCGCCAGACTGACGGTTGAAGAACAACGAAAACTTCAAAGCCTCCTTGGTGACGCCGCCACCTATCTGAGCGGAATCCGGGTACAGGAAGCATTTGAAAGAATATTGGAAGCTGAAGCAATTGCTCCAGAATATTCAGCCGTTCATAACCTGAAAGGTGCCGCTTACACCAAGATCCGTCAGTTTGACAAGGCCACGGAGGCATTCACAAAAGCGCTGGAGCTTAATCCTGCTTCATTCATGTGTCGTTTCAATTTAACTGAAATGAACTTCGTAAAAGGAAACTTTGACCAAGCCGAGAAAGGATTTCGCCAACTCATAAGTGATCAACCTGCTCTCCCTGAAACGAACAAGGCTCTGATCCAATTCAAAATTCTCATATGTCGACTGAAGCAAGACGATGAACCAGGGGCACTCACTATCCTGAAAACCTGGGATTTCCTGGATGACCACCCTTGCTTTTATTTCGGAAATGCCGCTATTCATTTCAACAAGGATGAAAAAAAGGAAGCCAAAGCCTGGCTAGATGCCGCAAAAAAAATCTATCCTCCGGGACAAATTAACCTCTATACCGATTCATTCATAGAAAGCGGTTGGATTGAGAACTTTGAATAATCAATCCGGAGCAATTCGGGACACCCCCCGTAAGGAATACATATTCCAGCACTCCACAAATCCTGAGGCAAAATCCTGCGGTCTTCTCCTCACCCATTGATCAATGATATCAGGTGCGAGAAAAACCCCGGTCTCAACTTCGCTGCATGGTGACAAGAAGGGCCCATCGTCTTCACAGCGAAACAAGCGCACAAACTCCCACCCAGTCGCTTGGCATGCCTCAAGGTCACAGATTTCCTCTACCGTGACTTTAATGCCCAACTCTTCGGTGAGTTCTCTTGACGCCGCGCTCCGGTAATCTTCACCAACTTCCAGGTGACCTGATGCGCTGGAATCCCACAGCCCCGGAGAACTGTCCTTTAGACTCGAGCGTTTCTGTAAATACAGCTCCCCAAGATTGTTGAAAACGAATATATGAACTGCCCGGTGGAGCAGTCCTCTTGCATGAACTTCACTTCTGGGACTCTGCCCAAGCACTAAGTTGTTATCGTCAACGACATCAAAAATCTCGTCACCACATTGTGGCGTGTTTTTAAGTGGGTGAGAGTCAAGCAAGCGAGCCATCTTCAACCATTGCTCCAAGCAAAGCTCCTCGGCGCGTGCCGTCTCAGCAATACCGATCACCTCACAAATCTCACTCCATGCAACTTCACCAAGCGGCAACCGTTTCTTTAGTTGTTTTCTTCGCTGGGAAAATCCACACCTTAACAGCCTGTCAAAAATTTGCCTGTTATAAGGCTCAATCTCACCATTTAAGCGACAACACATGCGCACTAATGACGAATCAACCGCCGGCCTCGGATAAAACGGATCCGGGGGGAAAGTGTGTAATTGTTCAACTTCCCACCCTGCTGATGTTAAAAGTGTAACTCGCCCGTAGGCTTTAGTTCTCGGGATAGCAACAAGTCGCTGCGCGACTTCCTTCTGAAGCATGAAAACTCCTTGCGTGACAGGCGACGGCTGATCCAAAAATTTTCTCATGATCTCTCCACCACAGGAATAGGGCAGGTTGCCAATTACTTTTACGGGCCCCTCTGGGAACAGTGAACGAAGGTCAAATTTAGTGGCGTCAGCATGTTCAACCTCCACCGAAGAATCGCCGGCAAAGGCCACAGTTAGGAAATCAGCCAATTTTTGATCAAACTCCACAAGAATTAATCGTCGAACCCGACCCACAAGATAACGGCTCAGTGAACCGGTGCCGGGTCCAATCTCAACCACCACATCATCACTAGATGGGTTAATCTCCGAAACAATTAACTCTGCAAGCGCGCAATCCGTAAGAAAATTTTGCCCCAGCGACTTATTGGGCCTAATTCCCAGTCGATCCAGTAAAGCTCTTACTTCCAGATTGCCGGAAGGCCAGCGAGTGATTTTCTGCGGATCAGACAAGTCTGCGCTCTCCTTCATTGCGCAACCGTTCGTCGCGCAATATAACAGCTTCAACCAAATTCGACATCACGGCATAACCACGCGAGAGTTCAACCACCAATCCAATGACACTGGCGACTAAGATAACCTTGTCGCGCCTATTGATGGCGCCATTATTCGTCGCACTTGCCCTTTCCTACAGCAATGGTCTAAGAAACGGTATTCCCAATGAACTCTACCGCTGGGCTGCCATCTGTGTATTCACCCTTGCTGCTGCCAGCGATGCCGTGGACGGCTATATAGCCAGACATTGCAATCAATCCAGTCGCCTTGGCATCTTCCTCGATCCCATCGCGGACAAAACATTAATGCTCTCAGCGATCCTTACACTGAGCTTCACAAGCTGGGGACAAAACCTTCCCCTTTGGTATGCTGCCCTAATTATCGCCCGCGATCTTATCGAGATTTCAGGAGCTATCGTTATTGGCTACATCGCCGGCGACATTAAGGTCATTCCGCACTGGACAGGAAAACTCGCCATGTTTCTCCAAATTACAGTAATATCCTGGGTTTTCTTTTCCATTAGAATCCCCCCCCTTGAGCTGATTGCAATTATCAGCGCCATACTGACTTTTATCGCAACGGTGCTTTACATCCATGCAGGACTGAGTCAATTGCCTAACCACAAAGATGCCGGGACGTTACGCAACTAGAACCATCGCGATCGTTGGTCGCCCCAACGTTGGGAAATCAGCATTATTTAATCGTCTAGCCGGCCGTCGAATTTCAATTGTCCACGATCAGCCCGGTGTAACTCGTGATCGGATCTCAGCGGAATGCCGATTAACAGATCACCCCTTCACAATAATTGACACTGGAGGAATTGGATCCAATCCCGATGACACCTTCAGCCAAGCCATAGAGCAGGAAGCCGACATCGCAATGGAGGCGGCAAAAATAATCCTGTTCGTTGTGGATGCACAGGAAGGGCTGACCCTCGTCGATCATCAACTGGCAGATTACCTGAGAAAGGCCGACAAGCCCATTTATCTCCTGGCAAACAAGATTGATGAAGATATCCACGAAAGGCTGGCTGACGAATTTTCCGCTCTCGGAATGGAGCGAATCTTTGCTGTCAGTGCTGCTCATAACCGGGGAATTAAGAAGCTTGCAGAAATTATCAGCACTCAACTGCCCGTCCCCGACGTAGTAAATATACAAACGCGCACACCCATCAGGATTGCCCTTGTTGGACGTCCCAATGTCGGCAAATCTTCTCTGGTCAACGCCCTGATGGAGGACAATCAGACTATTGTCAGCGAAGTTGCAGGTACCACCAGGGACGCAGTCGATGTGCCATTCACTCACGGTGGCATCGATTATATATTCATTGACACTGCCGGCATCAGACCTCGAAACAAGCAGGATAGCTCAATAGAAGTTTTCAGTGCCATGCGAGCAAAATCAAGTATCCGTCGGGCGGATGTCTGCGCGCTCATAATCGATGCAGCGCAGGGCATTACCGCGCAGGACAGGAAAATAGCAGGCCTGATCGCTGAATCAAACAAACCATGCCTCATTACGGCAAACAAGTTCGACCTCTTTCATCCCGATGCCCCAAAAGCAGAACGACTCGCTGCCATGCAGGATGAAATCAGTGAAGGGCTGTTCTTTGTTCCTCATGCACCGGTAATTGCCGCCTCAGCCAAAACCGGCGAATCAGTGCGTCGGCTGTTCTTTGGAGTGGAACAGATCCGTAAATCTGCATGGCAAGGGCTTAATACCGGATTGCTCAACCGCCTTCTGCAGGAAGCCCTTAGCTCGCATCCTCCGCCTGCTGCTAAAAACAACAAACGATTCAAACTACTCTACGCCACGATGACACAGGCCTCCGATGAAGCCAAGCCCATACCCGTTGCTGATTTTATCCTGTTTTGCAACAAAAGGAGCCTGTTGCCACAGTCCTATGAGCGTTATCTGGAAAACAGGATTCGAAAAACCTGCCCTTATACCGGCATCCCAATACGATTTGTTTTTAGGGAACGCGCCCCCAGAAAGCAGCGAAAACGATAATAATTAGCCATAGAGTTGCCGCTCATGGCGAATCCTGCGCACCAACGATACTGCTCCGCAAAAAACCAACCCAAGCAGGGGCAGCATCCAGAACCGAAACCATTGGAAGGACTCCTGTTTATGCTCAATTGCGAGTCGCAATACCGCAGGAAATGAGCAACCCCCTTCTGGACTGACAGTGAAAATGCGAAATGTATATTCACCTCCGGGCACAATTCCCACAATCTCCGCCCTGATTTCAGACTGACTTCTGGTTATCGTCAAGTGCTCAGGCTTAATCTCAACCCAGGTGGGAATTGGGAGCCCGGTTTTATCATCCTTTAAATTTACCAGTGCCTCGACGATATACTCCCAAGCCGCTCCTGGTTGAACGATCCAGGAAAATACAAGTGAATTGCTGCGCTGTTCAATGATCCTGATTTTTTGCACTGAGGGTATAGAATCATTCATCAATCTCTCAACCGAAGTCCTTCCATGTAAGATATCCCTCACCGGCACCCCTCCTACCATCTCGACAGCTCCGCTTGAATGGCCATGCCCAACTGGAGGTTTCACGACCCCAGGGATCTTCATTCCAGGTGGTCGTAAGACCTCGCCGATCAGAGTGACAAGTATAGGGGATCCCGCGTAATCAATCTTAAGTTCTTCCTCAACTCTGATAAATTTATCAGTCTTTAATTCAATATTATAAACAAAGGATTTTCCCGGCTCTAGCCTCTTGGCATCTTTTCCTTCAAGAAGACGAAAAGGGGGATTTACGTTGGCTGAAATATTGGCCGGTACACCTCCCTCATTGCGAAGTGTTAACTGCTTATTAATATTACCCTTATTGAGATCCTCCTTGAATAGCATCTCATTATTCTCAATACCGGTCAGCACCACTCTTGCCGGACATGCCTTAGCGAAAATCTTAACTCCCTCAGAGAACTCCCCGGCACTAATCGTCACTTCCCCCGCAAATTTTCCTGTGTTACCGGACGGAATATTAAGCTTTACGGACTTCGTCGACTCTCCATCGATCTCAAAATTTTTATCATCTGACTCCAGACCCTCCGGCAGCATCAATTTCACCATGAACTTTTTATTGAAGGGATTAATGATACGCAATTCACCATTCCTGGAATAGTCCTCGCCATCAAATTCCAGGGTAAGCTTTGCTTGAACCTCAAAAGGGGGACTTACCTCAGAGCTCAAAGCCACCTTCCCTAGGGAATTTTCCCTTTGAACCACAAAATCAACCTGAACCTTTCCCGCTTCCTCGCCTGCAACAAAGCTTACCTCTAAAGTCACTTCACCCTGAGCTCGAATATTTAACTCTACCTCATCCCGTCCATTTAATTGGAAGCCTTCAGGGGCTTTAACTTTCCGCTTGAACGCAGCATCACCCTTATTCTCGATTAATAGTTTACGGGATTTATGACTTCCCATTGCAACTTTGCCAAAGTCAATCTTCTTGGGTAATTCAACGACAGCTCTGCGATCAATAATAACAAGAATACCCTTAGCTCCACTCGAAAAATTCCCTTTCACATCCTTTGCCCGGAACAGGAATTGTGCTGCACTAGCATTCTGATTCGGATTAGGATCAATCCGGTAAGAAACCTCACCAGTATTAGCGTTCAAAAGCTCGAGTTTCCCGTGCTTTGGATACTCAACAATTGAGTATTGAAGTTTAATACCCAGTCCCTTGCCAACTGCCGAGAGCATGAATCTGTTATCTGCTCCTCTAAGCACCTCCTTATGAAAACCCTCAACCCGAGGCCCTTCACCCTCTGGAACCTTGATGTCCGCCACACAGGGAACACACGTCAGCAACATAAGCATCCCGGTCATCCTCAATCCCAAACAGTGGATTGCAGATGACCCCGGCTTAACAGGATTTGACAGGCAGATCATCTTAGCTCTGAAGTTACAACCTAATACCAACGGCGTTGGCGGTCAAAAGAGCATTATCCAATGTGTGGGGCATCACAAAAACACATATTCAAAACCTAGAAATAACCACTCACCCGTCTTCGGAGAAGATCAATTGCCTTGCCCGAGGCACGTTCCTTGAAATTCAGCCGATCTGTTTTGAATCGGTAATGCCGTGCATGGACATCATATCCTCTGCTGGCCAGTCCAATCCATACCACGCCCACAGGTTTCCCCTCACTACCACCATCAGGTCCTGCTATGCCAGTGAGCGATATAGCATGATGCGCACCCGAGCGCTCAAGGCAACCCTCCGCCATCGCCTTGGCAACAGGTTCACTTACCGCCCCAAAATCCTCAAGCATGTCTCTAGGCACTCCAAGCAACTCCTGTTTCACTTGGTCAGCGTAGGTCACATAGCCGACATCAAAAACCCGCGAAGAACCCGGCACATTGGTTATACGATTAGCAATAAGTCCGCCTGTGCACGATTCCGCAGTTGCAACACTCTCGCCAGCAATACGCAGGCATTTTACCAGATTCACCTCGACAGCAAATTCCCCTTCCGCAACATAATCCTCCGGTGACACACTTTTAATCGCAGTATCAAGGGCAGTAATCTCCCCCTCTTTGCAAATACAACGCACAATAACCCCACCCCCCTTTAGGCAAAACCCAAGTTCAAACTGGCCGGCGATATTACCCAGAGCGCATTCAACTCGACTGGCCAGTTCAGATTCCCCCAAACCCATGAAAAAATAATTGCGGCACACCGGTACACTTGCCCCTTTAGCTGCAATAATTGCTTCAAGCCGAGGAACAACAAATTGTTGGAAGATTGGATAAAGCTCCCGCGGCGGTCCTGGCAGCAAAAAGATATGAGTCCGGCAATCAGCAATCCCAGCAGTTAAATACAAGCCCGGGGCTGTTCCATTATTATTCACCAATACCTCCGCCCCCTCCGGCACCATCGCCTGACGGCGGTTCGCTGCAGGCATTGCCACTCCAGCCTCCTCAAAGCGGAGACGGATTGCCCCCATCACCCCCTCATCCTCTATTAATTCAAGCTCAAGAAGTTCAGCGCTCAGTTCACGTGTCAAATCATCGGAGGTTGGCCCAAGCCCGCCAGTAACCAGGATGATGTCCGCCCGACTGATCGCTTCGGCAAGGATCTCTTTTATTATTTCCCCGTCAGGCACCGTAATCTGACGATTAATACGTAAGCCGAGATCCAGTAGTTTTTCACCAAAATACCCCACATGGGTGTTGGTCACTTGACCAAGCAACAACTCGGTTCCCGTGTTAATTACCTCAAGCTCCATCGACCACTCAATTAATCTGCCTGAAAGGCTTCGAACTTTACCCGACTCGCATCTGACCACAAATCCTCCAGGGCGTAATTATCCCTCTGCTCCCTGTGAAACACATGCACAATGACATCCACATAATCTAATACCAACCATTGACTCTCGGGATAACATTCCTTTCCGCGGGGCATGATTCCATGCTCCACGGAAAGCTTGTCATCGATCTCGCGATAAACGGCCTTGAGATGGGGAGAAGAACTACCAGTGCAGATGACAAAGAAATCAGCAATTGACGATATCCCATCCAGATCAAGAACGACAATATCTTCAGCTTGCTTATCATCCGCATAGCGGGCGGCGGCAAGCGCCAACTCCCTACCCTCAATCAACTTAAATTCTGACATAGACAATATTAATTGATTCTGATCCCCGCTTCACGCCTAATCAAATTAAACTTTCTGCCCCTGCTAACCCCCGATACCAGCAATCGAGGAAAAGTTATTTGCCCGGTGGAAATGAATTTATTTGAGTTGATCGGGTAATATCGCTATCTACAGCCAATCATTCATGGACGCCCATCTCGGCCAGCTAATCCTCACAGGAGTGCCGGGCACTGAACTTAAGCCTGCTATAGCAGCACGGTTAAAGGCCATTCAGCCCGGTGGGTTTATTCTATTTGGCAGAAACATCGAATCTCCAGTTCAGCTCCGGAAGCTCATCGATGACCTCAGAGACATCAGCGCCACTGAACCATTCATCACCATTGATCAGGAAGGGGGGCGAGTATCACGTCTGCGATTAATAGGCAGTGAACCGCCAAGCGCACAACAACTGCGTGAAAAAGGCGACCCGGAACTTATCAAGAGACACGGGCACCTTACAGGCAAACTCCTGCGGCTATTTGGATTCAACCTTGACCTCTGTCCCGTTCTGGACTTCTCCCCTGATGACAATGCAGATAACTCTCTCAAGGGGCGCTGCTACGGCTCCTCAATCGATCAGGTCATTTCGAACGCTTCCGTATTTAACAATGCATTACGTAATGAAGGTATCCTGTCTTGCGGCAAACACTTTCCCGGCTACACCTATGCGCAATGCGATGCCCACGAACAACTCCCGGTAATCAATCGAACCCGCTCACAATGGGAAGCCATGGAAGCCGCGCCCTTTCGCGCCCTTCTTCCCAATCTTGACAGCGTCATGGTATGCCATTCGCACTACCCATTCTTTGATCCTGAACGTCCACGCTGGCCGGCATCATTGTCGCGGAATGTAATTACTGAAATGCTTCGCGGCCAGCTCGGGTTCAACGACGGATTAGTGATGACTGACGATCTCGACATGGGTGCAATCCTCAATGAGGTGACATTTGAAGAAACCATCAAAAACGCGGTGTATGCAGGTAATGACATGGTCATGATCTGTCACCGAGTCGAAATGGCACAGCGAGCCGTTGAGGCCCTTGAAAAAATAACTCACTCCGACATTACAGGGGCTCTTGAGCGAATATCCATGGCGAAGGCGAAACTTTGCCCCCCTGCACCCTTCAGCCTTGAAGCTTTCAACAAGGTAGACTCCATGATATGGAAACTACGCGTCGATACACTCGGTGAGAACCAAGCCGGAGACCTCAGCAATGAGGACGGTAAACGTAGCCCGGTTGAAACATACTAATCACTGCCTTAACAGTAACCATCCAATTTTGCTTATCTTTTAATTAAATGCTGCCAGAACTAGAACAACTTCTCGTAATTCAGGATCGAGACCAAAAGATACGCTCGCTAGAAATCGATCTTGAACGTCTGCCTCATGAGGAGGAAAACGCGAAGTTGAGGCTCATTGGTGATCAAAGCTCAAAGGACAAAATCGAGCAAGCGCTCAAAGAGAATGAAGTCGCGATCAAATCACTCGAGCTTGATGTCGCAACACGCAGGGACACCATCGCAAAATTTAAGGTGCAACAGTTTGAAACACGCAAGAACGACGAATTCCAGGCACTTAATCACGAAATTGATCGCTATAAAACCGACATCTCTACCATTGAGGACAATGAGCTCGAACTCATGGAAGTTGCCGAACAGCTAACTTCCGAACTCAACCAAGCCAAGGAAACGCTTCATAGCACTCAGCAGATTGTTGACAAGGAACTCGCGCTTATCAACGAACGCCGCTCGCATTGTGCTTCCCTGTTAAGTGAAACCAATGCAGATAGAAAAACAATCGCCTCAGTCATTGATCCCGATCTTCTAAACGAATTTGAACGAATTTTTCTTAGTAAAAAAGGCGATGCGATTTCTGAATTGGAACACGGAGTCTGCACCGGGTGCCACCTGAAGGTAACACCAGCAACGGCAATTTCTGTTCGCGCCGCAAAACAAATTGCCCACTGTGACCAGTGCGGAAGAATGCTCTACTGTTAAGGGGTAAAAGGGGGATTGTTCTCCTTCCCGGAACGTGCTTCCGTAATCGTTAACTTCAAGCCTCCTCCCGTAGGAAATTCCCGGCTATGGACTCTTGGCAAAAGCCCTCATCCGCAGTTCCTCTATGGCGCCGAAAACCTCATTCTCGTCCACTTCGTTAACTTCAATTTTACGTCCAATCTCAGGAACAAGGGTAATCGTTAATTTACCGCCTAAATGCTCCCGAAATTCCTCTAATCCCTTGAGAATATTTAACTTTCCATCTTCCCGCCGATCAAGACTGTCATCAAAAACAGTGAAACCCACTGACTCTATCAATGCCAGGATCCTGTCACAATCTTCACCTGAGATAATCCCTATCCGCTTCGAGTAAACAAGGTCGATGGCCATCCCGACAGCTACAGCTTCACCGTGCCCAACTCGGAACCCGCTGATCTGCTCCAGTTTATGCGCGGCCCAATGACCAAAATCCAGGGGTCGTGCTGACCCGAGCTCATAAGGATCGCCGGACGTCGCGATATGATCCACATGCAATTCCGCGCTACGGCGGATAATCACTTCAAGCGCCGTTGCCTCAAGATTCCTCAATTCCTCAGACCTGCGCTCTATTTCCTCAAAGAATAGACGATCCCGGATTAGGGCCACCTTAATCGCCTCAATAATCCCCGCCCTGCGGGCCCGCTCAGGAACAGAATTAAGAAATGTCAGGTCATTTACAACCGCAAAGGGAACGGCAAAATTTCCTACCCAGTTCTTCTTGCCGAAAAAGTTGACCCCGTTCTTCACGCCCACTCCGCCATCACCCTGGCTCAGGCTGGTTGTTGGCATCCGGACCAACCGAATACCGCGATGCGCAGTGGATGCTGCAAAGCCAACCAGATCAAGAAAAGCTCCACCGCCAATAGCCAGGATAAACGAGTGTCGATCAATTTTACACCGGTTAATTTCCGACCAAATCTCCGGTACCAGCGACCAGTCATTCTTGCACGACTCGCCACCGGGCAACACAACAGGAGGAGCCACAAGCTCCAGCTCTCCGTCTTTTGCGGTAAACCACCTGGCAATATCCCGGAGGAGATTTTGGTTGCCGCCAATTACCCCTCCGTCAACAAACACCAGCACACGGCAAGACTCCGCGTCACCCGCCCTCGCCAAGACATCACCCAATACCGCATTGTCCGGGGAAAATGCATTCCGGGTAAATACCACTCGATGAGCGAATTCCAGATGAATCGGGCGTTCAATCATAAAATATAAAGTTGCTGAAAAACCTCCATTAGCCCTTCAATATAACGCCTGAAAGCGTTGCCGTTAAGTCCGGACTTCAAAAATTCTCTTTTAGTCAAAATCAGGTGGCTGCTATCCTCTTTTGTGAAATCAACACAGCAGGAAGAGTCGCCACCAAGGCAATTCCCAACCACGGATAGGCCGCTGAAATTGCAACCGCATCAATCAACAGTATCCCGGCAATCAAAAGGGACACCGCCCGCCCCACTCGTCCCTCTTCATCTCCCCGGAGAATCAAAACGCTGTAAGCCGTCCATCCGGCCCAGACAACAAGGCAAACCATTACTGCCATTTCTGATTCAACCCGGAGGAAATACGTCCAAACCGCAGCAAGTAACGGTGCTGCCAATAAGCTAATTGCTCCGACACCGGTTCCTTTGTCCTCTGCCTCCCCACGAGCGGCAAGGGTTATTCCCACTGTGTAAACACCAAGCGCCAAAGCCCAAATCAAAACCATATCACTGAACCATGCACCTTTCCCCGATACTGATGCAGCTGTCAGATAAAGCAGTAACCGGCATCCCCCCATGATATAAACTGCACCTTTCCAGCGCTTGTGAAGCACATTGTAGGCCACAATCACAGCCGTCAGCAATAAGGCCCAGATGGGCCATGCTCCAGCAATCAACAACAACACAAGACCTGAACCAAGCAAGGAAATCGCCAACCCCCAAGCTGTGCTGTGTTTAATTTCTCCCGATGGCAACGGTCTCTCAGGACGGTGCTCACTGTCAAAGCCCGCATCAACAACATCATTCATGACCATGCCCGCCGAGTATGCCAGTGAAGCTCCCAGCATTAGCATGCATAAAGATAACCAAGAACTGAACTCTCCGCCCCCGAGCACCCATCCAACAAGGCAATTGGACCATACTGTCGGCAGGTTCGAGACCCTCGCCAGCTTCAAAAATACATTTAATCTTTGCAACATTATCATGCCAAACCCCGTTGCGAGAGGCGCTTGAGAACCCAGTCATATTCGCGGCTGAGTTGCTCCACCACGTCACCACAATGAAGCTTTTCGGGCAACACCTCCCAAGTGTATGTTTCCATCTCCAGATGGCTGCAAATTGAAGGGTCATCTCTGAGAACATCCAACACCCCCTCAATATGATCGCGTGTATCTCCAAGTCCTCCGGCGGGTTCACTGTATAGCGGGATGTGAAAATGTACCCGCCATTGTTCTTCAGCGCAATCGGGCTGATTACGAGCAGCCAGCAGCGCATCCGGCAGGTCGCGGTACCGCCTCAGAGCGCCATCACAATCCCGTGCCACAACCTGATGCAGATAAACGTCTTCCTTGAAATCCTCAAGCGTAGCCAACACCGCCGGTTCAGGCACAAGCTTCAATGCGGAACTTAAGTGAAGCTTACTAATGCGTATCCCGGCAGCAAGCATTGTCCCGATCGCCTCCGTCGGTTCTTCAAACTCAACAGCAAGGTGGCAGGTATCATAATTCACTCCCAATACGGAATCAAACCTGCCCCCCTGCGTGTCACGAAACCGTTCAAAAAAAGCAACCGTCTCGGCACTGGTCTCAAACCAGCCAAGGGGTTCCGGTTCCAGCCCAAGGTGCAGGTCTTTGCCCGTTCTCTCCATAAGATTGAGTATATGCTCTCCGCACGCGGCCAGATTTTCGATAATTGCAGCACCCTGGGCCATATCATCGGTGATGAACTCCTTAAAAGTGCCCGGCAGGGTGCTTACGCTTCCCGAAATACCATCAGGAACCAACTCCGCAATAATATCAAATAACAGCTTGGTATACGCCAATCTCTGCGGGCTGGTCCAATCCGGTCTGTAAACCTGCTCTTTAATTCGCTCGCCGTGAAAATTTCCATATGGAAAACCATTGATAGTGAATACATAACAATTGTTCTTATCAAGCCAATGCCGAAAATTATTAAGATTGCCCTGACCTGGCTCACAGAGCTCCTCGGCTGCCTTATGTCCGAGCCTAAGGCCTATTGCATAAGGGCTACTCGCAGCAACTTCAGCCTTCACGCCAAGCACATACTTCTCCAAGGCTGAAAAAGTCTCCTGCCAACCCTCACCGCGGTGGATGTTGGTACAATAAGCCAAGTGCAGGCTGCTGTTCAGTTCCATCTGCGCAAATTATTGAATATGACTGATTAGCTGCAATACCTGGCCCTCAAATATTTACTTTATAGAAAATCTCGAGCTCTGCCCCATGAACTCGGCCGGATTCAAGTAAACAATTCTATCGATGAAAGCATCATCATACCCCCGGCGACGCATCTCAAGAGCTGCCTTAGGCACAGACAAGGGATCGCTTACCCCCCAATCGCAGGCACTATTCATCCAGACCCTGTCACATCCGTATAATTCCAGCATGTCAATGGCGCGGTTAGCAGTCACCTTGGATTCCGGATACAAGGTCATCCCGGCCCAGAACCCTTTTTCCAGAACAAGGGGCGCTGTGTGTTCCTCGACATGATCAATAATCACCTTACCCGGATCAATTTTCGGGTGATTAAGCAGTGCATCTAAAATCAACTTTGTGCCTTTGAGCTTATCCTCAAGGTGAGGAGTGTGAACCAGTATCATTTGATCATGATCCTCAGCGAGCTGGATATGCTCCTCGAGAATCATCAATTCGTTGCGACTGTTCTTATTCAGACCGATTTCACCTATACCAAGCACGGTAGGCATTTTGAGGAATTCCGGGATCAGAGCGATAACCTCCCTGGCAAGTCCGGGATCCTCCGCTTCCTTCGGGTTTATACACAGCCAGCAATAATGCTCTATGCAAAATTTGGCGGCCCTCTTCGGTTCATATTCAGTTATCTGGCGGAAATAATCATAGAACCCCTGCGCTGATGCACGATCAAATCCTGCCCAGAAAGCCGGCTCGTTAACCGCCTTGCAGCCGGCATATGCAAGAGCCATATAATCATCGGTTGTGCGGCTCACCATGTGAGCATGTGGCTCGATATATCGCATAATGCCTGAGAAAAAGAATTCAGTTTTTCCGGTTCGGCGCACCAAATGCACCCTGCATTACAGCCGCTTCAATCGGCTCTTCTGTTTGATCACTCAATGCGTCAAGAACCCGGGCTGCTCGCCCCGGGCCTTCTCCGGTTACTTCATCGAAAGCCTTCCTCAGCGCATGCACCCGATAATCATCACCCTGCCCATGCCGATCAAGACGATCAAGGAAAGCCGCAATATCGATAAGCTTTATGCGCGCATCAAGAAAGCCTAGGTCAACGAGGTTGGGATCATTATCTGCCACAGTTCTAGTCTAATACTTAGTCGATGAGCATCAAGTCCTTCAATGAACTCTATTTCTTCAGGGTGGTAAGATATTCAACCAGGTTAACCAGCTCGTCCCGGCTCATTGTCGCAACCAATGCCGATGGCATCAGGGAAACCGGTAAAGCCTCCTTTGACGTGATGTCGCTACGCTTAATCGAGATCAATGTACCACCCGGCACCTTCATCGCCAGTTCTTCATCGCCATCACTAGTCACGTAACCGACAATCTTCTGCCCGCCTTTAGTTTCCACGGCAACCCCCTCATAACCAAAGCTGACTGCCGCGCTGGGATCCATAATGGCGGTATACATCGCCTCACGGGCCAGTTTGTCGCCGATCTCAGTTAAGGCCGGCCCGAAGTCAATTCCCTTGTCACCGGATTTGTGACATGTAAAGCAAGCGCGTAAATAAACCGCCTCCCCCTTTTCGACCATCCCCCTCATCTTGGCAAGTTCAGCAACTGCAGGTAACGCCTGCCCCCCCAGGGAAGCGGGCAATGGTAAGAGCTTAGCCGCGCGCTCCCTCACTGCCGGATCCACCGATGTGGCAAGGGCAAGGGACAGCCCGTTCTTCAACTCCGCGGCCAAGCTGTCGGTTTCCGCCAGTTCAAGCAAGCGCAACTGTCCCGCGGGACTCCCTGTCAGCGCTTTAGCCGACTGCCTGGCAAGCGACAAATCCTTCCCCTCCAGCAGACCTTCCAACGCCACAACAGATTTCGGATCATTCACCGAGCCAAGGGACATCAACAGTTGTGGTCTGAGCTCTCCGGCGCCGGCCACCGCCGTCGAGATGGCAGCCTCACCGCCAATCGCCACGAGAAGGCCTGCCGCACGGGCATTGATTTTCTCCCCGGAAGCCAGTGTCGCGAGGACGGGAAGCTCGTCTATAATCCGGAAACGCTCTACCAGCTCATAATATTGTTCGCTGCCAGCATCCTTGGCAAGGTAACGGCCAATAGCTTGCTTAACCTTTGCCGAAGATGACTCATAGTCGAAGGCGTCAAGCTTCAACACCGTCTCAACAATCAACCGATCTCTCGCGTCATCAGCCGACAATGACGGCGGCAATGCCAAAATAAACAGAAAAATGCCGATGCGCATTGTTGCCTAGTCAAGGAGTATACTCTGCAACGCGGCATCCTTTTCCGGACCGCTGTGAAAGTCAAAGGCCCTCATGAAGCGGGGCTTATCTGCCTCAGCGGTCGCCGGATCCTTGACGATTTTCGCCAAAAGCGCGGGCGTATACTTGCTGCGGGAACGCCATATAATGTCACGCCCTCCGGAACTGTTCCATTTACCACCCGCTACACTCCACGCATCAAGGCATGCATTCCAATTCCTATCAGCCGCGATCCCAAGTGCCTCAAGATACCAGCGGTCCTTGCCGTCGTGCTGTAATGCCAGCACCGCCCACAGTGAAGCAACCTTGTCATCTTCCTCCTCGCGCAGCGCGATGGCACATTCACGTCGGACCTGGGGATTCTTATCCCGGGAAAGTTCACTGACAAGATCCAGTACTCCCGCTCCAAGCTGACGCGCAAGGCGAATGGACACAATGCGGAGATCCGCTTCGGGATCCTTCTTCAAGCGGGCAACAACGGATGATCCCGCTCCCGGCATTTTGCCAAGGCACCACGCGGCACGAGCACGCTCTACTGCGTCACTGGATTTCATCATTGATTCCAGCACCGGCTCCGCCTTGGCCTTCCCCATTGCGTGCAATCCAGTCCACGCCAGGTAACGAGCCTCTAGGTTGGGACTCTTGAGGGCCTCTGCGGCTCCCTTTGCCGTCTTGAAATCATAGACCGGAATCTTGTATCCCTGATGTCCTTCAGGGGTCAACCTGAAAATACGTCCCCGTTCAAGGTCACGCATTCCATGTCCACCAACACCGGGATCATACCAATCAGCAATCAGCAAAGATCCGTCAGGAGCAGTTGCAACATCACTTGGCCTGTACCAGCGATCACCGCCCCCACTGAGAAGTGGTAACATCTCCGCCTTGTACCCTGCGCCCACATTTACACGTGGATAAGCCCGGCAAACGTTGGGGCCTGCATCGCAGTGAATGACCTGGTTGCGCAGGGATGGCATCAGTGAACCCTCGTAGACAATGATACCGGTGGGTGATCCGGCCCCTGTCTGCAGCAGGTTGGGAACGACCCCGGGATCATTGAGGTGCCAGTGCCGGAGAGGTACCTCTTTTTCAATGTTTGTGCGCTTATCCCGCCAACCCTTGCCATTGATCTCATCACGGTAACCGTAATTGCCAAATTCCATGACGAAATTAATCCGCACTCCCCTGTTTCCATCGTCATCATTATCGGACTGCCAAATCGAGCCGAAGGAATCCACTGTCGCCTCCCAATTGTTACGAAAGTTCCACCCCAGGGTTTCCACCCCGCTACCGTCAAGATTACAGCGAAAAACCATACCCTGCTGGTATGGCTTGCGGTTAGCACTCACCTCATTGCCCGCCTTATCAATAATCACCTTGCCCTCCGCGCTCTTTAATCCGCGCGCTGCGTTACCGAAATTAAAATACAGCTTGCCGTCAGGGCCGAAGCAAAATGCATGAATCCCGTGGTCATGCTGTTTACCCCCCACCACGTTAAAGAGCACCTTCTTATCGTCAGGCTTGTCATCGCCGTTGGAATCCGTGAACAGGAGCACCTGCTCGCCTGCAGAGACAATCACCTTATTTCCCAAAACACAAATCCCGTGCGGTGAGTCAATATCACGTCCTTGGTAAAATACCTTTCGACTATCAGCCACGCCGTCACCATTGGTATCCTCAAGGATCAGGATCTGGTCACCCTCGGCGCGCTTGCCGTTATGCCTGCGGTAATTGACGATCTCCGCCATCCATACCCGCCCACGATGGTCAATATCAATGCTCGATGGACTTAAAATCATCGGCTCGGAGGCGAAAAGCTCCGCCTGCAGGCCAGCCGCAACGTCAAGTGCTGCCAGAGAGTCATTCGCTTCCAGGCCGCCGCCACCGCCGCCGCCGCCACTTTTACGGGCAGCCAGCTTGGGCTTTTCGGTATAAACCAGGAAACGGACAGTGGGACTCTGGCCACCCTGCTCAGTGCCTCCATTATCCAGCCCGCCGCGCGCCTTGAATTGCGTCGTCCCTGCGGGAAGATCAAACTCAAGCACGGAGTTGGCATGGACACCGATCCCGTAGGCAACCGGCTTGCCATTGATCTTCAAGTCACCACCACCGGCATTCTTGCCGTTGCGAACCTGCCCCCAGTCTGCACTGGCTGACTTCCACTTTAAGTCGGTAAGCTTCTTCTCTTGTCCACCAACGACAATGCGCGGTTCAGCCCAGTCGGCCCAGTCCGCACCATAACCATCGCCACCGTCATCAACCACAAGGTAGAGTTTTTTTGCCCCCTTGAGATCGACAGCAACATCAACAGCATGTCCCGGGGTGCTGCGGGAAATCACCTTGCTGGCAAATCTCGGCTTCGGACCCGACTTGGCCACAACATACTTTACGTTTGTCTTTACCTGCGCTGTTTTCTTTTTACCGCCAGGCTTGGGGTAATCCTGATTGGCATGCAGCTCGGATTCATCAGGCCGGTGCGTCACGAGTCCCTTCTCGGGAACATCAAGGCCAGCAGACCATGCCACGGCATTGAGCACGAGCTTACGATACCCGTCATCGCCAAAATTTTTGTGGAAATGCCCACCGGTAAAGCCAACGCCTCTGCCACCGTCCTCCCTGACAACCGACCAGCAAAGTGTCTCGCTGCGCCCGGAAGCGGCAACAATGTGCTTCTTCGGGCCACGCGGCCAAGAGGACTTGCCTGAGCGGGCAAGCGCATCAGGCACTGCATCAAGAATACTGGTGACCCCTTTACGCCCCTCACGAAAGCGCATATTGAAATACCATTCGTCATTGAGGGAAAATTCCGCAACTCCACGGGTTGCCGGATGCTTGCCATTGAGCTTGGACTTGGCCACCCAGTGCGGATTAATCGACCAACCACTCTCATAGTAACCGCCAATCCACTGCTGCAATGCCTTGCCTGACCTGCCAGCCGGAACCTCAACGGCATAATGCATGCACATGAGCCCGCAGCCACGGTCAATCTCCTTCTTCATCTGGTCAAGTTTACCGTTGATCGGATGCCTGCCGCCACCATCCATGAACAGCACGATGCTATCCGCTCCCTTGAACGGGTCAGTCACCTTCGGCCAGCCGTTGCGATAGACCACGGTCTCAATCTTCTTGCCAAGCGCCTCCTTCAGGTGCGCTTCCATCAACAGACAACCCGCGTTGAACTCGTGCGCCCCCCATCCATGGCTCCTGTTGCCTGCCACAAGGACAACCTTGGCGCTGTCCTTGGCCACACCCGATGAAGTCAAACCAACGGTTAATATGGCAATCAGTAATTTAGAAATGCGTTTCATTGTTTTTTATTTTTCAGGTTTTCGTTACCATGATTCATTGTCCAGACGAAGCCCTTCCCAGGCCTCGCCACGAATTCCAGCACCATTTGCGCGAGACAAAACCAATGGCCAGCACCACAAGCTCAATCTGCCAAAATTTCCAAACGGCACGCTTTATCCCAGAAGTAAACCCATAGCTGTGAAGGCCTACCCCCATGACATTCACATACCACCATGAGAATGCGACAATCATGCCCAGAACAAGCGCGCAAAGGTGAACACCGTCCTGCCTGATGTGCCCCCCCATCCGGGCGTGCAGGATAGCCAGCGTTGCAAGCACAATGAGAAGGGCGCCGTTCTCCTTGGGATCCCAACCCCAGAATCGCCCCCAGCTCACGTTGGCCCAAATGCCTCCTAGAATCGTGCCGACAAGGGAAAATAGCAGTGTGAAACACATCACCGCATAGACCATGCGGGTAATGTCACGCAGAAGTTCCCGGTCACGACAACCAAAGATCTTGGCAAAAATATACACGTGCGCAATAATGGCGGCCAGCAGCCCGGCAGCATAGCCCATGGTCACGATTGTCACGTGCGTGGCCAGCCAAAAATTCGAATTCAAAACCGCTACCAGTGGATCCATCGTGTCCTCTCCCTTCATGCCATCGTAGAGCATGGAGAGGAATACCCCAAACGAGCATGCCAGCAGGGCTGCAGGAAGCACGATGGGCCTCCTGGTGAAAAAGTGAAACACCACAGAAAGCAACAACACAATAGTGACAATAAAAATTACTGTCTCGTAGAGATTGGCGACCGGCGGTCGCTGCATCACGATACAGCGCAGCGTCAGCCAAGTCGCGAGCAGCGCCAGGGCGAATATTCCAAAGGTAACTCCCAAGCGTCGCAACCATAGACCTATCCTCGATTGCCCGGCAAGCAGAGCCCCCATCATAAGCAGAAAGCCCAGTAGTAGGCAGGCCTGTACATTTCCAGCAAACTTTCCTCTATAGAGAAGCAATTCCACGCCAATCCGTTTCCCCTCTCCCCGCGGCTCCATCGACCTTTCAGTGCTTTTCCTGAGCGCGGCAAGAGCTTCTTTGAAGCCGCTGGAATTAGGCTCAGCAGAACCCAGTATCTCAAGCCTCTCAAGGGCGCCAAGCTCAAAAGCAATTTTCTCCGCTCCGGCAACACCACCGCGAATACCCGCCTCCATTAAATCCGAAGGCAATAACCAAGTCGCCTCATTCACATCCCGGGGTGGAGTAAAACCAAACAGGCGAGCCGTCTGGAGATACAAACCCATCTGCTTATTTACCATATCAAGGGCAACTCCCAGATCATCAATTTTAGAAGGGTCCTGGCTTGCCTTGCGAATTGCCGCGACATTCCTTAAAAAAACACTGACGGGAAGATGTTCACCAACAAGATCGGCAGAGACTTCGGGAAGATTGATCGAAACTCCTTCACGGGCAAAATCAAACAAGTGGTTGATATATTCAAACTCACCGACATTGCCAGCCAGGTGAACAACCTGATTTTGTTTTCCGGTTCGATCTGATTCATCGATTTTCGAGTATTTAGAACTCTTTTCAGAAAGCCTGGTCCTGGGATTGTCCTCAGGGGCGGCAGCTGGCCTGAAGATCTCGTCGTGAGAATAGCGCGAACGCCGCTTGGCATGCTCCTCCATGCCGATGTCAATAATTGCATCAGAATCATTGACGATAAAGATGGGGAACTTACGGGCAAGTTCAGGCCGGAACATCACGTCCAGCAGCCACTCGGTCGCCGTGATCTTCACCGTCCTGGTGGAGCCCGGTTTGCCAACCTCAAGCTTCATTGACCTCTTGGCATTGTAGCGCAGCAGCTTTACCTGCGCATAAGCCTGCATCGGCTTGATTCGCCCACCCTGCTGGATCGGCAGCGATTTAAATGCCTCAACAATTTCCTCGTCCCAAGGCTGGTATGAGGGAATCTCCCCCTCTGCAAGCGCAACCCCAAGCGAAACATGCAGGCTACCCAGCAGAATGAAGATATCCCTGGTCAATTTTGTAATAATACGGTTCATCCTCCCTGTGTGTTAACATCCTCAATGGGCACACTCTTCGTCCCGCGTTTGCCTTCGCGTTTAAAATACGCCGATAATTTCATAATGAAATGCACCAGCAATCCCACTGCCACTGTGATACACGAAACAAGAGGCCACTGCCCGGCCATCAGCGGACGCTTCCAGACTGCCAGCACGGTATAAACCGGAGTGCCGGGAGGGTCACCTGCATTCGGACCGAAACTCGCCTGGTAAAAGGTATACTCCCCTGAGTTAAGGGGGTGATTCATCCGTATACGCACGTCCTCCTCAAGCCCTCCTTCAACCTTGGTCACATCGCTCATGTAGCGCTTAGCCATGCTCACGCCCGGGTGATCCTCCTTGATGAACTTTCGCAGCTTGATGCTGTATGGCAGGTGGTAAATACGTTTACGCATTTTCAACGACCACTTATCACCCTCGGGGTCAGTAATTGTAAGCGGTTGCCTTGCAAATCCCCAGACAATCCCCTCCCCAAGGCCTTGCCCGCCGTTTGCTTTAACCTCGACGTAACCACCGGGAATGTTTGCCTCTGCTTCCATCTTCGGCTCCAGCCGGTTCAGGATATATCCGTCAATAACACGCATATTGGTTTGCCATGGCTTGACAACTTCCACTGCACTGTTCCTGGCATACCCGGTGACAGATATTTCAAACGGCCAAGCTGCATTTTCAAAGGCACGCCTGCTTCCTTCCCCCTCTAGCTCCACGAGCCTCTCATGCGGCAGCAGGTAAACGGTTTCGCGGGAATTGTCACCGCTCTCCTTGATCAACTCCATGTCCCACTTGGTATAGTCGACAAAATAATCCACCTCATCGTCCTCATGAATCTGCATGTATCCTTCATCGACGAAGTGGTTGGTAATAAATCCCCATGCCAGAAGGATTAACATTGAAAAATGGGAAATAACCACGCCGACAGTCTGCGGACGCTTGCGAATGCGGATCAATCCCCCGACAAGAATATTCAAAAATAACAGGCCCATCAGCGGGTAACCGCCAATCAAAGGAATTCCCCATCGGGAAGGAACAGGAACACCACCGGTGCCCTCAGAGAAAAATCGATGCACAACAAACGCCGAACTGAAATAGTCCTGCTTCACGTCATGGATGCCAATATTGACCTGCGCAAGGGTGGCAAAGAGCACAAGGATCGCTAACAAGGTGAAAAGTGCAGCGGCCAAGCCAAAGGATGAAAGCAACTTGAATGTCCACTGCAAGACACCCCACACTTTGCCCTTACTTGAGTCCGACATCACTTTATGCACCGGGCTGAGCGGCATTGGAGTTGAACTTCAGCCCTTTACAGAACGCCAAGAAGTTATCCTGCTCGGCGGCAACAATCTCAGCCGGCCCTATCATCTTCACAAACAGGGAATATTCACCCAGAGAGAGAATGGCACCAAGCAGGCGACTGCCGGGCTTTGGTGTTTTATCACGCATTCCTGTGTAAGTCCCGGAAATATCGACCAGGGCCGCTCCTCCACCCAGCATTTCAATGACCGGCAAGGCCGCCACTGCGCCTTCACCAATCTCCTTCAAGCCAAGTTGAGAGCGCCAGCGGTTGACATTGGCGGCAAGACCTCCTCCAGATCCATCAAGATGGGCGAGGTAACACTCACCTTCCTGTTGTTCTCCGAATCTAAAGTTTGCCATGCGCATTTGGCTGCCCTCAACCGGGGTCCAGCCCTCGGGCACCTGCCACTCCAACGGGCCTTTCCCGGCTTGTTTTTTGGGTACAGGAAACCGCACCGAACTGGCGGCATCAATCGTCCCCGCACCGTCGATCTCAGCATGAAGTCTCCGCGATTCATTAAGCTCCACACTGTCATCGATAACCTTGTTGCATCCCGACAAGGCCAGCAGGTGGCAAAAACTCAATGCTGTCAGTTCTTTTAAAGTCATCAAATCAGGGAAGCTCTCAGGTGGCAGTAACTGCATTAACTCACTGCATGCCCTCTGGCAACGAATCACGGCAATAATTCACTTCCTCTGACAGGCAAATATTACCTCAAACCGCACTAATTTACGTCATTCTGCAGGAAAGGACTGCCGGGGCCACTCTTCGCCTTGTCCCCGAAAGGCGTCCTGTTCGGTTCCGGGCTACGCCACACCAGCCAGCCAATCACAAAGCCGATCACCAAACCAATCACCAACCCCATCCCCAAACCGACCGACAACCGGGCAAGAGGACTTCCTTCACGGACAATCTCCTCACCGTGCTTTAATCCGTACCCAACATCCCCGGGTCGCATCACATGACCTTCATCTTCTTCGTCATCCGTGTCTCTATCCTGAATCGCCTTATTTCCAGGCGCTTTGCCAAGTGACAAAATTTCGGAACCGCCCTCAGGATCAAGCGAAATGACAAATTTCGTCTCGCAATCAGGACACAAACCCTTTTGACCCGCCTGCTTATCGGAGACATCGAATTCAACCTCACAGGTGGGACAATTAATACGCATAATCTCTAGCTTGGACAAAGCCATCGGATCAGGTTTCTCACAAGATATTTCTGGAGCTTACCCGGACAATCAAATCAGTCACTTTTCCACATCGCCCGCTTTCGGCCACTCGCCGCGCAACCATCCCACAATCAACTCCACGTCCTGCCTGCTAAGCTGACCTTCCTTTACCGTGCCGTCCTCCTTTTTCATACTGAGAAAACTCGGCATCCGGTCATTCTTCTTGCCGTAAAGATCCTCGTGCGCAGGATTGCCGACAAAATTGACCATCCACTCACGCGACATGTAGCCGGTCAGGCTCGGTCCCTTGCCCTCATCCTCTCCCTGAATTCCGTGGCAATCTGCACATTCAAGATCATTGAACATCAGGTCAAACCCGGAATCGATAAACTTTTGCCCGCCTTCCGGAAGTGAATAACCCGCCACCCTGCCCTCGGAAGCAAGCGCTGCTGATACCGCATCGATATCCGCCTGTAACATTTCGATATCATCAAGATGACCCGCCATCTTGCCTTCCTTGAACTTGGTATTACCGAAATACTCAGCACTGGTATAGCGCTTATGATCCAGCAACCCGGCAATCCATTCCCTGCTGCCTACCCCTTTCAAGTCCGGCGCACTTGGTTCCTTGACCTCCCCTCCCATGCCATCCCCCCCTCCATGCGGATGACAGGAAGCACAGTTGGCGGCAAAGAGCCTGGCGCCGCGAATTTTCGGATCGCTATAAAGCAGAGTCAGGGCACCTGCCGGCGGAATTCCTCCATTAATGAGGATTAACTCATTGAGTCGCTTGGCATCCGCATGGGCATTGGCAACTCCCCGTTTATAATCCTCGTCATTGGCATCGTGATTGAAACCCATCGCGGTGAGAACAACAAAGCCACCAATTAACAGGTAAAGCATCACCACATTGACCCAGTGTCCTATCCTCGATTTACCGATCAACGGCATCAGAAACACTGCAGTTACCAGGATCGAAGGCACTATAATAGCCCCTATCAGCAATCCCAAAGCCCCCTTGAAAACAGGGAACTTCAGCATCTGGAACAAGGACATGAAATACCAGTCGGGACGTGCCGCATTATAGGGTTGCGATGGATCTGCCGGCGCGGTGAGCTCAGTGCTTTTCCAGAACACAAAGAACAAGACCGCCGCCATGACTGCCGCACAGGCAATCGCATCCCGCAGGATCTGATCCGGCCAGAACATGCCGTCACGTTTAGGCCTGCTTGCCGAATCATCATCCCCTCCCCGTATTAAGAGAAATGCAATTCGCACGACAATCCCGGCAAAAACGCCTGAGACGATCCAGGGAACCCATTGCTTTGCACTATCCTCAAAAATAAAAGCCATCACCGTCAACGCGCCAAAGACAACCCCGAGGAGGCTCCAGTAATATAGAGCTCCCGCCTTGGTGGCCGGCTTGGCCTCGGTAATTCCATGCCGCCTGAAAAGATAGATATGTACCACGACAAGCGCTACTAGAGCGCCGGGAAGAACTCCGGCATGCAGAGCAAAAAACCGCGTTAAGGTGTGGTGACCATAGTCTGAACCGCCGATGATTATCTTCTGCAGGTCGCCGCCGATGACAGGAACAATCCCGGCAAGGTTTGTAGCAACCTTTGTGGCCCAGAATCCCTTCTGATCCCACGGCAGCAGGTATCCGGTAAGCGATATCGCCAGCGTGATAAAAAGCAGGATCACCCCGAACCAGAAGTTAAATTCACGCGGGGCTCGATACGCACTGTCAATCACCACCTGCACGAGGTGAAGAACCAGCAAGATCACCATTATTTGCGCCGTCCAGTGATGAATTCCGCGCAACAGCCAACCGAAGCTCATCTCGTTCTGGATATAATAGACGCTTTCCCAGGCAGTGGTCGCGCTGGAACTGTATCCCATCCACAGGAAGATCCCGGTAATGAACTGCACCATGATGGCGAAGGAAAGGGTGCTGCCCCAAACATAACGCCAGCGCGCACCTCCGGGGACACTCTCAAAGAGTGCCTCGCGGGTGAGCTTGGCAATCCCGGTGCGGTCGTCTATCCAGTTAAAAAATTCCTTCATTAAATGGCCCTCTTCTCCTCAATCCCTGCCGCGAAGTTCTGGAAAGTCACCCAGACCTCTCCGTCCTTAAGCCTGTCCTTGTCCACCTCAAGTGAATCGAGACCTCGGGGGCTGACACAGAACTTGCCCATCGAGCCATCGAGCAGGAAAACACTCTCATGACATGGGCAATAATACCCCTCCTCCTTGGACTTGAAGCCGACACTGCAACCGGCATGCGGGCAGCTTGAGTTGAATGCGGCAACTCCGCCGTTTTCAAGCTTGCGAAGAAAAACTGATCCCAGCGGTTTTTCCGGATATTTGGTCCACGCATCCGTCCTCTCGGCAACTACCTGGTAAAGCTTTGGTGAACCGTCACCGGGGAGATCCTCCACGGCAGCAAGCCGGATCTTAATGCCTCCCTGCCCTTCTCCAAAGATCGGCGAAACCAGCGTCGCTATTCCCACCCCCACCGGCACCGACACAATGGCGCCGCCGGCAACAATACTGACCGCCTTGGCCATGAATTCTCTCCGCTCAGGATCTCCCGGCTGCCGCGCAGCCATCTCAGAGGGCATTGTATTTTCAGGATCTTCCGGAATCATAACATTCAATAAGTAATTACTCCTTAACAAAGACAACCATCACACGCAATATGAGATTTTAAGGCGACAATTACTCAACAAGGCGTTTATCCTGATAAAAGCACCTATGAAATGCACCACAACCTCCCGGCGTCACTTCCTGAAAACAACAACACTCTGTGCCGCAACATTGCCGGTTTGCCCTAATCTCGCGGCTGGTGATAAGGAAGCCGGGCGTAAACTTCCTGCGAATAATCCAATCGGGGTCTCCACCTATTCTTACTGGGGATTCCGTCGTGAGGAATTTCGCCCAATTGAGAAATGCATCGACCTCGCTGCAGAGCAGGGCTTTGACGGGGTGGAAATCCTGCAGGTGCAAATGAATGATTTCAGCCCTGCCTATCTCCAGAAACTCAAGCGC
>JAPYUT010000108.1:3795-5106 GCA_029940475.1 Verrucomicrobiales bacterium | reverse complement strand
ATTGAGGAGAGAGGACATCGTTGGTTATTACAGGAGCCGTTATATTCCAGCCAATATTTTTTACACGATTGTGGGCGCCGTGGATTCACAAGCTGTGGCGGAACAAATATCTCAGGCGTATTCGGCTAATAAAAACAAGCCTGCACCCCCCGTATTGATCCCTTCAGAGCCTCGCCAGACTTCCAGTCGTGAAGTGGTTGAGGAGGCGTCAACTCAACTGGGACATTTGCATTACTCCTGGCATGTGCCTGATGTGCGTCATCCAGATTTGCCGGCGTTGGATGTTCTAGCGACGTTGATGGGAAGTGGCCGGAGCAGTCGGTTGTACCAGAATGTACGGGAACGCAAGGGAGTTGTGAATTCGGCCGATGCATGGACTTATACACCCGCTGAAAACGGACTCTTCGGTATCAGTGCAGTGGTTGATCCGGATAAATTTGATGATGCACGCAATGCCTTGCTCGAGGAAGTGGATGAGTTAAAGTCAGGGTTCGTAGCTCCTGAAGAACTCAACAAAGTGGTTAAGCAGTTTGTTTCCTCAACTTTGGCCACCCGCAAAACGATGGAGGGGCAGGCACAAAATCTAGGTGACTGTTGGATTTCAGTGAGCGATCTGGATTTTACTGATCGCTATCTCGAAGCAGTGAAAGAGATTGATTCGGATGATGTAAAGCGCGTGGCTAACGATTACCTCCAGCCAGACAACCGTACTCTGTATGCTCTGGTTCCAGAAGGAGTGGTTCCAGATATAGGTTGGGTGCCTTCCAGCCATGTCAGCACACCAATACAGAAAGTTGATTTCCCCAACGGGTTAAAGTTGTTGCTCAAGGAGGATCATCGACTTCCCTTCGTGCAGATGCGCGCGATTTTTCAAGGTGGAGTGTTAGCTGAGAAAATGGGTAATAATGGGATTACTCAGTTAATGGCCAAATTGCTAGTCAAGGGAACTGCAAGTCGCACAGGGCAGCAAATCGCTGAGGAGATTGAGGGTGTTGGGGGTGGTATTGATGCATACGGGGGGAATAATTCATTTGGTGTTTCAGCTGAAGTGATGAGCGAAGATATCGCTTTGGGATTGGAATTGATGGCGGATGTGGTTTTGAATCCTTCTTTTCCTGACGAGGCGCTGGAGAGACAAAGGTCGGTTCAATTGTCTTCCATAAAGGCGCAAAACGACAAGTTGCTACAAAAGACTTTTCGTTTGATGAGAGAGAATTTATTCGGAGCGCACGGCTACGGATTGGACCTTCTGGGCACCGAGGAATCGGTGAGCGAAATTAGTGTTGAGGATTTGGGTAGGTATTATGGCGA
>JAPYUT010000108.1:0-3695 GCA_029940475.1 Verrucomicrobiales bacterium | reverse complement strand
GGGCTGGCGATGATGGTTGGGTTGGACGAGTTGTATGGACTTGGTTATGCTTCGAGCGATAATGATGAGGCCAAAGTTAAGGCGCTGACCACATCACAGGTGAGAGCTGTTGCCCAAAAATATTTAAGCCCGGGAAACTACATTATGGCAGTGACCCATCCTTAGGGTGAGTGTTGACCTGTGAGCAGGGCATGTGCATCATCTTCCCCATGCAGACCTATCTTTTTCCTGCCCTGAAATATTCAGCGGTGGCCGCCGCCTTGCTTTTTATGAATGCCTGTCTCCCTGATCAAAATGACGACCCTGATTCGTCGGATCCCGATCCGAAAACCAGTGAGCCTGGAGCCGAAAATGCGGCTACGGCTGATTTCGGTAAAACCAAGGCCGGTGAATCTACTGAGATTTACACGCTCAAAAACAAGAATGGCTTGATTGCCAAAGTCGCTACTTATGGCGCGACGCTGGTTGAGCTGCACATTCCGGATAAAGAAGGGAACTTTGTTGATGTGTTAAATGGGTTTGACGATGTTTCTGGATATGAAGATGATGATAACCAGTACTTTGGGTCCACCACCGGCCGAGTCTGCAATCGGATTGCAAAGGGGGAATTCTCTCTAGATGGAAAGGAATATACTCTCGCTACGAATAATGATCCTAACCACCTGCACGGGGGCGGTGATAAAGCCTTGAGTAAACAGGTTTGGAAGGCGGTGCCAGCTAGCGATGCACAGGCCGTTACATTCAGCCTCACGAGTCCGGATGGCGAGGAAGGCTATCCCGGCAACCTGAGCATGAAGGTGACTTATACGCTTGGCGATGACAACGAACTGCGTATCGATTACGAGGCGACCACTGACAAGGCTACTCCGGTTAATCTTACCAACCACGCCTACTTCAATCTCGGTGGTGCCGGCAGTGGAACTGTGCTGGATCACGAGCTTACTTTGAATGCGGACAATTACACACCCACCGATGACACCCTCATTCCAACCGGCAAAATTGAGCCAGTCGAAGGCACACCGCTTGATTTTCGCAAGGCTCATACGATTGGGGATCGCGTTCCCGACAAAGGGGCGAGCAAGACTGATGATTGTAAAACAGCACCCAAAGGTTACGATCATAATTTCGTGCTCAATGGGAAAGCTGGCGAACAACGGCTGGCCGCCCGTTTAAAGGATCCTAAGAGTGGTCGGGTCATGGAAATTTACACAGATCAACCCGGTATTCAGTTTTACAGCGGGAATTTTCTTAAAGGACAGACCGGGAAGGGTGGCAAGACCTATCCCTTCCGCGGTGCCGTTTGCCTGGAGACTCAGCATTTTCCTGATGGGGTAAATCATGATAATTTTCCAAATACTATTCTCAAGCCTGGAGAGACCTATAAGACTAGCACAGTACACAAGTTCAGTACTGAATAAATTGCTTCCGAGAACAGTTTGCCTTGAATCTGCTTGCCGCCCTCGTTGGCCGACGGCAGTATTGGCCTGTCAGGGCCCATGGAATGCGGGCTTGCAAATTCCGCCAGGGCCGGAAGGCAGCAACGGTAGCTTGATCTGCATCTGCCGTGGTTACCCTGACCTAATTTAATTTTCCATCTGAAAACAGAGTGTCTTATCAGGTAATAGCCCGCAAATATCGTCCGCAACGTTTCTCGGACGTGGTAGGGCAGGAGCACGTCACTCAAACACTTTCTAACGCTATTAATTCTGGGCGGATTGCACATGCCTATCTTTTCAGTGGACCTCGAGGAACAGGGAAGACGACAATAGCGCGGATTTTCGCCAAAGCATTGAATGCTACGGATGGTCCCTCGATTGATTTTCCTGACGATGACGAACGCTGTGCTGAGATCACTGAGGGCAGAGCCCTTGATGTTCTGGAGATTGATGGCGCGAGCAATAACGGCGTGGAGCAGGTCCGCGAGCTGCGGGATACGGCCCCGTACGCGCCAGCGACCTGCCGCTTTAAGATTTACATCATAGATGAAGTGCACATGCTCACAACCGCCGCCTTCAATGCCTTGCTTAAAACGTTGGAAGAACCGCCGGCTCACGTAAAGTTTCTCTTTGCGACAACTGAGCCAGAAAAAGTCCTGCCTACAATCCTGTCGCGGTGCCAACGCTTTGATCTTCGTCGTATTCCCGCAGCTCAAATTGTGTCACACCTCGAATATATCGCAAAAGAGGAGGGTGTTACCGTCGATGAGGCGGCTCTGGAGGCGATCGCTCGCGGGGCGGATGGAGGTATGCGTGATGCTGAAAGTACGCTTGATCAGCTCATCAGCTTCTGTGGAGAGGCGATCAAGGAAACGGATGTACTCTCTATGTTCGGGCTCAGTTCTCAAGCGCAGGTGCTTTCGTTGACCAATGCTATTTTACAGGGGGAGTCAGCGGTGGCTTTGCGCGAACTGAATGAGCTTACGACCGGAGGTAAGGAGTTGGCACGGTTAGTCGGGGATTTGCTCAATCACTTCCGTAATCTATTAATATACCTCGTTTCCAAGGGCGATGTTGGTATTTTGCAGATATCCGAGGCTGAAAAAACTGCGCTCAAAGAGCAGGCAAATTTGACCGATCACGGCACAGTTTCTCGGATTCTCGAAGTGTTAACTGAATGTGAGCTTCAGTTGCGCGGAGCTTCATCCAAAAAGATTCTAGTCGAGGTAAGTCTAATGAAGGCAATTGATGCGTCGCGAGCCATGAGCCTGAATGATGTGCTTGATAAGCTACAGGAAATTCGCAATGAGGGTGGTGGCATTGCGGTTGAAGAGGCTGTTTCTATGTCGAGAAAATCTCCCGGCAAACAAAAAACTTCGGAGGCAAAACAGAACAAAGTTGCGGGTAAGTCGTTAGAAGAAGGCGAATCCTCTGAAATCAAATTAGAACCGCCTGTGGCATCTGATTTGAAATTGCTCTGGCCTGATATAATGGATTCGTTGGGGGGTTTTTCCCGTGCGTATTTCCAAGAAGCTTATTTGCAGTCAATTGAGGGCGGCGTGGCTAAGATAGGTTTTCCTGAAGAGTATGCTCCACAGATGGAATTGGCTGATACGAAGGAGACAAACAAAGTTTTAATTACGGCTTTAGGTAAACGAGGACAATCAGTCCGGGCAGTTAAATATGTAATAGCTGATCGTCCTGCAGACTGGTTTCCATTGGAAATGAGTGGGTCTAATGTTGCTGGAGAAGGAGGGGAGGATAATGTGTCATCTAAACCGCCAGAAGGGCCGGTCGATATGGAGGAATTCAAAAAAGACCCCCTTATTAAAAAAGCATTGGAGGTTTTTAAGGGGCAAATCGTGGATGTACGTACATAAGGATTTTTTAAGTTATGGCGAGTATTAATAAATTAATGAAACAGGCCATGCGAGCCCAACAGCAGGCACAGGAAGTAGAAGCAGCACTTGCTGAGCGGACTGTGGAGGCAAGTAGTGGAGGTGGGGCGGTAAAGGTGGTGGCTACTTGTAAGGGAGTTATCAAGATGATCAAAATCGATCCTGAGGCCGTAGATTCTGAAGAGGTGGAGTCATTGGAGGATATGGTGTTGCTTGCGGTTAATAACGCTGTTGAAGCAGGGCAGAAAATTCAGGCTGAGGAAATGGGCAAAGTGACTTCCGGCTTTGGGTTACCGGGAATGGGGTAATTTATGGCATCTTTGCCGGAGCCTATTGTGAGATTGATTTCCTCGCTTGGGCA
>JAPYUT010000107.1:4912-5163 GCA_029940475.1 Verrucomicrobiales bacterium | reverse complement strand
CAGGTGAAACCCGAAGAGGAAGAGTCCAAGGAAGAGGCAGCGCCCAAGGAAGAGGAAGAGTCCAAGGAAGAGGCAGCGCCCAAGGAAGAGGCAGCGCCCAAGGAAGAGGCAGCGCCCAAGGAAGAGGCGCCGACTCAGAAGGGTGACGTGGTTGAGGAATCTAAAGAGACACCTAAAGAGACACCTAAAGAGGAATCTAAAGAGGAATCTAAAGAGGAATCTAAAGAGGAATCTAAAGAGGAATCTAAAGA
>JAPYUT010000107.1:0-4812 GCA_029940475.1 Verrucomicrobiales bacterium | reverse complement strand
GGAGGGGGCACAGAAAAAGGAGCGTACAGCGGCTGATGTTCTGCTAGAACTTGACGGACCTGAGGCAGAAGGTAAACAAAAGGTTCTCAAGGCTAAATCCAGCAAGAATGTACATTCCGGGATTGTTCACATACGGGCTACTTTTAACAATACAGCGGTAACGATTTCCGATCAGCGGGGGAATGTTATCGGCTGGTCGACTTCTGGAAAGATGGGTTTCCGCGGATCACGCAAGAGTACCGCTTATGCGGCGCAGATTGTTTCACAGGATGCCTGCAAGCAGGCGATGGCGCATGGACTCAAGGAGGTTGAGGTGCGAGTCAAGGGGCCAGGATCCGGTCGGGAATCTGCGGTCAGGGCGGTGCAGGGCATTGGTATTGAAGTGAAGGCAATTCGTGATGTCACCCCAATGCCACATAACGGATGTCGTCCGAAGAAAGCTCGTCGCGTTTAACAACCGGTAACAAGAATAAATTTATAATCCAATGGCACGTTATACCGGTCCCCGTGATAAAATCAGCCGCCGCTTCGGTGTGCCGCTATTTGGCCCATCGAAGGCACTTGAACGTCGCTCTTATCCGCCAGGGATGCACGGTGGCATTCGTGGTGGACGTCGTCCTAAGCGCTCTGAATATTCGCTGGCACTGGCAGAGAAGCAAAAACTACGTTTCCAATATGGAGTTCTGGAAAAGCAGTTCCGGCGCTATTTTGCGGAAGCGCAACGTCGACGTGGCGTTACTGGCACACTTTTGATTGAGTTGCTCGAGATGCGTCTCGACAATATTATTTACCGGATGGGGTTTTCAAATACCCGTGCTGGAGCCCGGCAATTTGTTAACCATGGGCATGTTCTAATTAACGGCAAGCGTGTGGATATTCCATCTTACAACACAAAGCCCGGCGATCAGATTTCCGTGCGAGAGAACCCAAGATCAAAACAACTGGCCCTTCGTGGACTTGATCTTACTCAGGCTGTTGTTCATGCAGATTGGCTTGCGGTAGACCGTGATAATCTTGAGGGAACCGTTTCGCGGATTCCTGAGCGCGACGAAGTTGATCCCATGGTCAACGAGCAATTGGTGGTTGAGCTGTATTCCCGCTAAACAGCACGTTTTCTGGCTTTCCCATTTAAGTTGCGTTCCCTGATTGTCAGGCACGTTGCTTTTGGAATTCTAAAACCTGTTTACCGGGTTTATCAGGCAGCTTGATGCAATGAGTGAGAAACACAAAGAGAGACGGGGGATTGAAACACGTGCAATCCATGCCGGTCTTGGTTATGCCGAGCAAACCGGAGCAATTATTCCCCCGCTATTCCTGACGTCGACCTTCGAGAGTGGTAATCCCGGGGGCTTCGATTATACCCGCTCAGGAAATCCCAACTTCAGGAATCTTGAGGAGACACTAGCCAGCCTTGAAACGGCTTCGAGAGCTTGCGTTTTTGCCAGTGGGGTGTCGGCGATTACCGCCATCGTTTCAACTTTGACATCTGGTGACCTTGTCGTTGCGGAGGAGAATGTTTATGGGTGTACATTCAGGCTTTTTGAAGAAGTCTTTAAGAAATTTGGGGTTGAGGTGACTTACCTTGACCTTACCAATGTCGAGAACCTTGCTGCTATCGAGAATCACAAGCCGACTCTTGTGTGGATTGAATCTCCCACAAATCCCTTATTAAAGATTATTGATATTGCTGCTACCGCATCTGCAGCACATGCAGCGGGGGCTTCGCTCGTTGTTGATAATACATTTGCCTCCAGTTGTATCCAGCGCCCTCTGGAACTTGGGGCTGATCTTTCCCTGCTGAGCACGACAAAGTACACAAATGGGCACTCGGACGCCCTGGGAGGGGTCGTGTGCACGCGATCGGATGAGTGGGGGGATAAAATGACGTTTGCCCAGAAAGCCCTTGGTCTTCAGCCATCCCCCCTGGATTGCTGGTTAATTCAGCGGGGAGTGAAGACGCAGGCTTTGCGCATGGCGCGACATTGTGAAAATGCCCTTGCTGTTGCCGAGTTCCTTGAGAAGGAAACGCTTGCGAGCATGGTACGATATCCTTTCCTGAAGTCACACCCGCAATATGATCTGGCTTGTAGCCAGATGTCCGGCGGATCGGGTATCGTTACTGCTGATTTTGAGCTTTCACTTGATAAAACAGTAGCATTGCTTGACCGCTTGGATTTATTCAAATGTGCCGAAAGTCTTGGAGGAATTGAGTCTCTGAGTTGTCACCCCGCATCAATGACCCATGCGTCAGTGCCCGGAGATCTCAGGCGTGAGGTTGGCATTACGGATTCACTGGTCCGTTTCTCGGTAGGCATAGAGACGGTTGACGACCTGATTGATGATTTGCGTCAGGCCTTTGCAAGCATAGGCGGCTAATGATATTAGTTGTAGCATCGGAGACCGGCTAGATGGAAAAATTTGGAGTGCGCGACGTGATGACAGATCCCCCCTGGCGTGGACGGGATTTGGGACGTCCGCTACCGGACACTCCGTATGCGGTTTCTGTGTCGTTGCCCAACTGGCAGCATGTCATCGGCTATGAGGAGGGTGATGCCGAGGTGGTTGATAAACTACAGACAGGTTACCCTAGATTTTTTGTTCCCAGGATAGTGCGTCAATTGGAGCGTGAATGCCTTTCAAAAATTGGAGCTGCTTCTGATGAGGTTTGCAACATTTATCCCAACCGCACTGCTGCAGGGCGATGTGTCGAGTATATTCGGGAGAGAACTGATGGATGGTCGGTGCGAATGGAGCCTGTTCATCAGGAGCATGCGTTTGCTGTTGTTTTCCCGGAGAAGATCCTCCAAGTCGCTATCGATTATTGGCGATATTGCGGCGAGGGCATAAGTGGTCGGCATGCTTGTTTTCTGATGGAGCGCGGCCAATGCCGGCGACAGGAAGGAATTGCTGCACGGGCTGAGTTACGCGCTAGAATAGCCGTTGATAACGGGCAAAATCAGGAAGACGTTTTTCTTTTTCCATCCGGGATGGCGGCAGTATCCGCTGTGCAGAGGTCGCTTAACATGCTGGCTCCCGGTAAGCGCAGTGTTCAGTTGGATTTTCCCTACGTTGATGTGCTTCGAATGCAACGGGAATTGGGTGCGGGCAATGTATTTTTTCCCATTGGAGACACCAAGGCACTCGCGGAGTTAAAGCAGCTTATTGAGAGCAATGATCCTCCCTGTGGAGTCTATTGTGAATTGCCCAGTAATCCCTTGTTGAGGAGCGTTGATCTACCTGCCATTTCGGAGATAACCCGGCGTTGCGGGATACCGCTTGTAGTGGATGATACAGTGGCAACGAATCTGAATGTTGATGTGTTTCAATATGCGGATCTCGTCACCACTAGCCTTACCAAGTATTTTTCGGGTAAAGGGGACGTGCTTGCAGGATCGATAACGGTGAATAACTCTTCGCCGCTGGCTGAAGTAATTCGTGCCACCCTGGTCAATAAGAGTGGAGAGAACCTCTGGGATGAGGACGCTATAAGCTTGCTTGAAAACTCGAGGGATTACCATCAGCGCATGGATCGTATAAACGAGACCACGCCACGGCTTGTGGCATGGCTTGAAAATCATCCTGCAATTGATCGGATCTGGTATCCGACAGGGGAAACCAGGAGTTGCTACGATGCGGTTAGGAGAAGCGGAGGTGGGTATAGCGGATTGTTCTCGTTACTCCTTAAGGATGCCGACAAAACCAGTGCCAGGTTTTATGACGCGCTGGAAATGTGCAAGGGTCCGAGCCTAGGTGCGAATTTCAGCCTGGCATGTCCATATATGCTTTTGGCGCACTATCGGGAACTGGAATGGTGTGAGGGGCTTGGGCTTTCCCGATGGCTGGTGAGGGTGAGCATTGGGCTTGAGGATTTTGATGATTTGCGATTGCGCCTGGAGAAGGCTCTTGATGCGATCTGAGACGAAGCAATCATTAAAATCAGTGAGAGGCATGTCCGCTACAGTCACGGATTGAGATGATGAAACTTCTTGCTGAAGAAGGATGCCTTGAAAGGCGGAAGCCCCGTCACTTTATGGGTAACAGGGCTTCATTTGGACGCGGGGGTAGGATTTGAACCTACGACCTCCAGGTTATGAGCCTGACGAGCTACCGGACTGCTCTACCCCGCACGCCAACAATGGCGATGAGGGCGACGTATTCAACCGGAAAGTTGCACGAATAAGCGATCCTGGGCTGCCGGGGATTCCCGCCTCCAACATTTCCCGCTTGCCGCAGTTGGGATTACATGCATACAACCCCTCTTTTTGAGCGGCTTAGAAAACAGGGCAGGAGAGAGTAATCCCCTCGACTTTTTTATTTGATACGACGGCGGAGGAGGACCGGGTCAAACTCATCGTTACTGTCGTAGCCAAACGGCTCCCAGCCTGCAGGAATCTTCAATCCGTTGGATGTCTTGATTTCCCACTTCTGTTTGGCAGTCGCAGCATCCGTAGTGCAGCGGCGGATGAGAAACGGGTCGAATTCATCGTTGCTGTCATAGGCGAAGGGCTCCCACCCAACGGGAATCTTGATTCCGGCGGTCTTGATTTCCCACTTTTGTTTGGTAGCCGCAGCATCCGTAGTGCAGCGGCGGATGAGAAACGGGTCGAATTTATCGTTGCTGTCGTAGGCGAAGGGCTCCCATCCAACGGGAATCTTGCCGTTGGATGTCTTGACTTCCCACTTCTGCCCGGCAGCTGCGGCATCCGTCGCACAGTGGCGGATGAGAAACGGGTCAAACTCATCATTGTAGTCATAGGCAAAGGGCTCCCACCCAACGGGAATCTTGATCCCGGCGGTCTTGACTTCCCACTT
>JAPYUT010000106.1 GCA_029940475.1 Verrucomicrobiales bacterium | reverse complement strand
AGCAGATGATTGCCCACCTCGAGGGCATGTGCCTGCAGTCCCTCTTCCTGGACGACCTTGAGAACAGCCAAGCCAACGGCGCACGATACGGTATTGCCACCGAACGTGCTGAAAAATTCCATGCCGTTGTCAAAGGAACCTGCAATCTCGGGCGTGGTGATGACCGCGGCAATCGGGTGACCATTGCCAATGGGCTTGCCAAGAACGACGACATCCGGTATCACTCCGTGGGACTCAAATGCATAAAAGTGCGCCCCGGTGCGGCCGTATCCCGTTTGCACCTCGTCAGCAATGCACAGCCCGCCAGCGGTGCGAACGTGCCCATAGGCAGCCGCCAGATAGCCATCGGGTAAAATGATTTGCCCGGCCACACTCGGGCAGGACTCGGCAATGAAGCCGCCAATCCCGGCGCCTGCACGAGCGATCTTTTCCGCAACGAATTCAGCGTATTTCGAACCGGCATTCGCCACGTCTTGGCGGTAATGGCCTCGATAAGTATCGGGGATTGGTAGCGTGTGCACCCAATCGGGTGCCCCTGTCCCGCCGTGGGCATCGTGCTTGTAGGGACTGATGTCGATCAGCGATGTCGTGTGGCCGTGATAAGCATGCTCCAGCACCATCATCCCCCGCCGCCCGGTATGTGCGCGAACAAGGCGCAATGCCAATTCATTTGCCTCGCTCGCCGAGTTGACGAAATAACAAACACTGAGGGCTTCAGGCAACGTCGATGTCACGCGCTCGGCGTAATCAGTCAGGTTGGCGTGCAGGTAGCGCGTATTGGTGTTCAGCAGACGCATTTGATGATCTGCGGCTGCCACCACTTTCGGATGGCAGTGACCGACGTGCGGCACATTGTTATACGCATCCAGATAGGTGCGGCCGGTTTCATTATAAAGGTATTGTCCCTTGCCACGGATCATCTGCAGCGGCCGCTTATAGCCTACACTCACGTTGCGGCCCACCAGCTTACGCCGCGCGGCAAGCGTGGCTTCCCCATCCGCACACGGCACCGGAAAAGCCTCCGCGGGAAGGCCAATGAGTAGATTGGGATCCGGACAAAACGCTGTCCACACGGCACGTTGACTGGCGCGGCAGACACCCGGAAAGTCATCGTCCAGGTCGAGCAGGTCGGTAATCACCTGCAGGTGCAGGTGTGGTGGCCAATCACCGTTGACCTCACGTGTGCCAACGGCGGCAAATGCCTGTCCACTCCCGATGGACTGCCCCGGCTTGAGAGCCTGTAATGATTCGCGGCTGAGATGCCCATACAAGGTGTAGAACACAAGATCGTCCACCTCGTGGCGCAGGACGATCACCGGCCCATAGTCCTGTGCGTCGCTACGATCTGCGAGCGCATGGACAACGCCGGGCAGTGGCGCATGCACGGGCGTCTGCGCCGCGACGAACAAGTCCATACCAAGGTGGACCGTGCGCCGCTCTCCAGTGGGGCAAGAGGCGGCAAACGCCGCATTGGTATAGATCAGTCGCACCTCGTCATAGCGGCCAACGGCAAGCTCCGTGCCTGCCTCCGCCATTGCTTCAGTGGCCAAAGCAAGGCACGTGTCCTCCTCAATTGGGCCGACCGGTAAGGCCGGGTTGTAAGGACTCAGGTCAAGGATCGGGGGCGATACGCTCTTTAAATCCATTGGCAGGATCGGGGCGACAACGTCCCGGTTCGCATCCAGCCAATGCCCGAGCGCCACGACAGCAGGATTCGGCGTCAAACCGCAGGCATGACGGAATGTGGCTTCGGCAAATCGCGGATGGACTTCGAGTAAGCGCTGCAGGGTTCGTTGAATCGGTTGCTGGCTTACGCTCAGGTAGGGGTCATCCGGTCGCTGCTGCTGTTGAATGGCAGCCATGCAGGTGCTGACCGCCAGTCGCCCGCAGGCCATGGGGAAAACCACGGCCAATTCGTCAGCACCCAGTGGCAGGACACCGTGATACCCCTCGACGATGCGTGATGCAGCCAGCAGTGGATCCGCCTTGTCCAGCATGGCGTAGGCAACTGCTATTGCCAGGCCTGCCACCGTATAGGTGTGGACCATGTCCCCGAAATCGATCAAGCCGGCAACCTGCTGCTGATCGATGGCGGGACGCTGGACAATGACGTTGTGATCATTAGCATCATTGTGGATGACACTTTGCTCAAGGTGTTGCAGGCGGGGCAAAACATATTCGGCAAGATTTTCCCGCACCACATCAATCTGACGGCGCATCTGCGAATCCTCGACCTGAGCCATATGGCGGTCGATTACTGCGGGCGCATTACCAAGATCCCACGGAAAATCCCCACGATGCAGCGCCTCGTGGTCAAAATCCTTCAAGGCGCTGTCGACCTCGCCCACGCAGGTACCCAAATGACGCAGCAACTCAGGACCCTGCCATTTGCAATGGGCCATCACTTCGCCCGGCAACCAGGTAATAAGGCGCCCGGCATAGGTTGAACCGTTTGCATCGATATCAGAGAAATCAGCCCCTGACCGGGCTTGAATGAGTTCAGGGCAATAGGTAACACCCCGCTTTTGCAGCCTGGTCATTACCTGGTTTTGAGCTTCGAGAAACGACCGGTCTTCTTCGCCATTGGCGACCTTCAAGACAAATGCGCGCCCATCCCCGGCGCAAAGTTTGAAATTCTGATCACGCTCACTTGGCAGCACTTCGGCAGTGACCACCAGGCCGTAGCAATCTTGAGCAATCCCGCAGGCCTGATCACAACTCAAATTGGGTGACTGGGTAATCATCGGCATCACGAGGCGCTTACAGGATGGGGAAATGCCAGGAAGTTGATGCGCACATTGCCCCAAAAACTACGGTCAAAGACAGCAGCATCCAAGCAATTACACGACAAATGGCGGGCAGTGAGGCAAAGAATTTTGTTGGTAGCACTGGAACGTTCTCTAAGGATTAAGGGTAAACGCGCCGCAAGGGAGTTCAGTGATTGCTGGTGGAAAGACCCGATTACGGATATAATCCGCCTTCCCGATGAAAAAATCCTGCCTGACGTTGAGTGCCTTGCTGCTTCCTTTTGTATTATTGGCCGAAGCAAAGCCGACACCGAACATTGTCTTCGTGCTGTTTGATGACATGGGTTATGGGCAGCCGCCGAGCTATCGCGCTGACTCCCCCTTCAAGACGCCAAACATCGACCGCCTGGCCAAGCAGGGAATGCGTTTCACTGATGCCCACTCAGCGGCTGCCAACTGCACGCCCACCCGTTACGGCGTATTGACCGGCCGTTATCCCTGCCGGATCGGCCAGTACGGTGTATTGAAAACCTACTCACCCCCCATTATTCCCAAGGCCCGCCTCACGGTAGCCTCTTTTCTTAAAGCCCAGGGCTACCACACCGCCTGCATTGGCAAGTGGCACCTGGGCATGAACTGGGTGGATGGGAAACAGGACGAGGAGGATGAACTTCCGATCGGGGCCCGCATGACGGACGGGCCAAATGCCCTCGGCTTTGATTATTTCTACGGCTTTACCCATGCCCGCAATATCGGGACGATCATCGAGCAGGACAGGGTTGTGACCAAGGTGAAGGGCATCGAGAACCAGCCACTCATGATCAAGCAGGCCCTGAAGTATCTCGACGAGCGCTCCGGGGAGGATCAGCCGTTCTTTCTCTATTTTCCCATGTGCCCGCCCCACAGCCCGATTGTGCCGGCGGAGAAATTCGTGGGAAAAAGTGGAATGGAGGGCAAGGAAGGAAAATACGGTGACTGGGTCTATCAGGGCGATCATATGCTGGGGGCGATCATGGATGCCCTGAAACGCAATGGCCAGGACCGGGACACGCTGCTAATTGCCACCGGGGATAATGGCGCGGCCAGGCGACCCTATCCTCCATTGCGTGAGGCCAAGAGCAGTATTTATGAAGGCGGTCACCGGGAACCCTTTGTGGCCCACTGGCCGGGAAAGATAAAACCGGGAACCGTCAATCACGGCATCATTTGCCTGAATGATTTTTTCGCAACCTGTGCGGACATCCTTGAGGTCGACCTGCCGGCTAATGCGGCGGAGGACAGTGTCAGCCTCCTGCCTGCCCTGCTGGGTAAAGCGGATGCTCCATCACGGGAAGCC
Source organism: Verrucomicrobiales bacterium (assembly GCA_029940475.1). Classification (GTDB taxonomy): domain Bacteria; phylum Verrucomicrobiota; class Verrucomicrobiia; order Verrucomicrobiales; family DEV007; genus CACIUL01. Next base: position 1,117 of record JAPYUT010000106.1, on the reverse strand, counting down.
ATCATCAACCAGGCCTCAGAAGGTTTGGCTATCCGGCAAGGCCCCTGGAAATATATCGTGTTCCGTAACGGAATGCGTGAACTCTATAAGTTGCAGGAGGACATCTCTGAAACCAAAAATGTTGCAGGAGTGAATGCTGAGGTCGTGGATCGACTGGAAAAATTGATGCAAAGCTATTTCGACCGGGGGCGCAGCACTCCCGGTGCGGCCCAGGAAAAAGAATTTGATCTGCCGTTTGGTAAAAAATCCAGAAAGAAACAAAACAAGAAGAACAAGGAATAGACCCATGAAGAGGATTCCCACATTGATACTCACGATCATAGTTGCCGTTTGCACCCCGGTAACCGGACAGGCAAAAGGCAAGCGACCCAATATTCTTTTCATCATTGCCGATGATCAGTCCCCCTTTGACTTCAAGTTCTACAACCCGCGCAGCAAACTGGATGCCCCGGTCATTGAGAAGCTGGCCAGTGAAGGCATGGTCATTGACGGGGCCTACCAGATGGGCTCCTGGGTGGGTGGTGTGTGCACCGCCTCACGCCACATGATCATGAGTGGACGCACCCTGTGGCACGTTCCCGATAAGGCGGGGCGCATCATGAACCCGCACGTCAACAACCCAAAGATGGTTCCCCCGGACCTGATCAACCATACCTTACCGGCGATTTTCAACCAGGCCGGTTACGACACCATGCGCACCTGCAAGAATGGCAACAGTTACGAGGCCGCCAACAAACTTTTCCAGGTGCGCCACGACGGCACCCGGCGCGGTGGCACCGATGAAAAGGGCAGTGCCTGGCATGCTGAGCAGGTTCTCGATTACCTCAATGAGCGCCAATCCGCCAAGGACACCGATCCTTTCCTGATCTATTTCGGATTTTCCCATCCCCATGATGTGCGGGACGGAAAACCCGAGCTCCTGAAAAAATATGGTGCGATCAACCACACGGACAAGGAGACCATCCCGCCATCCAACCCGAAACAACCGCCCTTGCCGGTTAATTATTTACCCGCACATCCCTTCGACCATGGGCATACGACCGTACGCGATGAAGTCGGGGTGAAAGGTGTCTGGCAGCGGCGTGATGAGCGCACCATCCGCAACGAGATCGGCCGG
>JAPYUT010000006.1:79902-99927 GCA_029940475.1 Verrucomicrobiales bacterium | reverse complement strand
GCGGGTTCGGCGGGAGTTTCGGCTGTATCAGAGACAGCTGAAATATCACCTCCCAGCAAAGCTTCCAGGGTCGGCTCTGTCTCAGAATCGGAAGCAGCCACTTCTGTAGCGGCGCCTTCAATTTCAGGAGGTTCCACAGTTTCCTTAATCTCCACTCCGCGCTTGGTGCTGAAACCAGTACCTGCCGGAATAAGATGACCCATGATGACATTTTCTTTAAAGCCACGCAGGAAGTCGGTTTTGCCAAGGGTAGCTGCATCAGTAAGAACACGCGTGGTATCCTGGAAGCTGGCCGCCGAGATAAAGCTTTCAGTCTCAAGCGATGCCTTGGTGATGCCCAGTAAAACAGGCTCTGCCTCAGCAGGCTTACCGCCCTGCTCCTTCATCTGCTCATTGACCTGGAGAAACTCCGTACGCTCTACCTGATCCCCCCATAGGAAAGTGGTGTCACCAGGATCAGTAATACGAACCTTGCGCAGCATTTGGCGGACAATAATCTCGATATGTTTATCGTTGATCTCCACGCCCTGCAGGCGATAGACCTCCTGCACCTCGTAAACCAGGTGCTCCATCAATGCATGCGTGCCAAGGATTTCAAGAATCTCATGAGGCACCACGGGACCGTCGGTCAGCAGGTCTGCACGGCTTACCGTATCTTCCTCATAAACCGTAATGTGCTTGTTACGCGGAATAAGATGCTCGGCCGTCTCGCCGGTTTCAGGATCGGTAACTATCAATTTCCGCTTGCCGCGTGACATGCCATCAAAGCTCACCACACCGTCAATCTTGGCAATTTCAGCATTGTCCTTTGGCCTGCGGGCCTCAAACAACTCGGACACACGCGGAAGACCGCCGGTAATATCCTTGGTTTTTGCCACTTTCCGCGGAGTCTTTGCCAGCAATGCACCACCTTGGACCTTCTCCTTGTCCTTAACGGCAAGGTGCGCCCCGGTAGGCACTGAATAGCTGGCGAGGATCTCCTTGGTCTTGGCATTGGTAATGACGACCTGCGGGTGCAAATCCTCCTTGTGCTCAATAACCACCATCCCCTGAACACCTGTGGCTGCATCCTTCTCCTTTTTGACAGTGATGCCGGGAATCATGTCACGGAATTCAATCTTGCCGCTTTTCTCGGTAATGATCGGCACATTATGTGGGTCCCAGGTTGCCACCTGGTCACCCCGCTCAACGGCAACACCGTCAGCAGGCTCAATGATCGTTCCTATAACCAGCGGATGAGCTTCCAGCTCCATTCCCTTGTCATCGACGATTGCCAGTGCACCGCTCTTGTTGAGAACAATAAATTTGCCGTCAAGTGACTCAACTGTGCGCAGCTCCTTGTAGCGAACAAGGCCCTTGTTCCCAACATGGATAACCGGCTGCTTAAGCGCCTGTTGCGCAACCCCGCCAATGTGGAAGGTACGCATCGTGAGCTGCGTTCCGGGCTCACCGATTGATTGCGCGGCAATGATCCCCACTGCCTCGCCGAGTTTCACCGGTTCACCGTTGGCCAGGTTAAGGCCGTAACACTTGGCACAACAACCCTTCTTGGATTCACAGGTAAGTACCGAGCGGATACGCATTTCCTCATGGCCAATATCCTGTAACTTCAGACCGGTAGCCTCATCAATAAGTTGATCGACCTCAACAATCACCTCCAGGGAAACCGGATCAATAATCTTCTCACAGCTGGTTCGGCCGTAAACACGAGTGGCAAGATCAACCACTTCTTCATCGCCCTCGTAGATGGACTTTACCGTGATCCCCTGCGTGGTTTCGCAATCCGGTTGGGTAATAATGACATCCTGGGAAACATCAACCAGCTTCCTCGTGAGGTAGCCGGAATCAGCTGTCTTGAGTGCAGTGTCCGCCAGTCCCTTACGGGCACCGTGGGTGGAAACGAAATACTCAAGAACGGAAAGTCCTTCACGGAAATTTGAAGTAATCGGCCTCTCGATAATCTCGCCGGAAGGCTTGGCCATAAGGCCGCGCATACCCGAGAGCTGTTTGATCTGTTGCTTGTTGCCCCGTGCACCGGAGTCAACCATCATGTAAAGAGGATTCGCAACCTCCTTGCCCTCGTTGTATTCAAGGGTGCGGTAGAGGGCGGAGGCTATCTTGTCACCGGCACCGGTCCAGATATCAATGATCTTGTTGTAACGTTCGCCATCAGTGATAATCCCCTTGCGGTATTGCTTCTCCACAACATCGAGTTGCTTGTAGGCATTTTTCAGCTCGGCACTCTTCTCCGGGGGAATCACCATGTCAGTGATTCCGATTGAAACGCCGGCACGGGTAGCTTCGCGAAAGCCCAGGATCTTCAGGCTGTCAAGAGCGGTAACAGTCTCCTGCGGACCGGACACCTGATAAGTGCGCCAGATGACATCAGAGAGTTGCTTCTTGGCGATCGTCTCATTGACAAAGCCAAGGCCCTTGCCCTCAGCATTGGTAACCCGTGGCCATATCTCATTAAAACGCACACGACCCGGGGTGGTTTCAATGACCACAGCGTCCTTATCCCCGTAGATGGTGTCTTTGCCGCGATCCGGATTGGCCAGGCGAATCTTGCCATGCAGCGAAACTGCACGCTGAGAAATCGCGAATTCCACCTCGGTGGTGGACTCAAAGAGCGGTAACCTTTTGCCATCTTCCTTCTTGTCCGTGATGTGATGACGTTCGTGGGTAAGGAAGTAGCATCCCAGGGTGATATCCTGCGATGGAGTGGTAATCGGGCGGCCACTGGAAGGCGAAAAGATATTATTGGGAGCCAGCATCAACAAGCGGGCCTCCATCTGGGCCTCAACGGAAAGCGGCACATGGACTGCCATCTGGTCACCATCGAAATCAGCGTTGTAAGCAGAACAGGTCAACGGGTGCAGGCGAATTGCCGCACCCTCAATCAACACAGGTTCAAAGGCCTGGATCGAAAGCCGGTGCAGGGTAGGCGCACGGTTCAACATGACGGGGTGCCCCTTGGTAACCTCCTCCAGAATGTCCCAGACTTCCGGAGTCTTGCGCTCTATCATTTTCTTGGCCGAGCGCACGGTGTGCACATAACCAAGCTCCTTGAGACGGCGAATAATGAACGGCTCAAAGAGAACCAGCGCCATCTTCTTGGGCAAGCCGCACTGATGCAGCTGCAACTCGGGACCAATGACGATCACCGAACGACCCGAGTAGTCGACCCGCTTGCCAAGCAGGTTCTGACGGAAGCGGCCACCCTTGCCCTTGAGCATATCGGAAAGCGACTTGAGTGCCCGGTTTCCGGCACCGGTGACAGCACGCCCGTGCCGGCCATTATCAAACAGGGCATCAACCGCCTCCTGTAACATTCGCTTCTCGTTGCGAATGATAACCTCCGGAGTCTTTAGTTGCAGCAGGTTCTTGAGCCGGTTGTTGCGATTAATGACGCGGCGGTAAAGGTCATTGAGGTCGGAAGTGGCAAAGCGGCCGCCTTCAAGTGGAACCAGTGGCCGTAAATCCGGCGGGATGACCGGCAGCACCTCAAGAATCATCCACTCAGGCCGGGTATGGCTCTGGGCAAATCCCTGCGCAAGCTTGAGGCGCTTGGCAAGTTTCTTGCGCACCTGCTTGGAACGGGTCTTGGTCATTGCCTCCTCGAGTTCCTTGACCAGTGCAACAAGCTCGATGCCGGCAAGCAAATCACGGATCGCATCAGCACCCATGCCCGCACGGAAGCTATCCTCACCAAACTCATCCTCTGCTTCCCGCAATTCCTGCTCGGTAAGCAGTTGTGCCAATTCAAGTGGGGTCTTGCCCGGGTCAGTAACGATATAATCCTCGTAATAGATTACCCGCTCGAGCATTCGTGCACTCATATCCAGCATGAGCCCAATGCGTGAAGGCATGCACTTGTAAAACCAGATGTGACTTACCGGGACAGCAAGCTCAATATGTCCCATGCGCTCGCGCCGCACACGGGAAAGGGTAACCTCAACACCACAGCGATCACATATGACACCTTTATGCTTGATTCGTTTGTATTTCCCGCAGGCACACTCCCAGTCCTTGGTCGGCCCGAATATGCGCTCGCAAAAAAGGCCGCCTTTTTCAGGTTTGAAAGTGCGGTAATTGATGGTTTCCGGGTTCTTCACCTCACCGCTGCTCCAGGTGCGGATAGTATCCGCGGCGGCAACCGTAATATTCACCTGATCGAAACCGGGCTTTTTCGTGTCAGCTCCAAAAAGCTCACGTATATTTGACTCAACACTCATTGTATTCGGTGATCTGGGTTGTTACCGTTGTTCGATAATAGAATTCGCTTAGGTTTAAGCACTGAGAGATTCACGAGGCTCGCGAGGCTCGCGAGATTCACGAGGCTCGCTCAAAGTCGGCCTCGAACTCGGACCGACCTTGACATCCAGGCAGAGACTCTGCATTTCCTTGATAAGGACATTGAATGATTCGGGAGTCCCCGCTTCAAGGCTGTTATCACCCTTGACAATCGATTCATAGATCCGCGTGCGCCCCTGGACGTCATCGGATTTTACCGTAAGCAATTCCTGCAGGGTATAGGCAGCACCATAGGCTTCCAGTGCCCATACTTCCATCTCCCCAAAACGCTGCCCTCCATATTGAGCCTTGCCGCCCAGTGGCTGCTGGGTAACCAGGGAATAAGGACCAACGGCACGCGCATGAATCTTGTCGGCAACCAGGTGCCCCAGTTTCAGCATATAAATATAGCCGACCACGACCTTCTGGTAAAAAGCATCGCCGGTAAGGCCGTCATAGAGTTGCGATTTGCCATTCAGGCCAATCCACCCGAAACCTTCCTTGGCATTGGCCTCCTTGAGAAACTCCATGATCTTGGATTCCGAAATGCCGTCAAAAATCGGGGTGGCGACCTTGAACCCAAGTGCTTTCGCGGCAACGCCAAGATGCGTCTCCAGAACCTGCCCGACATTCATCCTCGAGGGAACCCCCAGCGGGTTAAGGCAGATATCCACCGGTGTCCCGTTTTCAAGGAAAGGCATATCCTCCTCAGGAACGATCTTTGCAACAACGCCCTTGTTGCCGTGACGCCCGGCCATCTTGTCCCCCACTGAAAGCTTGCGCTTGCTGGCAACAAAAACCTTGACTGACTTGATGATGCCGGGATCAACCTCATCGCCACTCTCCATGCGATCCAGCGAACGCTCACGCTCGGAGTCAATATCACTGAACTTGGGCTCAAAACCGGCAATGATCTCCATGATCTTGTTGCAAATCGGGGAGGGGTCAATCTCAATTGAACCATAAACCCCGGCAAGCTTCTTCAACAGTGTCTTGGTAATCTTGCGGTTGGCCGGGATGATAAGTTCCCCGGACTTGCCGTTGACAACATCAAGCGGGATCTTCTCACCAAGCAGAATATCCGAGAGCTTCTCGGTAAGCTGATCGGTAAGTTCATCACGCTTCTTCTTATGGTCAGAATCAATGCCCTTGAGTTGCTTTTTCATCTCGGCATCCGTCATCTGCTCCTTGGCGACCTCGTTACGGGATGAAACCCTTACATCCATGATAATGCCGGTGCAGCCTGAAGGAACACGCAACGAGGTATCCTTAACGTCAGCAGCCTTCTCGCCGAAAATGGCGCGTAATAGCCGTTCTTCCGGCGCAAGTTCTGTCTCGCTCTTCGGTGTAATCTTCCCGACAAGGATATCGCCCGGCTTCACCTCGGCACCGATACGAATCACGCCGTCAGGGCCAAGATCAGCAAGGGCCTCCTCACCAACATTCGGAATATCACGGGTAATCTCCTCCGGACCCAGTTTTGTGTCACGGGCACCGACATCGTAATTTGCAATATGAATCGAGGTATAGACATCATCCTTAACCACCCGTTCGGAAATGGTAATGGCATCCTCAAAGTTATAACCGTTCCAGGGCATAAAGGCGACGAGAACGTTCTTGCCAATCGCCAGTTCACCGTCCTCGGTGCAGGGTCCATCCGCGAGGACATCCCCTTCCTTGACCTTCTGCCCCTTCCTGACAATCGGGCGCTGATTAATGCAGGTGCCCGAGTTGGAGCGCATGAACTTGCGTAACGGGTAAACGTAGACACCCTTGTTGGGTTCGCTTTTCAGTTTACGCGGTTCGGAAAGGAACTTCTGCTCCGAGACATGAAGTTCACCGTCCTTGGTGACGACAATGAGCTCAGCGGTCGCGGCAGCGACCTTGCCAGGCCCTTCGGACACCACCACGGCACGGGAATCACGGGCGGCTTTGCCCTCCATCCCGGTGCCTACCAGCGGCGACTCGGCAGTAAGCAACGGCACACCCTGGCGCTGCATGTTAGATCCCATCAATGCGCGGTTGGCATCATCATGCTCAAGGAAAGGAATCAACGAGGCTGCAATCGAGACCAATTGCTTCGGTGAAACATCCATGAGGGTGGCCTTTCCCGGCTCAACCTCAAGAAAATCCCCGCGATAGCGCGCGGTAACTCGTTCACTGGTAAACTTACCGACCTTGTCCAGCGGGTTGTTTGCCTGCGCTATCACTTCATTTTCCTCCTGATCGGCAGTCAGGTAGGCAATTTCTTTACTCACCTTGCCGTTTTTAACCTTGCGATAAGGAGTCTCAATAAAGCCAAACCCGTTGATCCGCGCGTATGTGCTCATCGAGTTGATAAGACCAATATTGGGTCCTTCCGGGGTCTCAATGGGACAAATACGACCATAGTGGGACGGATGCACATCACGCACCTCAAACCCTGCCCGATCACGATTGAGTCCGCCTGGTCCCAGTGCTGACAGGCGACGTTTGTGGGTCAATTCGGCCAGCGGGTTTATCTGGTCCATGAACTGACTTAACTGGCTGCGCCCGAAAAAATCACGCACCACGGCGGAGAGTGCCTTCGGGTTAATGAGTTTCTGCGGCGTCATGCCGTCAAGGTTGATATCAAAAAGTGTCATGCGTTCCTTAACAAGACGCTCAGTACGGGCAAGCCCAACCCGGCACTGGTTGGCAAGTAACTCACCAACCGCACGCACCCGCCGGGATCCTAGGTGGTCGATGTCATCGGTAATGCCCTCACCCTTCTTGAGATTAAGCAGATATTTCATCGCGGAGACGAAATCACTCGGCGTCAGGATCCGCTCACCTTCGTCAATCTTGGTATGGAGCTTTTGATTGATCTTGTAACGTCCGACACGCGTGAGATCGTATTTCTTCGGATCGAAGAACAATCGCTTGAGCAATGCGCGTGAGTTGGCAGTGGTGGGCGGATCGCCCGGGCGCAATCGGCGGTAAATATCCTTTAGGGCCTCCTCCTCATCGTTAGCCGGGTCCTTGCGCAAGGATTTGATCAGGATATCACCTTCTTTGGTGTCAACCACCTCAAGGGTCTTGTGCCCGAGTTCGAGCAACTGGTGTACCGCGCCAATGGTAAGGGGTTCATACGCGTTGGCAATAATCACCTCTCCGTCCAGAACATCCTCGAAGGGAACTTTAGTGGACAGTTCCTCCTCGTCCATCTTTGCAGTGAGCTTTAATTTCTCAACATCATAAAACTCCTTGCAAATGTCAGCATCCTTTTCAAACCCGAGAGTCCGCAGGAAAGTCGAGGCAAGGAACTTGCGGCGACGACGACGACGATCCAGGTAGACATAAAGCAGGTCGTTGGTATCAAACTGCACTTCAAGCCAGGAACCGCGATCGGGGATGATGCGGAAACTATGGAGCGTCTTGCCGTTAAGGTGAAGGCTGGTCTCAAAGCAAACCCCGGGAGAACGATGCAACTGGGAGACCACTACCCGCTCAGCGCCGTTGATTACAAAAGTACCGCGCGCTGTCATTAGTGGCAACTCTCCCATGTAAACGCGTTCCTCTTTAGTGCCTACCTCGTCTTTCAACCGGAAAGTGACATACAGCGGTGCGCTATAGGTTTCACTGTCACGAATCGCTTCGAGTGCGGTCAATTTCGGTTTACCAACCTCATAATCAACGAAATCAAGGGTAACCTTGTCATCGTAGGAGGTGATCGGGAAAACTTCCCTGAAGACCGCCTGCAGGCCCACTGGCTTACGTTTGCTCGGTGGCCTGTCCACCTGAAGGAAGTCCTCATAGGACTGGATCTGTATCCCGATGAGGTTTGGGGCCTCAACGACCTCGTCAATTTTTCCGAAATGAAGACGCTCAGTCATAACTCTTTGCTTGGTTCTCTGGAATTGCTGGGATGTTAGCGGTAAATTTTCCCGGCTTGTTTATGTGGAAGGATGAATTGATAAAATCCGCCTCGGGGCTGATTTTGCGTATACACAAAAACCAACCGGCCCGCAGAACGGGTTTTCCTGCTTTTGAATAAATTGGAGCTGAGGGGCGTGAAAGCCCGTTCCCGGAGGAATTGGTGCAGCAAAATAAATAGGAATCGGTTTTTCGGGGAATGGCGGTGAAACTGGATGAAAAATCTTACGGTTTGTTGGGAACCCTGGTGTGACGCAATATCACGCCACACCAGGGAAATGGAATATGCGCTACGAATACCGCTTTTGGACAGGGTCTACTTAATCTCGATCTTGGCTCCGGCGGCTTCAAGCTTACCCTTGATCTCTTCGGCTTCCTCCTTGGAACAGGCCTCCTTGACCGGGGTTGGCGCGCTCTCGACCAGCTTCTTGGCATCGGCAAGGCCGAGACCGCTAACGGCACCACGGACTTCCTTAATAACGGCAATCTTGTTGCCGCCGATCTCTGTGAGAATCACATCAAACTCGGTCTTTTCTTCAGCAGCATCTCCACCGCCATCTCCACCGCCAGCAGGGGCGGCAGCAGCAACGGGAGCAGCGGCACTTACGCCCCACTTCTCTTCAAGACCTTTAACTAGGTCGGCAACTTCAAGAACGGTAAGTCCGCTCAAATCTTCAGTTAATTTTTCAATGTCAGCCATTTTATTTTACGGTGTCGTCGCGGTTCGGAGCTCCGAACCATTTCAAAGCAGCAGCAGCCACTCCGACAAGGAGCCGTGGTTCTATTGTTCTGTTTTTCTATAGGTTTTGTTATGTTCCCCGATCCTCTTCATGAGATCCGGAGATGATTGTTTTTGTTAGCCTTGTTCACTTTTTAGCTTAAGGACCCGGGCCAAACCGGAAGCAGGTTCATTAAGCAACCTCACCAAGGTGCTCGCCGGTGACTGCAGGGTGCCAAGCAACTGGGCACGCAGGATATTCATTGGCGGCAGCGCCGCGAGCGTATTCAATTCTTCTGAACTAAGAAGTTTATCGTCCAGCACACCGGCACGTATCTCTAATTTCTCGGTTTCTTTCCTGAAATCCCTTAAGGCCTTTGCGGTCGCGCAGATATCCTGCTGGCCGGTAACAAGGGCCGTCTGACCGCTCAGGAACCCGGTGATTTCTTCCGGGTAATCTGCTGCGGCGGAAGCGCGCCTTGCATAAGAGTTCTTGGTAACATGCACCCCCGCCCCACAATCGGCCAGGCGTATGCGAAGCCCCTCGAACTGATTAACAGTAAGTGCGGTATAATCGACAACGATCATGAACGGCGATGCGTTTAAACGTTCGATTAGTTCGCTTATAATATTCTCTTTGATCGCTTTCATCGTATTGCTTGGTATCGCGTCTTACCTTTTGAACTTTCTAAATCTTCTTTTCAAATGCTGTAGTCTCAAGCGGTAGCCCCGGTGACACTGTTGAGGATAGCGTAACGCCCTGGAGATATCGTCCCTTCGCAGAAGCGGGCCTGGCACGCACCACGGCATCAATAACCGCTAAACCATTATCAATCAGTTGCTCGGGAGAAAATGACATCCTGCCGATTGGCGCGGATATGTTCCCGTTGCGATCAAGCCTAAAGTCAATCCGCCCGGCTTTCACGGCATTCACAGCAGTGGCGGTATCATCTGTGACGGTACCGGTCTTGGGATTGGGCATCAATCCCCGCGGCCCGAGGAACCGGCCAAGTTTGCGGACCTCGGCCATGGCCTCAGGAGTGGCAACCGCAACATCAAAATCCTGAAACCCGTCTTGAACCTTCTTCAGCAAATCGTCATAACCGACATATTCAGCTCCGGCATTCTTTGCGGCGGTAGCCGCCTCACCCTGGGCAAACACAAGTACCCGCACCTTTTTACCGGAACCATGAGGCAAGGGACAGGTGCCGCGCACCATCTGCTCCGACTGCTTGCAATCAACACCCAGCCGTATCGAGACGGTAACTGTCTCGTCAAACTTGGCGGGAGGAAATTTCTTGAGGGTATCAACGGCATCGGAAAGGGAATAACTTTGCCCTTCCTCGATCATTTCCGCTGCCTGACGGTATCGCTTGCTTCTCTTTTGTGCCATTTGGATTGTCGCAGTACCAACGGGCGTTTGGCGGCCCTCCTGCTGATTTGTTTCTTCTGTTGATTTTCTCTCGTGTAAGCCTACATGCCCTCGATCTCAATGCCCATTTGGCGGGCACTCCCGGCAATGATACGGGCAGCGGCCTCATCATCTCTGGCGTTGAGGTCAGGTTTCTTGATCTTAACGATCTCCATAAGTTGCGCCTTGGTTATCGTGGCCACCTTCTCCTTGTGTGGCTCACCTGAACCCGATGCGATATTGGCAGCCTTCTTCAGCAATGCCGACGCCGGCGGCTGCTTGCAGATAAAGCTGAAACTCTTATCATTGTAAACAGTAATCACGACCGGGAGAATGTCGCCTGCCTGCCCCTGCGTCTTGGCATTAAAATCTTTGCAGAACTGCATGATGTTCAGGCCTGCCTGTCCGAGAGCGGGACCCACCGGCGGCGATGGATTGGCCTGCCCGGCCGGGATCTGCAGTTTAAGGGTTCCGGTGATTTCTTTTGCCATGATATATTTAGGGAGATTAAAGGTTCAAGATCGAGATTCAGGCCTCTTTCTCAACTTGCCAGTATTCCAGCTCAACAGGGGTTGGACGTCCAAAAACAGTCACCGACACGAGCAATTTACCTTTATCGGTATCAATTTCCTCGATCACGCCCGGCTGATTCTGGAACGGCCCGTCGGAAACCTTGATGGTTTCACCAATCTCGTAGTCGATCTTCGGCTTAACACTCTCTGCGCGTTCCTTGATCTGCCCCAGCATGCTTTCAACCTCACGGGGACGCATTGGGATGGGCTTGGATTTTGTCCCGGCGAAACCAATAACCCCGTGGGTCTCCTGGATGAAATACCAGGTGCGATCAACCAATCCGCCCTCTTCGTTAAGAAGATGCATGTTGGCAATGATATACCCGGGGAAAAATTTACGCTTGGTCTCAGATCGTTTGCCTTTTTTGACCTCCGAGACACGCTCAGTCGGCACAAGAATCTTGAATATCACATCACCCATTTCCTCTGAATCAATACGGCGCTTGATATTCTCGCAGACCTTGTTTTCCTGGCCGGAAAGCACATGCACGACATACCATTGTTCGTTGGGTTCGGGGGGAGTTAGGGCCATCGTTCAGTCGTGATTGAGTAACTTCTGTGCCGGGATCTTCTGCGTGCCGATCGCCTAGCCTATCTGAGTAAAGAGTTCGATGATGTTAAACAGGATAAGATCCCAGAGGCTCACGAATGCCCCAAGGAGCATCATGGCGATAAAAACAACCACCGTCGAATCGGTAAGCTCCTTGAAGCGCTTAAAGCCTTTCTCCCCCTTGTCCTTGGGAACCCAGGGCCAACTGGCTTTTTGCAGCTCAGTCTTCACTTCGCCGAGATATTTGGTAACTTTCATGATGGTTGTCTGGTCGTGCCTCTGCCAGAAGCAGAAATGGCAGGGTAGGAGGGATTCGAACCCACGACACCCGGTTTTGGAGACCGGTGCTCTAACCAGGCTGAGCTACTACCCTCGGTCATCAACTTGATCTGCATTCCGGGTTGTATCTGAGAAATTCACCTTTGAAAAATTTTGTCTTATTTTGACGGCAGAGCCGGATCCGCTCCGGGCCCTGTTACCCGTCCGGATCCGGCTTTTGCCGGGAAAATAGGGAATCCGGCTGCCTAACTTAATCGAGAATCTCGGCAACCCGGCCGGCACCCACGGTGCGACCGCCTTCACGGATAGCGAAACGGATGGTTTTCTCCATCGCGATCGGAGTGATGAGCTCCACCTCCATGGTAATGTTGTCTCCGGGCATCACCATCTCGACCCCATCAGGCAACTTGATGGTACCGGTAACATCCGTGGTACGGAAATAAAATTGCGGGCGGTAATTGCTGAAGAACGGGGTATGACGCCCGCCTTCATCCTTACTCAGCACATATACCTCTGAGGTGAACTTCATGTGCGGCTTAATCGAGCCGGGCTTGGCAATAACCTGCCCACGCTCAATGTCCTCTTTCTTGACTCCGCGCAGCAGGATGCCGACATTATCCCCGGCCTCGCCGCGATCGAGAAGTTTGCGGAACATCTCGATGTCGGTAACCGTGGTCTTCTGGGTATCTCGAATGCCCACAATCTCGACATCCTCCATCTTGTTGACGATTCCCCGCTCGATGCGGCCGGTGGCAACAGTTCCGCGACCTTCAATGGAGAACACGTCCTCAATCGGCATCAGGAAGTCCAAGTCAATAGGACGGTCAGGCTTAGGGATGTAATCATCAATTGCCTTCATCAGTTCCATGATTTTAGCCTTGTTGTCATCGTCACCCTCGAGAGCCTTGAGCGCTGAACCCTTGGCGATCGGGATCTCATCACCCGGGAACTCATACTGACTGAGTAACTCGCGCACCTCCATTTCAACCAAATCAAGCAACTCGTCATCATCGACCTGGTCGGTCTTGTTCATGAATACCACGACCGCAGGCACGCCAACCTGGCGGGCCAGCAGGATATGCTCGCGCGTTTGCGGCATCGGGCCATCAGCTGCGGAAACCACCAGGATCGCACCATCCATCTGGGCAGCACCTGTGATCATGTTCTTCACATAGTCAGCGTGCCCCGGGCAGTCAACGTGTGCATAATGACGGTTCTCTGTCTCGTATTCAACGTGCGCGGTAGAGATAGTGATGCCGCGCTCCTTCTCCTCGGGAGCTGCGTCAATCTCATCGTAATTCTTCTTCTCAGCCAAACCGAGCTCAGCCAGAGTATGACAGATAGCAGCAGTCAGCGTGGTCTTGCCATGGTCAACGTGACCGATGGTGCCGATATTCACATGAGGTTTATTCCTTTCAAATGCTTCTCTTTTGGCCATGACGGTATAATGATTGATGCCGGAATTTTTTATCTTCCGGCAATCGGGGTCTAATATTGGGTTAACTGCTCTCGGTATCTATAACAGGTGGTATCAACTCATTGGATAGAATCTTCACCCTCCGATCGCTGTGTAATGTTGTTCGCTTTTTGAATTTGTCCCGGTTGCCCGGAGTTCAGATTTTTTCGTGGTCTGCCTTATTTCTTCTTTGTTGCATATGGAGCTCATGACGGGATTTGAACCCGTGACCTCTTCCTTACCAAGGAAGTGCTCTACCCCTGAGCTACATGAGCGTATTCGCTACCAATATTGCCTGCTGATTTTGAGTTCTTTAGGATACCAGTAATGAAACACTCACACAGTTCGCGAAGCAGGCCTAGCATCTCCGACACAGCACCCACACAAGGAGGATACGAGAGGAAAAAACCCAGCCAAATCCGCGAAAACCGGGGCGAAACACTATCAAATTGAACCTAGCTGTCAAAAAAAAAAGGTAATTTTAAATTAACGGCAGATCTTAATATGTAAGTTACTGATTATCAATCATTAAAGATAAGTGTAACGAAGGTTGGTACTCCCTCAGGCTGAAACAATGCCCACTAAACATGGCCGGTTATCAAACTTCTACCCTTTCAGCGACTCTTTCGATGCCGCGAGCCTGACCGCTGGCAGGATCGATATCAACCAGGGCACCGTGCACTCCCACCTCCCCCTTTGCCACCGGCATCACCCTCGGGGTCGAGGTAAGCATGCGTTCAATAATGGCTTCAATACGCCGCCCAAGAACTGATTCACTTGGCCCGCACATGCCGGCATCGCAAAGAAACGCGGTGCCACCGGGAAAAACCTGTTCATCGGCAGTCTGCACATGAGTATGAGTGCCGATGACAGCGGAAACACGCCCATCCAGATAACGCCCGGTGGCGATCGTCTCACTGGTTGCCTCCGCATGAAAATCAAGAAAGATCATTCTTACCTCTTCCTCATTCCTGAGCCGTGAAATTTCCACATCAAGGGCCAATAGGGGATTTTCCAGCGGCGGGTTCATAAAGGTGCGCCCCTGGGCATTAATGACCGCGACCTTTCCCTTCCCGGTTTCCAAGACCACGCTCCCCTGCCCGGCTGTCCCGGGCGGATAATTCAGTGGCCGCAAAAGGCGCGGTTCGGTTGGCAGGTATTCAATGATCTCCTTTTGATCCCATATATGATCGCCGGTGGTAATCACTGCCGCCCCCGCCCGCAGCAAGCCGATGGCAATTTTCGGGGTAATTCCGCGACCACCAGCTGAATTTTCGCCATTAACCACAATAAAATCAACTCCCCGCTCCGCGCGAAACCGGGGTAACATAGCCGCAACAGCCTTACGGCCAGGTTCACCAACAATATCGCCCAAAAAGAGCAACCTCAGGCAGGATGGGTCGGGTAGAGAGTCCAAGGTGGAAGGCTAGGGCTAAAATTGTCAAGCTCAACCCCGTATTGAGATGATAGGATATCTTTGATGACGCATCATGCCCGCCTATGGCTGCCACTCTCCATGGCATTACTCGTGGCCGCCCTGTTATTAATTGGCAAAGGCTGCAACAGGCCGGAACTCACCCCGGAACAACTCACCCTTCGCCCCGGCCTGAGTACATTGGCAATTCAACCGGACTGGACGGAACTGGAGGATTACCAGCAAACCATTCCCAGACGCATCTTTATTGAACAGTTGAGCAAAATTTACTCGCAGGACGAAGCCTGGCGTTCGGTCATCGAGGTTCATGAGGATTATGCCGATATCCGCGGCAGGGGCAAAGAGCGGCTTCGATTGCGCTTTGCCAAGACCAACTCACGGAAAAAACCACCGCGTTACTGGAGAAGCGCCAGCGAACTTCCCGGGGTAACTAACCTGAAAAAAGCACCCCTCTCCGGATTGCGCATTGCGATCGACCCGGGGCACATCGGCGGTCAATGGGCGCAAATGGAAGAACGCTGGTATAAGGGTAAACGTGAAGGAACCGACGTCAAGGAAGGCGAGTTGACACTGGCCACTGCAAAGGTCCTTGAACGAAAACTCGAAGCGCTCGGCGCTGAGGTCTGGCTGGTGCGCGACAAGCTTGAGCCGGTTACCAACCTGCGCCCGGCTGACTTTGAGCCCCTCGCGATACAGGTATTAAAACAACGTGGCATGAAACCCGGGGGCATTCCTTTGCGCAAGGAGAGCGAGGTCCTGTTCTACAGGTCACACGAGATCCGTCGCCGGGCGCAAATAATAAACACGGAAATCAAGCCCGACATCGTGCTCTGCCTGCATTTTAACGCCGAGGCCTGGGGGAATCCTGGCAGCCCGCAGCTGGTCGCCCGCAATCATCTCCACCTGCTGATTAACGGCACCTATAGTGCCGGAGAACTCCGCCTGGAAGATAACCGCTTCCACCTTCTCAAGCGCCTGTTGCAACGCACACACGACGAGGAGTTGCCGCTAAACCGTGCTGTTGCCGAGGCAATGGCTGAGGAAACCGGCCTGCCGCCGTATATCTACACAACAAACAACGCCAGGCAGGCAGACTCCAATAACCGGTATATCTATGCCCGCAACCTGCTTGCCAACCGGGTCTATCATTGCCCGGTGGTGTTTCTTGAACCCTACGTAATGAACAATCCCGAGGTTTATCAGAGAGTCGTGGCTGGCGACTATAGCAACAAACGGGAAATCGCCGGAAAAATGCGCAAGAGCCTCATCCGCGAATACGCGGACGGTGTCACCGAAGGCCTGCGCCGTTATTACTCGCAAGCACGACGGCAATAAAGTGCCACTATTTAAAGTGTTGTCTTCAAGGACTAACGGCACGCAATCGTGCAACAGATAAACAGTTTGTTCAGGAGTGGGTGACAATTCTCTTATAATCTAAGATTTGCCTTCCCGTTGCCGGTTTTCCCCGCAAATAATCAAAACAGCTGATCAATGGTGATTAAATTTCTGCTCTCCGCCACGCTCCTTGCGCTTATCGCCAACATTGCGGGGGCAGGGCAGGGATTGATCCTGCAATTCGGTGACGCCGATGCGCGTATCGCCAGACAGGTTGCGTTGTATGTCCCGGAAGGCCAACCCGCCTCGCAATTCGCAAAGCCCGGTCAGCTCAAAGCCCTGTGGCAGGGCACGCTCAATCTCGAGGCTCGTTCCAGGCTGATCTTCACCCTGGAGGGCACAGGACAAGCGACACTGACAGTGGATGGTGAAGTATTGTGCACTGAAATTGGCACTCCCTCTGAACGCAAACGCCTGGGCAGCGGCGGGCATGCCCTGAAAATCCAATACAAGGGGCCATCCGAAGGCCACTCCCAGTTGCGTTTATTCTGGGAAGGCCGCGATTTTGGCAGGGAACCGGTGCCAGCTACAGCCTTTAGCCATGCACAAACCGGGACTCTCCCCGCAAGGCAAGGTCAACTGAGGGCCGGTCACCGCTTAATCAAAAAACACCGGTGTCAAAACTGCCACAGTGACCACTGGAAGCCGGAAGCACCTTCGCTTGAAGATCTTGGCAAGCGGCTTGAAACCTCATGGCTGGCACACTGGATCGAGAATCCTGCCGCATACCGGCCCGGGACACACATGCCTAAGCTCTTTGCAGGCGCCAATGCCGGCCAGAAAGCCACTGACATCGCGCACTTTCTCGCTCCACCCCGGGAAAAATCACAGCCACCTGCTCCTGACCCGCAGGCGATTGTAAGCGGTGGTCAAATTTTCTACCAGCAGGGCTGCATCGGTTGTCACACCCTTGAGGAAAAAGGCAATGACGGGCGTATCGGCCTGAGCGCGACAGCAACAAAATACCGGCCTTCCGCACTCGCGGGATTCCTGCGTGAACCCGCAAAACACCATGATGCGACCCGTATGCCGGACTTTGGCTTCAGTGTCGCAGAAAGCAAGGCCCTGGAAAGCTTCCTGCGCACGCTTCCAAAAGACACATTGCCGGCACGGGATGAAGGCAACCCTGAACGCGGAAAACTGCTGCTGAAGCAAAGCGGTTGTCTCAATTGCCATGACGCAGGCAAAATGAAGACAGAACTGCCGGTTCCAAAGGCCCTGGCCAAGCTCACAACCACTGACTGCAAAGCAGCAAACTATCTGCTCACTGAAACTGAGCAAGAGGCTATCACGGCCGCGCTTAACTCGCCGGAAAAGCCACATCACATCCCCGCCGAGTTTGCGCAACAACAGTTTATTACCCTGCGCTGTGCTGCCTGCCACAATCGGGATGGCAAGCAATCCTATCGCGAAACATTCCAAGCGGAAATTTCTCATCTGAAGCCACCGGATCCTCCGGTAAACGACGAGAAGCCCGCCGCGCACAAGGACACCATCCCGCATTTAAACCATCTTGGTTCCAAGCTCCGCCCGGAATGGCGCACCCGCCTGCTTGCAGGACAAATTCAACCCAAGACCCGACACTGGCTGAAAGCGCGCATGCCTGCCTTTACCAACCGGGCCACCGATCTGGCAATCGGCTTCAGTCACGTGGCAGGGCTGCCGCACACATCCCCGATATTCCCGCCGGCAGAGCCTGAGAAAATAAAAACCGGGGCAGCGCTTACAGCAATCACCGGCTTTTCATGTGGCGCCTGCCATGCCGTCAATGACAAGCCCGCCTTTGCCGTGTTTGAAGGAGAAGGACCTAATTTCAAGGATGCCGGCTCCCGTTTGCGCAGTGAATATTTCCATCTCTGGATGAACGCTCCAATGCGACTATGGCCCGGCACAATCATGCCTTCATATGCCGCTGAAGGCACAACCCCCCTGACACAGCATTATGAGGGTAACGCAAAAAAACAATTTGAGGCCATTTATCAATACCTCATCTCCCTCGGGAGATAATGAACCATTTCATCCATATGAAAATTTTGGCCATAAGCGCCCTAAGCCCCTTTATTGCCTCAGCCGCCGGGCAAGGTTACCCTTGCCCTCAGCATGCCGGGATTTAAAGAAAAACTGATCACACGTTCACGTGACCGTAACTTCCTGCTGCGGGGTGCGTTGCTGATCGGTGCCCTGGGAATCCTGAGCGGCTTCCTGGTGTCCAAGTGGCGCGACAATGCGCCTCAACAAGACGGGCTTATCGCGACAATCCGTACATGCTGTCCCTGGTTCACCGATGACCTGCATGGCCTGGCCTTGCGCAATGACGATATAGGGAAACTATCACAGCTCTTTAGCATCAGTGGCGGCAGGAAATATACTCCACAAGATCTCGCTGAAGCCACCCGTTCCCGGCTTTATGCACTCACCTTGCGGCTTGAAATTCCGCAAAATATCCTGCAACCGGAGGAACTGGTCCTCTTCAGGCATTACGCCACCGCCCTGCACGAAACCGGAAAGCCAAGCCGACAGTCCCGCATGGTCCTTAAAACCGCTGCCGAAAAAACGCAAGCTCAGCGCTTTGCCGGTGAATTCTACGCCGACATCCTGAGCCATGCCGGGGAGCATGAAGAGGCATTACTCTTCTTCGAACGGGAAGTTGCCTCCTTCCCGCAATCCGCTTACGCCAAGGCCGGGGTCATGCACGAGCTTCTGGCCCTCAACCATGCCGATGAACTGGCCGCGCGCTTTGACGATCCCGCTTATCGCAACGCACTCAACAATCACGAGTTCACAAGCATCACCATATATCTCGGCAAGTGGGTCACCCTTATATCATGGCACGGGTTAAGGATTATCAGTCACACCTCTCCGCCCTGGCTGCTGGTAACTGCCTTTGCCGCCGCCCTCTGGCTGGTGATCATCACCAACCTTGGCCGACTGGGGGAAGCGCGTCGGTCACGCGGGCTGCTCTATATCCTGGGCTTTGCGAGCGGGTTCCTTTCAACTTTCGCTGTCCTGGGAATCGTCATCTGGCAGGAACAAATCCTGGGCTTCAATTTCAACGGTGACTTTGCCAATGACCTTATCTACTGCATCTGCGGAATCGGGCTGCGGGAAGAATCCGTAAAATTACTTTTCCTGGTGCCGTTTCTGCCGGTTTTGCGCAAACGAAAATCCTCCATGGAAGCCCTCGCGACTGCAGCCTGCGTGGGTCTCGGCTTCGCCGCCGCAGAAAACCTGATCTACTTCAACCCGGGATCTGAAGGCGGTGTTTTTCCCAGGTTCCTCACTGCAAATTTCTTCCACGCCTCGCTTACCGGGATCGCGGGCCTTTCCCTGTTCCACTTTGTTCGCTGGCCAAAAACCCGCTGGGAGGAGCTTGTCGCGATCTTCATTATGGTCGTTGTCGTGCACGGCCTCTACGACGCAGTGGCAGGACTGGTGCCGCAGATATCCGGACAATTCGGAATCTTCACGATTATCATTTTTGCTGTTGTCGCCAATCGTTATATCAGCCTGGCCAAGGAAGTGCGTGAGGGCGGAGTCTCGTTAATTTCACCGCTGGGCGTCTTCGTGATCGGTGCCGCCCTGCTGGTCGCCGCAGCCTGGAACCTTGCATGCTATCTACACCCTGTACAAGAAGTCATGCGTGATGTCGGGCAAACGGCACTGGCAATGGGCGCGATGTCTTTCCTTTTTATCAACCAGTTCCGTGGAGAATAATGACCCCGCCTCCTTCCCCGGGCGTTGCAAATTTCTTGACCTGCCACATACAGGGGGGTTTAGATTGGCGGACAACATGAAACGAAAGAATCCCTTGAGGGCATTTGTGGCAATCGCATTGGCCACAATCTCAATTTGCCTCTGCTCATGCGATACACTCGAAATGCTCAATCCCTTGAAGCATTTAGGCAAAAAAGTGGATCCTCCTGAAAAGGTAGCAGGCAGCAAACCTGCACCCGCCAAGCCCAAGCCTGAACCCGCCAAGCCCAAGGCCGAACCCGCCAAGCCCAAGGCCGAACCCGCCAAGC
>JAPYUT010000006.1:4834-79802 GCA_029940475.1 Verrucomicrobiales bacterium | reverse complement strand
GCCCCGACATACTAAATTCCTCATTTTTAAAAGGCATGCTGTGGTGTGCCTTTTTTAGACTGCCGGTCACTCAGGAATGAAAAATCACTCCACCCAGATAAAGTCGGGAAAATAACGGATCTTTGCCCTGCTTTTAAGATATGAAATCAAAGCTTCTACCGCCGCTTGGCGCTTCTCAGCCTCGATAGCAGCAGCAAGTTCCGCACGCACCGCCTCGATAGAAACCCTGGCCGCCGGCTTGCGAGCGGTAACCTCAACCAGATGCCAGCCAAGGGCAGTTGCAAAGGGTTGGCCAACTTCACCTTCACTGATAGCGAATACCGCAGCGGCAAAGTCTTTATCCATCCGCCCACGGGTAAACCAGCCAAGATTTCCACCCCGTGATTTTGTACGGGGATCTTCTGAAAGTTCCCCGGCAATCCTGTCGAATGATTCCCCCGCATCAAGGCGCCGTGCGGCGGCACGAATAACGGCCTCGGCCCGGCCTGCATCCTTGCCAAGCCTGGCAATGAAAATATGCCTGGCCTGTATTCGTTCAGCAACTGTGCTCACTTCGGGCTCTTCCTCATAACGTTGCCGGATTTCCTGCTCACTGACGACAATGTAGCTGGCGATGATCTTCTCGATCCATGCCCGTTGTATTGCCTGATTCTGTAGGAATTTCTCCAGCCGCTCTGGTGAAAATCCCTGCACCGCCAAACTCTCTTCACCCGCGGGAGAACCCGGGATTGCACGGCGGAAGCGTGCCGTTGCCTCAGCCAGCTCCAAAGAAGACGATTGGGCCGCAGTATATTGGGAATGAAACCAGATTAGCCGGTCGACCACTAACTCGTTTATTACCAGTACACGGATCGAGTTCATGCGCTTGCCGGACACCTCTTTAGCTGACAATCCCCGTTTCAGGCAATATTCGCCAACGGCACGGTCAAGTTCTTCGCGGCGGATCGGGTGACCATTGACCGTGGCTACAATCCCCTCCCGGCGGGCTAATGCCGCTGCAGCCTCGCCGCTGCCGGCAGCGCGCCCAAGTCGCGACCGCAATGGCCCTTCAAAAAGATAAAGATCCCCAGCGAGATAAAGCACGGCTATCAAGTAGACAATAAATCTCCACCGGAATTTCTTCATCCCTGAGAGATCTTCGGTATGTGCTTGGAAAACAGCCACCGGACAACTGCTAAGCGATCCTCAATGAACTTAAAAATTAAAAACTTTTAGATTGCCGAAAATTGACTTGCAGCCCTCTGGTGCTAAAGTGAACTACCCTCAGGTAGCAAGTTAAAATATCGACTTCTGCCAATCCTCATCATGGCGTTTAGTTACACATACACTGACAGCCAACAGCGTTCAGAAAAGATACCTGAATCGCCTGTCAGCAAACTGCTTTATGTGAACAGCCAGGGGATGGTGTTCGAATCAGTGAAAGCCTTTGAGTCAGGATCGCGCCTGGCCATCGGGCTGCACCTGCGCAAGATCCGGGGAGACCTTGGAATCCTGGGCCTCAACAAAGGCTCCAGTGGCAACCGCTTCCTGCGACTCGAAGGGTTGGTGGTGGATTCTAAGATCATGGCAGCCTCACCGGCTAAGCATTCTCACCAGATCACGCTTATCTTCGACAAACTCTCCGCAGAAGACCGCTTGTTACTGGAAACCGTTGAAGATCAGCATCCGGCGGCCTTCAACCGGACTACGGCCAGTGAACAATCCCCTGTTGTTGGAAACCATGGCCGTATCCCGGAACCGGGCGGGCTAAACTAGCCTCTTCAACAAGCGCTCCGGGGCTCTTCAGCAATCCTCGCCCGGGCTTTCCTTAGATCCGCTGCCAGACACTTGCCTGTGCCATGCTCCACTGATATTTGCGGGCGTGTTCACGAATAAGAAACGGCATATCCTTGAGTGTTAACTGATTAAAATCTTCCGCAAGGCAGCCAGCCAGCCATTCATGTGTTGACCCCTCAGGCCAATTCTCCGGCCGGGTAAACTCACCAAGCCAGGTGCAGGGCGTGGTCAGGATCAACAGGCCATCACTTGCGAGCAGGGAAGGCAAGCGCATGAAAAACTTTTTCGGTTCCGGAAGACGACATAAGAGGTTGGCCGCATGCACCACGTCAAAACCTTTGATATTCTCCCCCAGGTCCAGCGCGTCTCCTACTTCAAAGCGGATCCTTTCCGGGTTCGCATCGCCGGGCATCCGTGCAATCAACTCCGTGGCAATTGCCCCTTCCTCAAGCCGCTGGTAAACAAGCTCTTCCCCCTGGCGCAAGCGCTCAGCGGCAGCAATGAACTGCTCAGAGAAATCAATCCCCACCACCTCGCCACAAAAGCGGGAGAGTTCAAAGCTTGCGCGCCCAACAGCACAACCCAGGTCAAGCGCACGCCCCCGGGATACTGCACAATCGATATTTTCCACCACGCTCCGGCGGGGAAAATCCAGGGCCGAAACCGGACCGCAGGAATAAGGCAGGATTTCCTCAGGCGATCCGTAGTGAAATAGCAGGTATTGGTCGAGGAGTTGCTGCGACTCGTATGGGTTCACGGTGACAATTTAAAGTTGTTGGCAGCAATCATGCCAGAGCCTCAATCAGGTATCTTCCGGGCTTAAAATGCTCAATGAGAACTTCCTCCTGCGCGCCGCGCCTCATCCGCACCTGACTGATATCAAAACTGGGAGTCTTGTGGGGAGCAAAAAGAATATCGTCATGGGTGGAATTCTCATGGACTTTGAACATACCGGGCATGATATCGCCGCCAAGGTGATCATCACGTCCCGTTGCGAGGTGACAAGTCCCCAGTATTTTCTCGTCCTGGATATCAGCCCCCGCCACGGGAAGGACCTGAGTGCCAAATCCCAGTTCTCCAAGGGTTCCGGTCATCGGGTCATCAGCTAGACGCACATTGTGGGCATCAATGGTCGCCTGTGCACCCTCAATTAATGTGCTGCAGGAAATATTGCGATCCTTCACATCAAGAATCCCCAGCGTTCCATCCTCATACTTCATCGGAAATTGTCCTTCTGCCCCCCCGGGCACGAAATAAACCTCGCCGGCAGGTAAATTCGCGACATCCGGAGTTTTGCCCCGGCATAAGCCGTGAGATTTCTGGGCCTCCTGCCCCCCCAGCAAAAGCTTGGTGGTGAGGACGCGACTGTCCTCAAGGGTAAAATCAATCTCAATCTCATCCGCCCCGCTCAGCGCCAAGCGCAGTTTCTCCGTATCTTTGGACACCTCGAGATAATCCACCGCAAGCCCGCTCTGCAGGATAATATCGTTAAGCCCATGCAATGTTGCCCCCCTAAAGCCAAATTGCCTGCATTTTGCGGTTAGAGGTGCCGTCGCACTCCAGTCAGAAATGCAGAGGATAATGTCGTAGTTGGAATAAATGTCCGCATCAAGTGACAGCTCCCGGCCTTCACTGTCAAAGCACCCGTCATCCATGTCGAGGTTTGATCCGCCCGTTGCGGTAAAGGCGAACATATCGCCACCCCTCATTGATAACTCTGACATTACCCCGTTGCTCAAGCCCATGACAAATGACTCATGGGCCATGCACTGCACCGGGAAACGCTCGGGGTTGGCAAGGAATGAATACCCCTTCATTGCGCTTGCCGGATCACTGAAATCGGTCAGGACACAAATGCGACAATCCTGCACAGGCTCAAACACGGTGGCAAGCAGTCGCTTGAGACTGAACTCGGGGAACACCCGTTGAGCCGGATCAAGAATAATGACGGGATTTGATGAAGCGACAGTCATGATGCAATGTTGCTGAAAAAGGATACAGGAAATTAAAAATTAAGAATAGACAGTTTATACTGCACGCAAAATGTCAAAGCATACCCACCAGAAATCCATACGCACCGTAATTGTTACCGGATCTACACGCGGCATCGGTCGGGAAATGGTCAAGGGATTTGCCCTGCGGGGTTGGAAAGTAGCCGGTTGCGCCCGTTCGCGCAAAGATGTGAAAACACTGACAGAAGAATTGGGGCCCGGTCACTTCTTCGAGGCCATTGACGTGGCGAATGATGTCGCGGTGGCTAGTTTCGCAAGGCAGGTTCTTGATAACCTGGGAGTGCCAAATCTATTGATCAACAATGCCGCACTCATGAATGATCCGGCGCCACTGTGGGAAATTTCCGCCTCCGAGTTCGACCGCTTAACTGCAGTGAATATCAACGGTATAGCAAATATCATCCGTCATTTCGCCCAGGCCATGATCCGGCAGGGCAGTGGGGTAATTGTGAACCTCAGTTCCGGGTGGGGGCGCTCAACCTCAGCCGATGTTACCCCCTACTGCACTACCAAGTGGGCAATCGAGGGCCTCACCTCTGCCCTCGCACAGGAACTGCCCGAGGGTATGGCGGCAATTTCACTGAATCCTGGCGTTATCGACACCGATATGCTGCGGCAATGCTGGGGGGATGAAGCTGCAAGTTACGAGAAACCATTTGAATGGGCAAAAACCGCAGTGCCTTTCCTCGAAAAACTCACCGCTCAAGACAACGGTCGCCAACTGACTGCTCCGTAAAGTCAGGCAATCGCCAGATTACACAAAACAAGCCAATAACCCGGCGATAGCTCAAGCTACCACAGTCATCACTGCACTGGCAAAGTGAAGATGCCAGTGCCGATAACGCGAAAAATATATGGGGTGGGAGTAATATTTCTCTTGACTTACTTCGGTTATCTTAATAATCAAAATAAGTTACATAGCTATTCAAACCAACTTCCTGATGTCCATAATTGCCCGTATACCCTGGTTGCACCGCCAAACTAAAATCACCGATGATGCCATCCGCGATGTTTCTGAAATTCTAGCGCAGGGCAAATCGACACGCCGCTCGGAAAACCTGCGATTCACCGTTAAAACGCGGGGAAAATCTCCAACACATCTTTTTGGACGAGAGCAACTCAGGGAAGCCATCATCCACTGTGTGGTGACTGATGACAAAAAGAAGTAGCGGCTGAACAGAATAGGGAGGTAGTGGACTCCCGGAATCTTTGCCATACACCATGTATTTTCCGCGATACTGGCATCGTAGCTCTGCCAGAGCCACCAACCCGGCAAACGGTGCACAGTGGCCACTTACCGCCTGGGGCTGGGATGACCAGTCCAAGGAGACAGCTGAGGAACTCTCCAGAAAACGCCTGGCAGGCGTGGTGGAACGCGTGGAAAAGGGACTCGAGCCGGGAAAGTGGAACTGGTATGAATACGAAGAGCGCCCACTGCGTGAAGAACGCCTTGAGGAAATAACGGGTGAATCGGGACCCAGTGCCGTGGTGACACGATCAAGATCCGGGCCTTTGGTTCTCAATACCTCATCAATCATGTTCGTGGATATCGACCTGCCCGGCGCGCAGCCCACGATGCGTGGATGCCTGGGTGTCCTGTTTCCCAAGCTAAACAGCGCCGCCGCTGAAGAGGCGCAAAAAGAAACTCTGTCTAAAATACAGAATGCCGCCTCCTGGCAATCCGGATTGGCTGCCAGGTGCTATGAAACACCAGCCGGTTTCCGACTGTTGGTAACGCATAAAACTTATGATCCAAAAAGCACCGAAAGCACAGAACTGCTTCAATCTTTCGGGGCCGATCCGCTGTTTACGCGCCTGTGTGGAAAGCAGTCCTGCTACCGCGCACGGCTAACGGCGAAACCTTGGCGCCTGGGAATACCGGCAGTACCTGCCTGCTGGCCGGTGCCTGATGAACTCGCCACGAAACATACCGAATGGCTGCAATCCTATTCAGCAGCCTGTAATGGAACAGCAGCCTGCCGCTTCCTGCAAACAATCGGCAGGAGCACTGAGGTTTGCGATGAGGCGCGTCCGATCATCGAAATCCATGACCGCTTGGCATGCACCGGTGGCAAGCTTGCCTGACAAGGGCAAACCCACAAACCGTGCTGCCCTTCTCTATTCGCTCGCCAGTGACTTGATAAACATCAGCACCGATTCGATATCCTGCTCACTGAGGATACCCCGGTAACTTGGCATGCCGACATCCTTGGGATTGTAGCCCTTGATGATCTTTGCGGACGGGTTGAGAATTGCCTCACGCAGATAGGCATCATCGGCAACGCCGGATTTACCTCCAATAAACTCGCGCGTGGAACCATGCAATGCCGCCCAGCTGGGCCCTGTCTTGCCGTCCTTCGAGCCATCAGTGGAATGACAGGCAATGCACCCATAAGTCATTGAGATCCGTTTCCCACGGGTAAGGGAGGCAGGCTCTGCAGACTCCTTACGCGTCACCAAGTGCACCGCTGCCGCTGCCGCCGTGAGGTCCAGCCCATTAAATCCAAGTGCCTCAAGATCAATCTCTTCCAGTGCACGCGAAGTCAGGTAAAGTGTTTGTTCTTCCGCTCTGCCGCCAACTTCAGGCCCTATGTAACCCAGTTGCATCTGGTCCACTTCCGGCATTCCGGGGGCATGGAAAAACAGGCTGCGCTGATCGCCGGATACATGGACACCGGCAATCGCCACGGGATCCTGCCCGGCACTACCGTCACTGCGAAAATGACCGGATCCGTACCCGGAAGTCCTCCGGTAATTCCACCCCTGCAGATGATAACGGGAAAGGTCACCACGCATGACAGGGTCAATCCTCGTGTTGAAGCGTAACACGATTCCCTGCCTGCCCACAATAACCCCTCCGGGCATGACATCAGCAACGGTCCTGTCTCGGCGCAACCTCCCAAAGCCGGCAGGCTCTTTGGCAGCAGTTCCCCAAATCTGGAATCCAACGAGGTATAAATTGCCGTCCAGCGGGTTGATCGCACCCTTCAGGAGAGGGAAGTCAAACGCGGGGTCCAAGCGCACCGCCGCCCCGGTGCTAAACACCTTGAGTAATCCCGGCCTAAAGTAATCAACACACACCAGTGAACCCGCCAGGCCGCCAAGCCGCTCGTCACTTACTATAACAATATCAACCGCAGACTGTGCGGCACGGTGCGGTAGCCAGGTAATCGGATCCTCAATCCTGGGCTCGGCAACCCCATGGGGCGCTGCACGCTTAAACCCATAATAGCCGCCCCTGCGGAGCCGTTGAACCGGGGTTGCAGGTATCCAGTGTCCCTGCTGATCACAGGCAAACAAGTCTCCGGAATCCGAATCAATCCCAAGGAACCCGTTGCGGTGTCCACTCGAGAAAATCTCCACCGTGTCACCATCCGTTGAGATGGAGAGCACCCGTCCACTGTGTCTGGAAAGATGGTCGTTCTGCTGTCCGCCCTTGATAAGGTAAAACCCGCCATCCGGGCGCAGGGCCATGTCATGCGGAAAATCCCGGGTATCGACACTTTGCCAGAAGTCATGGCAAAACCATTCATGGAAATCCGCTTCGCCGTCACCATCACGATCATGCAAACGCTTTAATCCCGAGCGATCGAAAACAAAAATTTCGCCGCCCCTGATTACAACGCTGTATGGCTCATGAAGTCCGCAGGTAAAGCGCCGCCAGGAAACCGCAGCCAATGTTTTTCCTAACCCGGAGACAATCCAGAGGTCACCATCAACAGTGCTCACGGCAGCCCGGCCATCCTCAAAGAACGCTACCGAAGACGGCCGCACCGCCCGCTGCCACGGGTTGTCCAGCGGCAGCGCGATGCGATCCCTGACATACGCCGCAGCACCGCTTTGGCCAAGGGTGCCTTTCGTCACCACAACATCAGGCCAGCGACCCGGCCGTCGCTCCGCGCCGCCGGGCAACAATCTGCCCTTCCCGGATATCACAGACCCGCTGCCACTGCCCGGACCAACCTGCACAAAGGATTGCCCTGCCTTGGAGATAATCCTGACATCTCCATTGCCTGCCTGCCGCACACCTTCACCCAAGGCGATTAATACCCCTTCTTTAAGCGATGTGAACTCAAAGGCTCTCGAATACCCGCCACCCTCAACGAGCGGACGGATGATCTCGCTTACTGTTCCTCCGCCCGCTTCATAAACCACAACCGGCTCCTCACCCCGCAGTTCAATCCCCCGCCACCTGCCGAACTTTTCAAAATCCACCGGCCCGCGACCCAACTCACCCTCGTCGGGCCCACGGTCACGCGGATCTGTCGTTTGGATAGCCGTCCCGCCGCTGTAAATTCCCGGGTACATTCCTGTGGCATTTAATAGCCTGCCTGTGAATCTCGGGGCTGCCTTCTGCCCGCCATCGGCTTTCTTTTTCGTGTTTTGGTAGGAGTGCTGCGCAATGGTCATTCCTTGTGGAAATCCCCCCCGCCAAACCGCGGCCAAGCGCACCAAATCCACATCGTACAGTGCCCATAGTTCCTCTGATACACGCACCACCACGCCGCGCGGCACCCAGTTTGAGCGCGGCTCATCCCCTGAGGACACATCAACCGAGAGCCCGAAAAAAGGAAAGGTAGGGTCTGCAAACGGCGTATAGCGCTGTGCTGCCGACACCGCCAAGGTCAGCACGACACTCAACACGAGGAAAAAAGTAAACCGCATTTTCAGGATGCTACGCCAGATAACAATCACTCAAAAACTGATTTTGAGGGATATTCTTTCCCTGAAACAACCATCAGGTGAACAAGCCTCTATATTCCCGGGAAACGACGACCGCAGCAGGGTCTGCATGTTTTAATACGCAGTATTGCTTTTGACTCTACCCCGTCGACAATACCCCCCGCACAGTGCATACGCCCCGTAACAAGCATCCCAGCATGAACCCAGAGAAACGCCTTTCAATTGTAGCGATTGCCTGCCTCACTACCTGTACGATACCCTTTGTATCCTCCTTAAGGGCAGCGCCAGTTGCCCCCGGGCAAAACAAAAGTGCCAAGGAAAAGTCCAACGATTCCAGGCCGATTGTAAACAATTCCAGCAAATACGAAGCCGTTGTCCGGATAGAGAATTCCTCTCTCAACCCTGATTACCGCACACCGTGGAATTCCGGCCGTGATTCAGGAGGCAACGGTACCGGCTGGCTGGTGGCTCCAAACCGGTTCCTCACCAATGCCCATGTCGTCAGCAACAGCCGTATCGTCTACATCAAGAAAGTCGGTGATGCCAAGCCTTACCGCGCAAAGATACTGCACATCGCCCACGACTGTGATCTGGCCATGCTCGAGCTTGAAGACCCGGTCGCCTTTGAAGGTGTTAAGCCGTTCGAAATCGGTGAACTCCCGCAACTTGATACCAAGGTCAAGGTGATCGGCTACCCCATCGGTGGCGAACGCATCTCAATCACCTCCGGAGTCGTCTCACGCATCGATTTTCTCAGCTACTCGCACAGTGCGGTCGATCTTCACCTGACGGTGCAAATTGATGCCGCAATCAACCCGGGTAACTCGGGTGGTCCGGTTCTCCAGGACGGCAGGGTGGTGGGCGTCGCCTTCCAGGGATACTCCGGCAATGTCGCGCAAAATACCGGCTACATGATCCCGCCCCCGGTTATAAGACGATTCCTGAAAGACATTGAGGACGGTGAATACAACCACTATGTCGACCTCACCATGAGTGAATTCACCCTTCTCAACCCTGCGCAAAGGGCTGCCCTTGGCTTGCCTAATGACGGCCTGGGCATCATGGTTGCCCATGCCGAGGCTGACGGCTCAGCCGGTGGCATACTCAAGACAGGTGATGTGCTGATGGCAATCGACGGCCTTCCGGTAAAGTCCAACGGCCTCATTAACTACGAAGGCGAAGACGTCAACATGAATGAAATCGTCGAGCGCAAGTTTGCCGGCGATGTCATTAATCTGAAAATCTGGCGGGAGCGTAAACCGATGGTGGCCAAGGTCACCCTGAAACGCTTTCTTCCCTATCTGATCAGCGCCAAGAAATATGACCAAAAGCCACGCTATGTCATGTTTGCCGGCCTGGTTTTCCAGCCACTCGACCGTAACCTCATGACTGCCCATGGCATCAAGGATTTGCAGGTGCGCTATCACTACGACTCCTATGTCTCCGACTCCATCTACAAGGAGCGCCCGGAAATCATCGTGCTTACCTCGATCCTTCCCGACTCGATTAATTCATACTTTTCATCCTATTCACAAAGCATCGTGGACATGGTCAACGGCGTAAAGATCAAGACCCTTAAGGACATCCACACAGCGCTGCAGAAAAACAACGGTGATTTCGTCACTGTCCGGCTGCTTGGCAACGGGCGGCCAATCGTCATTGAGCGCTCCCGTGTTACCGCCGCGCAAAAACGTATTCAGGAAAAATACAATGTGCTCCGCGACCACTACCTGGAAGAACCTGCAAAAGCCGTAGACTGAAGTCCTGCCAAACTTTAACAACAACCGAGCGCTCACGCTTAAGGCCTGTGCCGGATCATCCCTGATGAGACCCCTGATGAAAATCCCGACCCCCTTACTGATCCTTGGTGCCATCATGCCGGCATCGGCACTCGCTGCCCCGGCATCGGCGGAAAAATCCGTCGTTCGTGTCAACACGACGATGCAGGCCTACAACCTGATTCAGCCCTGGCAAAAAGCCGCCCCATCCAGCCGCCTCGGGCTTGGCGCCGTGCTCCCCGGCGGCAGGGTTCTGGTCACCGCCCAGATGGTAACCGATGCAACTTATATTGAGCTTGAGAAAGCGGATACCGCAGCCAAGGCAATAGCTGAAGTTGTTGCCGTTGACTACGAGGCAAACCTGGCGGTGCTCAAACCCACTGCCAAGCTGGACTTTCTCTCTGACCGCATACCATTTGAACTGGAAGGCAGACTTCAACCGGGGGACAAAGTCGAGGCATGGCAGTTCGAGAATAACGGCACGCCGGTCACCACCGAGATCAAGGTATCCAAGGCGGAGGTCAGCCGCTACTTCCTGGATTCCTCGTTCTTTCTCACTGTCCAGGCAAGCGGCACTGTCCAGTACCGTTCGGGCAGTTTCACTCTTCCTGTTGCAAAGGATAATAAATTAGCCGGCCTGCTGGTCAGTTATTCGAGCAAGGACCAGGTGTCCAGTATCCTCCCCGCATCAATTATCACTCATTTCCTCAAGGACATTGAAGATGGTGATTATGCCGGCTTTCCGAACCTGGGCATCAGCTATTCACAAACACTCGACGAACAATTCCGCAACTATCTCAAGCTTAACGGGGAAAAAGGCGGGGTATACATCAGTAAAATTATCGCCGGTGCTTCGGCTGCCGCTGCAGGCCTGAAGGCAGGTGACGTAATCCTGACCATTGACGGCAAGCAAATCGACGCACGCGGGAATTACGACCACCCGGTTTGGGGGAAACTCAGCCTCAGCCACCTGGTAAGGGGCAAACCGTTTACCGGCGACACCCTGAAAATTGAGATCCTGCGCAACGGCAAGAAACAGCCGATCAGCCTGAAGCTCATCCGCCGCCCCGCCGAGAACCGGTTGATTGATCCCTACATGTTCGACCGCGGACCGAAGTTCGCCATTGTCGGCGGCCTGGTGTTTCAGGAACTGACCCTGCCCTTCCTCAAGCTTTTCGGCAACGACTGGAAAACCCGTGCCCCAATCAAGTTGCTGATGGCAAACGCCAACCCGGAGATGCACGAAAAGCAGGGGCGCCGTAAACTGGTGCTGCTGGTTCGTGCCATACCAACCCCGGCAACACTTGGATATGAAAGGCTCAGTACCCTTATTGTCACACAATTCAACGGTAAGCCGATCAACGACATCAAAGACCTCCACGAAGCATCCCAAACCCCGCAAGGTAATCAACACCGGATAGAATTCGAGAGTTACCCGAAACTCATCTTTGTCGACGTTAACCTCGCTGCCCGTGTCGACGCCGCCCTCAAGCAGCGCTTTGGAACCATACGCCGGCTCGATTAGCCTCCGGGCAGAAGACCGGGACACCACCCATCAGTAAAGTGCAGGTTACCGCCATCTTCGACTGGGACGGAGTTATCATTGATTCCCACGACCAGCACGAGCGCAGCTGGTCCATGCTGGCCAAGGAAGAAGGAAAACTCCTGCCGGAAGGATTTTTTAAGCAGTCTTTCGGCATGCGAAATGAGGCGATCATCCCGCAATTCTTCAGTGAATGGACGGATTCCGCCAAGCCGCGCGAAATCACCCGCCTTGCTGATCACAAGGAACATCTCTATCGCGAGCTCGTCCGTGCTGAAGGCATTGAACCTCTCCCCGGGGTCTGCCAATTGCTCTCCTCACTGAGAGATGCCGGTATCAGGTGCTCGGTTGGCTCATCAACCCCGCGCGCCAACATTGACGCCATCATGACCGCCATCGGGCTCGGCGGGTATTTCAATGCAATTACCGCCTCAGAGGATGTCACGCAGGGCAAACCTGATCCCGAAGTCTTCCTCAAGGCTGCGGCAAAAGTCGGTGGAGTCCCGGAACGTAGTGTTGTTTTCGAAGATGCCCATGTCGGCATTCAGGCCGGATTGGCCGCGAACATGAAAGTCATCGCAGTGGCCACCACCCATCCTGCTGAGAGTCTTGGCGATGCGCATCTTGTCTGTGAGAACTTGAATAACATCACCGCCAATACCGTCCTTGAATTGTTATCCTGACTGGACCGGGGCAATCATTCACCCCTGGCGTTTGCCCCGACCCAGATTTTTTGGCAGGGAAAAATACTTCTGTTAACCTCGCCTTTCCGGTAACCCCGGGTGGCCTTCTTGTAACCGAAACTGCCCTTGGCAACGGCATTTCCCCTTCATCCGCTGGCTTTGATTAGATCCATGCCGAGGAGACCCTGAACAACAAGATAACGTAATCAGGTTCCGCGGATTGCAATCGATCTGTCCAAGGTCTTGAAGGTTGGATTTTGCCCGGACGTCAATCTGCCCAGGAAATACCTTGCCGGTTCGTAATGGTTCTCAGCTGAATAAGGTTCCAGGAACCTTTCTTCTGCCAAGTCCTTTCGCACAAAGAATGCATTTGCGCCGGTCAAGGTGCATCCAACAAGATGATAGCCCTTTTTACTGAATTCTGTTTCAAGAAACTTCAGTGACGCACCAAAATTATCGTCCTGGCACCATTGATGCTTCCTGTCATAAGCCATGCAATAGCTTACCGGCGGTGGAAACTTTGCGTTGTACTCAATTACCACGACCCTGGGGTTGATGCAGGTGATGGAGTCAAAGACATGGAAATCATTGCCATCAATATCTATTACCAGTAGATCGATCTCAGTCTCGTCGGCAGCAGATGATATCAACCCATTAATATTGTCCCTGGTAATGAAGGCATTGGTGACATTAAGCCTGCCGGCCTCGATTGTGTATTTGAGACCCTCTTGAATTTCAGTCGCTAACCTTTTTGAACCCTCTATCCACAACCCTTTCCATCCATCAAAAAGAAGGGCCAGTGTATTGTTCTCCAGTCCATTGCCTACTCCAAACTCCACGAAAGTTTTATTGGTCTCGCCTATCCTGTGGAATATCTCACGAATAATTCCATCTTCGTCGCATTGGGAGTAGACCTTGTGCCCATATAAAGTTAAGCACCTTTTGTCCTGGTAGCGAGAACTGCTCCGGAGCCTTTCGAGTGACCAATGTATCAGGTTGGGATCAACCTTGTTCAGACAAAAAGGAAGATCACGAAGCATGCGGAAGCAGGCGATTAAATACCTGGAAAGCCTTAACATGAAAGGGTTATATCCTGGGACCTATTTTACTTGAGATAGTGTTCGCGAGATCCTAGCCAGGCCTTGCTCACCCTGTCCAGCCATATTTCCCCGTTGGCATGTAATTAAATAACCATTCAACAACTTTACCCTCGCCAAAAACCGTTAGGCCCGCAGGCCAAGGCCCAGGTTTTTCCTGCAGTAGAAAATACTCTTGGCAATCTCGCCTTTCTGGTAATCTTGAGTCGCCTTCTTTTTATCCACACCTTCAGGGGCACTCCACGCCTTGCGCGGCTTACCCTTCTTCGCCAGGGCAAGAAACTGGTCATATCCCTTCGGCTCACCATCCGGCCAAGCTTTCCAGAACTCCTTGTCGCTGATCCTTAACTCCCGGTTAAAACCGGAAATGGTCTCGATATTCACCGCGGTGGCAGGGCAGAGCCTGGCATAGAGTTCAAAATAAGCCTTGAGATCGGTGCTGCCTTCCCCCATCGCCGTCCACTGTGCGGTAACTCCGTTTTTGCTCTCCCAGAGGGCGGTATCGCGCAGGCTGGTAGTGATCGCATACTTACCGAGGTTTCTGAGGTTCTCCACCGGGTCCTCGAGAGTCCAGACCGCATTCCCGGAATCCATGTTGGCCCCGACAAAGTCGCTACCCGCCTCCTCAATCAATTCGACCAGTTCGCTCGAGTGCATGTCGCCGGCATGGTTCTCCATCGCGATTTTCACCCCACGGTCAACACAATAGGCCTTGTTTGCCTTAAGCACTGCAACGGTATCAGCAATACGCGCCTGTATACCACCCTTGCTCAAGCGGTCGTTGCGGTCACCCAGGATCACCCGGAATGCCGGCGAGCCGAGTGCCTTGGCCATGCGCACCCCGAGTTGCAGATGCTCAGCAGCACTGCCCCAATCTTTCTTGAAACGATTGGCCGTCGGGCAAATCGACCACGAACCGAGCAGGAGCTTGACATCCTTATCAGCGGCGATCTTCGCCAAATCACCCAGATAGGCCGGGTCATCAAGCTTTTCCAGGGGGCCGAAATCAGTAATGAAGAGGGTATCACATTTCAGCGCGGCCGCGTAATCAATCAACTGCTTACCTTTCCAGCCCATTGCACGCACAGCAAAATTGTCGTAACCGAGCGAAATCCTCGTCTTGATTGCCGGCTGGCGTTCAGCGGCAACCGCCAACCCGGGTAAAATACTGCCTGCCGCAACGGAGGCGGCCTGCAGGAAAGATCGACGATGCATTTTTTGAGTCATAGCCCACAGGCTACAGGACGATCACGCAAGGAAGCAAGCTCGCAGGCTATAATCCATCACCAGGCAGACGCCTCCCCAGGCTGCCCGGAATGGCATAATCCGGGTGAATAGCGCGCTGAACGAACTTGTAACCCGGGCGCCGGGCAGATAACCTCAGGCCAAATGATGGTTCCCACCGCCTGCCTGATCACCATTGCGGCAATTCTCGCCGGCGCCTCTGCACAGATTATGCCGGAACTTGTCCTCGACGACGGGCGCGGGTCACGTGCCTACACCGTGGCCTGTGATGAGCTTCATTGCCGGCCCGTGAAAGGAACCGATCATCCGCTCAAGATCCGGGCACTTGACAACGTTGCGGCAACCACCAGCTATGCCGCCGAGCAGGAGAGCAGGGAAGAAGCGCGCTTTGACCTGGTCCTCTATGAAACCGGCAAGCCACGCGTTGCACGTTTCCGTAGAAGTTTAAGCCGACGCATACTGGTAACCATGGACGGCACTGTCTCCGCAGATGCCATCGCCAAAGCGGCGCAGGCAATCAACTTCAAGGTTCCCGCCTTCAGCACACGCCACCTGATTCTCTCTTTCAGCAAGCCCGGTGACTCATTGCGCAAGCTGCACGCCACCCGCAAGCTTCCCGGCATTGCAATGGCGAGGCCCCTGATGGCTTACCGGAAAACAAAACGCTTCACCCCCAATGATCCCCTCTATGCATGGAATGCTTCAAACACAGATTACCAGTGGCATCTCAACAATACCGGGCACAACGGCAGCATCAGCGGACATGATATCAATGTCAGCCCCGTCTGGGACAGCTACCTTGGCTCCGGGATCACCATTGGCATCGTCGATGACGGCCTTGAAGTTGCCCACCCGGATCTCTCACCCAACGTGAATACCGCAATCGACCATGACTGGAACGATAATTCTCCCGATGACCCGACACCAAAGAGAAATTCAGATGACCATGGCACCTCCTGCGCCGGCGTGGCCGCCGCACGCGGTAACAATTCAATCGGCGTAACCGGTGCCGCACCACAGGCAAGCCTGGTCGGCCTGCGCCTCATTGCCGGCGATACCACGGTCGCAGAAGACGCCGAGGCACTCGCATGGCATACCGACGTGATTGATATCAGCAGCAACAGCTGGGGTGAATTCGACGGGGGTGATGACCTCTATCCGCTTGACCCGCTGGTGGCCGATGCCTTTACGCACAGCGCCCAAAACGGGCGCGGCGGGCGCGGTGTCATCTATCTATGGGCTGCGGGTAATGGCCGTGAATTCAACGATTATTCAAATTACGAGGGTTACAATAATGCCCCGGAAACCATCTCAGTTGGCGCAGTCAACTACAACAGGCAACAATCCTACTATTCGGAATCCGGTGCCAACGTGCTTGTCTGCGCTCCTTCGGATGCGGATATCGGCGAGCCTGCAATCACCACCACCACCCTCGTTGCCAACGGTAGTTATACCGATGAATTTGGCGGCACTTCCTCGGCAACCCCGCTGGTCGCCGGGGTTGTCGCCCTTATCCTCGAAGCCAACCGCAACCTCGGCTGGCGCGATGTACAGGAGATCCTGATCCACAGCTCCGGAAAAATTAATTTTGCGACCGATCCCGGCTGGACCACCAACGGCGCGGGCTTCACCTTTCATCACGGATACGGGGCTGGCATGGTGGATGCCGCAGCAGCAGTAGCCCTGGCAGAAAACTGGCAAAACCTTGGCCCTCAGCAGTCAATTTCCCGAGCCTCGGAGGAACTGCTAATTGCTATCCCTGACGACATTGCATCCGGCCTTGATGCAACTTTGGAGTTGCCTCCCAGTCAACTTCGTATCGAGCATGTCCGGCTCACTGTCGACATCGACCACAGTTATCGAGGTGACCTGGCAATCACGCTCACCTCACCGCAAGGCACAGTAAGCAGGTTTTCCGAAGTCCATGATGAAGATTCACACAACGGTATGAGTTACACCTTCCTCTCCGTGCACCACTGGGGCGAATCCTCCACAGGCACCTGGAGCCTCAACGTCAGTGATGGAGCCGAACTTGATACCGGGACCCTCAACACCTTCAGCATTGAGTTGCTTGGCTCGGAACCGGCCAGCGGCTACGATCAATGGCTCGTCAGTGAATTCAGTGCAGCACAAATAGCCAACCCCGGGATATCTGCTGAGGGTGCTGATCCCGACGGTGACGGTAAAGCCAACCTGCTTGAATATGCAACAGGCGGCAATCCACATGCCTTTGATCGAACAGGGGATCCTGTCCTGTTAAATACCGGCGGCACCCTCCGCCTGCAGTATATTGCCGACACCGCAAAAACCGACATCATCTACCAGGTAAAGGTTTCCACAGACCTTATCACCTGGACCCACATTGCCGAGGTGGTCACTGCAAGGGCAGCCTCACTTGAGACCCGCGAGGTTACCCTGGCAACAAAGGAAACTTGCTTTGCACGCCTGGAGGTCACCAGACAATCCCCGTAAAGAGGAAGCCGGGGAAAGCTCAACCCTCCTGGCTCTTTACCCCCCGTTAAAGCAGTTCCTCCGGGAGATTTTCGGTAAGCTTCTTGATCTCGTCAGCCTTGTCCCTGTGCGCCACCAACAGCGCGTCACCAGTCTGGACAACGATCAAGTCCTCCACCCCAAGAAGGGCAACCCGACTGCCCGGATCGGCGCAATACACCACGTTGTTGGAGGAATTACGCTGCAAGATTCCGGTATTGCTGCGGTTGTCCTCACTGTCAGCTTCAAGATACTTGGCCACTGAGAGCCAGCTGCCAACATCGTCCCATTGAAAGCTTGCCTCAATATTCAGGACCCGGCTTGCCTTTTCCATCAACGCAAAGTCGATCGATATTTTTTCCAGTTTGCAGAATTTTTGTGCCAACAAGGAGGATAAATCAGTTGTCAGCCGCACCTCCTCCACGAAGTCCGCAAGTGCAGGGACATGCTTGCGAAACTCGTTAATGACCGTCTTCAAGGACCATATAAACATCCCGGAGTTCCATGAGAAATTTCCCGCATCGAGAAATCCCTGTGCAGTATCAGCATCCGGTTTCTCCCGGAAACGAATCACCTCAAAAACCGGAACATGGCTGTCGACCCCTGGTATTTCAACCTCATCATCGCGCTCGACATAGCCGTAACTGGGACAGGGCCACGTGGGCTTGATGCCGATTGTCACCACCGCGTCAGTGTTCTCCGCCACTTCAAGGGCAGTCGTCAGTGTTGCGGAAAAGGCGGAGTTATCCTGTATCAAATGATCAGCCGGCAACACCACCATGCTCGCATCCGGGTCACGCGCGGCAACCCAGCCTACTGCCAACGCAATCGCCGCTGCAGTGTCGCGTTTGGCGGGCTCGCTGACAATATTCTCTGCGGGTAGCTCTCCGCCAATCAATTCACGCACCGCCACCTCCTGCTCAAAGTTGGTCAGCACCAGTATATTCTCTTTCGGCAATATGCCCTCAAGGCGGGACAAAGCGGCCTGTAACAGGGTTTCCTTCCCAAAAAGTTTTAGCAGTTGCTTTGGTGTCGCCCTGCGTGACAACGGCCAAAACCGTTCACCCGAGCCACCGGCCAGGATTAATGCGTATCGATTGTGCATAAAACTATCTACCGGTTACTTGATGGGTCACTCTCACAATCACGCCCAGGAATATTCCGGAGCGAGTTTTTTCGCTTTTTCAAGCGGCATCGAATCCAGCAAAAAACGCCTGCTGTAACGACCACGATTATACGCCCGGCAACATGGATAACACGCAGACTCTCGGCTTAATTTTCGCACTCTTGGCACGATAATACCGCAATGCCGGCACTGATAGGCAAACTTCCTCTTAACTGCCCGGCGCGCCAGTGGCAGGTTATGGCAGCGCTGTTCGCCCGGGATACCAAGCGCAGTACATGCCTCACGCCATTGCGAACCGTGAGGCTGAATGCTGCGGCCTGCCGCGCGGTGATGTGCAACAAGGTGAGCCAACTCATGGCGAAGGGTTCGTCCCGGCTCCTCCGGAGCAAATCGACTTAACCGCGGATTGAGGTCTATTCGGACAGTGCCGTGATGAGCCAGCCCGGCAGTAGTGATAAGGCGTGGATTCCAGTAAACCTTGAGTCCCACGGCGAGTGCACCAAGGTTGATGGTATTTAGCAGTTCCTGGCACTGTGCAGTAAGCTCACAGTCGAGTCGCAGGCCGCGATCCTGCGCTATCTGCTGCCGGGTAACAGGGTCAGGTGGAGCAATCACTTCAAACAGCCCCAGGAGAGTCTCCGAATGATCGGGCTTGGCTTTCCTGCGCCCCCGTGATTTTACCCCGCTGCGCAACCGCTCAACAAGGCCGGGTAATTCAAAACTCAGCTGTCGGTACTCAGGCATACTCAATGCTCACTTATCCTCCTGCCCCGTAGTCATTCGTCGATGCCCTGACTTGTCCTTGATCTCATGGGTCACCTCCGGCAGGGCAACCAGGGAATCCGGATCAATGCTCCTCATTATGAAGGCACTGGCACCAATTGTGCTGCGGGCGCCAATTGTTGTTTCCCCGCCAAGGATGGTCGCTCCCGGATAAATAGTCACCCAGTCCTCGACATTAGGGTGACGTTTTATTCCCTTGATGGGATGTCCCTCGTCATCCTTCGGGAAGCTACGGGCACCAAGGGTGACCCCATGGTAGAGCTTCACATGATGCCCAATCTCGCAAGTCTCTCCAACAACGACCCCGGTACCATGATCAATAAAGAAATGCGAGCCGATCTTTGCTCCCGGATGAATATCAATTCCCGTCTTGGAATGTGCCCATTCTGTCATCATGCGCGGAATCAACGGCACCTCGTCCTGATAAAAAATACGTGCCATTCGCTGAATGGCGATCGCCTCCAGGCAGGGATAAGCCAGGATAATCTCGTCAAAGCTTCTGGCAGCCGGGTCACCCTCATAGGCTGCCTCCACATCAGTTCGCAAAACACGCCTGATATCGGGCAGTTGACGCAGGAACGAACAAACCAGCTCATGGGCACTCTCCACCGGAACATCAGCCTCCCCGGCAACAAAACGCAGGCTGCGAACCACTTCCTTCTCAAGGGCAGTTATTACCTTTGATACCCGGACTGCGGTTTCATGTTCCAGTTCCGCTGAGGCGATGGCTTCAGTGTCCAGAAATCCCGGGAAGGCAAGGCGCAGGAGATCCTCACATACAACCCCAATCGCCGGTTTAGAGGGTAAATTCGAGCAATCAATACGATTGATTCCGCCCACTTCCTGATAAGAGCCGAGCAAATCGGAAACTATTTCGCTCACTTCGCTATCCATTGAGACTCAAGGTAGGCAATGAAGCCATTGATTACCGCCTGCCAAGCAGAATTGTTCATAATTACTAATATCCAGGAAAAATTTACCGTTGCAGGGCTAATTCATCCATTCCACCCGCTTGATCCGCCTTGCAAGTCTGTAAACTCCACTATTTAGGGTAAATACCGGGAACTCCCGGCCCGCTCGCCTCATTGACACTGAACTCCATCCCACTTAACTGTCATGATCTATTAATTTCATGAGTATCACCAAGCTCCTTTGTGCTTCCGGAAGCATTATTGCCACCCTGCTGACCGGTGCCTGTCAATCGAACAACCTGGCAACATCAGGCACCACGATTACAAACGCCAAATACTTCCTGCTCGACCCCAGCAAGCAACCGAATTCAGTCGATCCGATGATCCGTTTCGAGCAACGCCACCACTTACGCGGTGCCGTTACCCGGGAACAGCGCAAAGAACGTCAGGGACATTATTACGTTTTCTGGTGGCATGACAGAGAACTCACCCCGGTGATTATACGCCTGGAATACCGTCAGGAAACCACCGGTGTAAATACCAGGGTGCAAGAGATTAGGGTTAACTCTCCACGCCGTAGTAACAAGGCCCGTTTCCAGGTTACCGGGGCGAATTATCAAACCGGGGGACGCGTCACCTCCTGGCGAGTCTCTATCATCAGGGATGGGAAAATCATCGCTCATGACCAGTCATATCTCTGGTAATCACGCTAGCCCCGCCTCCTGCTCGCCCTGCCTAGATAAGAAATACTCCCGCCTGCCAAGGATTCCCCTTGCCTATCGACATACCCGGGCGTTCCTTGTACATACGTTTTTTATTTCTCCCGTGAACGTCATCGCGCCTATTTATGTTGGACAACTCCAGGACGGAGTCATCTGGATTAGAGTTGAAGGCAAAGGCTCTTTCCAGAACAGCCCTGAACTAAAAGACTTCGCGGCACAGATGATCAAGAGTGGCACGACCAAGTTTGTCATTGACCTTGAAAACTGCCCGGTGATGGATTCAACCTTCATGGGCACACTGGTAGGGATCGTCAGGAACCAGGGAG
Organism: Verrucomicrobiales bacterium; assembly: GCA_029940475.1. Taxonomy (GTDB): domain Bacteria; phylum Verrucomicrobiota; class Verrucomicrobiia; order Verrucomicrobiales; family DEV007; genus CACIUL01. The sequence continues at coordinate 58,627 of JAPYUT010000006.1, read as the reverse complement.
CGTCCGGGGAATCCAGTTTTGAGATCCTTAATGCCAATACCCGCAACGTTCAACTGATCCAGAGCCTTGGCCTCGACCAGTTACTCACGCTTGATATCGATGGCAGCGCATGGCCGGGAATGCGGCACAGGATTTCCGGGCTCATTTGCAACGAGGAGCAACTTGAGCATGTCGACCTCGACAAGCAACAGAACAACGAACACGTGCTTGAAGCCCATCAGCAGCTCAGTGAAGCCGATAACAACAACGTCCCGCGCTTCTACGATGTGATCGAATTCCTGAAAAAGGAACTGCAAAGTAATCATCCGGAATAGACAGCCAATGCCAAGCCAACAATGTTTCGACGCTTAAAATCGTCCAGAATAAGGCAAGTCCTGTCATGAACCCGGGTATCTTCGTGCTTCTGGCATTTTCTTCAGCTTCGCTGCTTTTATTACTCTATATTCTCCGCTCTCAATCCGGCATTATCAGGCAGTTACGCAAACAACGCGACGCCATCGAGATCGAGGAGCGCCGTATGTTTGATTTCCTGCATGGGCTTGGAGAAACCCTTATCAAGGCAGACTCTACTGACACTGCGCTACTGCACCGCACCATCGTGCGCGGTGCTGCAATGGTGGTTGACACGCATGGAGCCGCTCTCTACCTGCTAGACAAAACCGGTGACCGGCTTGTCCCGCAATATCAGAGTGAGGCATGTCCTCCACTGATTCCCGTCCCTCCCCATATAGCCCAACAAGCCCGCAATACTCCAAACACGATGGACAGCTACCTCCGGCTCACCAGCATCGGCCGTGACTGGGGACCCTTTGGAGAAGCGCTGTCCACCGGACACCTGCAGTGCATTGATAACCTCAACACAGAGAAATCCTTTGAAAACGCCGACCTTAACTGCCATCAGGGGGTCTCGGTTATTATCGCTCCACTGATATATGGCAGCAAAAAACTGGGGATTCTGGCGGTTGCCAACTCCTCCGTTGCGGACCGGTTCACCAAGAATGATTATGACGTCTTCCGCTCCGTGGCCGAACAATCCGCCTTTGCCATGGGTAACTCCATTATTCATCTTGAGGCAGCCGAGAAACGACGCCTCGACGAAGAACTGAACACCGCAAGTGAAGTCCAGCGTATCCTTCTCCCTGAGAAAGATCCCGAGCTCCAGGGCTATCGTGTTGCAGGCCTCAATGTCCCGGCAAAATTGGTCAGTGGTGACTATTTCGACTTCTTTGAAATCGATCCTGAACATCTGGGCGTAGTTATTGCCGATGTCTCCGGAAAAGGAGTCCCCGCATCATTAATCACCGCCATGTGCCGCAGTGTTGTCCGCGCCAACGCCATTGGCACCCTCTCGCCATCCGGTGTCCTTTCAAAGGCAAACAGTCAGCTCTTTCCGGACATCCGCGAAGATATGTTTATCAGCCTCGCCTATATTGTTCTGGAAGCTGACAACCCGGAAATACAACTCGCACGGGCGGGACATGACCCGCCACTTCACTACCGGGCAGCCGAAAAAACCGTAATGCCTGTGCAAAGTCCGGGAATAGCCATAGGAATTGATGCCGGTAATGTATTTAACAAGGCAATGTGTGATCACAAACTAAAACTTTCCCGTGGTGACATTCTCCTGCTCTATACAGATGGCGTTAACGAGGCTGCCGATCAACGCGGGGATGAATTCGGCCTTGAGCGCCTTAACGCGACGCTGGTCAATGCCGCTCCAAACGGGGCTACCGCAGTGATAGAAAGTATTCGCAATGCAGTTGAGCACTTCGCCGGAAATGTTGCCCAAAACGATGATATTACCCTGGTTGCGATTGAGAAATGCTGATCGCCCAGAACTGCCATCGACAGTAAACTTTCCCACTGGCAGCCAGTAATTGCCCAAAAGTGAATTTCTTTTAGGGAAATTCTCCCGGATCAGGGTATAATGCGCGCCCAAAAACCATCCCATTCATGAGTGAAAAAGTTTCCGGAGATACCGACGCCGAAGTTCCCATTGAGAATCCCGGTGAAAATCAAGCTGGGCCCGCAGTGACAGCTGAGCCTGAAGAATCAATAGAACCTGATGCTGCCCACTGGAAGGACGTTGCCGCCCGCAACCAGGCTGAACTCGATAACTACCGTAAGCGCATGGCACGTGAAAAGACCGAGCAAAGTAAATGGGCCAATGCCAACCTCCTTGGTGAGTTGTTGCCGGTCATTGACAGCTTCCAAATGGGTCTCGATGCAGCCAGGCTCGATGACGAGGATTCGGTGATCACCCGGGGCATGGAAATGGTGCAACGACAACTCGATGAGTTCCTCAGCAGCCAGGGTGTAGTCGAGGTGCCCGCAACCGGTGAATCCTTTAACCCGAATCAACACGAGGCAATCTCCCAGGAACACCACGCCGAGGTCGCGGAGGGAGTTATCATCAGCCAGGTGCGCCGGGGATTCCGCCTCCATGACAGACTGTTGCGTGCTTCAAATGTCATCGTTTCCAAGGGACCCCCTAATACTGACGAGAGCGGCCAGCCAACAGGATAACAGGCATCCCGCCTCGCCCCGCATTCCTTGCTCCAAGCTCTTTAACCCTCATTTCCCAATACATTCCTGATGTCACAACGCGATTATTATGAGGTCCTCGGGATCAGCAAAAGCGCATCGGCAACCGAAATCAAGAAAGCCTACCGCAAGGCTGCTGTCGAACATCACCCTGACAAGAACCCCGACGACCCGCAGGCTGAAGAACGCTTTAAAGAAGTGGGTGAAGCCTATGAAATCCTCTGTAATGAGGAAAAACGTGCAGCTTACGACCGATTCGGGCATGCGGCTTTCTCCGGCGGCGAACAGCGCTCACATGATCCTTTCGATTTGTTCCGAGAGGTATTCGGAAGCGGTGGTGGTGGTGGAATCTTTGAGGAACTATTCGGTGGTGGTGGCGGTGGACGACGGCGGAGCGGCGGCGCAAACAATCGCGGGGCTGACCTGCGCTATGACCTGGAAATCAGCCTAGAGGAAGCGGCCGCAGGCACAGAGAAGCAACTCGAGCTCGAGAAAGCCGTCACCTGCAAACAATGTGCAGGTTCCGGTTCCTCCGGTGATTCCGGCTCAACAACATGCAACACCTGTGGCGGACACGGCCAGGTCATCTCCTCGCGAGGATTCTTTCAGGTGCAACAAACCTGTCCGGATTGCCGCGGAGGCGGAAAAATTATCAAGAATCCCTGCTCTGACTGCCGCGGTGAAGGCCGGATCGAAGAGCTTTCACGGATTAAGTTGAAGATCCCTGCAGGTATTGCCCACGGTTCCCGTATTCGCTCCACCGGTAATGGTGAATCCGGTTGGCGTGGCGGCGGCAATGGTGATCTCTACGTTGTCGTGCACGTTAAAGAACACGATATTTTTGAGCGCGAGGATAACGACCTCTTCTGCGAGGTTCCTATCCCGTTTATCGTGGCAACACTGGGGGGCGCACTGGAAATACCCACCCTGACAGGAAAATCCTCTATCAAGATACCTCCGGGAACCCAGAATGCCACCGTGTTCCGCCTGCGTGAACGCGGTATTCAATTCCTGAACTCGACCCGCAAAGGAGATCTCATGGTTCAAGTGCAAGTCGAAATACCCACCAAACTCAACAAAGCGCAGCGCGAGATGCTGCAAACTTTCGCTGATTCCATCGGGGTGAAAAACTCACCCATGCACGGGAGCTTCTTCGAAAAAGCGAAAAGGTTCTTTACCTGAAATCCGCAATGCCAACCGTGAATATCCATTCCACGCCACAGCCATGCTCTCCTCACTGAAGCGGCATGCAGTGTCCACCTGCACCTGACTTCTTTCACTCATGCACCGATTCTATATACCGCCGGAATCCTGGACATCGGAAAACCTGACGCTTCCCGAGACGGAGTCCCACCACTGTTTAAACGTCCTGCGCCTCAGTAAAGGGGACAGGATAACCGCGTTTAACGGCAGGGGATCCGAGATAATGACAACCATTGCGAAGGCTGAAAAAGGCGCAGTTATGCTCACCAACAGCCCGCCTCAGAAGACGCCCGAACTCACCGCCCGCATCATCCTCTGCCAGGCAGTGCCAAAGGGAAAAAACATGGATCTTATCATAGAAAAAGCGACTGAACTCGGTGTCGCTGAGATTCATCCCCTGCTCTCCGAGCGCACGGTGATCAGGCTCAAGCCTGCAGAAGCGGAAAAGAAGCGTGAAAAATGGCAACGCATCGCAATCGAGGCCTGTAAACAATCCGGCCAGAACTGGTTGCCAACCGTCCACGCTCCCCAGTCGCCGGAAAACTTCTTTGCCCACGGGTTCCCTGCCTGTGACCTGTCGGTTGTCGCATCCCTGCAACCGGGATCACGCCGCCTGAAGGAAATTATATCTGAATATAGCACTGATAATGAAGGGACTACACCAGGTTCCGCGCTCATCCTCATCGGCCCGGAAGGGGATTATACGCCGGCCGAGATTAACATGGCACAGAATGCCGGGTGCCTGCCCATGACGCTCGGTCCCATCGTGCTGCGCACCGAAACAGCGGCCATTTACTCACTGAGCATCATTGCCCACGAGTTGCTCTGACTGCGCTGCAGGTAAACCTGTAGCCAACCTACTTGGCCAGCACCCAGATATTGCGATACCTTACCGGGTTACCGTGGTTCTGGAAGAACACCGGTCCGGGCTGTGGACCTTCCCGCATTGGCGAGGCCGTGGTGGCATGATCGCAAACAGTCTTGTCATGGATCAGCACACCATTGTGTCGCACTGTCATGGTTGCATTTGCGACTTTCTTGCCATCCTCAAATTTCGCCGCGGTAAAGTCGATATCATAAGTTTGCCAGGTCAGTGGCGGAAAGCACATGTTCACGGCAGGATCCTTGGTTGAGTAAATGCCGCCGCACTCGTTGTGGTTGCCCTCCAGGCCGAATGAATCAAGCACCTGCACCTCATAACGCCCGTGGGCATAAAAGCCGCTGTTGCCACGTCCCTGCCCGCGCGCCTTGGGCTTATAGGGAGTGCGAAATTCAATATGAATCTTGAAGTCACTGAAAGTCTGCTTGCTGGTACAGCCCTCCATGAGCAGGCCATCCTCGCTCATCCGGCCGCCTTTCCACAAGTCAGCACCGTGCTTCTTGCCATCGAAAAGAACAGCCGCGCCGTCCGGAGCCTTGGCTCCAATGGTTGGGCTCTTGCGCACCACACGCTTCAACTGTCCAATCTCTTTACCATCATCACTTATAGTGATGACACCATCCTTGATAACACCCTCCGAGCCATCGGCCATGGTCAGAATCGTCGCACCATCCTTTGTCTCACCTTTGCCCTTAATCCGGTTTGCTTTATCGCCATCCCAACCGTCACCCGGAAGACCACCTGGGTAACCAACCGCTTCAAACTTGCCGTCACCGAGGGCAATAATTTGACCGCCCGCTTTCTCTCCATCCACGGTTCCGCTGTATTCTCCTTGAATGGCATAGTCCGCATCGACATTGGCAAGGTCAATATACGTTCCTCCTTTGCCGGGAGCTGCAAGCAGGGCGCTTACTGAGAAAAATGAGGACAGGGCAATGGTAAAAGTCTTTCTTTTCATATCTAGTAAAGGCATTCTTTATCAATACCGCCAAATTAAGAAACCAAAAATTTCATTTTCAATGCAATTCCATCATTTCCTCGCCTCGCTCATAGCAGGCAGCACACTGCTTGTAACCACGGCTGCTGCTCAAAATGTCAACTTTATCGTTGCCTATCCCAACCTGACCATCAAGAAACCGGTATGGAGCACTGCCCTGCCGGGCAGTGACAGGGAACTGATCGTCGCCCAGGGCGGAGTGATTTACGAGTTACCAAAAGACCGCAAGGCCAAATCGGCCCCGGTGTGGCTTGACCTGACCAACCGGGTAGTCATTGACAAGGACTTCGAGGAAGGCCTGCTCGGCCTTGCTTTCCACCCGAAACATGAAACCAACGGCAAGTTCTATGTTTACTACTCACGACAGGGCCCGAAACGCGCAATACTCTCGGAATTCGTCGCCAAGGACGGTAAGCCGGACACTTCAAGTGAGCGTGTCCTGCTGCAAATCGCCCAGCCGTTCTGGAACCACGATTCCGGCCAGATGGTCTTTGGCCCCGATGGCTATCTCTACCTTTCCACCGGAGATGGCGGCAAGGGAAATGACCCGCTGATGACCTCACAGAACCTCTTCAGCCTGCTGGGCAAGATCCTGCGCATTGATGTTGATAACAAATCGGGAGACCTGGCCTACGGCATCCCGAAGGATAACCCATTCACGGGGAAACCGGGCATCCGCCCTGAAATCTGGACCTACGGCATGCGCAACCCCTGGGGCCTGCATTTCGATAAAAGCGGCCGCCTCTGGTGCGCGGATGTGGGGCAGGCACTCTGGGAGGAAATCAACCTGATCAAGAAAGGCGGAAACTACGGTTGGAGCTACCGCGAGGGCGCTCATGATTTTGCACTGAGCAAAAATCCTCCCCTGGTTACCAAGGGCAAGGATGCGATCAAGCTCATTGACCCGGTACACGAATACAGCCATGCCGATGGCATCAGCATCACCGGTGGCGTGGTCTATGAAGGCAAGGCCTTTCCGGCGCTGAAGGGTAGCTACATTTACGGCGACTGGGGCTCCGGCTTCATGTGGGCGCTGAAAGTCAATGATGCCGGCAGGAAGACCTCCAACATCGTCCTGCGCAAACGCAACGCGGCCCGAAAAATCCAGCCCACCGCCATTACCATCCGCCCTGACGGTGAACTGTGGATTCTTTCATGGGACGGGAAAATTTACGAACTGAGTAAATAGATCGGCTCCAAAGAGAAATTCCCGTAAAATACGGCAAGTCCTCGCCGGCTTCCGTGCAATGATTGCACCGGTTGCTTCATGTGCATTGAAATGCGTTGAGCCCGAGAAAAACCTGACACTCATTAAGCCGACGAGGCCTCTCTTATTGTTTTCCCGACAGGACCAATAGATGAAACGGTTATCCTGCTCAGTGCTTGCAACCCTCTGCATCCTGGATGCAATGCAGGCCGCTGTGCAATACAACCGGGATGTCCTGCCCATCCTGACCGACAAATGCCTCGCCTGTCATGGGGAAGATTCAAGCAAGCGCAAGGCCAAGCTGCGCCTGGATGAGCAGGAGTCGGCCTATGCCCCGCGTGATGACTTGCGCGCCATTGTCCCCGGTAAACCGGAAAAGAGTGCCTTGATATCGCGAATCTTTTCACGTGAGGAAAATGAGGTGATGCCGCCGCCTGATGAGAAAGCAAAGCAACTGAGCGACGGGGAGAAGCAGATATTAAAGCAATGGATTGCTCAAGGGGCCAAATATGAAAAACATTGGGCTTTTAAGGCGGCAAAGAAACCGGTGCTGCCTGCCGCCGCGGACTGGGGCCATAATGAGATCGACCGCTTTGTCTTTGCGCGTCTCAAGACCAGTGGGCTGCAGCCCCAGAAGCAGGCAAGCCAAGAAAGGCTGATCCGGCGGGCCAGTATTGACCTGACCGGCTTACCGCCAACCATCGCGGAAGTGGACGCCTTTCTGGCGGACAATTCGCCTAAAGCTTACCCCCGGCTGGTGGAACGCCTGTTGGCATCCCCGCGCTTTGGTGAGCGCATAGCCGCATGGTGGCTTGACGGAGCCCGGTATGGCGACAGCCACGGCTATGACAATGACCTGGAAAACGCACAGTGGCCCTGGAGAAACTGGGTGATTGAAGCATTCAATGCCAATAAGCCTTTTGATCAATTCACCATTGAACAGCTCGCCGGGGACCTCCTCCCGGACCCGGGCGAGGATCAAATCCTCGCCACGGGCTTTAACCGCAACCACCGCATCCAGACTGAGGGCGGTGCGATTGATGAAGAATGGCGAACGGAATATGTCATCGACCGGGTTGAGACGATGGGATCGGTTTTTATGGGCCTTACGCTGAGTTGCGCACGATGCCACGATCATAAATATGATCCCATCAGCCAAAAGGAATTCTACCAGCTGTTCTCACTCTTTAACAACCTTGATGAGAAAGGCTTTATCAACAACCTGCGCGGCAGTGCTGATCCCAAGATCCGCTACCGGCTAAAGCGATATAATCAAAAGCTGGAGGCAATCAATGAGGGGCAGCAGGACAAGAAGGCCAAGGAACAGGAGATCGCTCATCTCAACAGGCAACATCCACACGTGATGATCATGCGGGATGAAAAGCCACGAAAGGCGTATATCCTGCATCGTGGACAATATGATGCACCGGGGGAGGAAGTGCCTCCCGGGATTCCCACGGCATTTTCCTCACCGCCAGGCGGCAAGGTCATCACGCGCCTGGAACTTGCAAAATGGCTCGTTGACCGGGAGCATCCGCTCACCGCAAGGGTCACGGTAAACCGGCTCTGGGAACAGCTCTTTGGCACCGGTATCGTCAAGAGTTCAGAGAACCTCGGAATGCAGGCTGATTGGCCAAGCCATCCGGGTTTATTGGACTGGCTGGCGGTGGAATTCATGGAATCCGGTTGGAATATCAAGGAGCTGCTCAAGAAAATAATGTTGAGTGCCTCCTATCAGCAGAGCGCGATAGTCGACACGTTGCGACTGGCACAGGATCCGGAGAATCGGTTACTGAGCCGGGGGCCCCGCACCCGCCTGCAGGCGGAAATGATACGTGACCAGGCACTCATGCTCTCGGGATTACTGGTAGAGAAGCTGGGGGGGGCAAGCTGGTGGGTCTATCAGCCGGCTGGACTTTGGGAAGAGGTGGAGAAACGCGGTAAGTTTGTGCAGGATCACGGAGAAAAACTCTATCGCCGCAGCCTGTATTCCCGGATCCGCCGCACCGTGGCTCCGCCAAGCATGCGGCTCTTTGACCAGCCAAGCAGGGAATTCTGCACGGTAAAAAGAACCCAGACAAATACCCCCCTGCAGGCACTGGCCCTGATGAACGAGGTCACCTATGTGGAAGCCTCGAAAAAATTTGCCGAGCGCATGATGTTGAAAGGGGAAACAGCCAGCGAGTGGGTGGCATGGGGTTTCCGGTGTGCGACCGCCAGGATACCGGAAGACCCGGAACTTGAAATACTGATGGATGGTTACCGGAAGCGCCTCGCGCTTTACCTTGAAAACCCAGGGGCTGCCGGGCAACTTCTCAACCAAGGGGAGTCCAAGGTGGCCGACCGCCTCCCGAAGGCGCAACTGGCTGCATTGACGACTGTAGCCAGTGTCATCCTCAACCTTGATGAGGTGATTAACAAATGAGGAGGGATCGATCTAACAAGTGTAGGGTATTGAGGAGGTTTTATGCAGGATGATGATTCAGAAAGCGTTAAAAAGGTGAGGAGAGCCATTTCCCACTCACAGTTGCAGGATCCCCTTCGTCGCGCTCCGTATCTGGTAAGACAGATTGTTGGGGCAATCATCACCATAGCCATCATGCTTGTCTTCGCATGCCTTGGGAATTTCATCCTTGGTGAGCCAGGGGCAGGCGTGGGGGGCTTAACAGGATTTTTTCTTGGTTTGTGGCTGCCACCCCACCTTCATGAACATGACTAAACGCCGCAGGCAGTAACCACACAATGACAGGCAGCAACAATCTGAACAGGCGGGCATTCCTTGGCAACTCTGCGGGCATTTGCGGCCCGGCGGCCCTCGGATCCCTGCTCTTTGAGGATATCTCAGGCGCACCGCTTTTAAAGCAGGCAATCCCGCCAGCCAGAGCCAAGCGTGTAATATCCCTCTTCCAGTCGGGTGGCCCTTCGCAGATGGATCTATTCGACCCGAAGCCGCGGCTTGAAAAAGAACGCGGCAAGGAGCTTCCTGAGTCGATCCGGGGCAAGCAACGCATCACCACCATGACCTCCAAGCAGAAATCCCTGCCGGTTACCCCCACCATGTTCAAGTTTTCCCGGCATGGCAAAAGCGGCATACAACTCAGTGAACTGCTGCCGAAGCTGGGTACTGTTGCCGATGAACTCTGCCTGGTCCGCTCCATGCATACGGAGGCAATCAACCATGACCCGGCAATTACCTTTTTCCAGACCGGCTTCCAGCTCGCAGGACGCCCCAGCATAGGTTCATGGATGTCCTATGGGCTGGGCGCGATGAACAAGAACCTGCCCGCCTACGTGGTAATGACCTCAAGGGCCACGGCAGGCGGTGCGCAACCGCTTTACAGCCGCCTGTGGAGTTCGGGGTTTTTACCCACCGAGCACTCCGGGGTTAAACTGCGCAACACCAAAGAACCGGTTTACTTTCTGGAAAACCCCCCGGGCATCGATCATGCAATGAGAAGGGACATGCTGGACAATGTGGCAGCATTAAACCGTCAACAACACGCCGCAATCGGAGACCCTGAAATCCAGTCTCGTATCGCCCAGTATGAGATGGCATTCCGCATGCAAACCAGTGTGCCGGAGTTGGCAGACATTTCCAACGAGCCGGAGCATGTGCTCAAGCTCTATGGGCCGGATGTCAAGAAACCCGGCAGCTATGCACGCAATTGCCTGTTAGCCCGCCGCCTGGCAGAACGTGACGTCCGTTTTATCCAGCTCTTCCACATGGGCTGGGACCAGCATGCCAAGCTCTCCGAGGCCCTACCACGACAATGCCGCGACACCGATCATGGCACAGCCGGCCTGATTCAGGACCTCAAACAACGCGGAATGCTGGAAGATACCCTCATTGTCTGGGGAGGAGAGTTCGGGCGCACCATCTATGCCCAGGATCCCGGCAACAAAGCGGGCCGTGACCACCATCCCCGGTGTTTCACGACCTGGCTGGCAGGTGCCGGGATACAAAAAAGCTACGTTCACGGTGAAACCGATGACTACTGCTACAACATCACCAAGGATCCGGTGCATGTGCATGACCTGAATGCCACGATATTGCACCTGATGGGCATTGATCACGAAAGGCTCACCTACAAATACCAGGGTCGCAATTACCGGCTCACCGATGTCCACGGCAAGGTGGTTAAGCAAGTCCTTGCCTGAGTGGCTGCCGCCCTGCCTGGTAAGCTCTACTTTTCACCAATACAGTAGAGTTTTTCCTGACGCACATCGCCGTTGTTCTCGGCAACACGTGCATAAATCCGACCCCCGCAGAAGACCGGCGTGGCAAATACCTGATCGCCAAGCTTATTTCTTGCCAGGACCTTGAAATTCATCGGGTCAGCCTTAAAGACGGAAAAATTTCCCTGCTCATCCACCGCATAAATACGATCACCGACCAAAACCGGTGACGCGCTGGTCGTGCGGTTGAGGCGCTCCTTCCACATCTGTTTGCCGGTATCCGATTTCCAGCACATGGCATTGCCACTGTCCATGATAGCAAAAAGATAACCGTCCTTCACCAGCATTGAAGGCACGTAGACCCGGCTGATATTCTCCCAGACCACCTCCCCCGACCCATCCGCCTTCATGGCCGAGACATGATTGCGCGGATAACCGCCACTGGTGAAAACATGCACTCCATCAGTGACAATTGAGCTGACACACTCAGTGGTCGCACCCTTTACCTGCCACCGCTTTTTGCCATTGGCGGGATCATAGCTTGAAACCAGGTTGCAACCCTGGAAGATCAACTGGTCGATGTCATTGATGCGGTAAATAACCGGCGAGGCGTAATTGGGATACTTCGGGCGGTCAATCCTCCAGGCAACACTGCCATCCGTCCTGTCCAATCCACACACTGCACCTCCTCCCTTGTTATCAGCCGACACAATAAGCAGCGATTTATAGATGGCAGGGGATGTGGCAAATCCCTGGTGAAGAATGTAATCGGTTATCTTCGTTTGCCAGAGCTGCTTGCCATTGAGATCAAAGGCTGTGGTATAGACCGCCCCGGCATTCAAGAAATTGATAAAGACCCTTTTGCCGTCGCAGGCAGGCGTCGATGAGGCCTGGCTCGCCTTCCTGTTGGATTTATTGGGAAACCCGCCGCGGTGCACCTCCCTGCTCCAGAGCCTCTTCCCGGTGGCCCGGTCAAGGCAGATGAGTGTTTGCCTTCGTGCCGCTTCATCCGCCGTGGCCAGGAAAATACGATCACCATAAATCGTGGGGGAGCCATGACCCCGCCCCGGGATCGATGCTACCCAGTGGACATTTTCCGTCGCACTGAACTTTAATGGTGGCTTTTGGGCCGGATCGGCAATGCCATCATGCTGCGCACCACGCCACTGCGGCCAGTCATCGGCCTTCACGGAACCGACATAGGCGGCTGGGCATGCAACCACCATGAAGATCAACTGTTGTAAACGCATCCGGGTAAGCATCCAGTTACACTAATAGAAATGATACCTCTCCTTCAACCCGCAACTTTTGCCGGCACGATCAGCCCTTTGAGTAAACTGCGCTGATTTTTGTGCGCGGTAAGATCGGGCCTTCCACAACCCGGCTCTCTTTTGGGTCAGGTGGGCGATTTATTCCTGGTTGAGATTCTTTTCCTGCGCCTCTTTTTTCTTCGCCTCCCTTTTCATCCTCAGCCCCACAATGACAACCCAGGCAAACTGGATGAGAAACATCAGGAAAAATATTGGGAAGATGATCAGGATAGATTCATCGCCGTTAATCAAAACTAGCAGGATTGCCACCACGAAAAAAATCAGGAAAATGAGCGATCCGCAACCGGTTGCTCCCCTCATGGTGTGGGGTCTTGGTATCCCACAATGCTCACATGACAACTTGGCTCCGATGAGCCCATTGTAGGCTGTCAGTTCCCCGCATTTCTCGCAGGGCAGTTCGTCTGGCACTGCTACGTCTCCCATTCTGCCTTCTTTTGATTCCCGACATGATTAGAACATCCGTTCTCATTTGGCAGGTCTTGCCTGGCAAGCCACAGCTTAAACTTCTCCAGTGCACGACCGCGATGGCTCATGCTGTTTTTTACTTCCGGCGGCAGTTGCCCGAAAGTTTCGCTGTAACCCTCGGGAATAAAGAGTGAATCATATCCGAATCCCTGCTCACCTTTCTCAGCGTTGGCAATAACTCCCTCAAGCGCCCCTTCAAACACAGCTATCTTCTGCCCGCCACGCGCCAACACCATGGCACAGCGAAAACGTGCTGATCGGGAGTTCTCCTCGCCGTCTATACCGGCCATTTTCTCCAGCAGTTTCACCCTGTTGTCCGCATCACTTGCCCCGGCCCCCGAATACCGCGCAGAATATACCCCGGGTTTGCCCCCCAGAGCATCAACCTCCAGCCCGGAATCATCCGAGAGAATCCATGCCCCATCACCCAGGGCCCTTCCTGTCTCAAGTGCCTTAATGACTGCATTCTCTTCAAAAGTGGCACCTGTCTCCTGTATCTCCTTAATTTCAGGATGCGCGGACAGGTCCTCAACCGAGGTCACGAGATCACCCAGGATACGGCGAATTTCAGCCGTCTTGTGAGCATTGCCGCTGGCAACAACTAAGTGCATGATTTCAGGTATAAAAAAAACATGGTTATCTGGAAATTCCGGCCTAAATAACCCAGCACTGCTAACCTAATGTCCGAGCGCCGCAAACAATACCCGTTCGACGAGATTGAACCCAAATGGCAAGGCCTCTGGGATCAAGAGAAAACCTTCCGGGCTTCCAATCCGGGTGACCCTGGCTTTGATCCCGGCCGGCCAAAGTATTACGCCCTCGACATGTTTCCCTATCCCAGTGGCCAGGGATTGCACGTCGGTCACCCGGAAGGCTACACCGCCACTGACATTATCTCGCGTTATAAACGCAAGCTTGGCTTCAACGTTTTACATCCCATGGGGTGGGATGCCTTTGGCCTGCCCGCGGAGCAGTATGCAATTGAACATGGTGTGCACCCGCGTGAGACCACCGAAAAGAATATTGCGTATTTTAAGTCACAATTACAACGCATCGGCTTTTCCTACGACTGGGATCGCGAAATCAATACCACCGACCCTTCATATTACCGCTGGACCCAATGGATCTTCCTCAAGCTCTACAACAGCTATTTCGACACGGAGGAGAAAGCCGCACGCCCGATAGAGCAACTCATCAAACGTCGCGAGCAGGACTATCCGCAGGAGAATGCCGGGGAGCGTACCGAATATATCAATTCCCGCCGTCTGGCATACATAGACGAGGTTGCCGTCAACTGGTGCCCGGCACTTGGCACCGTGCTTGCCAACGAGGAGGTTATTCAGGGAAAATCCGAGCGCGGAGACCACCCGGTGGAACGCAAGCCGATGCGCCAATGGATGCTGCGCATCACCGCATACGGCGATCGCCTGATTGAGGAGCTTGAAGGCCTTGACTGGCCGGAGGGCATCAAGAAATTACAGCGTAACTGGATCGGCCGTAGCGAGGGGGCTGATGTGCACTTCACGCTTGCGGCCGGTGAAAATGCCCCCAGCGGTAAAAAAATTACTGTTTTCACCACGCGCCCGGACACCCTGTTCGGTGCCACCTACATCGTTCTGGCTCCGGAACACCCCCTGGTCGACGAGGTCGCCACAACTGATCACCTGCAGGATGTCACCGAATATCGCCAAGCAACGGCCAACAAATCCGAACGTGAACGCACTGAGGACAGTAAAGAAAAAAGCGGGGTATTTACCGGAGGCTATGCGATCAACCCGGTAAACGGGGAAAGGATTCCTGTCTGGATTGCCGATTACGTGCTGACCTCGTACGGCACAGGCGCCATCATGGCAGTTCCGGCACACGATGAACGCGATCACGAATTTGCCAAGAAATTCGGTCTCGAAATCAAGCAGGTCGTTCAACCTCAAACCGAGGATCCGGATAACGCATGCTTTACCGGAAACGGCACTGCTATAAACTCCTCACCGCTTATCGACGGCCTGGACACCTTAGTAGCGAAGGCAGTCATGATGGGAACCTCAAAGGAACCCGGATGGCTGGAAAAAAACACAGCCGGCAGGCCGAGAATCAACTTCAAGCTGCGCGACTGGCTGTTCAGTCGACAGCGCTACTGGGGCGAACCATTCCCTATTGTCTGGGACAGCAATGGCAATCATCACGCGCTCAGCAATGCACAATTGCCGCTCGAGGCGCCTGCGATGGATGATTATAAGCCCACCGGCACCGCGGAACCGCCACTCTCGAAAGCCCGCAAATGGGTGGAACTCGACGATAACTTGCGCCGGGAAACAAACACCATGCCCCAGTGGGCCGGTTCCTGCTGGTATTACCTGCGCTACTGCGACCCCAAGAACAGCACCGACTTCATTTCCAGGGAGGCTGACGACTACTGGATGAACGTTGACCTTTATGTCGGCGGTACCGAGCACGCGGTGCTGCATCTTCTTTATGCACGATTCTGGCACAAGGTGCTGCACGACCTGGGCTACGTGAAAACCAGGGAACCTTTCCAGAAACTGGTAAACCAGGGAATGATCCTCGGCGAAGACGGCCAAAAGATGTCAAAAAGTCGTGGTAATGTCGTAAACCCCGATGAGGTCATCATGGAATACGGCGCTGATTCACTGCGCCTGTATGAAATGTTCATGGGTCCGCTCGAGCAGGTAAAACCCTGGAACATGAAGGGGGTGGAGGGGGTGCATCGTTTTCTTGCCCGCGTCTGGAGACTCTTCATGGAAGAGCAACAGGAAGGGGAATGGCAATTAAGTGATAAGGTTACAGCGACAGAGCCCACCAAGAAACAACGCAGGATCCTGCACGAGACAATCAAGAAAGTCGGTGATGATATCGAGTCGCTTGACTTCAATACTGCAATCTCGCAAATGATGAAACTGACAAACGAGCTGACTGCCGCCGACAGTCGCCCGGTAAGCTCTCTGGTATCGTTCCTGCATCTGCTAAACCCCTTTGCCCCCCATATCAGCGAGGAACTTAACCGGGTCATCGCGGCAGCATTCCCGGATATTGTTCCCGATGAACAACTGGCCATCACGTCATGGCCCGCGTTTAACGAAGATTACCTGATCGACGACGAGATAGAAATCGTGGTTCAGGTCAATGGTAAACTGCGCGACAAGATGGTCGTGGCCAAAGACGCCACGGGCGAGGAGCTCGAAGCAGCGGCAAAAGGACTGGATAAAATCCAGCCGTTTATCAACGAGGTAACCGTGCGCAAAGTGATCATTGTCCCGGGAAAACTGGTAAACATCGTTGCCAACTGATCACGCCCTGCGCTCATCACAGGGAAAATCCGGCTCCCCTGCCGCGATAAGGGCCCCTCAGCCGGCAATCGAGAAGCCTCTCACCTGTTGCATCTCTGCAAGTGGAATCTCCTCCTCGACATACTCGAGGATATGATGGGCAAGGTTTGACTCTTCACGAATCTCCCGCAAAAACTCCTTAACCTCGTCCATTTCACCCATCACACAAAGCTCAACCCTGCCGTCAACAAGGTTGCACACCAAACCAGTCACATCAAATCCCATCGCTACCTGCTTGGTCCCATAACGAAAACCCACCCCCTGCACGCGACCGGAAAAGAAAACCTTTTTCGCAATCATCCTGTTTACCTGCCGTCTTGTCCCCCCTCGGCTGAGGCCTCCGGGAATTTCTTTATCAGCGCCTCGCCAAATGCCTTGGTCGCGGCATCGATCACCCTTACCTGGTTGCCTTCCAGTTTACGTACCGATATATAACGCTTACTGCCAGCCGCTTTATTGCCGCCACGCCGGAACGCGAGTGATCTCGTGATCGCATTTGAAAACTCCGTGGCATCCTCCGCGCTGCGCCATTTAGTGCGCCAGTAAACATGATCACTGCCATCGACACCATCGGCATTGGGATAAACAAGATACCGGTCACCATGCCATCCGGCAGCTGCCCTGGAACCATCCCGGGCGGAAAAATGCTCGATGCCCTTGGACACCAACTCCGGCATATCCAGGATATCCGGTTGACCGAGTTCGGCCATCTGCTCCAGGAAATTACTCTGGTTGAGCAACAGGGCAATGCCAAGTTCACCGGCAA
Source organism: Verrucomicrobiales bacterium (assembly GCA_029940475.1). Lineage (GTDB taxonomy): Bacteria > Verrucomicrobiota > Verrucomicrobiia > Verrucomicrobiales > DEV007 > CACIUL01. The sequence goes on along the minus strand of JAPYUT010000006.1, from coordinate 41,714 downwards.
CATTGCTCCAGCTCGGATTCACTCCGGCTATTGAGAGCTTGTTGATATCCCAGTCATATCGCTCCGGCCGAAAAGGTTCACCAGACATGTACAATTCCGGGTGCAGGATTTCCGCAGTGCTCTGAGGCGGGCTGGAAAGCCCTTTATTAATCCTTTCCCAGCGCCCCTCCTCGTGCAGTTTCTGGCAGAAACCATCACCAAGGGCAAAGGGGAAAAGGTAATATTCGCGCAAAAAAGAGGGAATCCTCTCAAATTGCTCGCGAGTCATCTTGGTGGCACTTTGCAGGAACTGGTCAGCTCCCGGAGTATTATCCTGAAGCTGGAAACGTATCTTCACGAGGCTGGAATCCCCCACAGCAACGGACCAGAGAGCCAGCTTGGCATCATCGTTATGCGGCCATTTTTCAAGGGCTGACAACAAGTCGAAATGCTGATCCTGTAAGGCACGCACAATCTCTATGGCCAATGCAGTCCGGTCATTTGCGCTGTTTGTGGTTCCCTCACTGTTGAACAGGACAATGTCTTGTCCGGCATAGAATGCAGCCCCCAGTTGACCCTCCAGCAAATCAATCATCCTGGCACGCACATCGGTTTCCGGGGTCACAAACCCCATTGCCGCATAGGCACGCGTCTGCCTTACCGCGTCTACACCGGATACAAGGCCAGGACCATTGGCGAGGGCTTCCCGCATCCCATCCCGGTCAGCAAAGCGATAGCGCAATCTACGCTTGAGGGGCAATTCACGAATCGCCAGCGTTAATTCGCGACTGCTCTTGCGCCGATCAAGCTCATCGTCTGTCCAATCGCGTATTGTTTCTGCCGGCAAATCCCCATCCTGATAATTGGCCAGACGTAATTCAAGCCGGTCATTCTGGCGGATCAGCTCAGCATGGCCGTCACGCTCAATATCAAGCTGCCGGCGCAGGTTGCGGTTCTCATCCTCTACCCGTGCAGCCTCTGCCTTGCTGTTTTCCAGGTCATTCTCAAGGGCGACAAAATCGCTATCTGCCTGACCTTTAATGGCAACAACATCCTCATTCCAGGCCTTGCGTACCGTATTGCGCGCATTGACCCCCCAGAACAAGCCCACCACAGCAATCCCCAAGGCAAGGAGCACTGAGAGTAAACTCGCTGAAGCATTCATCAAATCAACCGGCTACAGGCCAGTACAACTAATCACGGGACTTGAAAATCCGGAACCTGCGTTTCGGTTTCTTTGCCTCCGGTGTTGCCGGCTTCGATCCGGGATACCTTACCGCTCCAGAGTCTAGACGTACCGTTGAACCATCCCTCGAGCGGATTATCTTTCCCGAATCAATACCATTGCCGCCATCGGAGGAATGCGCGTGGGTTGAAGTCGTGCTGAACGCTGATGCATCATCCAGTGGCACCAGATCGCCTATGGGCCGTCCATCCTGGTAAGTCGCACAAAACGGCTTTGATCTCCCGAAGCGGTCATACTGATACATCAACCTGCGTACAAGCTTGCCCTGTGCGTTGTATACACGTTCCTCCTGTGCCTTCCCCTTGTCATTGTAAAGGAACTCACTGGTGAAAAGAAGGTTCTTCTGGCCATCGTAAACCCGCCCCTTGCGCTCACGGCCAAACTGATCAAGGACGAACTCACTGCGCATCACCAGGGTATCATTACGCCTTTTGGTCTCCCGAATGAGTATCCGGGTATCCCTGTCCCGGGAAGTTGTTGTATAGGTGCCGTCCTTGTGGATGACCGTGCGGGAAATCTGGTCAGCATCGTCATCGATATAAGTTCCAGGAGGCAGTGCCCTGGAAAGCGATGGCATGAAGGCAACCAACACGCCGGCAAGAACGAACGTTTTCATGAGTTGAGCTGAGGATATTACCGGGGAAGGATAGGTTATGGCTTATCATCCGGCAAGTCTCAAAACTCCATTAAAGGCGGATCCCTGGGTAATCGGGACTCGCAGCTATGACCTGTCTGGTGCCGGCATGATCATGGGCATCGTCAATGTCACCCCGGATTCTTTTTCAGACGGCGGGCATTTCCAAACCGCCGACGCAGCGGCAACCCGGGCACTGCAGCTGGAATCCGAAGGTGCCGCCATCATTGATTTTGGCGGAGAATCAACACGCCCCGGAGCTGCAGAGGTGAGTGCCGGGGATGAACAACAGCGCGTGCTGCCGGCAATTGAGAAATTTGCCTCCCTGCGCGCCCCGGAAACCTTGATTTCAGTGGATACATCAAAACCGGAAGTTGCAGCGGCGGCACTCGCTGCCGGAGCGGATATTATCAACGATGTAAATGGTTTCTCAAACCCCGCAATGAGGTCAGTCGCAACAGGTTCAAAGTGTGGATTGGTGCTCATGCACATGCCAGGCAATCCCCGTAATATGCAGGATTCCCCACATTATGAAGATGTAGTGACAGAGGTAATGTCCTATTTGAAGCAACAATTGATCCTGTGTGAGCACGACGGAATCGCTCCTGAACGAATCGTCCTTGATCCCGGAATTGGTTTCGGTAAATCTCTGGAACACAATCTGGAACTGCTGTGCTCATTACCTGAAATGCGCGTTTGCGGTAGGCCCCTGTTAATAGGCGTATCACGCAAATCATTCATCGCTGCGCTAATCGGAAGTGATGATATTGGTGAGCGGGAATGGCCAACAGTGGCCTTAACCTCTTATTTAAGGCAGCAGGGAGCTGAAATCCTGCGGGTACATGATCCTGGAGCAAACCTTCAAGCTCTGCGCATGACCGAAGCGATACTTTACGGATAAACAGCACTGCCGCCTTTGCCCACCCACCCCTTTCATGATGCATTACAGGATGGCTGTTTTGCGCTATAGTGGCCATCCTGAAGAGACGTGTCTGAAATTTTCCAGTCCATTCGTGAGCATTTACCGGCGATAGCAGAGATCCTGTTGGTCTCGGTAGCCATGTATTTTATTATGCGTCGATTCACGACACACAACTGGGCCCGCCTGCTGACACTGCTTGGCACAATCCTCATCCTGTTGCTCCTGACATCTTATGCCCTCGAACTCATCGTGATCCGCTGGCTGGTCTTCGGCTTCGCATTCTTCTTCACAATGTCGATCATTATCGCATTCCAGCCTGAAGTGCGCCGCACACTGGCAGATATCGGCAATCGCGGGTTCCTGTTCTTCTCCGAGGGTAAAAACAAGGAATTCATCGATAACCTTGCCGATACAGTGCGCCAGCTTGGTGCCAGGCGGCATGGTGCGTTATTTGCAATTGAACGGGGCATAGAGCTCAACCCCCACCTTGAAACAGGCGTCAATCTTGATGCTCGATTCTCTCCGGAACTGCTACTGACAATCTTCCATCCAAAAACCACATTGCATGATGGCGCCGTCATCCTGCGTGAAGGCAGGGTGATTAGTGCCGCTTGTGTTCTGCCGTTAAGTCAAAAGGAGATCGGCGACCACAGCATTGGTTTGCGACACCGTGCGGGACTCGGGTTGACGGAGGAATCAGATGCAATCGCCATTATAGTTTCTGAGGAAACCGGTGCACTTTCTCTAGCTCACAGCGGAGAATTGGAACGCGACCTTGAACCCGACGAATTCCATAAGCGCCTTCTTGAATTGCTGGAAGTTGAAAATGAACACGAAGGCAAACCGGAACCGGCGGCCAGTCCTGCTGATCCGCCGAAACCAAAAGGCACAAAATCCAAGGCCAAACCCAAACCGCCAGAGAGCACCCCGCCCTCCGATGAAACCTCATGAACCCGACCCGCATTTAGCATCGGCGGAAACCTCCCCGTATCTTTGGGGATAAAGGCGCTAAACTGATCAGGTAAAGTCCTGAAATTTTTCACGCAATCCACAGATCAAATGGCATCCCTGGAGAAATTCTTTGGAACTGATGGTGTTCGCGGCCGTGTGAATACCGGCAACATTACACCCCAGAGGGCACTGCTTCTCGGCCAGGTCACGGCCACCGAGCTAATCCCGCCAAAGCGCAGCAACTCCGCCGGTCGATCGCACGCCGTAATCGGGAAGGACTCCCGCCGCAGCGGGGATATGCTTGAAAGTGCGATTGCCGCCGGATGTCATTCAGTGGGAATGGACGTCACACTTGCAGGGGTGGTTCCGACACCTGCAGTATCCCTGCTGGTCAGGGAAACCGGGGCAAATCTCGGTATCGTTATCTCCGCCTCACACAATCCTCCAGCCGACAACGGCATCAAGTTCTTCGGCGGGGACGGCTACAAGCTCTCTGATGAGCAGGAAAGGGCGATCGAAACCTTCATGCTCTCCGGGCAACAGTGGCCGGAAAGCAACCTGGCCGGCGATACAATAATCGGGCATAGCGAAGTCCTTTCGAATGCCGCACAACGCTACATCTCAATGGCTGTATCCTCAATGACAAAGGATGCCGGTAATTCCCCCCTTGCGGGTCTTAAGATAAGTCTTGATACTGCAAATGGAGCGTCTTCATTTACCAGTCCGCAAATCCTCGAAAGGCTCGGTGCCAAGCTTGTAACGCATTTCGATACACCAAGCGGTGACAACATTAACGTCGATTGCGGGTGCACCCGTCCCGAGGTAATCGCAGAAAAAGTTAAAATTGATGGCTCGGATGTGGGAATCTCCCATGATGGCGATGCCGACCGCATCCTTATGTGCGATGAAAACGCTGACCCCGTTGATGGCGACGAACTGATGGCGCTTATTGCTTGTCATTTGTTGAAAACAGGACAACTGGCGACAAACACGCTTGTCGCCACCAAGATGAGCAACTTTGGTCTTGATGAGTGCATTGCCGCAAACGGCGGCAGGGTGGAACGCACCGAAATTGGTGACCGCCATGTCGTCAACCGCATGCGCGAAATAGGTGCCAATTTCGGCGGCGAGCAGAGTGGTCATATCATCTGCCGCGACCATAACACCACCGGCGACGGTATCCTCGCTGCACTGGCAGCACTGCGTGTAATGAAGGAAACCGGGAAGCCGCTTTCAGAATTACGCAGGGTATTGCAAAAATTCCCGCAGAAACTGGTTAATGTCGCTGTTAGCTCCAAACCGGAAATCTCAAGCCTCAAGGCAGCGCCACTGATTGCAGAGACCGCGGAAGAACTCGGAAATACCGGGCGGGTGCTCATCCGCTACTCCGGAACCGGTCCTAAAATGCGTATCCTTGTCGAGGGACAAGACGGCGACTATATCACCTCCCGGGCAGAGAAAATCGCGGCGGCGGTAAGAGAACAAATCGGCCTATAGCAAGTGGAACTCATTGCCGGAAACATCGCCGCAGCCATTACAATCCGGCCATTCAATAACTAATCCCGATCTTTTCAAGGCTTTGAAACTATTCGTCACCGGCACCGGTACCGGCGTTGGTAAAACCTACGTCACCCAACTCCTGCTTCGTGCCCTGTCACGACTCGGCAGCAGCGCGGCAGGATTCAAACCGATTGCCTGCGGTGAACGCACCGACGCGGTAGATCTCGCAGCAGCCAGTTCACCCGAGCCCGCCTCCATAGATGACGTCAATCCGGTCTTCTTCAAGAACCCGGCCGCCCCGATGGCAGCCTCCCTGATCGAGGGTAACAAGGCCGATATCCCGGCAATCAAGGCGGCCTATCATGCTCTCGCCAACCAATATGAACATATTCTGGTCGAGGGAATCGGTGGCTGGGCGGTGCCGGTTACAGCCGGCTACTCGATGGCGGATCTGGTCGCAGATCTGGATTTGCCGGTACTTGTCGTTGTCGACAACCGCCTTGGTGCCCTCAACCATACGATCCTGACTGTCAACGCAATCCGCGCCAGAGGACTTAAGCTCGCCGGCATTGTTTTAAATCACGTTACAGATGCACGCGATGCGGCCAGCATCTCCAACCGCACTATACTTGAGCAACTGCTCACTCCTCCCCTGATGCTGGACATCCTGCACGACACTACCGAGATTGAGTGGCCTTTCCCCGCCGGTCAACATACCGCGCCACCACTCGACGATAGGGACTTGGCATCGGAAGATTAGACAACTCTTCCAGCCGGAACCATCGCTCGTTCTCTTCCGCGATGACGTCCTCCACCTCATAAATAAACATCGTCACGCGGTAACGCGTAATTGTGTAATTATGTTTGTCTACCGGTGATAAACCAGGCATTTTTTCAACCCCGCGCGATGGCAGTTTCCAGAGTCCTTTGCGACGTCTCCCGACTTCCTGCTGAAGTAATATCTTGCCGCGACGGCAAGCTAGCAGGACATGCTCATCAACCACAGTTACAGCCGCGCGGGTCTTCTTGACCGGCAAGGCAAGAGGCTCTGATGCCTGGCACCACGCAGCAGCCGGGCATCGATCGCAGACAGTCGATTTGGCCTTGCACACGTTCTGCCCGAGCTCCATCAGGGCGGAGTTCCAAATACGCCCGCCTGCCTTCGGTACCAGTCGGGCGGCCCATTGCAGGAGCTGTCTCTGGCCTGCAGTGGTGTCAATGCATTCACGGAAATCAAACAACCTCGCCAACACGCGCGCAATATTGGAATCAACCGCCGCCACCGGCGCGTTAAAGGCAAAACTCGCCACAGCTCCCGCTGTATAGCGACCTACTCCCGGCAAAGCTTCAATCTGATCCAAAGAGCGGGGAAATTCTCCTCCATATTCCTCGAGGATTACCCGTGCCGCCTTCTGCAGATTGCGGGCGCGTGAATAATACCCAAGGCCCTCCCAGGCACGCAACACCTCCTCCTCATCCGCCGCTGCCAGGGCTTTCACATCTGGAAATTGCTCCAGCCACCGGTGATAGTAACCCCGCCCCAGCACAGTAGCCACCTGTGTCTGCTGTAACATGACCTCTGACACCAGAATCTCGTAGCCATCCTCAGTGGCCCGCCACGGATAATCCCTGCCCACTTGAGCAAACCACGCAGCCAATGCTGCCCGCAGCCCGTCTGCATCCTCAATCGGTGGGCTTTCGGCAACTTTCTGGTCGTTCGATGGTTGTGACATGGTCGGCTTGCTGTTTAGTTCCAAGTGTGGCCCGCACCCTTACCTCATATACCCATTTACTCACCGATGCACAGGCAGAAAATCTGCGCAGAGTTTTGCAACAATCCGGTTTTACGTTCAAAGGGAAACCCTACACCCTGTTCGCGGCAGCCAAGGAGAAACTCCACATCGCCGTCTACGAAAAGGGGCCAAAAGTATTGCTGCAGGGCAAGGGCACTGAGGAATTTGTCCGCTTCACCCTGGAGCCTGAAATACTCGGCGCCGCTGAACTGGGTTACGAAGAGGAACTCAACCCGGAAATGTTTGAACCTCACTTCGGCATTGATGAAAGTGGCAAGGGCGATTTCTTCGGGCCATTGGTTATTGCCGGTGCCTATACCGACAGAGACTTGGCTCACACCCTGCTTGATGCGGGAGTGATGGACTCAAAAAAAATATCAGACCCAAAGATCAGGAAGCTCGCTCATTTAATCCGCAAAACCCCGGGGCTCGATCACGAGGTCATTATGATAGGCCCGACTAAATACAACGAGCTCTACAGCAAAATCGGCAACCTTAACAAGTTGCTTGCCTGGGGACATTCGGCGGTCATTGAAAAATTGTGCGCAAAACGGCCAGAGTGCCAGCGTGCACTAAGCGACCAGTTTGCCAATCCCTCGCGCCTGCAATCCGCTCTGGGCGAGTGCGGGCGAAAAATCCAACTGCAACAACGCACCAAAGCAGAATCCGATATCACCGTCGCGGCGGCATCCATACTCGCTCGAGATAAATTTGTCTGGTGGATCGAGCAAACATCCGCAAAATACGAAATGTCAATCCCAAAAGGGGCTTCAAAGGCAGTGCGGGAAACCGCCGGGAAATTGGTAAATAAACACGGCAAAACCATCCTTTTTGATGTCGCAAAAACACATTTTAAGACTGCTTCAGAATGGTTATAAGTCGCTAATCAGTAACAATTGCAAAGAAGAAGAAAATTTCTTTTGCCAAACCCCTTGAGAACGCTATGTGTTTCAGCCCACGTCCTTTTGAAGTTCTTGAAAAGTAGCAATCGATACATTAATCACAGTTCTTCGTAACCGGACACCGCCCTACCAATATTTTACTTATATTAATTGATGAAGACTGTCACAAAACGCGACCTAGTGGTGCAGATAAGCAACGAAACAGGAATGACTCAACAGCAGGTCTTCGATGTCATCCAAAAGACCCTTGATACCATCACTGCCACGCTCGCCGGCGGAGATGAAGTCGTGCTCCGCAATTTTGGTTCTTTTCAAATCCGTGAAACCAAGCAGAAAATCGGTCGTAACCCCAATAAGCCAGGCACTGATGTGATCATCCCGCCGCGCTCCATCGTAAAATTCAAGCCAGGCAAGGAGATGAAGGAACGTGCTGCCGCCGTCCTGCCGCGGATTCAAAATCAGGGAACACAGGAAGTGCATGCCCCGTCACCTGACGCGGGTTCACTGTAGGAATTGCTCACCACGGTGCAGGCACTGAAGATCTCCTGCAATATACCAGCGAGCAACTTGCATTTCCTGACGGTTATTCAGTTTACATTGCTGTTACCGTGCCGTTTGGAACCCGTTTAGGGATTCCGCAATAAGCCGCCCTTAAATACTCCCGGCTAAACCGGTCATAGCGCATGGGAAGCGCCTGACGGAACATTGGAATCAAAGACTCAGCTTAAGCCCGTCATAGGCTATATTCACCCCGTTTGGAAGGGCCTGCTGTTCACGGGCATGCAACACCTCATGCGAAAGATGCGTTAACCAGGTGGTGCCCGGGCAGATCTCAGCAGAGATAGCAACAGCTTCATCAATGCTCATGTGTGTAGGATGAGCTCGCCCGCGCAATGCATCAATCACCAGGCATTCGACCCCGGAAAGTGCCTCCATACCGGCATCCGATATGCGCTTGCAATCGGGTAAATAAGCCAATATCGACCGCCCGGCCTGCCGGAAAAGAAACCCAACGCATTCAACATTACCGTGCTCAACAGCAATTGGAACCACCTCCAGACCGCTGATTTCCAGTATATCCCCCAGGACGCAAGGATCGGGTTTAAAGTATCCCGGATAACGGTTTGCCCCGTTAAACATGTAGAAAAACATCTTTTCCAGGGCAGTAAAACATGATGCCCGGGCAAATACACGCAGGGTATCATCCCTGCCGGGGGTGAAACGTCGCAGGTCATCAAAACCCATGACATGATCGGCATGCGGATGGGTAATCAGCACGCCATCCAAACTGGTAATGCCTGTTCGCAGGCATTGCTGCCGCAAATCGGGACCTGCGTCCACCAACAGGCGCAGTTCCGCCGTCTCAATTAGAACCGAACAACGCAAACGCTGATCACGCGAATCGGTAGATACGCAGGTTTCACAACCGCAACCGATCATGGGAACCCCTACCGAGGTCCCGGTTCCAAGAAAAGTGAATTGAAAGCCAGACATTACAATACTGCCGGAAGAATCGACAATCACGTTTCTTAGTCAACAACGCCTGTCGATCAAGCAAGAATTGCACCCAAATCCGAGTATCTGCCTGAAATCCGGGCAATCCGGGCAATCCGGGCAATCCCATTCAAAGTGACTGCGGAATGGAAATTGTTGGGCATTCTAATTGTTCGTTTGAACTATTGTTCAAACGAACGTATAATTAACGAATATAAAGAGCTAAATCCCGACCAATAAGAGCATGCTGACATTACTAAAAATAAACAATCTCGCGCTGGTTGAGGATCTTATATGGGAAATTGGCACCGGTCTCATCGGTATCACCGGTGAAACCGGTGCCGGAAAGTCAGTGATTGTCGGAGCCCTCAAGCTTATAGTAGGCGAACGTGCCAACCACAACCTGGTGCGTACTGGTTGTGAATCGTGCTCCATCGAGGCGGTATTTGATCTCGAGCACACAGAAGCAATTAATACCGTTCTCAATGCGTCCGGTCTCGGCCCCTGCGAAAACAACCAGCTGGTAATAAGGCGGGTAATCGACACATCCTCCGGTAACAAACAATTCGTTAACTGTTCTCCTGTTACTCTTTCCGTACTCAAGCAACTTGGACAGTTCCTGGTCGATCTGCACGGACCGCACGATCATCAATCGTTGCTTTCACGCGAGCGACAGCTTGCCATGCTTGATGCTTACGCGCATGCCACGCAAGAAGCACTACTTTGTGCAAACGCCTGCCGTAAATGGAAAACCCTGCAGGCTCAATACGATGAGCTTGCCAACTCCGAGCGTGCTAACGAACAGGAAATTGATCTGCTGAAACACCAGATATTAGAAATTGAGGAGGCTGATATTCAACCTGGAGAAGAACAACAGCTCGAACAGCGCTACCGGGTTGCCGCCAACAGCAGCCACCTGGTGGAAACCGCCAGCCGTATCTCATCCGCTCTGGGCGGAGAAGACAACTCAGCGCTCTCACATCTCTCAGAAATCGCACGCCTGGTAAGGGATCTCGAAAAAAATGATCCTGCCACTGAGAAGATCACAAGTGGCTTCAATATTGCCCTGGTCGAGCTTGAGGAACTGGAAAGAAACATGCGCAATTACTCAGAAGGCCTTGAAGTCGACGCAACAGCAATGGCGATCCTTAAGGATCGTGTCAACCTGCTTGAAACACTGAAGCGAAAATACGGCAACAGCATTGCAGACGTGCTTGCATTCAAGGACCGGGCTGCCAAGAAGCTACAGCACATCGAAAGCCGCGGGGAAGAACTGGAACTCCTGTCCACACAAATTATAAAAGCCAACAATACCTTGCAATTAGCAGCCAGTAAACTCACTGCAAAAAGAAAACGTGGAGCACCAAAGCTCGCCGGTAAAATTGCCAGTCATCTAGAAGAACTTGGCTTCAAGCGGGCACATTTTGAAGTGATCCTGGAACAACTCGAGAACCCGGTAACATCCGGGGCGGAAAATATTGACTTCATGTTTTCACCAAACCCGGGGGAGCCCGCCAAGCCATTGCGCATGATTGCCTCCAGCGGAGAAATGTCACGCATTATGCTTGCTATAAAAAGCACCCTCGCGCACGAGGATGCCGTGCCGGTATTGGTATTCGACGAAATTGATGCAAATGTCGGTGGGGAAATTGCCCAATCTGTCGGGATAAAAATGGCTTCCCTTGCCAACAACCATCAGGTTATTGCGATCACCCACTTACCTCAGGTCGCCTCTCTGGCAAACTGTCACTACGCGGTAAGCAAGGAATTCAGCAGTGACGGGAGAACGCGATCCCGCCTGTGCAGGATCGAAAACGATGAGCGAATTTCCGAAATCGCAAGAATGCTCGGCGGCAACAGCAGTTCAGCGCGCCAGCATGCTGAAAGCCTGCTGGCTATTGCCGCCTGATTATCCGTGAGGATGACAGCTGAAAGGATTCAACAAAATAACCCGGGGCTCAGGGTGCCGTGAGACCAGCCTCGACCATTTTCTTCTTTGACCAGCGGGGACGAATCCGGGCCGGAGTTGGTTTGCCCTCTCGGCGGTCAAACTCATCGGCAGTACGCAATTCAGGCACAAGATCTCCTGTGTCACGTTCCCACTTCTGCAACGCATCACGCATGAGTCCCAGCGTTTTACCGTGAACGGGATCGTTCGCCAGGTTCTTTAATTCATGCGGGTCGCCACTGCAATCGTAGAGCTCTTCACTTGGCCTTGGATCCCAGAACAGTTGACCTTCCGTGGCTGACAGATCAGCCGATTCATGCAGTTTGCAGAGCGCCTTATAAGTCACTCCCCGTACTGCGTCCGCCGGTGGAGTGGCAGGGAGATCATCATAATAATTGCGGATATATTTAAATTTCTCTCCACGGACAGCCCTGGAATGATCTTCATAATCATGCCAGTTCTTCTCGGCAAAGGCATAACTGCGAACAGGCAATCCCCGCGGGGTTCCAAGAAGCCGGGCAAAGCTAACGCCATCAAATGTACTACTGCCCTGCGCTCCGGCGATTTCCAGCAGGGTCGGTGCAATATCAACCCCGCTGATGAGCCGATCACAAACGCTTCCCGCCTTAACAACAGGCGGATAACGTACGATGAAGGGCGTACGAATCCCCGAGTCGTAAAGTGAAGTCTTGTCTCTGGGAAAAGGGCGACCGTTATCGGAAAAAAAGATAACAAGAGTTTCCTCCAGTATATCCTGATCCTTCAACTCCCTGATTACCAACCCAGTAAAGTGATCAAGCCGGGAGATTTCATCGTAATAAAGCGCATACTCACGGCGCACACCAAAGGTATCAGGATGATACGGTGCAACGCGAACCGCAGGTGGCAGGTGAGGCTGGACAAGGATGCCCTCCTCATAGGGGCGATGAGGATCAAGCGCGGCCAACCACAGGAAAAACGGCTTGCCTTTCGGACGTGCCTTGATCAGGGGAATCCAATCAGCACATCCGCTCTTGGCATCACCTTTGGTAGTTTCCTTAAAAACACCTGCCTCACCTGCTTTGCCGCTCGGTAGCTGGAACCCCGATGTATCGACATCACGAATCAGGTCAAACCGGTCACGAATCTCATCCCCGAGATGCCACTTTCCTGCAGCGGCAGTCCAATAACCTGCCGCACGCAGCTTTTCGACGAAAGTTACCTGTTGTCCAGGAACCGGCCAGTGTAATTCTTCAGCACCAGTTCGATGCGGATAACGGCCGGTAATGATACTCGCCCGGCTCGGGCTACATGAACTCGCGGTCAGTATCGCGCGGGTAAACTTCATTCCCTCGGCCGCCAGCCGGTCAAGGTTCGGTGTACGAACACGATCATTACCGTATGGCCCGGAGTCATCCCACGCGAGATCGTCAGCAATGATCAATACGATATTCGGTCGTTGAGCGGCGGATATCCCGGCAATACAGCTGGCACTTATAATAAGAAATAATCTTAACATATTTATTGTCACCGACCTGTTCCCCTGGATTTAACCCTTCTGCGATAAACTGCATCGCCATTGGCAACGTAAATATATTCCAGCCCCGCGCCAGAAAATACGATGCTCACCAACGGTTTATTGGGGTCAGGAGGAAGAATAACGCCTCCCATTCTCCCGGTCGGGTCAAACATCTGCACCCCCAGCTCAGAGCTCACGTAGTAGCGCCCGAGAGCATCGACATCAGCCCCGTCACCTTTGCTCGGGAAATTTTCAGCGCTCAGCCGCAGGGATGCATATGGAGCCCGGCAGCCAAGTGTCCCGTCATTTTCAATTCTGAAGAACCATACTTCCTTGTCCATGTGATCGGAGACTAATAACGTGCCTTCATCAGCCGACAGTGCGATCCCGTTGGGTTTGGCTATATCAGTGGCAACAACCTGAAGCCTGTTGCCGCCGCCATTGAGGTTCAAGTGGTAAACCCTCCTGGTAGCGGTTGCCGTGAAATACAGATGCCCGTCAGCGGTAATTACAAGATCATTCGGGCGGACTTCAGCAACAATAATCTCGGGCAACTTGCCCGGGCTCAGCGCAACAATCCGGCGGGATCGCCCCTGGCAGGCATACAGTTTGCCCCTTGGCCCAAACTGCATTCCGCTGATACCCGGCACACCGGTAATAAAGTCGGAAACCTGCCCTTCATGCGTCACTTTCTTCACCCCGTCCCCGCCGGCGACATCAGTAAAATAAAAATTGCCGCTGCTGTCAGTGCAACAGGCGTCACAAAACTTCATGCCATCCACTACCTTTTCCCAACCCTCGTTCTCAATCAGGATTTGGGTGAGCGGCATGTCCTGCGCAGAAATACTGCAAGTAGCAAACATCCCGGCGCCCAATATCCAGTAAGCTTTTGTAAACATCAGCCCTTGGGGTAATCACGCCACAGCCAGCGCAGCATATCGGGGAAAATCGCACCCCCATGCTTGCCGTTGTGGCCACCATCTCCCATAACGAACTTGTAGTCGTAGCCGGTAAACTTCAAAGCCGCCGCCATTTGACGGTTCCCCAGGGGCCAACTGCCATGCAGGTTGTCCAGATCGTTTTCACCGTCCTGCAAAAAAACGCGAATCGGTTTGTGTTCAGTCTTGCGTATGATCGCGGGATAATTGTGACCCCCCCGGATATTTGTGAAGCTGCCCACGTAGCTGATTACCTTGCGAAAAGCATCAGGACGTTCCCAGGCAACTGTCCATGCGCAAATACCCCCGGAACTGATGCCGCAAATTGCCCGTCCTTCGGGATCATCTGTAATTTTGAAGTCCCTTGTTAAAAGCGGTAACATATCCTCCAGCAGGAACCGGGCGTATTTATTATTCAAGGTGTCATATTCAAAACTGCGATTCCTGCGTGGTTTAGTTCCTTCTTTGGCGGCAGGGATAAGCCCCGGATTGATAAAGAGGCCGATCGTCACGGGGATCTCCCTACTGTGGATCAGATTATCAAAGACAATGGGGACACGAGTGTGCCCACCGGTATTCTGGTACCACTGCCCGTCCTGAAAAACCATTAAACAGGCAGGTTTCGAGCCATCATACTGCGCGGGAACATAAATCCAGTAATCCCGTTCACTGCCAGGATAAATCTTGCTCTCAATAAAACGATGCTTGGTGACCTTGCCAGCGGGGATATCATCGTGACGATGAGAATCGGGCCCAAGTTTGTAGTCATCGGCCGCACTACATACTGCCGAGGCAATACTGAGGATACTAAGCAGATTGCAGATTTTCATTGCTAAAGATTAGAGTAAGCTCCGCCTTGCCGTCATGTAAATAAACGAGGTTAAGAAATTCTACACTTATGCTAAATTGTCAGTTTGCACCGGTTAATGACAGCACATTCCTGCCGGGGTCTCCGCTCGATAACTGATTTGACTCTGATGCCTTACCACAACCGGAAAGTCGTTCTTGAGGCTTTTGGCGAACCCGGCGCCGCAGCCACCCTTAAAGCCAACTCTATTGCTGCGCCCGGTACAGGAGAAATTCTGGTGAGCACAGCATATGCCCCTGTTAATCCTGCAGATCTCAATATTTTAGAAGGGCGCTATGGACAACTACCTGCACTACCGGCAATCGTTGGCACCGAAGGTGCCGGGAAAGTCATTGCCGTGGGTCCGGGCGTTTCAGATATTATACCCGGTGACAAGGTGTTTTACTTATCTCGCACCGACTGTTGGCAGGATTACGTGACCTGCGCTGCGCATCAGGTCATCAAACTGCCCCCTAAGCTGCCGGGGGAAGCATCCTGCATGCTTAAAATCAACCCGGCGACAGCCTGGCTTTTACTTCATCAGGACAGCAATCCAAACCCTAAATCCTGGATAGTTCAAAATGCCGCTAACTCAGGTGTTGGCCAAGCCGTCATTGCAATCGCAAGAACCAGAAGCCAGCCAACCATAAACTTTGTCCGGCGCAGGGAATTGATAAAGCCGCTGCTGCAGGCAGGAGGCAACATAGTGGTGATGGATAATGACGAAGGAAAAGCCACAGCGCTGGATGCAATTGGAGGAGACCCTGTGGTATTAGCACTCAACGCGGTCGGCGGCGAAAGTGCACTGAGAATCATGTCCATGCTCTCAGAAGGAGGGATACACATCACTTATGGGGCGATGAGCAAGCGTCCTTTAAAGGTCCCTAACAGCTTCCTGATTTTTAAGGACCTGCAAATACGCGGACTTTGGTTAACGCAATGGTTGAACTCCGCCAAGTATGCGGAAATAGCAAAGGTATACCGCAAACTTGCCGGATTAATGCTCCAAGGAAAGCTGCAACAGCCTGTTGACTCGGTGTTCCCTCCCGAAGAGATTTCCGCTGCTATCACAAAAGCAGCCGGAGGCGGCCGTTCGGGAAAAGTCCTGCTCGACTTCAGGACTAAAGGCAATGAATGAAAACAGTAATGGATGACCTCTTTGATTTTCCCTCACCTGAAAAAAATGGTATCAACAAGGATGACAAAATTCTAAGCGTTAGCCAGTTGACACGGAAGATTCGCAATCTTCTGGAACAGCGTATTGGAGAAATTTGGGTTGAGGGAGAAATCAGCAACCTGCGCAAGCAGGCCTCAGGGCATCAGTATTTTACCTTAAAGGATGCGGACGCGCAGATTTCCTGCGCACTGTTCCGCAACAATGCGCGCGAGCTCACCTTCCCGATTGAGGACGGGCAGAAAGTACAAATCTTCGGTAAGGTTTCGGTTTACGGAGCGCGGGGCAATTATCAGATTATCGTCGAATTAGTACAGGACAGGGGAATCGGTGCCCTGCAGGCAAAGTTCGAGGCGCTCAAAGGCAAACTCAACGCGCAGGGACTTTTTGATACAGCTAATAAAAAAACCATCCCGCCCTTCCCGCACACAGTCTGCCTTGTCACCTCGCCAACCGGTGCCGCTCTGCGCGATATGTTAAACGTCCTGGGGCGCCGGGCACCATGGGTAAAGGTACTCGTCTACCCGGTCAGGGTGCAGGGCAAAGGAGCCGCCGAAGAAATTGCCGCGGCCTTGCAATATCTTGCAAGCTGGAACTCCCAAAGCAAACCGGTTATCAATACAGTAGTCATCACGCGGGGCGGCGGCAGCCTTGAGGATATGTGGCCCTTCAATGAGGAAATAGTTGCACGTGCCATTAGCGAATTTAATCTGCCGCTCGTCTCGGCTATTGGCCATGAAATCGATTTCACGATCTCGGACTTCGTTGCCGATCTGCGCGCACCCACCCCAAGTGCCGCCGCGGAACTCATCGTGCCAGAGGCTACGGATCTGCGCAACCGCCTTGAGAAAATGAGCGTCGCACTCCAAAACCGTGCACTTAATGCCATCGAACGCCAGGCCGATTGCCTCGACTACCTGAGCCATAGCGCTCTGTTCCAGGAACCTAGACGATTATTCTCTGATCTCGAACAGGAAATCGATCGAACGGCCGGGCAGCTGTCAATTTCATTTAAAAACCTGATCAATGAAAATGAGGATTTAATCATCGAACTGCGACATCAACTTACACGCCGTCATCCAGTCAACCGTCTTGAATCCGTCTCGGGGGAATTCTCGGTATTGGCCAATCGGCTTGCCAATGCCGGGCAGGTAGCATGCCAAAGTCTTAGTGAACGCTGCGCAAGTGCCGCAGCCGCACTTAAGAATCTCGGTCCGGGTTCGGTGCTGACGCGCGGCTATTCCATCACCCTTAATGCAAAAGGAGAACTCATCGATTCTGCAAAATCAGCCAAGCCTGGGGATAGGCTTATCTCCAAGTTCGTTGACGGAGACGTCCGGAGCACTGTGGATTGAGTCATCCATTAAAGAAGCCGGCACCTTGCGGTGCCGGCTCCAGTTAAATCATTTTGCGATGATGCCCCCTAGAACGGTATATCATCGTCATCATCACCCGAGGTAAACTGCGCACCGTCGTTATCACCACCTCCCTGTTGCTCCTGTTGCTCCTGTTGCGGTGATGCACTATCCGCTGTGTTTCCCTGCTGGGAACTTCCACCGCCGCCACCACCTTCACGGCCGCCAAGCAACTGCATCTGCTCACCAACGACCTTCAACTTTGTGCGCTTCTGACCGCTATTCTTGTCATCCCAGCTATCCATTTGCAAACGGCCCTCGATATAAACCGGTCGCCCTTTTTTCAAATATTCACCAGCAACCTCAGCCTGCCTTCCCCATAAGGTCACATCAACGAATGTTGTCTCTTCACGTTTCTCTCCACCATCAGAGGAATAATGACGATTCATCGCCAATCCGAGAT
This sequence comes from Verrucomicrobiales bacterium, assembly GCA_029940475.1. Lineage (GTDB taxonomy): Bacteria > Verrucomicrobiota > Verrucomicrobiia > Verrucomicrobiales > DEV007 > CACIUL01. The sequence continues at coordinate 24,070 of JAPYUT010000006.1, read as the reverse complement.
CAGTGACCGCCGTCCCCTTCGGGGTATAGCGAACTTCAGGATCACGGGTGCAATTACCAACGAGAATGACTTTATTTACTGATGCCATAGGAATATATGCTAAAGAAATAGAATATAGAAAAAAACCTTTTTTCTGTAAAAAATTCTCCTGTCCCGCACCTTATCGAAATCAACTGCCCGATCAAGCAAGATGCCGGGAATCATTGCTTCCGGCGTCTATCGTAACTGGAAATGCTGGAGATGAACTGCTGAATTAAGCTTAAGAGCCGTCTTTATCTTCTCAATTGTCTCCGGAAAAGCCGAAAAGTGGTAGCTCACGTAGTGGCCGGAGGCCAGTTTGCGCGCATTATAGGCAAAGTCCTTGCGGCCCAGTTGCTCAATCTGCTCCAGAGATCCGCCTTCACTCTCAATTTCACGACCAATACCCTGGACCAGCTGGTCAACATCTGCCTCGTGACCCGTGGTATCGAGGACAATAACGCCTTCGTAATTTCTTTTCATTTGTTAAGTGTTTTTATTGTAGTCAACCGACGTATCGGCATTAGGAAATGGATCTTGATCGTCAAGTGCTTGTTTCGCTGGTGCTTCCTGCTTCGTTTCACCCACAGCGTTAAAACGCGTCATCGCCACAGGTAAGCCCTGCTCAATGATAACAGTGAGAGCTAATACCGCGTTTTTTACCGATTTTTCAAGTTCTGATCGCTCCTCGTCGCTAAATTTCCCGAGAACATGCTTAATTACTCCCTTGCCACCCCAGCCAATTCCCAACCGTAACCGGGGAAAATCCTGTGTTCCAAGATGATTAATAACCGAACGCATCCCGTTGTGTCCACCCGCCGAGCCGCTCCCCCGGATACGCAAACGCCCGAGCGGTAAATCAATGTCATCATAGAGAACCAGAATCTGGTCCGGATCAATCTTGTAGAACGCCGCAACTTTCCCTACTGCCAAGCCACTTTCGTTCATGTAAGTTTGTGGCTTGAGCAAATAGCGATCACCGTCCCTGGAAATCTTGGCGGTCCACCGCTTCTCCTCAGAGAAGCTCAGTCCCAGATCATTGGTAAATTGATCAACCACCATGAAGCCCACATTGTGCCGGGTATCAACATACTCTCTTCCGGGATTGCCAAGACCAACAATCATGCGCAACGAACGACTATTGTCATCCGTTACCATATCCAGTCATATACTTAGAGAACAAAAACCTAGCTCTTTCTTTCGTTCTCGTTGGCTTCACCATCCTCCTCATCCTTCTCTTCATCCTCGCTCTCGGCATCATCACCTTCATCACCTTCATCCTCAGTCTCAGACAATGCCGCGCGTGTTTCATTGACAATGGCAATCAGCACAGAGTCATCCAAAGATGTTGAAACGCCTTCAGGAAACTCAACCCCACCAATACTCAGGCTGTCACCAATATCGAGGGCGCTCACATCAAAAGACAAAATCGATGGCAAATCTCTTGGTAAACAGTGAACCTCTATATCATGCAGGAGAGTATCAAGAATACCTCCCTGCTTTATACCAATAGCTTCGCCGGTAAGTTCAACCGGCACCCGTGCGTGGATTTCGTTCTCTTCACTGACCGCATTAAAATCAACATGTAAAATTTTGCCGGATATCGAGTTATGCTGGACGGCCTGAATAAGGGTCAGTTTGTCGGATTCCTTGGCCCCTTCAATCTGCAGATTCACCAGGATTTGCTCACTAGCGCTGTGACGAAGGATGTCTTCAAAGGCTTTTGACTCAATCTGGACCGCATAATTGTCCTGCGAAGCTCCGTAAACAACGCCGGGGATAAGTCCGGCGCGACGCAGGCGACCCACAGCAGCACTGCCAACTACTTCTCTCTTCTCTGCCTTTAGGTTGATCTGATCTGCCATAACTAATTGTCTGTTCTAGACTTGCGCTAAATCACCGATGAGCGCGAAGGGTGGCAATCCTATTCCCCCTTCTTGCCGATGTCAAAAAGAGAAGTGACCGACTCATCGTTATGGATCCGACTGATCCCTTCCCCCATCAATCCGGCTATGCTGATAGTCGTAACCTTTGGCCCTACGGCCATCGGGGTGCTGTCAGTGGTTATTAACTCCTCAATTACCGAATCAGCGAGACGCCTCTGGCCAATTTCACCCAGAACACCGTGCGACACCCCGGCAAAAATTTTTCCCGCTCCACGAGCTTTCAGCAACTCTGCAGCAGCACACAATGTACCGGCCGTCTCGGTCATGTCATCAACCAACAGGATGTCGCAACCGTCAACATCGCCTATCACGTTAAGCGCTTCGACCTTGGTCGCACTGATCCGGCGTTTACCCACAATTGCAAGCGGCACATCAAGTGCCTTGGCATAGGCATCGGACATCTTCAATCCTCCGACATCCGGCGAGACAACAGTCAGGTTCTTCATGTCTTTACTCCGCAGGTAGCCAATAAGAACAGGAGCAGCGTATAGATGATCAACAGGAATATCAAAGAACCCCTGAATCTGACCGGCATGCAAATCCATTGTTAAAACACGATTCACTCCCGCGGCGGCAAGCAGGTTGGCAACCAGTTTGGCGGTTATCGGTACCCGGGGCTGATCTTTGCGATCCTGACGGGCGTAGCCAAAAAATGGTATCACCGCAGTAATGCGGGCCGCGCTTGCGCGCTTGGCTGCATCCACGGTAATCAGCAACTCCATGAGATTGGAATTAGTCGGCGGGCAAGTGGGTTGAATAATATAAACATCACTACCCCTCACATTCTCGTTGATCTTGACGAAGGTTTCGCCATCTGGAAATGCGGTTACAGTGGCATCACAAGGGGTAACTTGAAGATAATCTGCAATACTTTGAGCCAAATCTGGATGTGCGCTACCTGAGATAATTTTCATGATCAGAGATCGGGGAAATTTTACTACCCGATGGATGCAACACGCAAGCCTGCCATTTTGCAACGCAGATTTGTGTCTATTGCCATCTGCTCCACCTTGCATTCCTGTTAGAATAATTTAAAATATTGCCAACCTTAGCTGACATCCTCGAAGTCAGTTTGCTCCCATCCTTACAGTAAACATGGCTCAAAAAATCCCCGTCTAGTGAAGCCATGACCAATCTCAGGCATCACAATCCTTTGCAGTGGTTCCGGGCAAACCCACTCACGGTTGCCCTGTTGGTAACAATTACCGGGACATTCTTCTACTTTTATTGTGCCATCCCGTTATTTGGGAATTTTCGTGAACAATCGGTAACCTACTGGATATGGGCAATCTGCGGTAAACCTGAATACGATTACGGGCATGGCCGGTTTGTGCCATTAGCCATGGTATTTCTTGTCTTTCGATCATGGAAAAAAATCACTACCTCACCGCGTTCCAGCGAATGGTGGGGTTTAGCAATCCTTGTCCTGGGAATCCTCTTCTACATCGTATCTTATCGCACCATCCAGGCCAGAGTGGCGGCAGGGTCAATTCCATTTGTCACCTATGGCCTCATCGCCTTCCTCTGGGGCCGCCATGTTGCCAAGCACTTTATCTTCCCGCTGGTGCTGATTTATTTTGCAATTCCCCTGCCCGGACTCATTCAGGCAACCAATGGCCTGCAGGTTATCGCCACCCAGATCGCATATCATGTCTCATCCCTCTGCGGTGCCGATATTATCGCCGCAGGGACAAACATCAAATCGGCAACCGGGCAATGGGATGCACTGAAGATTGCAGAAGGGTGCTCGGGCGTAAGATCCCTGATCGCGCTGACTTTTATTGCCGCTGTATACGGGTATCTCAGTCAAGACAGGTTATGGAAACAGGCAATGCTGATATGTATCTCTATCCCGCTGGCAATCATTGCGAATTCAATAAGGGTAACCACGATTGTATTGATCGCTGAATACTGGAACGCCGATTTTGCCGCCAAGACCTACCACAATTTCTCCGGGTTCATCTTCTTCCCGCTCGGCCTGGCGGGCCTGCTCCTGGTGAGCTTCCTGATCAATGGAGGCTGGAAAAGGGAACGCGAGATGACAACGAGCAGAGTCATCAAATCAACGAATGGCGACAGTGCGGATACAGAATGAATATGATCCGTAAACTGCTCATCGCCCAAGCTGTTCTGGGGATCGGTCTCAGCGGTATCTACCTGCTGCCGAAGACCTACGGTATCCGGCAGTCAGCAATCATCATGAGCCTGCCGTCACTTCTCTCTGACTGGAATTACAAACCGTCCGAGCCATCAAATCAGGTGCTCGATGCGCTGGCAGATGATACCGATTATGAGCAGGGCATATACTACCGCCCAACGCCCGCAAGGATTGGCAAACTTGATCTGGTCAGAGCCTTTATCGTCCTTTCAGGGGAAGACATGAATAACAGTATTCATCGTCCCGAACGTTGCCTTCTCGCGCAGGGATTTGAAATCCTGGACTCACGGGCCATCAATATCGACGTGGGCGGGGAATCGGAAATTCCTGCTCAACGCCTGGTTTCTAAACATAGCATATCCGGCATTCAACAGGTATCCTACTACTGGTTTACCGGCGCCAAAGTGATCACTCCGAGCCACTACCGCAGGACACTCACTGACATATGGGACAGGTTAACGACCGGCACCAACCAGCGCTGGGCCTATGTCACAGTGTCCTCCCATCTCAACGGAGAGCATCCACTTGCAGCACACAGTGAGAAGGAAACCAATGCGATGATCACTGAATTGATCGCTAAACTCTTTAGGAAAATACATAAAGTCGATCAACTCGGCGACGACTGGAAACTAGTCGGGCCATAGGCATCCGGCCGCCTCTTGGTGCCCTTTGGCCAATGAAATTATTCCATCCAAGCCTGTTTCGACGCCCCGAACTATTTTTCAGACCCGGGCAAATAATACGACGGGTTTTGTGGGAAATCAGGCGCCCCCGGAAAAATGTCCGGGTTCGGCTGCCATGGGGTTTGCATGTGACAGTCTCCCCTCATGACCGGATAGGTGCCTCAATACTCAAAACCGGCAGCTACGACACCGCGGTCCTTGAATGCCTTTACCGGCTGGTCGACAAAGGGGAACTATGCCTTGATGTCGGTGCCAATTTCGGCCTCATGACCGGCCTGCTGGCAATAGCAACAGGGGAAAGTGGCACAGTGATCGCTTTTGAACCACACCCGGAGATCGCTGCCAGCCTGAAGGAGCATATCAAGCTGTGGCAAACCACCCGTAATATTGGAGCTGTACGGGTCTATGATAGCGCCGTGTCCGAGGCAAACGGTATCGCGGAACTTGAGATCCCCCGCGAATTCAGCGAAAACCGCGGTGCTGCGAGAATAAGCCGACCCAAAAAAACAAAACAGCAGGACGATAATCATATCAGCGTGCAGACAATCTGCCTTGATGACTTCCTCGATGACGCGCAATCACCAATTGGAGTGCTGAAGATTGATATTGAGGGACATGAAAAAGCCGCGCTCTCAGGCGCGGCTGGCTTGTTAAAACGCGGCGCAATACGCGACATCGTTTATGAAGGTCCGGAGGGTTACCCTTCCGAGGTCAGCAACTACCTGGAAGAATTCGGCTACAAAGTCTTTTTAATACGTAAAGGTCTGCTGCAACCGCTGCTGTTACCACCAGTTACGCCACTTTACGAACTGGGTAATTTTCTGGCAACCCTTGATCCCGCACGCGCCCACAAGCGCCTTGGGAAAACAGGTTACAGGGTATTGGGAAACTGCTGTTAGCTTCCATCGGCGGGAAGCTCAAACCGCGAAGGTTCGGAAAAAAGTTCGGACATAAATCGCAGGAAATGCTCTATCTCTTCAGGGGGAATATCCACACCCCGCTCCTCCTGAATGCAGAAAGCCTTGCCTCGCATTCTGCGAATCCGCTCTGCAACCTTGGCATTCTCCACACCTGAGATTCCCCAGCAGAACATGTCCTTCTCCAGTAATCGCGGCGGAACCAGATCCGCACATCTTGCGTGACTAGCAAGGTATGGAACCAAAAAGCTGTGCAGGGCATGCATCGAAATTGAACGAAATCGGGATGCCCGGGTGGCCTCGAAAGCCTCCGGGAAACGCTCGGAAGCAAACTCCAGTAACAACTTATTGTGGGCATATGGGCGATGCATTACGGTGAGACGGGCATGCTTGCCAAAGCATGCGTCCAGCACCCGATTGACGTTCTTATGCCCGGCTGAATCACCCTCTTCCTCTGCTGAAGGTTCCCCCCTCGGCGAAAGAGCACGACCAAGGCGCACCCTGATCAACCCGTCCGAAGCATAAAAGTCGTCGACACTCATTTTCCGACGGAGGAAGAAATCATCATTAAAATAGATGAACTGGTCACTCAATCCCGGGATATTGAAGAAATATGACTCGATCGCCTGAGTGTTATAATTCGGGTAGTGATCGGGATTGGTGATGATGTCACGTGCTTCCACAATGCGAATCTTCGGATGATCAACATCCAGCCACCCCGGGAGTTGCCCATCGACCACAATATGAATTAACCTGATCCCTTTCAGGTATCGATCCACTGAACGCAGTGAGTAACGCAACTCATCAAGTGAATTACTTGGTCGCGTTGTCTGGACTCCGATACGGCAGAAATCATCCCTGATCTCCCCCTCAAGCACCTGCTGTCGGCGCTCTGCCCACACGGAATCACTGGGATCACTCCAAAGATAAACCACATCAATATCCCAAACCCGATCACGGGGCCCACGCCGATAACGCATGAACAGATGACGTAACTCCACTATTCCAGAGAGGGTCACAATGCGGGAGATCTCAAAGATCCGCGCTAGGCTTCTTATGATCCTGGTTAGCAAGGTAATTAAAGATCCCTTAGGTGTATCGCTACTGTCCTGCTTTGATTTGATCTTCCGGACAACATCAAAGCCATTGAGCAAAGACAGTAAAAAGCAAGAATGTTTAATATTTAATCGGGGGCAATCAACTCCGGCATCAAGACCGAAGTTGAGAAATCCAGCTTCTGTAGAATTCCCAACGCTTGAACTTTACTGCTTGCGGGAATGTTCATCGGCTCCTTTAGCCTCAAGTAGTTTCAGTAAGGTGCGGGCACTCTTGGCCCCGGAATTTGCACGATGTCCGCGCGGAGTGCCCTGGACAAAATACCCGGGAACTTTCTCAAACTCTTCCAGAGCTAACCGCGCCTCATACGCTGCCGCCTTTAAACTGCCAATCTGTCTCAGATAATGAGCGTAATTAAAGCGATAAAGCGCATGAGCCTCACGCGGCTTATACTTGGTGGGAGCAAGTGCGATTGCCTGTTCAAAATGCTCCCGGGCGCTCTTCCAGTAAGCACTTGCCTCAGCAGCACCGCCATGCCAGGCAAGAAACATCTCGCAATTGCCAACACCTATATGGGAAAAACTATCGAACGGGTGCAGGGCGATTGCTTTCAGGTAAGTATCACGAGCTTTGTCTTGAAATTGCACCTTCACAAACGCCGGCAAATTAGCATCCTTCTTGTAATAACGAATCAGCGCCAGGCTGCGCAGGGGATCGGCATTGATCGGGTCAAGGTCTATTGCCTTCTGCAAATGAGCAACTGCCATATCCGGGTTCCCCCCTTTTATCTGTAAATGCCCTTGCTCAAGTTCCCAGCTCGCTCCGCCAAAACGCGCTGCAAACACAAACAGGCCAATACCGCAACCCGCAGCAATCCAGCGCATGCCACGGTCAACGCCTCTCCGCTTGTGCTGGTTCACCCTGAATCCCGGATTCACCAGAATCGCCAGGCAAAATGCAATTGCCACCCCTCCGGCCGGTAACCTCACATGGAAATCAACAAAGGCATGGACAGCGTGTGCACCAATGACGGCAAACGCACCGACCAGGAGTGCAAAGCTTAATGAATCTGAAGCAGGCGGTTTACCCTTCTCCCCTGATAAGGCGTAATCCCGCGTCATCCGGATCGCATTCACAAAATGTGCACCTAGGACAAATAATACCAGGAGCAGTCCGGCCAGGCCGTACTCAGCACCCTGTTGAAAATAATCATTGTGGGTGAATTCCGGGTCACGCTGATGGAATGGGGCCTCAGGTGGTCGATATCCGGGATATCGGTAATGAAAACTTCGCGCTCCTGTGCCAAACATAGGAGCCTCTATCCACTGATCAATTGCCCCGGCCCAAAAGTTGCCCCTTGCTGAAACCGTCAGCGCCTGATCAACCGAATCGAAACGTTTGCTGAAACTGGTAAAAGTGACTGCGCCAACAACGATAAGCAAAACGGTAATTCCAAGGATCCACAAGACGAGTTTCCTCATCGACCAGTAAACCCTGCCCGGAGTGCGCAGGTTTATGATGAACATTATTGCCAAAATCAACCCGCCAATTCCGAGGGCCAGGAGCGCACCGCGACTCTGGCTCAAGACAATTCCGACCAGTGAAATTGCTGCAAACAAAAGCGCACAACCGCGCAACCATCCCGATCCTCGGACAAACAAGCCTATTGCAATCCCCAAAAGGACTGCAATCTCGAGGAATCCCGCAAAATGCGGGTGAAGGTTAAAAAATCCGCTCGGCCTTAGAAGTTGTCCTCCCGATCCCTGCCGCTCATAACCGGGCAGGACATTGAAACCGAGATCAACCTTGAGTTGGTATACGGCAATAAAGGTGTTCGAGACACCGAGCAACAGGATCAGGAAAATAAAAATCAGCCGCGCGCGCGAATTAGACAGGCATGTAGCGAATGCCACGTAAACCCCGAACAGGGTAAAAATCAGGATGATATCAATGCGTGCCAGATAAAATACAGGTGACATCCAGGCGCGGATTACCATGTAGGTAAAGAGTGCCGCCACGGCAAAGTGGCATAACACAGATGCGGAAATCTGGCGACGGGGTCGACGGACAAAGGGAAGTATTACAAACCCGCATCCCAGTAAAAGCAGCCCCGGCCACTGAAAAACGACCTTGGCACCGGTCCCAATAACAGCAAGCCACAGGTAGCCAAGCAAAACGAGAATGATTAGCAGTGCTCGCATTATCTCTTGCTCTCCCCCTCACCAATAACTGCCTCGAACACCTGCCGCATACCGTCGAGGAAGGCTTGCTGGGTATATTTTGCAACATATCTCGCATGTGCGGCTGCAGACATGACCTTGTGACGCTCCGTATCAGAGATGATCGCCTCTAGCGCATCCGCGAACTGCTCAGGAGACCTGATATCACACAAGTTACCGGTTTCTCCCTCAACCACCATCTCCGGAATGCCTCTCCAGCGGGTTGCAACCACCGGCAAGCCGAAAGCCATTGCCTCAATAAGGACCAGCGGAAAATTCTCGGACTCGTAATAGGAGGGAAAAAAGAACAATTCAGCATCCCGATACAGGATCCACTTCTCCTCACCTGTTACGCGGCCATGCATCAGGATAGAATCTGCAACATCCGCTTCCAGCACGGCAGCTTCAAAACTTCGCCGCGTATCCTCCTCCTGCCAGGGACCGGCGACTTCAAAGATGCAATCAATTTTCCGAGCTTTCAGTTCTGAGGCAGTATGAACAATATCCATCACGCCCTTGGTTTCACGCAAGCCGGCCATGTAGAGAATGCGGAAAGCCTGGCCGGCACCGGGATTTCCAACATGACTCGGCATGTCGGGAACATCAATGCCGTTGGCAACACGAAACTTTCGGCGGAAAGAAAAAGCTTCACCGGGGTCGATATCACTTTTGGCAATCTCAATGCTGGCCTGCGCCCTGCCATAGGCACAACGCGCAAGAAAACGCAAAACAGGGTTGAGAGAAGCGATATATGCCGGAAGTCCGCCGGCATGGTAATGCAGGATGATGCCCCTTGAAAATGGCCTTACTGCGAACAAATACACGATGTCCCGCAATACCGGCACCAGATTGGGACTGGCGGGCGGATAGTAGAGGTAACAGGGGCGGTTACGAAGAAGGATCCACCAGGACTTCAGAATAAGCCCCGCCAAATGCAGCACCTTGCCGATGCCGAACTTGCCGACATCCGCCTCTCCACCACTGTAGGCCATGCGCAGGCGCAGCACCTTCAGGCCAGGCCAATCATGGTCGAAAAGAATCTTGGTCGCCACCGCCTGCCCGTGAAATGGCGGCGGCGTTTGGCCGACGAGGAGAATTGAAAGTTGTCTTAACACTTCTAGTGATCAGCTTTGCACAACAGAATCAGCCCCTTGAGATCATAAGTCCCACATTGCTTCTTTTACTGAAAGAGCCCACGGGCAGCCTTGCGCGCCTTGAGTAAAAGCAGTGCCCCATCCATCATTGCTATTAACATCATGCCACCAAGTGGGTACATCGGGTCATTGGTAATATAACCTGCAAGAGGGCAGGCAAGAAACATGATGGCGTGTTTGTCAGGGAAACTTCCCGGAGGCAGCAATCCGTTACGGGAAAGCCAACTTTGCTCTGCAGCGACAAAGTGAGACCAACTCCCCTCGATCTCCCGTTCGAGAAAGTCATTGAGATAATTATTAATCCCACGCAGGCCAAGGAGCAATGCCACCATTGCCACAGGTTGCCAGGACAACCCTAGACCAAAACCCAGACCAATGACATTAAAGATGTAGACCAAGTGATTCACAAGCCCATCGTAGAATGCACCGAATGCAGAAGTCTTGCCGGTTAGCCTGGCAACCTTGCCATCCACCCAGTCAAGCACCATGCAAAGCTGATACACAATCACGGCGGAAATCGTATATCCCAGAAAAAAGAGTGCCCCTGAACTGGCACCGAGAACCAGTGAAACCGTTGTGACCTGGTTGGGATGCACCCGCGGCAATAACCTGAGCAACAGCCATGCGATTAAAGAGGAGGCAGGAACAAGGAAGCACTTACCCCACCAGGCTTCCAATGACCTTCGGGTTTTCCTGTGCATCTCCAACAGTGACATTTTCATCGGTTTAATATTTTTACAGAGAATCGAGCTAATGTGCCATCCCTCACAGCACACCTAACTTTTGGCAATTACACGTCACAATTTCGGATCATCATCCTTGTAGACAGAAAATTTCTAACTCATCCGGCTGTTCATACAAATCAAGTTTACTGAAATCCCCTCACTCTCTTCCGGCGCATCCACTGTCGGAAAATCTACCAGGATCATCGGCTCTATCTCGACGACCAGACGACTTAGCAAATCCTCAACTACATTAGGCATCATAGAATTTTCCCAGGCCCCCATCAGCCGCCAAGCTCTCGTAAGCTGCCAAATCCTGCGTTGAATCAATCTCAAGCCAACCGTTGTCAATCTCGACCGCTTTGGCCTCAAGCCCATTATTAATCAGTGCCTGCAAAAAACTCGTCATATACATATTATCGAAATCCTTGCCATCAAACACCGCGGAACGATCCAGCTCATGATAAAACGCCGTAATCTCTGCAATCGATTGCCCTCCGAATTTAATCATTCCGATATACTGCCCCTGAATTTCGTCAACTGAACAAGGCTTTTTCCCGAGTTCCAGAATTCTCCCCTGATCATCCAATCGCAATGTCTCAGCATCGGCCAGCGGATCTTCCATGCGTACGCGCCAATAACGCTCCCACTCACGGTCAATGACCAAACTAATCGGGCCATCGCTGGCAATGAGTTTTTCCAACACTTCTTTCTGGTAAACAATATCACCATACAGAATCACGACATCACCCCCACGCTTCATCACGTCCTCTGCCGCAAACAAGCTCTCAACCATGTTGGTTGTGGCAAACCGATCATTGTGGCACACCTCGAAACCTAGATCTTTAATCATCTCCCCGCGGTAGCCGGTAACAACAATCGGATCGGGCAACCCAAGCTCATGTATGATTTTTGCCTGTCGCTCAAGCAGGGACAGGCCAAGGAGAGAAACCAAACACTTTGGTCGCTCATTGGTCAATGGTCTCAACCTTTCTCCCTTTCCGGCAGCCAGTATAATAATGTTCATGGTAAAAAGAATACGTTCCGGAAAAAATCGAGGTCCTCCCCGGTAAACGGCACCTCCCGCTCCGGATGCCACATTACGCCCCATAGCGGAAGAGATTCATGCTTTAACGCCTCTACCGAGTTACCTGGACCAAGGGCAAAAGCCTGCAAAACGGAAGCCAAGCCCTCCAAATTAATCCCAAGATCATGGTAGCTGTTCACTTCCTGGGCGGCGGAAAATCCCGGGCATGTCTCAACGCATATCAACTCAATAGGGTGTCGCACCGCGGTGTGCCCCTCCATTCCAATAAGCTTACCACCAAAATGATGGTTCAAGAGCTGCATCCCCCGGCAAGCCCCGATCAGAGGGATTCCTTTCTCAATACAATGAACTAACAAAGCTTCCTCCGTGGCATCCCGCTCCGGAGCCGCATTTGCCGTGGCAGACGCATATTCCGCAAGCGTATTCCCGCCGGTCAGTATGATGCCATCCAAATCAAGTTCATCGATCAACTCTCCGGGACACGAATGAAGATTAGGCAGTGGCAACGGGATGGCCGGAAGCGCCTCGATAAATGCCGTCCATTGCTGATCGAGACAGTCACGGCGCTCACCATAACTTTCCACCGTCTCCACCCTTTGCGTAAGGCCAATCTTCTTCATGAAACTAAAATTCTTACCGGTTAATGCGAATTATCTTGCTGGCACAATCCAGTTCGACCACTTCGGCTTTCGACAGCATCTCAAACAGCTTTTCCCCAACTCCAATCGCAGCAGGTAACCCGAGTTCTGCCGCACGAATTGCCATGTGTGAATTTGCACCTCCATACATAGTCACCAAGCCAATGATTGAACTCCCGAATATCCAATCGAACCCCGGGTCCGCCTGGGGAATGAGGACAATATTTCCCGAAAGCGCGGCAGGATCATCGTGGCCTGTGAGGATATGAATATTTGCGACTGCCCGACCTGAAGTCACAAAATTAGGTTCACTCGATTTCCTCTCAAACAGATCAAAGTCCGCTTCTGAAAATAAAATTGGCGGAAGTTCAATTGCTCTGGTCAGCCGATAGGCTTCTCTCCCCTCTATAATACGATTCTCTGTCCACTGCCGCTGCGTACCGATGGCAAGCCCGGACCGCAACTGTAAGATGTCATGAAAATGCAGAAATGAAGCGGCATCACGATCCAAATTAAAATCTCCTGCCCATCGACGAATCTCGTCGAGAGCCGTGCTGAGACTCCTGGTGAAAACAAATTTTGCCCATTCCCTGCCTTCAATTGCACTCTTGGCAAACAACGCAAATACATCAGCATCAATCGGAATATTCCCCGCACGGAAACTTGCATCAATGGAATTGCGCGCATCATCTGACCATTGAAATCCCTTATCCTTCGCAGGCTTGTTTCGGCCAGCGGATGCTATGATCGGGTGAAGGTATTTCTCCGGGTTTTCAAAATAAGCCTCAGAGGTTATATCATAGGTTCCCGGTCTTAAGTGGCCATATAAATCCACAAACTTGTCAAAATCCAATTCGCCAGAAGCTACTTGGGCAGCATCAAACTCGAAACGACCCGTGACCGTCTCCAGCGAGTTCATAAACCTGTCGAACTCGTCAATGGTTATTGCTCCAATCCGCACAAGGGACTTGAGGATTGTCACTGCGACAAATCCTGCGCGGGCAAGATGACTGAACGCCAAGGTCCCGAAGCGTTTACACTCCTCAACCAGGCAACAGGCGAGTTCAAGTGATGGAAGCTTGCTGGACAACACTTTGGTATAGCGTGCTTCCAATTCCATAATTGACACCCTGTCTTCGTTGATCCTGTTAATGCCATTTACCGTAATCTCCGCAAGCGATTCCTCGAGTTCATCACGCTCTTTCTTGCAAAAAATGCTCGACGGCAAACGCTGAGCCAACAAGTCACGGATATCTGGAAACCAACACGTGAATAATATGTCGAACTCCACCTTATCATGAAGATGAGGTTTTTCCCTCAGTTCACCGAGGTAGTGCCTCACAAGTTTATCCGCGAATTCATCGTCAATCACAGCAGGAATAAACGAATTGAAACTTGCCCGCACATCCACAAACGGGTGGCCCTGGAACCCAATAATCAGGGGTTGTGGCCGGACATCTCGGTAACCATATTCTGCCCGTTGCTCAGCCCAGACTTCATTCGTGATTAAATACTGATAAAGGCTCAGCGCCAACGGGCGGGGTTTTGTCCCTACAATCTCAGCCGGGTTCCAATCCGGCATCACCGCGAAAATCGTCTCACCTCCCAGAATATAAGGTGAAGGATTTGACTGACGCCGAAATTGCACTTTGGCGTCAGTCAACGCTGATACAATCTGTTCATCCCCTACCTGATGAAACTGATGAGTTACTGCAATGGGCCTAACCTGCAGGATATGTAAGTGCCCCCCTGATGTGACTGCAAATTCAATATCCAGCGAGTCATATCCCACGAGGCTTTCAATCTCGGCAATGGCCAATATCAATGGTTCAAGATTGGAATCAATCTCGCCGATGCGATTGCGCTCGGACCGCAACACCATCACCGTCCTAAGTGATTCTCCCTGCCCGCTTGTAACACTATCGGTGCTGGCTGTCTCATCATCAAAGTTCACCACATAATACGGTGCTCCCTGATCAAGAGTGCGCGTGAAAACAACCCCGCTGAGGGTAACATCACTCAACATCCTCTGCACAAGCACCTGATCCTCTAGGCTTGAATCACCGTAAGAGGAAATAACCTGGTTGATTGCCTCTCTTAGTTCAATCTCGGTCCCGCTATCAACATTCAACACCGAATCAAATCCGCCCGCATTCGAGGTATTCCAGCAATCTTCGCTAAGCGCGCTGCTTCGGACAATAACTTGAGCTCCAGAGAACATCTCATTAATAGAGGTAAGACATCCCTGGGGATCATGGTTCCACTCCTTCACTGATATGCTCACCTGCTCCTCAATTGAAGCTGATTTCAATATGGGACGCAGGCGATCCAGGGTCTCGGCCTTGGTGCCAAGAACAAATCTTGCTAAATCCTGAGGCGCATTGAGTTCCGACCAATTGCCCTCGAAATCAACCGATTGAATTTTAAATGAGGAGTTACAGTCCCGCAGATAAGCGAGGAGGTCGGGCATTGACCATTTCCGGTAATCCAAATGCTGTTTCCGTAAAACAAGTGCTTTAAACTCACTGAGGCCATCTCCCCGTAACCGCATCATCCCGGTAAACTCTGCTTCTATGCCCTGCCCACTGTCATTGGCGTCAATGATATGGCCCTGATCATTAATTCGCATCGTCTCCGCATTAGCCAAATCCTCTGACGCGCGCTGGGAATAACGTTCCTTCCACCGATAATCCACGCCGAAGACTACATCTGCGCTCTCTTGATAAAGCAACTCCACGGCGTGGCGTCGAAACACAGTATCGGAGTAGCAGACGTAGAGATCTTCTACATTCTCAGATACGGCGAGAGCCAAGGAGCTAACACTTCCGGTATCGCGCCATTCCTTATTAACCGTATAGCCCAATGCAGGATAGCTCGCGATCACTTCATCGATTTTATATCCACCAACAAAATGAAATTTCGCTCCCGCTACAACAGAAAACGCCTCAACCAACCAATCAAGGACTCGCTTGTTCTCAATGGTCTGAGCGATTGCTGAAGGGGCATCACCAAAGAAAGGCTTACCAGCTCCAAGGATAACGACAAGGGGACTCTTAGACATAGACCATCAACACTTATGTGCAGGAGGTACCGCTAGCTGGCTCGTCGCAGCTAAATGTTTTTAGTGACATACTGCTCATCCCTGATGATTGAGCCGAGTAGAGGAAAATTGGATCACGGGCACAAGCTCTGGATGAAAGCTTCTAATGATTAAAAACACGCAGCGAGGGTTAAATTATTATCACTATGATTCAGGTTCTCGCCAAAAGCATCCTCCACTACTGCATCATCACCATTTGTCCCATAGCAATATAAGTTAATGAGCTCCTTCAGATTCCACGAATCAACTTCGGTAGTCCACCTAAATATCCGATCGTATCCAAAGAACAACTCATCAGCACCTTCTCAACTAAGCACCACCGTATTTTCCGTCTTCACCTGACGGGTCATCTTGTAAAGGAGAACCTCGGTCGGGACAGCAGAAGGTTCTTGATGGTTGCTGACCACATCCTCGTCCATGCACACAAACTCATCACACTTAATAAGAACCTCATAAAGCTTAGAGTCAAAACACCCAGCCCAATATTAACCGTGGGCGATCCCCGGTGTGCCGATTGCTGCAATATCTGCATTTTCCTGTTGATCGCCCTCTGCCTCTAACGCTTTATCCTTAAAACGCATCTCAGCAATGAACTCCTGATTCATCACCGCCAACACCGCTAAAAGAGTCCAGAACATGATTGCCGTATATGGCGCCTCAAAAGTTGACTGGAAAAAACCATTTACAAATCCTGCCAAGACAAATGTCCATGTAAATGCATATCTCGAATCGTATTGCCTCCCGGTGTGACGTAAAATCTTCAGGCCAATCCACAATTCATAGATAATAAGACAAACAATTGGAATAAATATTATCAACCCGATCAATCCCATCCTGCCCAGCACAGTAAAGATCACATTGTGCGGGTAACGTGCCCGTCTTTTTTCAATATCGACAACTGGGCTGTCATTGAACTTAGCATGAAATTCAGAAGAAATATCCGCTCCCATCCCTAATCCGTAAAAGGGTCTCTTCTCGAGAACTTCTTCCGTTACCATCGTCCACCAAGTCAGCCTCCACTCCACGGTGCGCTGTGCATGTTTTTGACTCCCTTTACTCCCGGCTCCTATGATATTAAATGAAGAAAATTCATTAATAAAACGCTTAAAATTGTTATCCCTGTCCTTCATTATTCCGGATTCAATCATTAGCATAACAAGAAGCACCGAAGCCATTCCCATTGGGATAATTGTGAACAGAATCTTCCAGTGCCCAACCACCATAAACGCTAAAATATATACAAGGAACGCAACATAGAAAACCGCTTTGCCATGATAGAAAAGTGGAGTGGTGCATCCAATGGAGGCCAGCAAATAAATACCTATCCAGATACCATGGACTTGCAATGACTTGATATAAGCAAACGCGGAAAAACCAATACAGATCGGAATCATGGCATCCACTGGCTGCAAAATCAGTGGAATCCCACGGATCATGGTTGCGTTTCCTACAGGAAAAGCTAACTGACCAAAAGTCGTAACTGTATATAAGAGCAGGGAAATCCCCGCAATAATTGGTAGTAATCTTAATATATAATCGCGTGTCGGCTTGTGCTGCATGGAGCCATAAACAATTAAGAAAAAAAGCGCATAATAAACAGTCGCCGTGTCCTTAAGGACTAGCATCAGGGAAAATCCCCGTTGGTCGATTAGGAGGTGTATGAATCCATATACCAGAAAAATTAACAGTGGAATGGTAAGACGATGCCTGGGCAGCAAGCTTGCAGAACCCGTTATGACCCTGACAAGGTGAAACATGATAAGCAGCATCAGGGTTGCCTCGCCAACATAAACAATGGACACCAGCCGCTGATAGGCAAATCCCTTTCCTCCCAGGAAATAACACGCAACAATGATTGCAATAAACCATCCCTCAAATCGATAACGCCTGCCGATAACGGTCATCAAAACGGCAAGCACGGTAACACCAGCCACAAATCCGGCCTTGACATATTCACCATTGCCAACGGCAAGACCTGTCCACATTGCTATGAGCAGTCCAACGCCCATCGCTACGATAAGTTGAATATTCATTACCTGCTTCCAATCATATCAACTGTCGTTTCTTCATCGTTAAAAATCAAAAACGTGGAGTTATCCTGATCCGGTATATTTCCTTTCCCCCAACCGGCGGATGCAACACGGATTTTTCAATCCTTTCATCCGGATAAGTTATTGTCAGTGTGGGAGATGAGAACGGTTCCCAGATTGACTCTTCAGTGAGAATCTCAAGGACAATGTTGTAATATAGGGACACCGTTCGCGATCTCTGGAACTCAATAACAGGCTCGCCGCTTGCTTCAAGCCATGCCTTTATTCCGGGAGCCGATCCCGCATCCATCGGGTCGCCACCAAAGACAAACTCCATGAAATTTGATTGCTGATCCCCATCATTATCTTTTGTCCCATCAGTAATTCCCACTGCAAGGCCAACCCCGGATTCCCAGAGGTCATGCATGCCATCATTATCACTGTCAAGCCACTCGACCGGATTACTGCCAGCAACAAGTTCATCAACATTGGTAATCCCGTCAAAATCATAATCGCCAGCCGAGTCATCCAGGAGCGGATCAAGCCCATGGTCAATTTCCCAGCCGTCCATCATGCCATCGCGGTCACTATCCGGAAACAGCGGGTCAGTGCCTGCAATGATCTCCTCCCCGTATGGCAGCCCGTCACCATCATCATCCCCATCAGGGTCATCAACCAGGGTAACGGTAATGATGGCGCCAACAAGATTTACTCCATCATCTGCCTGAACCTTGATCCGCAGTGTTTCCGGTCTGATAAGCTTCGGCTGGGCGATTAGTAACCCTTCAGGAACAGACAACTGACCCTCCGTGTTGCGCCCCCAGGCAACCACCGTGCCGTCAGACTTAAGGGCAAAGCTGTGATAGCCACCAGCGAAAACGGCAATCACTCCAGTTAATTTAGAGGGTACACTGGCCTGCCCATAATTGTTGCGCCCCCATGCGGCCACCGTGCCATCCTCCTGCAGTGCCATACTGTGGAAAAATCCTGCGGTAATGAAAGTGGTTGCCCCTGTCAATCCTGCCGGCACCTCCGCCTGCCCATAGCTGTTGCTTCCCCATGCCAGCACCGTGCCATCCTGTTTCAGGGCAAGGCTGTGGTAACCCCCGGCGGCAATGGCAACGACACCTTCCAGCCCATCAGGCACCTCCGCCTGGCCAATACTGTTCCTTCCCCATGCGACCATCGTGCCATCCTGTTTCAGGACAAGGCTGTGGTAAGCTCCGGCGGCAATGGCAATGACACTTACCAGCCCATTGGGAACACTGCTCTGGCCGTAGTTGTTGCGGCCCCATGCCACCACCGTGCCGTCCTTTTTCAGCGCGAGGTTGTGGTCATATCCGGCGGCAATGGCATTGACATTCTCCAGGTTGCCCGGGACACTGCCCTGGCCGTAGTTGTTGCGGCCCCATGCGACCGGCTTGCCGTTGCCGCGCAGTACCAGGCTGTGCTCGCCGCCGCCGCCAATGGCAATGACGTCGTCCAGCCCTGACGGCACATTCCTCTGGCCGTGGTCGTTCTTGCCCCATGCGATGACCGTGCCGTCA
>JAPYUT010000006.1:0-4734 GCA_029940475.1 Verrucomicrobiales bacterium | reverse complement strand
CGGCACATTCCTCTGGCCGTGGTCGTTCTTGCCCCATGCGATGACCGTGCCGTCAGTCCGCAGTGCCATGGAATGGTATGCGCCGGCTGCAATCGGCACCTCCCTAAACTGATAACGCAAATCCCCCTCATCATTAACCAGGAGGCGGTCACCCTGAAGGCTAAAGGCATCAACTCCATCATGATCGGGGTCAACGTTGGTGACAATACTGTAGCTAAGAATATCTCCGTTGCGATCAGTGGCGGAAAAACTACCAATCTCCGTGCCGACAACGATGGGTCTGGTAATGGAAAAACTCTGATCGTCAAATACCGGGGGCAAGTTGGGACGGCTTTCCGGGTCATTCGGGTCAGTCCCCATGGCCACCTCCTCCTGATCATCAAAACCGTCACTATCCGTATCCGCCAAGATAATACTTGTGCCATGTTGAACTTCCTCGACATCGGTTAACCCGTCACCGTCTGTATCCACGGTAGAATCATTCATGAGCGGATCCCAACCGTTCTTGATCTCCCAAAAATCATCCAGTGTATCTCCATCGGTATCAGTTAAGATAGGATTGGTGCCGCTATCAAATTCCTGAATGTCTGTTAACCCATCCGCATCCGCATCGTTCTCAATATCCCCCACAAGCGGATTAAGCCCGTGCCTGACTTCCCAACCGTCCGGCATGCCATCGCCATCGGAATCCGGATTTTCAGAAGAGGTTCCTGCTATTCTTTCGGCGACTGAACTCAAGCCATCAGAATCAGCGTCCACCGCGGAATCATCCCGGCGCGGGTTCCAGTTATTCTCAATTTCCCATCGATCAGAAAGCGTATCTCCATCAGTATCATTGGATACCGGGTTGGTGCGATTCTGGAACTCTTCAATGTTGAGCAATCCATCATCATCCGGATCTGCCAGGGTGCCATCAACTCCACCGTGTTCGATCTCCCACCAATCGGCCATGCCATCGCCGTCGGAATCTTCCATCGCCATGCCAGTGGAATGGTATTTCCCGCGCAGCATCATTTCCACCTCACGCCTCTCCAAATGATTTAAAGCCCGGGAGAAAGTAATTATTTCACCATAATCTGCCTCTTGGTAGGGCATCCCACCGATATGACCGATCCAAAGTGCTATATTATTGCTCGGAATGATTCCGGCACCACGTGCCTGTTCCTCACCGTTGACATAAATCCTGCTGTTCTGATGCTCTTCATCATAGATCAATGTTACCACAACAGTCTCCTCCAGCAAACGTTTATGGGAACGCACTGAGAGCTTATTGTCTTGCTGGGTTGAATAAAAGTGCAGGTAACCCTTCTCCAAGGTGAGCCGGAACCCGCTTTCGCGCCACACGCTGTTCCCCATCAGCGCATACCTATCCGCAGACCCATCCACCTGCCGCGGCTCAAACACCATTATCAGTGTCCATCCATCTGATTCCTCATCAAAAACCAAACCACCTGTAGTCTTCAGGTCACCCGGACCAAAAGCCAGCATGGGATAGCCATTGGTGAGTTCTTCTGATATCAATGGTGCCCTGTGATTGTATACCCGCGTCATGCTTATCTCACCATTACGCCAGTCCGGCCATGGCGTAATCTGCCCATCAACTTTGCTTGCCAATGGTCCGCCTGACTTCAACCACATGGTGAGCCCATTAGCGGGAAATTCTCCCATCAGCGGATCTTTTATATGTGGGGAAATCCTCGCTTCAAACTCCTCCAGATTGCTAAGGCTGTCACCATCCGGATCGCCAAGAGTGTCAGCCACAGTAGGCTGCAAGCCGTTTTCCACCTCCCACCCATCCGGCAGCCCATCGGCATCCGTATCACTGGCGGAAGGGTTAATGCCCGCACGATATTCTTCCATATTACTCAACCCGTCCTCGTCCATATCGCCGGCGGCATCATCAAGAGAAGGATCAAGCCCATAGTATAACTCCCAGCCGTCAGGCATTTGGTCAGCATCATGATCAAGAGCGGGATCAAAAGACGGTTTCAGAAATGGTGCCTTAAGCTCGTTATAACTAAACCCGGTTGTAGCCAATATAAGCGCATCAAGCTCAGGATTCTTTTTGTTAAAAAATGACGCATGTTTGCCTATAAATTTACTGCCGGTATCCTGTCCAATGGACTGCCATTCATCCCAGGTATGGTATGCACCGATAAAGTCGGACTCGCTATCACCCTTTGAATACCAATGAAAACTGCCTGATGTCGGAGCCCCAGTGAAATACGTGTTGCTCTCCCAGAGATTACCGGCATTCAGAAAGTCCTTGTAAGTATCCCAGCCAAACCTGCCGTATTGCAGACCATTGTAACCGCCTTTTGGCATAACCATCACGTTGTTATGAATGTGGTTTTGCTCGGTCACATGTGTTCCGCAAACCCCATCTGTATGACTCGGGCGATTCTGGTTAATGATCGAAACCCCGCCACCACGCGCACCTTCATCCGATGCTGCCTCAAAATAATTATGATGGACATTGGCCTCCTCAGAATTCTGGATAACCAAGGGAACTCCCCATAACAAACCTCCCCGGGGATCCAGTCCATTCCAGCGAAGGATATTATTACGTATTTCGCAATTGCAGCTCAACTCAAAAAGCAACCCTTCCCAGGAATTATATTCACTGAGATTCTCCTCAAACAGAGAATCATGGGAGTTAATGTCAAACCAAAAGCCTGGCCCCGTATTATGGTGCGCATAATTGCGGCGGACCACCATCCCCTGAGATCCCGGCATCTTAGCGCCACCTCTTGACCAGTTGCCTGAAAAACCGGCCCAACCATTGTGGTCAAATTCACAAAATTCAATCAACGATCCATTGCTCCCATTATGCAAGCCTGCCAACCCATTCCATGCAAATCTGCATTGCCTCACCTGCGTATTGCTACTGACGCGAATACCTGTCGCATGGCTTCCGGTAATAATACAGTTTTCGACAATTGCATGAGGCCCCAACTCAACTGCGCCCCTTTGTCCTAATGTGGCATGTTTATCGAAATGGACATTGCTCAACGTCACTCCGGATGCATCTGTCCTTAATCCATAACGACATAACCCGCCAAGTTCCATCTGACGCCCCTGCGGATTAAAACGTACAAATACCTTGTCTGCAGCATAATCATAAGCCCACGAGTTTTCATCTGTCACCAAAACCGTAGCATATTTCTGCATTAGAGGATAATCATCGACAAAGAGATCATGCGGCCACCTCGCCCTTAGCTCCCAGTAGTGTGCGGATGGATCTTCATCAGGAACAGCTTTGGAATGTGGCCCATCATGTATCCAGAATGGTTCCTGATAACGCCATCCAACAAGTAACTCTGCGCCTGATAAAACAGCCCCCGGTTGCCCCGACAAGCTATCACCAGCTTTCAGGACAAGTTCGTGACCACGATGCACACCCGTCTCCAGTTCGTAATCACTTCCTGCCGGGTAACTGTCAATGATTCTTTGGAGATTTACATCATGCGGCAGCAAAATCACATCATTTGCCCTAACTGCAGGCCAAATGAATAAGCCAACAATACAAAAAATCGCAGGAAGCTTAAAGCCTCTACCTGCCACCGATTCCAAAAAACATCGTGTCATGTTGTTGCCCGACCTTGTTAATAATCAGAGTTTCAATGGTGGACTTACAATCTCTTCCAAAAAAACCATGCGCTTTGCCTCCCAGTAATCACTGCCCACGTACGGTTCTATCTCCTCCAAGGAAATCCGTCGACCTCTCATCGTGTTGACAAAGTCCAGAATTTCATCCTTGGCAACAAGAAGCCCACCCGAACGATTAGGAACCTCTAGAACCCAATCCGGGGTATCCCTGCCCATGAACGCAGTGTCCTTATATGGTAAGATAACAGGCAATCCTGCCGATAAATAATCCCGAACCTTCAGCGGGCAGGCTTCCTCCATATCCTTTGCGTGCAGCCCTGCTGTGCCTAAACCACAGGAGACTCCCTTGAAAATATGCTGGAATTCCGTTGCATTAAGGCAAGAATGCCAAGTGACATTTGCGGGCAGTAACTCTTGAGAATGCTCATACCCTGCAATCAGGTCAAATTCCAGTTGGCCAATGGTTTGTTCTGCAAACCGAAGGACATCATCCACCCCATGCCATGGATTGTCTGCACCGATCATATAAACCACTCGAGGCAAATCGTCAGCAGGTCCTTCAAATAACACTGGAGATTTACCTGTTAAGTTTGTTAAATTAGGAATTACCACGGTAGGAATACCGGGTAACTCGACTTTCCTATTATCAAGAATTTCTTGAGTCACTCCTATAAACCCCGCAGCGCACCGCTCGAATTTTGCCCCTGTCATCAGGTAATAAAGGTATCTTATCCTGTCAACAGTGCTGGTCTTTGCCCTGCTTCTGAACTCACTCTTATAAATACTGTTTAGTTCAATTACCGTTGGAATATCCCGCATTAATTCAGCCAGAGAAGACTTGTAAAATTCCCACCGTAAATAACTAACGTCAGGTTTGAAAGCCCGCACTGCATTGCAAAGAGACTGATACGTCCTGCGGTTGGTAATCAGTGCAACGGGATGATCCCAGATCCGCCTCCTGTGAAAAACATTTGCCGCAAATGGCGCCTCTGTTTCCAGGCAACTGGCACAGAACACCTCAACCTCATGGCCAAAGGATCGCCAGGCCTCCACTTGTTTTTCGACTTTACTCGTTACCCCGTCTCGTTGACGCAGATTCCAAGTTAAAATATAAGCAATTTTCAT
>JAPYUT010000105.1 GCA_029940475.1 Verrucomicrobiales bacterium | reverse complement strand
CTGCCACCACAGGTGCCTGCTCACAGGGCAAATCCAGATCCGGAACGTTAAAATGTCTGGCCCACACTGATCTCAATATTTCAAGCCTCTGGCGTCCAATACGTGACGCAGCTTCGCGCAGTTCAAAGGGCGCACGACAAGCTGACGACAGATAATCCAGCCTGACAAGTTCACTGTAATCGCCATCGCACACGGCAGCCCTGGCATGTGCCAGTAATGGTAAGTCCACCTGCGCAAGACCGTGCCTGACTGGACCACCAAGGAACCCCAGCAAGGAATCAGGATCACTGACGCTGCCGGACTGCACCATCGATTCCAACCCGAAGGAATGCGCGAATGCTCCCACAGGATAGGCACTGTCATTGCATTGCAGCAATGATGCCAACCAGGGATCAAACGACGGAGCCGTGGTTGATTCCAAAAAAGTGACTGTGCTGGTATTCAAGTCCTGGGACATGTTGATGGTTAGCGAAAGAGGAATGGGCTGGAGGGTTGAAAATATCCGTTATAGCTTCAAGCTTGAAACCACGCTCCTTTAACACTCGTCGCAAAGCCGGGTCATCAGCAACCAATAGGAAATTCTCCCGTATATCAACGGGTTGGTGCAGATTGCCGATCTGCCATGCAAGTTGAGCAAGTCTCGAAGAACTCCCGGGCAATTCAATGCGTATGACCTTTTCCCTCAGTTGTTTCAACTCATAGCAGTGCGTGACTGTTCTATAGACGCAGTTGCCGTTCTCCAGAGGACTCTCAAGTGCGAAGGCGAAATCCATCCCGTCCTTTGCCTTGCACCGGAAACGACACTTTTGAAGTTGAAAACGATCAACCTCAATGAAGACCCGCTTAAGCTCAGGGACAGCCTCGATGGCGTTCTCAATTATCGGCATTATTCGCTTAAAATAGGAAATAGCGCTGCGCCAGGGGAACCACCGCGAGCGGTTCGCAGGTCAGTTCACGACCATCGGCTTTCACAAGGTAGGTTTCGGGATCAATCTCAATCGAAGGAGTGGCGTCATTAAACAGCATGTCTTTCTTGCTTACCGAACGACAGCTCGAAACAGGGGAAATTCGCTTACCCAGTGATACCTCTAGCCCATGCTCACTGGCAGCACGGCTGACAAAGCTAACGCAGGTCGTGTGCAAGGCCCCTCCATGCGCACCAAACTGCGGCCGGTAATAGGTTGGCTGCGGCGTGGGGATCGATGCGTTGGGATCACCCATATTAGCCATCGCAATCATACCCCCTTTAATCACAATCTCCGGTTTGACGCCGAAGAACGCAGGTTTAAACATGACAATGTCTGCCATCTTGCCTATTCCCAGTGACCCCACTTCATGGGAAATGCCATGAACAATGGCCGGGTTGATTGTGTATTTCGCCACATAGCGCAATGAACGGAAATTATCCGCGGGATGATCGTCATTTTCCAGCGTCCCGAATTGCTCTTTCATCTTGTGAGCCGTCTGCCAGGTGCGGCAAATCACTTCGCCAACGCGGCCCATCGCCTGGCTGTCACTGGCAATCATCGAAATAGCACCAAGGTCGTGCAGCATATCTTCAGCGGCAATGGTTTGCGGACGAATACGCGATTCCGCAAAAGCCACATCCTCGGGAATTTTCGAATCCAGGTGATGGCATACCATGAGCATGTCAAGATGCTCGTCAAGCGTGTTCACGGTAAACGGGCGCGTGGGATTGGTTGAAGAGGGCAAAACGTTGGCCTCGCCGCAAACCTTCATTATATCCGGCGCATGACCGCCACCGGCACCCTCAGAATGATAGGTATGGATGGTTCGTCCGGCTATCGCCTCGAGTGTACGCTCCACAAACCCCGATTCATTCAATGTGTCGGTATGAATAGCAACCTGGACATCATATTCGTCCGCCACCTTCAGGCATGAATCAATTGCAGCCGGCGTGGTCCCCCAGTCTTCGTGTAACTTCAGGCCCATTGCCCCGCCAAGCACCTGCTTGCGCAAAGGTTCCGCCGTTGAACAATTTCCCTTGCCCAGAAACCCGAGATTAACCGGATAAGCATCGGCGGCTTCAAGCATCCGGTGAATATTCCAGACCCCCGGGGTGCATGTTGTTGCATTGGTGCCTGCCGTCGGCCCGGTACCACCCCCCAGCATCGTGGTAATACCACTGGCGATCGCCTCGTCAATTTGCTGCGGACAAATAAAGTGGATATGGGCATCAATCCCGCCGGCAGTGATAATGTTACCTTCCCCGGCGATTGCCTCGGTTTCAGCACCGACGATCATCGGGTGGAACTTGCCCTCCGGGTCAGGCAAGGCCGACCCGATCCCGTCCTGGATGTCCGGGTTACCGGCATGACCGACACCGACAATTCGTCCGTTGCGAATGCCGATATCCGCCTTGATCACCCCGACTTCAGCATCAAGAATCAGGGCATTGGTAATCACGACATCAAGAACATCCGCACCCGTAGCACGTGCTGACTGGCCCATGCCATCGCGAATTGTCTTGCCGCCACCAAATTTAATCTCATTACCATAGCCGCCACCCTCCGCAATCAAATCACGCTCCGGTTCAATGAATAACCCGGTATCAGCAAGCCGCACACGGTCCCCTGTCGTGGGGCCATATGTCTCAGCGTAAGCTTTGCGTTGAATTGAGTAAGCCATAAAATCAAAAGGAAATCAGTTCATTCATCCAATCCCGCATTCACCATTGCGTTCAGGCCATGCACTTCACGATCTCCAGCAAGGGCAACGAGGTTAACCTCCCGTTCGTCTCCCGGCTCAAAACGCACTGCCGATCCTGAAGGCACATCCAACCGGAATCCCAGGGCAGCCTCACGGTCGAATTCGAGTGCGGAATTCACCTCAAAGAAATGAAAATGACTACCCACCTGAACAGGGCGGTCACCACTATTGGCAACACGAATTGTCTTTGTCGCCTGACCCTCGGACAGGATCAACTCTCCCTCCTTGACTATAACTTCTCCGGGAATCATCACTCTGGGCACGTGGACATCAATTGGGATGCTCTAACGAATCGGGTTGTGTACGGTTACAAGCTTGGTGCCGTCAGGAAATGTCGCCTCCACCTGCACCTCGTGTATTATCTCGGCGACACCCTCCATGACATCATTACGTGTCAGGACAGTTGTCCCATGGGCCATCAACTCAGCCACTGACCTGCCATCGCGAGCGCCCTCCATTACCTCATCGGTTATCAAAGCTATCGATTCAGGATAATTTAACGTTACTCCCCGCGCTTTACGGCGACGGGCAACATCCGCCGCCACAACAACCATGAGTTTGTCCCGTTCTCTAGGTGTAAGGTGCATTGACTGCGACGCGCAATAATTTAGGAATATAAAAGGGCCTGCATCAGCCGATGCAGGCCCTTTCAACTAAACTAAGGGGTTAGCCTTGCTTCAAAGAATCGTTGAACAGGCGTGCGTCGGATCAAGCTTAAAAGCTCGTTCCGATACTAATGCCGCCCGTTAAAATACCCTCGTCAGGATTTCCGGGAATGACGTCAGAATCCGTAAAGTAGTAGGTTAATCCGGTGCTTAATGACCAAGAATCAGTCAAAGGGAAACTGGTGGAGAGCCCGATTGAAGAGTAGGCGTAACCCGAGTCGCCACCATGATACCCGTCGGTGGCAACGGCTACACTCACAGGAATCTCAAAATCAAGATCTCCGAGACTGAACCCCGGCAAAGATGCACCAAGTGAAGTGATGATACCCTCGTCGTGAGTCGCACCTGCTGCGCCCTTATCCAGGCGGCCGTGAAACTTGAGAGTAGGATCAAGCGGAAGATCAAGACCGCCAAGCGTTACATCGAGAATCCGCTCGGAATCATCTGCATAAATCCATTCCTGATAGCTCAGCGAAACATCAATATCGCCTGCTGCGAAGCTGATCCCGGCCCAGAAATCGATCTCCTGAAAGTCATGGCCATCAACCGACCCTGTGATCTTGTCATTGAACTCAGCCCAGGAACCAATGTTGAGGGTCACGCCATTGCCCAAGTCAAAGTTCAAGTTCAGCATGGGATTGTATTGCACGTCGTTGAAGCCGCTTCCGTCGGCCCAGATATCCCGCCCCGAGGACATGTGATGAGAATTGATCCCCAGAGAGAAGTTTCCGGAAAAAGAACTGGCAACTTCTGGCGGAACTTCTGGCGGATCTCCTTCGCCTGCCCGCACCGTAACAAGGGTGATGGATGTCATAGCAGCGATAATCGCGGCAACAAGATAGTGACTTTTCATGGTATGTTTAATTGGCTTTATTTTAGTAGTTAGTTAATTCAGGGCCTCCTTCCAGCATGGACAGTATGTCCTTGAGTCATGAGCCCATATATTTATTAGCAATTAGCATGCCAAATCTTGGCACACTTTACTCCCCAGTTGATATTTATTAGTCCATTCATTGCATCAAAGGAAGCAAAAAATCCCGGATATTAACGAATTCCTGAATGACATATCCGTGCGTCCGGGGAAAATCCATGCCCAAGAGACAGGATTACGTATATTCCCTCAGACCGTGAGATGGTCAGCAACTGTCTTCTCATCCAGTTGGGAAATCTCACCGGCCTTGACGATGCTGCCTCTCTCCATGATGCAGAAACGATCGCTGACCGCCAGTGCGAATTCGACATACTGTTCAACAAGAAGAATACTCATGCGTTTTTCCGCCTTCAACGCCAGCAGGGTATCTTCAATCTGGTCAATAATAGATGGCTGAATGCCCTCAGTGGGTTCATCGAGTATCAGCAGTTTGGGATCCAGCAGCAGCGCCCGCCCGATGGCGAGTTGTTGCTGTTCCCCTCCACTAAGCACTCCCCCTTTGCGTTTAAGCATTCCTTTCAGGGCTGGAAATAATTCAAAAACACGATCGACTTGTGCGCGGGCAGCCTTGCCCTTGACTATAATGCTTGTCTGGAGGTTTTCCCAGACGGTAAGTCCCGGAAAGATATCACGTCCTTGCGGAACATAGGCAATCCCGGAACGCGCGCGTTCCGATGTCGGCAGACGATCCAGTTGCCTGCCGTCCATGGTGATGAGGCCGGACTCAGGACGAAGCAAGCCGACAATGGTCTTGAGAGTCGTGGTCTTGCCCACTCCATTGCGACCCATCAGGCAAACCAGCTCGTTCTCCGGAACTTCCAGGTTAATACCCCTGATAATGGTCGATTGTCCATAGGCAACCACCAGATCTTCCAGCTTCAATCTCGGGGAACTCATTCAGGCGACGGTTGAGTGTTTACGGCCGAGATAAACCTCGGCAACGGTTGGGTCACTTTGAACACTGTCCATGGATCCCT
>JAPYUT010000104.1 GCA_029940475.1 Verrucomicrobiales bacterium | reverse complement strand
AGGCTCAGGCTCAGGCTCAGGCTCAGGCTCAGGCTCAGGCTCAGGCTCAGGCTCAAAACCTGTACCAGGAGCTTTTTCGATCACTTCCGCGTGAGCGCCGGATTGTCCGCTGATTGGCACTCCTGCCCCGACAGAGCTGATGATCGTCACACTGAGGTTCTCCCCTTGCCTGCTGTCAGCTGCCGCTCCGAATAGAATGTGCGCATCATCATTAACATGCTTGGAAAGTTCATCCATTAACAGCTCCACCTCAAACAGGGTCATGTTTTCTCCCCCGCAGACATGGGCAATCAGGCTGCTGGAATAATCAAGCATCCTGCCCTGGTCAAGTAAGGGACTCTTGAGTGCCAAATTAAGTGCCTCTTGTGCACGGTTCTCCCCCTGCGCCTGGCCAAAACCAAAGAGGCATCGTGAACTGTCGTTCTTCAACGCACTGAGCAGATCGTCCATACCAATACGCACAAGCCCTGGTTGGGCGACCAGCTTGGTAATCGCGCGCACGCTCTGGCTGATAATTTGATCAGCTGCACTGAAAGCATGTTGAATACCGTCAGTTGGCAGGACAAGGCCTCCCATCCGGTCATTATCAAAGGTCACCAGGCCATTGGTGCAGGACTCCAGCTGTGCCAACGCATCCTGCCCCTGGGAAATTCGGCGACGCCCTTCAAAAGAAAATGGCACGGTAACAAAAGCCACCACAAAGGCACCTGCCTGCCTTGCCAACTTGGCCACTACCGGGGCGGCACCGGATCCCGTTCCCCCGCCAAGACCAACGCATATGAAAACCAGGGATTTCCCCTCAACGGCAGCACGGATCTCATCAATTGCCTCCTTTGCCGCCTCAGCACCTCGTTCCGGGTCGCCACCGGCTCCAAGCCCATGGGTAAGGTCCTTTCCCATCTGGATCTTGTCGCTTGCCACTGAAGTGTTTAATGTACGGACATCAGTGTTAAGCGTCAGCAATTCCGCTTCATCCATACCCTCAAGAGCAATGCGATCAAGGACATTGGAACCTGCCCCTCCAATACCAATCACCTTTACCTGCCCAGGAGCCAACACGGATTTCCCATCCGTCGGGTTACGTTCGTATTCAAGCATCAGTCAATTCGTGTTTTTTATGTTCAAGATTCAAAATGTTCCCAGAAGTGATCCAACAAGAAGAAAACCCGCAAGCAGGACCCCACACCAGATCAACAGTTTAGAGCCACTAAAAATTCCGCCAAGCTTTTTCCCAATTCGCTGAATCGGGGAAAGTTTCGGGCGATTGGCGTCAAGAATCTGGGCATAGCGTATCAATCCCATCGGTGTCGAGTATTGAGGATTCTCAAAAGCCGCTGAAGCACCACTCATGCTGCCGATATTTCTCCGTGATACCGGCAAGTTAAAAATCTGCTCAGTCAGTTTATCCAGCCCGTCGAGTTTACTGCAGCCGCCGGTAAGGAAAACACCGGCCCCAAGGGCTGCCAGTTCTCCATCTTGAGACAATTGATCACGTAGCCGCTCAAGTGTCTCGGTCATGCGCGCATTGATGATCTCGCTCAGCAAGGTTGAATCAATCTCACGGCCTGCAAGTTGCGGGTCATCATCTATTACCATCGGTCCGGTATCGGGAACAATGGCCGCGCCATACTTAACCTTGAGCCGCTCCGCCTTCGTGAGGGGAATCTTCATGACCACTGAGATGTCATTGGTAATATGGTCCCCCCCCACGCCAATGCTCCCGGATCGGGAAATTGACCCGCCGCTATACATGACGTAGTCGGTGGTTCCTCCGCCAATATCGAGAAGCAAAGCTCCGCGATCCTTGTGTTCCTGCGTGAGGACAACCTGTGCCGAGGCAACCGGGCTGAACACCACGTCCTCAACATCAAGCGGAATCTCCCGTACGCAGCGGATTGTGTTCTGTACTCGTGTCTTTATACTGTGGATAATGTGGTAATCGGCCTCAAGTATCTTACCAAGCCTGCCGGCGGGCTGCTTCACCTTCTCCTGCCCGTCCACATAGTAGTCACGAACAATACTGTGCAGGAAAACATTCTCCTGCGGAATATCAACATCCCTTGCAATCTCTTTAACTTCCTCCAGGTCCTCACTGGTTATTTCGTTTTGTTCCTCCGGGATGCGAATCGTTCCCCGGTTGTTAAAGCTCTTGATGTGCGCTCCTGTGATTGCCAGGAAAACGTTATTAATCATCACATCACTGCGATCCTCCGCACGCACCAGGGCATCATGCAGACAGGCCTGGGCATTCTCAAAATCAACGATCTCCCCCTTGCGAACCCCCCGGGAGGGAGCCTGTCCGACACCGAGAATCTTAATCGCCCCATCAACACGGACTTCACCAACGACAACGCAGATCTTGGAAGTCCCGATCTCAAGGCCGACATAGATAGTTGATTTAGCCATCTGAACTACCTGCGATTACGTTGATTAAAGCGCATTAGTCAACCCCCAGAATTATGTGCCCCGTGTATCGCTGCTCCACGGGGCACCCGTCGATGGACACGTCTGGAGTCAGCCGGTCGCCCAGATACCGTAGTTTCAGGGACAACAGGCACCGTTGACGCACCTGCCTGCGCCGGAACTTTAGGCTTGGCAAAACGTACAGGAATATTTTTCTTCGGCAAAAGATTGACTGTTGCCAGAGCTTCCCCCCGGCGCGTAGCTTCATCAAGCAGGACCTGCAGATTACTTATCTGTCGACTTATGTCCTCCAAACCGAAAATAATCTCGGTTCCTGTATTCAGGTAACCTACCAGTGAATAGGCGCTGGCTACCCGCAGGGACTGCAACTTGACAGGCGAAGTTTTAAAAAAATCTGCAAGCACCAGGACAATTTCAAGCCCCTTCAGCAACGCTACTGATTCAATCTCACTGCCGGGCGGTACCGCTACCTGTGCCTTAGGAAAAATCACCGGTAACTCAATAAATTCCGGCTCAAGGATGTCACAGCAAATGACAACTCCATCACTTCCCACAAGCAAACCTCCCCGGCGCCTCTGCGGCTCTTGAAGGCGCGCCGTATTTCCCAACCATGCCACCGCAAATCTCTCTTTAATATCAAAGGAAAGCCGATCCGGGATTTCCCGGACAATATTTACTTGCCGCACACGGGGTAATTCCGCCAGGATTTTCCCGCGCATTTCTTCAAGGTCTAGCCGCAGAATATTCTCACCCGTTCGCAACTCCAGGCAATCCAACAGTCGCTCCTTGGCAAGATTCCCGTCCGTCTGATATGAAATCTTATTAACCTGGAACCGCGGGCTCTCAAACAGGAAATAGTCAATTCCGCGGTAAACACCAATCACAATGGCAAAGATAAACGCAGCAGCAGCAGCCCACTTTAAAATCTTATACGCCTTCATTCTCCAGCGCAGCTTCGAGGCCTTCCTCGATGACACCTGGACATCAAGATGATGGCTACCCCGCGAATTTTTCCTGCTCCCGCCGGTGCCACCACGGCGGCGTACTTTATTCTGTCTATTCTTGTTCATATACGATTCTCCACAGTCTCTATCGCTTCCTGAAGGCCATCGACAACTCGGCAATTCGCTCACAAAGGCATTGAAAATCATAGCCGGCTGCCATTGCGGCTTTCGGCAGAAGACTGGTCTCGGTCATGCCGGGAATGGTATTCACTTCAAGAACATAAGGAACACCCTCACCTGACAAAATGACATCAACCCGGGAATAAATCTCCACTGCCAGTGATTTGTGCGCAGCAAGCGCAGCCTCCTGAACTCTTCGGGTCGTATCATCATCGAGATCCGCAGGACAAATATAGTCACTGCCATCGCCACCCCCAAGCCACGGATATTTGCTCTGCATGTCATAAAATTCCGAGCGTGGCTGAATATTAACCACGGGCAATGCCTCACCGTTGATTACCCCGACGGTAAGCTCCTTGCCCGGAATGAACTCCTCAACCAGAGCAAACAGGTCATACTGTGACACATCCTCTAGAGCCTGGTCCACTTGCCCTTGCTCCCGAACAATATGAACACCAACGCTGGAACCTTCACGCGTAGGCTTGATCACATAAGGCAATGGCAGCGAAGGCAATTCACCCGGCTTGGCCGCAATAAATTCAAAAACCGGCGTCGGCACTCCCAATTCAACAAATCGCTTTTTGCTCAATCCCTTATCAAAAGCAAGTTCGCTGCTGCTCGCTCCGGCGCCGGTATAAGGAATCTTGCGGGCATTGAGCACTTTCTGCAGCGATCCGTCTTCGCCAAACGTGCCGTGAATCATATTAAAGGCAAGATCAACATCATCAGGTAAGTCGAAATCCTCATCCTTAACATCCACTTCAATCACCCGCGCCCCGCCCTCGGAAAGTGCCCTCAAGACACTTTGTCCGGAACGCAGCGAAACCTCACGCTCACTGCCTGGTCCCCCCATCAACACTGCGATTGTCTTTTTATCAATTGGCATATCTTGTCAAAAACCCGGATATTAAAAGCATACTTCAGCAGAACCTATCACCTTGACCTCGGTCTCGAGCTCAATGCCACGCTCCTCGCGTGCCTTTGATTTAATCATCTCAATGAGAGCAAGCACGTCCTCAGCTTTCGCTCCACCTTCGTTAACGATGAAGTTGCTGTGAACCTCCGAAATCCTGGCCGCTCCAACCCGCGCAGATCCCAGGGCAAGCTCCTCGACAAGCTTTCCTGCGGCGATCGGGGCAGGGTTCTTGAAGATACAACCCGCACAAGCCGCTACCGGCTGGGTCATACGGCGCTTGTTTATCGATTCTTCAAGCTTGCTTTCAATCTGTTGCTTACTCGACGGCGAACCGCGAAAAACCGCCGAAAGTGCAAAGTTGTCAACCAGATCGGGAACATTACGGTATTGCGCGGAGAACTCCTGCCCGCTCTTCTCGTGAAAGCCTCCTTCTGGATCCACATACCGGACTGATACGACCTGATCAAAAGTCTGACACCCCATTGCGCCTGCATTCATGCGCAGACCCCCACCGACATTCCCCGGAATGCCTTCCATCCACTCAAAACCTCCCAACCCGTGGCTCTTGGCAACATTGCTGATTCTCTTGAAACGAACACCGGCACCCGCAGTGATGGTATTCTCAGATACACAAATATCCTCAAACTCACCCTTGCCCGGCCGGATCACTGCTCCCGCGATTCCCCCGTCGTGGACAATAAGGTTGGATCCTCTGCCCATCGTCATCACCGGGATTTCAGCCGACTTGAAAAATCGCAACGCCCTTGAAAAACTCTCAATACTGGATGGCTCAACCCAGAACTGCGCCGCCCCCCCCATCTTCATCGTAGTGTGCCGACGCATCGGTTCGTAAAGCCGACAGACAGTCTCCGGGTCATCAAGTTCACGGCGCAGCTTATCGATAACCTCAAGGT
>JAPYUT010000045.1 GCA_029940475.1 Verrucomicrobiales bacterium | reverse complement strand
AGGGGCTACCTCCTCAGTAGGGGCTACCTCCTCAGTAGGGGCTACC
The DNA here is from genome assembly GCA_029940475.1 of Verrucomicrobiales bacterium. GTDB lineage: Bacteria > Verrucomicrobiota > Verrucomicrobiia > Verrucomicrobiales > DEV007 > CACIUL01. The sequence continues at coordinate 31,194 of JAPYUT010000045.1, read as the reverse complement.
TCCTCAGTAGGGGCTACCTCCTCAGTAGGGGCTGCCTCCTCAGCGGGAACTGCCTCCTCAGCGGGAGCTGCCTCCTCAGCGGGGGTCTGCTCAGCAGAAACTTGTTGCTCAGCTTCAGCAAGCAAAGCCGCTGCAGCTACGCCCGAACCAACAAGAGCCCCCTTTGACCTGCCTACAGGTTCTTTCAAGTTGGTTGCGCTCTTACCAAGGCGATCACGCAAATAATTTAATCGTGCACGCCTTACTTTTCCCTTCTTGGAAATCTCAATGCTGGCGATTTTAGGTGAATGTAGCGGAAAAGTTCGTTCAACGCCCTCACCACTGGCAATCTTACGCACCGTGAATGACTCATTAACCAATGTCCCCCTGCGAGCAATACAAATGCCCGCGAAAAGCTGGATTCTCTCCTTGCCACCCTCCACAACCCTGCAGTGAACCTTAATGGTGTCCCCTACGTGAAAAGGGGTCACCTCCTTCTTCATTTGCTCTCGCTCAATCTTTTTGATGATCTCGGCAGTCATAACAGTTTATAGTCTTGATTCCTCTTTCCCTCACTAAGTGACAAAATGGGCGTTATCGCTAATCTCAGTATCCTCTCGACGCAACCTCATTTTCCACACTTCAAGTCAATTCCCATACCCGGGGACTATTGATAATATGGCGGAGTGGACGGGACTCGAACCCGCGACCTCCGGCGTGACAGGCCGGCGCTCTAACCAACTGAGCTACCACTCCCTGGTCGCCAAATTAGAGCGCGAATATTAATTCGCCAGCTTACCATGCGCAACAGAATTTAATGCCATCTCATCTGTCGGGGGTAATTACCGCCCCCGCCCTTGCCATACCCGCCACCCGCGTTACCCGCATTCGCCAGAGCAAAGCCTCAAAAGTTGATCAAATACCTCTGTCGCAGGTAATCCGCCCCCGGTCGGTAGATCCTTGAAATTTCCCATCATGATCGGCCAGTCCATTTTATCTTCAGGCTCCCGGCCATGCGATCCCTTTACGAGGCTGGCATCGAGCGGAATTACGTCCATTAGCATACGCAACCCCAGTTTCTTTCTGGCCAACCGCAACCCGATCTTCAATTTCGGGAAACGAATTTCAGGATCAATGAACAGTTCAACCGGGTCATACCCGGGTTTACGATGAATGTCGACACATCGTGCATAATCCGGGGCAAGTTGATCATCTTCCCAGTAATAATAGGTGAACCAACTGTCAGCCGCAGCCACTGCCACGAAATCTCCGCTGCGCCAATGATCAATCCCCACATCCTCCATCGCCATTTCTGTGAGGACCTCATCCACTCCCTCAATTGATTGCGCCACGGCAAGCACCTCTTCAGTAATCTCCTTATCGTTAACATAAATATGAGCAACCTGATGATCGGCAATTGCAAAGGCTTGACTGGCTCCAAGATCAATCATTTCCCGCCCAAGCTCCTTCTTAATCGCAAGCCACCCTCTCTGGCGAAAAACGCGGTTAATATGAACAGGTCTATTAACGGGCGTTATCCCATACTCGGAAAGGACCACCACATCGACATTGCGCCGTTGGAAAAAAGCCAATAACTCACCGAATATTCTATCAAGTCGTCTAAGCTCAAGTGCAGCCTCCGGCGATTCAGGCCCTAGCGACTGGAAGCTGTAATCCAAATGCGGAAGGTATACCAACGACAACGAGGGATGGTGTCGTTCTTCAATCCACATCGCTGAATCCGCAATCCATCGGCTGGAGGAAATCCCCGCCGCCGGCCCCCAAAAAGCCGGGAATGGAAAATCGCCAAGATCTGCCTTCAACTGTTCACGCATATCCATCGGGAAGGTGTAAATGTCGAAAACCTTACGGCCGTCGGCAGGATATATCGGACGCGGCGTGATTGAGAAATCAGCACTTGAATACATATTGAACCACCAAAAAAGCTTGGCACAGGTGAAATCCGGATTCTGCTCCTTAAGCGCTTCCCAAAGCTTGACGCCATCAACTAGATGATTGGACTGTCTCCAGAATTGATGCTCGGCAAGACTGGAGTCATACCAACCATTGGCCACAATTCCGTGTTCACTCGGAAGCTTTCCGGTAAGGTAAGTGGACTGCGCCGTACAGGTCACTGCGGGAAAGGCAGGTTCAACGAAACAGCAGGAATGCAACTCCATGAAATCCTTAAGATTTGGAGTATTCTCACCAATTAGGCGTCGAGTCAGGCCGACAATATTGAGAACAACGGTGCGCTGCACGATGCTCAAGATACTAGCTGGAGTGCCCTATCCGCGCAAACAACGATCATTACGGCTTCAGTTCTTGCCCCGGAACCAAGAATTTGCTAGCTTTAAGGCCAATGACCACCCCAAAATCCCAGCAATCGGCGTTTACCCTTATTGAGTTACTTGTCGTTATCGTCATCATTGCCATCCTTGCCACTGCCGCCCTTCCAATTTACCTGATAATCCAGGACAAGGCCAACTCCTCAGTCTCCAGAACCAACCTCCGTACCATTGGCGGGGTGCTATACCTTTACCAGGGAGACAACAACATGTGCTTCCCGGCAATTGATGGTGATTCCTCAATACCCGACCTTGATAACTGGGTTTCTGAACTGGTTATCGCCATTAATCAGGAGACACCCTTGCCTGAACTTATTAGTAATCCAATCACTAAGACATTTGTCTCCCCCGGGCTGCGCTGGAAAAGCAGTGGTGGATTTTACGACAATGCAGAGTTGCTCAATACCTATGCGGCAACCGAGGCACTTGCCGGACTCGACGACAAGGGTTCCCCTGATCCCGAATTAAAAAGGAGGCCTGTAACCATAGAGTCCCAGGGACAAACCATCATACTTGTCGAGGCCAGGCAGTCGGGGAGCAATCCCTACTGTGAGCCATGGATCGATTGGAACACTGCATCCTCGGACTTTGGACTGCCGCCTGAGGACACGCAGGCCATTGACTTCCGCTACTCTGATGAGGTTAACGTATTGATGGCAGACGGCAGCGCAAAGACAATGAGTGCCAAGGAACTCGCGGAAATTAAGGAATGGAACTGGAGTGGCGACCGGTATCCAAAAAAACCCTAGTTAGGCAAAACCCGGCGCCTAGCTGAATATCAATCATTAGGTCCCGGTTTCTGCTCCGCGACATCCCTCTGAATGTGTAAAAAGGTTCCTTTCTTGTTGCCTACCAAGATGTCAGCCTTGGAATCACCATTCAGGTCAGCAACCAAAAACTGCGTTCCCACACCGGAGTCATTATCCACATGATAGGGAACAAATTTCGCGTCGCCGGACTTCCCTCCCGGTATCACCTTAAACCAATAGAGCACAGCCGCATCGTTACCGCCCGGATCATTTCCATTGTGCGCCCACCAGCGCTTACCGGTAACAAGATCCTTAACCCCGTCGCCATCGATATCGAACAGTTGCGCTGAATGGGCTTGGCTGAAGACAACCCCATAGTGATTATCCGCCGCATTCGCCCCGGTAATCACGTGGGGCTTCCAACCCTTTTTGCCATCCTCACCGATGGTCTGTTCAAACCACCTCAGGCCATAACCGTGGGCTGCTGAAGAAGTATAAATATCATTGTCCCCGTCGCCGTCAAAATCGTAAGCAAACATGTCCGCTCCGCCAGGGCCGGTAAACTGAAACCTGAACTCCTGCCACAGGGGATCGCCATTAAGCGACTTGGGCTGCCGCCACCAGTGCCCCTTGTCGAGTAAGTCAATGCGCCCGTCACCATCGACATCACCGATACCAAGGCCATGCGTGAAACGACCCCCGGTTGATTTGGGTGGCGATATATTGTGCCTTTGCCATTTATCGCCAGGCTTGGTCTTGCTAAAGGTGAAATAAACAAACTGCCCCGCAATGGAACCGGCTAAATCAGGTTGCCCGTCACCGTTAATATCGCCAAACTGCGGAGATTCGTTGTCCAGCTTTTCCACCGCAACGTGCTCTTGCCATAAACCATCACCTTTTGAGTTTTCATGCCACAACACCTTGTCGCCCGGGAAAGTAACTCTTATTACATCATCCCAACCATCCCCGTTAATATCATAGGCCCAGGTATTGAAATTCTTGGAATATCCCTTCGGCGGATGATCCTTGGTGTCATAAAGAGCCTTCCGCTCAACAAAATCGGGGCCAGCATACCAGTAAGGCCCACTAACCACATCCATCTTGCCGTCTTTGTTGAAATCTCCCGCATGAACCCCCTCTGCGTAAAATTTCCCGGAAAGCTGCAGGCGCTCAAATTGCGGGACCTCTGCCGCAGAACAGATGTCAATCGCCACAAAGACACACAACAAAAATAGAATAACGCATTTCATTAGAGTTATCTCTAACAGGTAAAGGCCCGGCCAGGAAAGCTTCTTTGCTCTCTAATCCTTTAGCTTCTCCATGACTGCACTCTCCGGCAGGAGCGAATTTCCCACCACTAAGAATCCTTGCAATACTCTTCACGCTAATGAGGCTTTCCGCAGGATGGTAAAAACAATTACCAAAGCCGCACTTCTCATTCACCAAAGCTTCCCCTAATGTGAAGCTCGTTAAGCACAGACCCAAATACACCGAAACTACACCCGAGATATGAGCACCACCCGTATTGAACGCGACACCATGGGCGAAATGGAAGTGCCCTCCGAGGCACTCTATGGCGCCAGCACCCAGCGTGCTGTCCTGAACTTTCCAGTCTCAGGAGAGCCTGTCGAATCCGGAATAATTCACGCATTCGGCCTTATTAAATGGGCAGCAGCCAGGATTAACGGTGAACTTGGGCAACTTGACAAGACGCTCACCGATCAGATTGAGGTCGCTGCCGAGGAGGTTTATCAGGGCAAGCTTGATAAACACTTCCCTGTGGATGTCTACCAAACCGGATCCGGAACCTCAACAAACATGAATGCCAATGAAGTTATCGCCAATCGGTGCTCAGAAATTGCCGGGAATCCCATCGGCTCGAAAAACCCCGTTCACCCCAACGATCATGTCAATCAGGGGCAGTCATCCAATGATACGTTCCCCACGGCAATGCATATAGCCGCCGCCGTGGCCATGCAAAATGACCTCATCCCCGAGCTGGAAAAACTACAGGTCTCACTTGGCACCAAAGCCCGGGAATTTCAGGAGATATTAAAAATCGGCAGGACTCATCTCATGGACGCCACCCCGGTTCGTCTTGGGCAGGAATTCGGAGGTTACGAAAAACAGATTGAGCGTGGTATCGACCGCTCACACAAGGCACTAAAGGCACTGCATGAACTTGCCCTAGGGGGCACTGCGGTTGGAACCGGACTGAACTGTCATCCCGAATTCCCGGCGATGGCAATAGAATTCATTGCTGAAAAAACGGGTATCAAATTCCGCGAGGCCGAGAATCACTTTGAAGCTCAGGCTGCCAAGGACGCTCTCGTCGAATGCCACGGTCAACTCAATACCATCGCCGCCAGCCTCTTTAAGATTGCCAACGACCTTCGTTTACTGGGCTCCGGACCCCGCTGCGCAATAGGCGAAATTAGACTACCGGCAACGCAGCCGGGTTCATCAATCATGCCGGGTAAGGTAAACCCGGTAATGAGCGAGGCTGTAACAATGGTAGCCGCGCGCGTCTTCGGCAACAACTCAACAGTCACCTGGTGCGGCGCAAACGGCCACCTTCAGCTCAACGTATTCATGCCGGTCATGGCACACGCCGTCATGGAGTCAATCCGGTTGCTCGCAAATGTCTGTAAAATCTTTCGCGAACGCTGCATCGACGGCATTGAGCCTAACACTGAACGTTGCAATGAACTCATCGATTACTCCCTCTCGATGGTAACCAGCCTGGCGCCGGTTATCGGTTACGAGGTCGCAGCAAAAATAGCCAAGGATTCAGTCATTACCGGCAAAACCGTCCGTCAACTGTGCACCGAGCAACTAGAGGAGCTTGGAATCAGTGCAGATCAACTAGATGCCGCACTCGACCCTGCCAGCATGACCTAGCACGCAGAGATCCGGCAAGGATCCTGCGGACCATTGACTCCCAATACGGGCTAATCAAGGCGGATATTCACCGCCGGCCCTATAAGCATGATGCTGTTGCCCCTGGCCGTCTCGAGAAGTTGCAATGCCTCTTCGAGGGATCGCTGCTTATATGTATCAAGGATCCCCAGCAACCCCGCGCCACGCAACTGCGCGGCAATGCCAATACCTTTGCCTGGATGACCCGGCGCGCCAATAAACTCACCATTGGGATCTTCCTCTGGTGCTGCCCCAAACAGGCCGTCAAAGCTGCCCTTTGCCTCCGGAAGAAGATGAACCGGCGGCGATTCCATTTTCGCCTGATCGGCAACGTATTTAACAGCATCAATAACTCCGCCTATTTGATCGACAAGGCCAAGTTCCAATGCACGGGATCCGGTGTAAACCCGTCCGCCGGCAAGCTTCTCCAGGTCCCCTTTTATGCGATCACCTCGGCCGTCCATGATCCTCTTTTTGAAAATCGCGTAAACATCAAGCATCGACCGGCGAGTTACTTCAACCTGTGCCGGGCTCATTGCCTGGGACATTGATGACATATCGGCAAATTTTCCCCGTTTTTGTCCGTGCACCTTAATGCCAACCTTGTCCATGACCCCTCCGAGGGCAATTTTCATACCCACCACTCCTATGGATCCGGTAACAGTACCCCGCTCAGCAAAAATGCGGTCGGCTCCGGCCGATATATAGTAGCCTCCACTGGCAGCAACTCCCGCCATCGAAACCACAAAGGGTTTGCCGCTGGCCATGAACTGCGTTGTTGCCTCCCATAACACATCACTGGCAAGCGCGGAGCCACCGGGCGAATTCACCCTCATCACCGCACCCATGCATTTTTCGTCATTTGCTGCCCGCAAAAGCTCGGTTCTAACAGGTTTAACGGATGCATCCGAAATCGTCCCTTCCACCGGGATAATCACTAAATATTCCTCTTTGAAGCGCTTGTCAGCGGAGCTCTTGAACATCAATTTCATGAGGTCAAAGAGGCTGTCCATTTTCGGGCCCTCAAGATCCGGCAGTTTGTAGCCTTTATCAAAATGCGCAGTGCTGTATTTATCGCGCAAATCCCGGATGAAGTCCGTCCGATAAGCCAGCGCATCCACCAACCCGGCGGTTTTTGCGCGCTCCGGGCTCACTGCGCCATCATCGACTAAAGCCCTTACTTGATCTACACTTAAACCCCGTGAAACAGCAACCCCTTCAATAAGCTCACCATAAAGCGCGTCAAGCAACTGCGCATTCTGTTGCTGCGATGCCTTACTCGGGCCCTCCCTTGAGAAAGTCTCACCGGCACTCTTAAAGTCACCAATATGGACGACATCAACTTTCACTCCCGCCTTGTCGAATAAGCCCTTGTAATACATCGACTCGGAATAAAGGCCGGAGAAAGTCACCCCACCCGCCGGCATAAGAGTCAGATGATTGGCGACGCCTCCCAGCAGGGCTGTGGTATTGCCCAGATTCTCGGTATAGAGGTAAACATCCTTCCCCGCTTTGCGCAGCATTAACAACAATCGACGCAATTCCTGGACTTGAGCCAACTCCAGGACCGCCCCATCAATGTCGAGCACAACAGCCGGCACATTTTCGTCCTCTACCGCGGCTGCAATGCTGCTCGCAACGTCGAAAAAAGTCAGCGGACGGGCGCTCGAAAAATTCAAGTCGAGTATACTGCCAGTCGCATTGCCCGACTCAGTAAGAATACCCTGAAGATCGTATACAGGAACAACCTTCCCGACATCAGGGTTGGCAGTGGATCGGCAGGGAGAAATTATGACTCCCGCCACAAATATCGCGGCAAAGATTGTGAATCGGATATGCATGTCGGTAAGCATGGCCTACAGCGCCTTAGGATTCAAGCCGGACTGCAATTTTCATTCCTGCTCGCACTTGTACTAAGGAGAGGCTAGTATTATCAAATGAATAAATCACACCAGCCTCGGAAAATCGACCGGCGCAGTTTCCTTGCCTCAGCGGCGGCAGGCAGTGCCGCCCTGACTTTGCCCGTTAATGTAAACGCAGCCAATCCAAAGTCTCCCGCCTCCGAGACACTTGTGACGCAACTTTTCAAGAGTCTTAACGACAAACAACGCAAGGAAATCTGTTTCGATTTCGATCATTCACTCCGTTTGAAAGTGAACAACAACTGGCACATCACCAAGCCCCGCCTTGGTAACTCGTTTTCCCCCGACCAGCAGGCTCTGGTTAAAGACATATTCATGGGGCTGCATAGCGAGAACTATGCCAAAACGGTTTACAATCAAGTTGTCCACGACAGCGGAAAGGCGGGTTTCGCAGACTGCTCAATAGCCCTCTTCGGTAAACCGGGAACCGGTAAGTTTGAATTTGTCCTTACGGGTCGACACTGCACGCGCCGCTGTGACGGCGATTCAGTAGAAGGAAGCGCGTTCGGCGGTCCCATCTTCTATGGACATGCCGCACAGGGATTCAACGAGAAACAAGATCATCCTGGCAACGCATACTGGTATCAGGCAAAAAGAGCCAACGAGGTCTTTGAAATGCTCAATGGAAAACAGCGCAAAATCGCCCTTCTTGACGAGGCTCGAGATGAAGAAGGCACAAAGACCGTGGAACTGACCGGCAAGAAGAAAGGACTGGAGGGAATCCCTATGTCGGAACTTACCGGGGATCAAAAAGACAAAGTAAAGAATACCATCAGCGACATCCTTGCCCCTTACCGCAAAAAAGACTCTGAAGAGGCCCTTAAGCTCATCGACAAAGCAGGGTTCGAGCACTTGCACATGGCCTTCTTTGAGAAGCAGGATGTCGGTAAAGACCGCATATGGGATGTCTGGCAGATCGAAGGACCTTCAATGGTTTGCTTCTTTCGTGGAGACCCTCACGTGCATGCCTGGATTCATATCCGCGAACATGCCTAACCATGTCCGCCTCCAAGATGCACGAGCAGAGCGGACGGGCAGGGGTAATAAAAACCTACAAATTATTTATCGGGGGAAAATTCCCCAGGACAGAAAGCGGCAGATACCAGACTGTCCGTCACCCAAGATCCGGTAAACACCTTGCCAGTTATTGCAAAGCCTCGCGCAAGGACCTGCGTGATGCGGTCGTTGCAGCGCGGAAAGCGCACCCGGAATGGGCAGGAAAATCCTCCTACCTTCGCGGACAAATCCTCTACCGTATCGCCGAAATGCTCGAGGGCAGTTCAAGTTCACTTGCCTCAGAAATAGCCACCTCCAGCGGAGTAAATGCATCTGCAGCGCAATCCGAGATTAATGCCACGATTGACCGCATCCTTTATTATGCTGGCTGGGCGGATAAATACAGCCAGGTCTTTGGATCGACCAATCCTGTGGCAAGTTCTCACTTCAACTTCTCCACTCCAGAGCCCACAGGAGTCGTCGGTGTCATCTGCCCCGACAAACCGGCCTTACTTGCTCTTGCCACTCTGATTGCTCCCGCGATCCTCAGCGGAAACTCGGTTATCGTACTGGCATCCGAAAAGTTCCCTCTCCCGGCCATCACTCTTGCTGAGATCATCGCCAGCAGCGATGTCCCCGGAGGTGTCATTAACCTGCTCTCCGGTTCACGTGCAGAACTTGCTCCGCAATTTGCAATGCACATGGATATCAACACCATAATTGACGGCTCGGGCAATGACGAGATTGCCTCAATCCTCAGAAAAGGCAGCTCCACTAACCTGAAAAGGATCAAGATTCGTAACATTCGTGAAGGAGCATGGACAGGTAAAGCCGGTCTTAACCCCTACTTCATCCTTGACTCGGTAGAATTTAAAACCCTCTGGCATCCAGTCGGCATCTAGGCGCCATGCGCGCAGTCCTTATTGTCCTCGACAGTGTCGGTATCGGTGGTGCTACTGATGCTGAGACCTATGGCGACTTTGGCGCAGACACTCTGGGCCACATCTTTGAGCATGTGCCAACTCTCCAACTGCCAAATCTGGACTCATTGGGCCTATGCCACGCATACCAGCGCAACACCGTCCCCACTGACATGCGCGCCGGATCAGGTTATGGCTGGATGTCTGCTGCCTCAAAAGGCAAGGACACCACAGCGGGGCACTGGGAAATTGCCGGCGTTATAACCAGTAAACCCTTTACCACATTCAAAAAATTTCCCGATGACCTTGTTCTCGCCATCGAGAAGGAAGCAGGTCTAAGATTTATCGGCAATTATCCGCAAAGCGGCACTGTAATCATCGATGAACTTGGCGCAGAGCACATGCAAACCGGTCAGCCTATTCTCTACACCTCTGCTGATTCGGTTTTCCAGATTGCCGCTCACGAGGAAATCCTGCCGCCCACAAGACTCTATTCAATCTGTGAAATTGCGCGCCGCCATTGTAATCCATACAGTATTGCACGCGTCATTGCCCGGCCGTTTACTGGCGACAAAGGAGCATTTCATCGAACCGCAAGGCGCCGGGATTTCTCGATGCCTCCGCCCAAAACCATCCTTGATGAGCTCACCCTCGCAAACATCCCCGTCACCGGCATCGGAAAGATCAATGACATCTTCGCCGGCAAAGGCATAACAACTTCAATACCGACAACATCAAACCTTGACGGAATGCTCGCCGTTGACAAGCTCTGGGATCACTCACAAGAAGGTTTGCTGTTCGCCAACCTGATAGACTTTGATATGATCTACGGACACCGCCGGGATCCAGACGGCTACGCCGGTTGCCTGCTCCAATTCGATGCTTGGCTCGGCACGTTTCTGCCTAAATTACAGCCAGAGGATCTCCTTATAGTAACAGCAGACCACGGCAACGATCCAACATGGCACGGCAATGACCACACCCGTGAACAGGTCCCTGTTCTGCAATTGAAGGGACGGGGACCCGCCAGATGCCACGGCTCCCATCAGGCCTTCACTCACGTGAGCCATATGCTCCGCAATCATTTCTCGATAACCGGCTGATGCCCTCATCCCAGTGAATATTCCATCCATAATAGAACGAAAACGTGACGGCAAAACCCTCACCGAACCGGAGATTAAATCACTGATTGACGGTTTCACGACAGGCGATATTCCTGATTACCAGATGAGCGCGCTTGCAATGGCGATCTATTTCAACGGCATGGACAGGGATGAAACAACATCGCTAACGCGCGCGATGCTTGCCAGCGGCGATACATTAAGTCATCCAAACAAGGGATCGCGCAGCGTAGTGGACAAACATTCGACCGGCGGGATAGGCGACAAGGTGTCCCTGATATTAGCTCCACTTCTGGCATGCGACAGCGAACTCATCATACCAATGATTTCCGGTCGCGGACTCGGGATAACCGGCGGCACACTCGACAAGCTTGAGAGCATCCCGGGATTTAATGTCAATCTCAGTAAAAAACAGGCCCTCGCCCAGATTGATGCAATCGGGGTCGTCATGATGGGGCAAACCACTGACATCGCGCCTGCCGACAGAAAACTCTACGCGTTGCGTGACGTCACCGCGACCGTTGCTTCACAGTCACTCATTGTGGCAAGCATCATGAGCAAGAAACTTGCGGAATCACTCGATAAACTGGTCCTCGACGTGAAGTTCGGTTCCGGTGCGTTCATGCAAACCCTGGCTGACGCCCACTCTCTGGGAGAATCCATGCAGGATGTCGGGGAAATGATGGGGGTGCGCACTCAGGTGGTATACAACCCAATGAACGAACCTCTAGGACACACTGTCGGCAATGCCCTTGAAGTTACCGAGGCAATTGCCGCCCTGAGGGGGGAAGGCCCTGAGGATCTTGTCAATATCACCCTTGACCTTGCCCTCCAAGTAAGCCGAAAAAAACGGGATCAACTCAATGGCTGGCTTACCGACGGAAGCGCCTATCAAAAGTTCCTTGAAATCGTGGAATCCCAGGGAGCCTGTCCCGAGGACATCGAGCGCTTTTCCGACTTGCATGCGCCTAAAGTCAGTAAAGATCTTCACTCCCCCGCTTCAGGTGAGATCCTCAGCATCAACGCAGCGACCGCAGGTAAGGTTTCTCTGCAACTCGGAGCCGGGCGCACCCGTGCTGAGGACACCATTGATTTCTCCGTTGGATTATCCAATATCCGCAAAATAGGCGAAAATATTAATGCCGGCGACCCACTGCTTACAATACACGCCAGTGATAACGATTCCGCCAATGCCGCTGGCGAAGAACTGCTCTCTGCCATCCGGATAGAATGAAGGCACTCATCACCATGGCCCTCATACTGGCAAGTGCTGCATGCAGGAGAGCCCCCACAGGAGAACCGCCTGATGATTTTCAGCGGCAGGGGAATAATCCCGAGCGCTCAGTGCGATGGTTGATGGAACATAGCAAAGAGCTCGAATCGATTGCTTTCGCCAAAGTGATCGAGATCGTATCAGGAAAAAAGGTTCTGCCGATCAAACCGGCAACTTCTCCCGATAATGATATTGTGGCATCACTGGCATCGATCCTTGATGAATGCCTTGCTGAGCTTAATCAGGAGAACAGCCCCGTTCGCGGACTCAGGCGCATCAACGAAGCCAGTCGACTCTTTGAAAACGCAATCGCCTCGCACGCAAACGCACACCCTGCCTTCCGATGTGATTATCCAAAAACAGCCGCTGGAAAAACACAACGTGCGGGTTATCCCGACTTGATACTAACGCATATCGCAAGTGGCCGGATATGTTATCTCGATCCAAAACTCTTTGGAGCATCAAACCGCGAGAGCACGTTGCGGACATTCTACTACCAGCCAAAACCCCAGACCGGAAAAGTCCAGCATGACGCGCACCATCTTCTGGCCGGCATCGAGCACGATGGAAATGATGGGGCATGGCAATTCACCGGGTGGGAACTCGTGGACCTGGCTGAGTTTCAAGTACGCCTAAAAGCTGAGTTTCAGGGCTCAAACCGGGACATTTATCGCGACGAATTGATTCTTCGCCGATCCGCAAGGTAGCACCGTTTACCGCAGGCTCGCCCGAATCCGCAGGAACCTCGCATCTCCTGAAAGCAGCCTTAATGGTTCGGCAGTTCGATAAACAACCCTGGCTGTACCCTCACCGTTGTTCTGCTCGCCCATTAGAACGACTTGCGCACCGGCAGCATTCCACTCCTGCAGGGTCAGAGACAACTCAGGTAACAGCACAATTCCAGAGGCGGTCAGGCTTTTGTTGAACTCAACGACCAGGTAATCGTCAATGCTGCCGTCCACTTCGATCCCGCGACGTTCAGCAGACATCAGGTCGCCTGAAGCCTCGTGGGAATTCGGGTCGGTTCCCATCGCAAATTCAAGCAGCGCATTGCGACCATCATGATCGGTATCCGATTCGGCGCTTACCCCACCATTGCTTTCCGACCACGACACGAAGCTTTGCCCTGCGCCGTCCTGTTCTCCCGGCGACCCGCCCAGTTGCACACTAGCACGCCAATTTGAGGGCACATTGTGATCCGGATTGGTCTCCGGGGACACGAGGACAAGACTAAAGCCGTCGCCATCCGCCTCCTCCGGCCACGGCGCCTTGTCATTGTATGTGAAATTACGAATGGGAGCCCCCAATCCCTCGATCACAATCGACTCTCCATCGTTACTCAACCCGCTACTGCCACCGAATTCGCCCGACACCCGCGCCGCGGCCCCCGCACCATAGCGCAAGGCAAAGGCATCCCGATCGCGCACCACCAATACACTCTGTCCGGGTTCAAGCAGGGATGTCGCACGGGCATCAAAATGATAGTCAATACCATCGGTAAAACGACACCCAAGCAGAGCAATCGTTTCACCGCTGACGTTCAATAATTCAATATATTCAAACAAATCCCGATCATCATAACCCGCGGCCAATTCATCATCTGTTGCGGGCAGCGGCCTGTACATGATCTCCGAAACCACCAGGTTATCCGCATTAGCAGGAGACACTCCCGCAATGAACTCCACCTTAGTCGAAGCACTCCACACTCCACCCTGGAGGGCACGGGCAGTCACTGTTACAGCCCCTTCAAGTTCAATCGCCTCTGATCCCACCGTGTGGTTAATGATCAATTCAGGCCTTACCAGTAAATCCGATCCCCCCACGCTGGTATTCATGGCATGAATCGCCAGGACATTCCTGCCGTTAACCATTGCCCCTGTGAAATTACTCACATCGCGGGAGAAACCCTGGACTACCGCAGAATCAGAACGACTGCCCGTTGCCCGGGAATTATATAAAGAAGAAACCGGGGCATTAAGTGAAGCAATCTCAACGCCGTTAAGGTAGGCAACAAACCCGTCATCAATGAGCATGTTCAATGTTATTCCGTTGATGTTCTGGGTATTATTAAAATCAAATGCATAGCGAAAATAAGCACCCGGGTTAGTCCCCTGCATCTCTGATGAAAGATTAGTGCTCACGTATGGCTCCAACTGGCCGCCTGAAGACTCCCAACCGGCACCCCCACTTCCGGGACTCCAGCCATTTGCCTCCGAGTCATCAAAATCCAGCTTGCTCCACAACTTGCCGAGAGTCGCGTCAAGCGGCACATGATAGCTGAATGCAGTATCCTCACCGAGAAATGCGCTGTTGATGGCGCCGCCTTCAAATGGAATAGCGGTATCAGCAATGCTGCCCCCGATGGCTCGCGGATCACTGCCATCCAGTGTAAAATAAATTTCACCATCGCCACTCATCAGAAGCGCAAAGCCCTGCGCAACGACCCCCCCCGGATGATTCAATGCCGGGGGACTTAAGTATTGGCTGTCGATCCACTCCGCACGGGCCTGCAGCCATCCTTTAAGGTGAGACACCTCAGCCTCCCAGCCACTCGTGCCACCCTGGGAAAAATTCCCCCCATTTGGTGACCTTGCCGACCATTTTGCGAAATTACGTGCCTGGGCCTCGCGCAATTCGTCAGCCATCACATCAATTGTCAGGTTGATATTCTCAGTGGAAAAGGCCCCCCGGCGCAACTCAAACCACCGGTCTGTATGACGCTGCCGAACCTCGGGATAGTAAGCTGATGCGGCATTGGCGCTAGGCCCAATCAGGTTGCCAAACCAGGGATAACGCGAATCCATCCAGGTCCTGCTGGAATCCCCGCTGCCATCCCACTGGCGCGGGTTGTCATCACGCGAGTCCTCTGAACCCATAGTTCTGTCAAAATCCCAGATCGGCCCCGCATTAACAACTCCAAGCCGATGCTTGTGATAATAGGCACTCAAGCGCCCCCAGTCGACATTCATGGCAAGGACGTTCAACCAGTGGTGGTCAATGAATGAGCCGATATCGAGATAATCCGAGAAATGCAGCCCGGTCTGAGGATTAGTGCCACCTCCCGAACGATTGACAATGGCTGCATTCATCTCATTGAGATAGCCCTGGATATAGGACTTTTGCTGCCCTGTAACATCCTCTCCGCCCGGGTCATGCGGTATCAAGGATCCCCCCGCTCCAGAAACACTATAGGTTGGCGGGCTGCCTGCGTCGTTGCGGTCACGCTTAAAGATATATCCCCCGCTAACCCCCGGGAGAGCATTGTCCCAGGGCATGAGGCGTTCCACCTCGACCCGGTTCTCATCCGCCTCAACCTTTTCCATGAAGGCATAGACCCCGAAATAGTCAGCGCTATTCGAGAGGCTGCCGCCGGTCACGTCATTAAAAACCTCAACAAATCTTGAGCGCGTTGCATAGCGTCCGATCTGGCGGCTCAACTCATAGATCAGAGGATTGCGCATCAGGGCCCGGTCAAACTGGTAACGCGAGCTCAATATCCAGTCTGCCTCACGGGAAAAACCAAGCGGCTTGATATTGCGATCCTCATCATCCCCGTCGTTCCACGTCTCGACCGACATACCGTATTTTGGCCAGCCGCTGGAACTCGACCCGCGCTTACGCACCCCGGCACGCGTCGCCAAATCCGGCTCTCCGCTCAAGACCGTCCTGCCTGTCTGCGGGTCCGGCTCGTAAAAAAAGATATAGGTTTGCCTGCGCGTCGTTGAACTTGATCCCGGTGGCGATCCCTGGCCAAGGGTTGTCATCACCACAACAGGCAGGTTCGAGGAGAACCCCATGACATCCCCTGAAGCCTCTATATATGCCTCAGTGCCAACCTGCCCATCAAGCGCCCCGGGATAATACGCAGCAGCCCGGATTTGCGTTGAACTGGAAATCCGGATCGGCCCGGTATATAGAGCAGATTCCGCCCCCAGTTCATTTGACGGAAGCGCCAAATTCGTGGTGTAGCGGATCAGGGATCCCGGCGTGGCGCAACTTAACTCCAGGTCAAAATCCGTGGCAAACAACCTGCCACTTACCGAGAATGAAACATCCTCCGGCGGCGGACCAGAGACAATATCATTGGGGCTTCCCGGGGTCGGTTGATTGAAAAATCCATACTGCGCCCCGGCACTGGTATCCTGCACGTCAGCGATCATTTCGACTCCTATCACGAAGTCGGAACCTCCAATCGAGCTATTCATCCCCTGCACTGCAAGCACATTATCTCCGTCCACAATTGCCCCGGCAAAAGCGGAAATGTCAGTGGCAAGAATTTCGGAGATAACAATGCCATCCTGACGACTCCCGACTGCTCTCGAGTTCCAACTCATGGACTCGGGCGCATTGGCGCGGGCAACTTCCACTCCGTTGAGGTAGGCAACATAGCCGTCATCCACGGTGACATTGAGCCATGCAGACATAACCTGCCGATCATTCCTGTTAAATTGAAATGGGAAGCGGAAATACCCACCCGCATTCACACCCTTCATTTGTGCGGCAATATCCGTGACAATGACCTGTTGCAGCACACCCGTGGCAGATTCAAACCCCACAGGATGGGGAGCACTCAGCCATTGTGAATCATCAAAGGCAGGCTGCTGCCATGCCTGACCAAGTGAACTATCAAGGGGCACATGGTAATGAACGTCCGCATCCGGAGCAACCACGACCTCACGTGCCACAAGCCCTGAAGCCCCCACTCCATATGATACGCCATCATATTGCTCCGGATAAACGGGAGCGATTTCTGAAATCGCCAGCAAGCCATCGGGAGCTATAAGGCCAAGGTAATCCCCTCCCCGATCCAGCGTGAAACTGGCATGTAAAGGCTGCCCGGGATTCTTGCGATCCTTTCCTGATGCAAAAACCACAATGGAGGAATTGGCCTGAAGCGTAACTGCAGGAAATCTCCAGCGGGTTAAATCCCCGGCATTATTGGTAAGGTAATAGCCAGCCAGAGGCACCGCCGCACCACTGTTATTGGTAATTTCCACCCAGTCGGCAGGCTCACTGTCCTCATCCGGATGATTGATATCCGCCACGGCCATGAATTCACTTATAATCAGCTCTGCCTCAGCACACACCGGGCAATAGAACGAGACAATAATTAATAGAAGCGGCACATTGAGGAAATGCCAGAGATGGAGTTTCATGAGGTAATATCTTAATATAGGGAGATTCCCCCCTGATAAAAGGGGAAATCTTATGGCGCATCCTTCAGCAAAAGCCTGACATTGGTGCTATTGTTAAAAAATTACATGGACGCAGGAATACCCCTTTCCCCCATCGAGGAACTCATCTCCGACATTCGCGCCGGAAAAATGGTCATCATGACCGACGACGCGGATCGCGAAAACGAGGGTGATCTCATTGCCGCCGCCGAGACGGTGACCCCTGAAATGGTGAATTTTATGGCCAAGCATGGGCGCGGGCTGATCTGTGTGCCGCTCACCGAAAATACCGCCAAGAGATTTGCGCTGCCGATGATGGTTCCTAAAAATCGCGAATCATTCAAGACCAACTTTACCGTATCCGTCGACGCCTCCGAAGGAATTACCACCGGCATCAGTGCTGCCGACCGCGCTGAAACTATCCGGATTTTATCTTCCCCTTCCCTCAACGGGGACAACCTCGTGCAACCAGGGCACGTTTTTCCCCTGCAAGCAATGCCGGGAGGGGTCCTCCGCCGTGCCGGGCACACCGAGGCCGCCGTTGACCTCGCGAGATTGGCAGGCTTTGCTGAAGTGGGAGTCATCTGTGAAATCCTCAATGACGACGGCAGCATGGCGCGCCTGCCGGAGCTTGGCAAGATGGCTGCCTGCCACGGGCTTAAAATCGGCACCATCGAAAGCCTTATCCAGTATCGACGACAACGTGAAAAACTTGTCGAGCCACTCGAGATTGTTAAGTTGCCTACAGATTGGGGTGATTTTGATCTTCATATGTACAGCGCCGCATTTGATGACGCCGCACACCTGGCACTTGTGAAAGGCGAGACCCAGACCGACAAGCCGGTGCTCGTACGCGTCCACAGTGAATGCCTCACCGGAGATGTTTTCAGTTCAAAACGATGCGATTGCGGAGGACAGCTTCATGCTGCCATGGACAAGATTTCAGAGGAAGGTGCCGGGGTTTTGCTCTATATGCGTCAAGAAGGTCGCGGCATCGGCCTGCAGGCGAAAATCCATGCTTACAAACTGCAAGAAGAGGGATACGACACCGTTGAAGCCAATAACCAGCTTGGTTACCCGGGCGATCTTCGTGACTACGGCATTGGAGCTCAAATCCTCCACGATCTCGGCATCAGGAAGATTCGCCTGATGACAAATAATCCTAAAAAAATCATTGGCCTCAAGGCCCACAAACTCAGCATTGTTGAACAGGTTCCAATGAAACTTCACCCCAACCCACACAATAAACGCTACCTCGACACCAAACGCGAAAAGATGGGACACCAATTGTAACCTGGTATTAATTTCCCTCCGCACAAGCTCCACTATTTACCATTCATAGCTTACCATGGCCGACAACGTTCTACCACGCCTCCCGCGATCAATCGTATCACGCCGGATAATCACAATTGTCGCCAGTCTCTACAACGAAGAGCTGGTTAATTCCCTGATTGATTCTGCCAACAATGAACTGACAAGGATTATGCCCAATATTTCGGTGCCAATCTACCGGGTTCCCGGAGCATTCGAAATTCCGGTGTGCGTAAAATTTCTCCTTGAGCGCAGCAATACTGACGCAATTATCGCACTGGGAGTCATCATAAGGGGCGAAACTCCGCACGCTGACCTGGTGGGTTCCTCCGTCACCAGATCCCTGCAGGATATCGCACTTGCCTATCAAACCCCGGTCATTCATGAGGTGCTTCTGACCCACAACCTCGAGCAGGCACAGCAACGCTGCAAAGGAGACAAAAACCGCGGCACTGAGGCCGCACGCGCTGCCATAACCATGGCGGAACTCTTCGCTCAACTCCATGAAGCTCCGCCAAACCCCATTGCGCGCAAACCCACAATTGCAAATGGGTAACCGAAGGATCGGGCGCGAAACAGCACTGCAATTCCTCTTCAGCCGTGACCTTAACGATAATCCCAGTGCTGGGGATACTGAGAGCTTCTTCGCCCTGCGCGTTGCTAAACAAAGTTCCTTTACCGCACAGGACATACGCGAGGATCAATATCGGCCGGAAAATCCCGGCGCCGGTAATTATTTGCATTTTGCCGTCATCACTTTCCGCAATCCTGAGCAATTACCTGCCTCCAAACTTAAGATCAAACCCCTTGCAGGCCAAGGTCTTCCGGATGACATCCGGGTAGAGTGTGCCCGAGAGATGCTGACCAAGTTTGCGGAAGGGACCATCTTCAAAATCCAGGCAAAGCTAAGCAATACAGAAGGGGCTGCACCGTTCTTGGATTCCCTGCGTGCTGTCCCATATGAGGTATTGTCGCCCGAGGAGGCAAAATCCTTCATCAGCCACAATGATTGCTTGGCGCTCCACACTGGAATGGGCTCAGATACCATTCGCGGAATCCTTGCCAGTGCTGACCTACCCAGCCTAATCAAAGAACTGGAGAAAATTCTAAGCAGGACAAACTCCAAAAAATTACGTAAAAAAATCACTAAACGTCTCAAGCTCACCAAGGACTTCTCCATAAATCAGAAATTCGCAGAAAAACTCGTTCACGGCATCCTGCAACATCAACCCGAAATCGACAAACAACTGGTTGATCATCTTGAGAATTTTACACTTCCTCGACTCTCTACAACCGATCGCAATGTTCTCCGCCTGGCTGTCTACGAGATGTTTTACTGCGATGATGTGCCCCCGATCGTTGCCATTAATGAGGCAATCGAGCTGGCTAAACGCTTCGGCACCGAGGAATCAGGGGGCTTTGTGAATGGGATTCTTGACCGCCTGAAGGATCAACTGACGCGCTCTCTGCGGGACTAGTCCTGTAATTTATAACCTACTGCTGATCAAATTACATGGCAGGTCTATTCAAAAGGATTCTACAACGACTTTCCCGGGACCACATCGACTGGGACGAACTGGAAGAAAGCCTGATCCTCGGAGATCTCGGACTGCCTATGACCACTCAAATCATTGACCGTTTACGGCAACGTGGGCGAAAGCTCAAGCCTGATGACACAATCAGCATTTGCCGAGAGGAAATTCGTAAAATTATTCCCGACTCGCCTCCCTCTCTCAGCCCACTTGGCGACCGCCCGAAGGTAATCCTCATCGTCGGAGTCAATGGTACCGGTAAAACCACATCAGCTGCGAAACTGGCAAAACTCCTGAAGGATTCCCACCACAGTGTAATGCTCGCTGCGGCCGATACTTTCAGAGCTGCCGCTGTCGAACAACTGCAAATCTGGGCCAACCGCATTGATGTCCCCATTGTCAGCGGAGAAGATAAGGTGGATCCATCCTCGGTTTGCTACGATGCCCAAACCGCTGCCACCAAAGCAGGAACCGATTTTCTTATCTGCGATACCGCCGGGCGCATACATACACGACACAATCTGATGGAAGAACTCAAGAAAATCCGGAGAACTCTCGCCAAAAGAGATGCCGGCGCCCCTCACGAGATCCTCTTGGTCGTTGACGCAACCACCGGGTCAAACGCTCTCGCCCAGGCCAGGCAATTCAACGAGGCAACTGAACTCACCGGTCTCATTGTCACAAAGCTCGACGGCAGTGGCAAGGGCGGGGTAATCGTATCCATCGCCCATGAAATTGGCATCCCCACCCGTTTCATAGGAGTTGGTGAAAGTGCCCGGGATTTTGAGGCCTTCGACGCCGGGCACTACGTCGAACACATCCTCTGAATATCTGCCCTCGCATTCAATTTATTCTTTAATCGTCATGAGTTTTCAGATAGTAAGTAGTGATGCCTGAACCAAGTCCCAAACCGGCCTTTAATCGGAAAAATCCACTGTTGGCAAAGAGAAAACTCTGCCGACTCCTGACCGAAGGCTGTCACGAGAAAGACACTTGGCATCTGGACATCAGCCTGCTTGGATCCGGGCTGGAATTTACGCCCGGAGACTCTCTCGCCGTCCTGCCTCAAAACAATCCCAAACTGGTGGATGAACTCATCCTCACCCTTGGCTTCACAGGCGATGAAATGGTGTCTACCCCAGCAAAAGAAGAGGCCCCCCTGCGTCAGGCTCTCACGGATAATTATGTCATTACCGTACCTGACAAGAAACTGCTAAAGGCAATCTTGGAAAAAGCGGGAGCCACCGAGTGGCAACACCTGCTCGATGCCGATAAAAAAACTGAACTTGCCGATTATTTGTGGGGCCGTGAAATTATTGACCTCTTGCTTGCTCACCCCTTAGTGAAGTTCCAACCTTCGGAATTTGTCGGGCTGCTAAAAAAACTCAATGTCCGCCTTTATTCCGTTGCCTCAAGCCTTGCACACTGCCCGGACGAAGTTCACCTCACCGTCGCCGTGGTCGAATACGAAAGTTTTGGACGCCAGCGGCAGGGCATCTGCTCGAGCTGGCTCGCTGAGCGTATTGATGACGACACGCCAATATCCTGTTTCATAACACCTGGAAAAGGGTTTCGGCTGCCTGACCCTGAAGATAGTACACCGATCATTATGTGCGGACCAGGTACTGGAATCGCCCCATTCCGCGCATTCCTGCAAGAACGTAAAGCTACCAAAGCGCTAGGCAAAGCCTGGTTGTTCTTTGGTGAAATCCACGAAACCACGTGCTATTTCTATAAAGATGAGTGGGACTCCCACCTGGCTGACGACACCCTTACCAAGATAACCACGGCTTGGTCCCGTGATCAGGAGAAAAAAGTCTATATTCAGCACAAGATTCTTGAACACGGTGCTGAATTCTGGGAATGGCTCGAACAAGGCGCCATATTCTACGTTTGCGGGGATGCCGAGCGCATGGCTCCTGACGTCGACAAAGCACTGCGGACAATCATTCAGCAACACGGCGGCAAATCAGAAGATGAATCCAATGCCTATGTTGAACAAATGCAAAACGATAAACGCTATCGCCGCGACGTATACTAATACTGAACAAGATAGCGTCCTAAGGAGCAAACCGGCGACTGCCAGGGTCATTTTATTGGACTTCCCCACAGCCAGTGGCAAAACGAGTCCTGATAAACCGCAATGGCTGTATTTGCGGCTTTGGTGCCCAAATTTTCCACTAATCGTGTCCTGCTGACAAAAACAACCCGTTCAACCATTCCGGAAACACAAAGGTTTTTTCGGATTCGACCTATGGACAAATCGATGAGTCGACAACTACTATAAAAATTGAATAGAGACAGTTCGACCAGATCATTGCGAGATCCCCCAAAAAAAACTCGCGCAGATTTATCCAGCCGAACTGCCTCTATTCAACCCAAGAATCGTTCGAAGAACAGACGGTAATAAATCAGTTTATTTATCCTAGAGGAAGAGGCAAGAGACAAAACCACCATTCCTGCATTACTTCCTGCCGTCGGCGGGGAAAAACTGCCCAAAGGGAAATTTTGCAGAAAATAGCCCCCTGTTAAGGGAAAATTAATATTCAGCTGCTAAGCTGGTTAAAGTGAAAGCAATACTGCTCACAATACCCCACATCTAAGCCCCCATAACCCCTTGAAACAAAGAATTGCAATTTTCGGAGGCAGCTTCGATCCCGTCCATCGAGGACACATCGAAATGGCTATACAGGCGCGAACGGCAGCGCACCTGGATGAAGTGATTTTTCTACCATGCAGACGTTCTCCGCACAAACCGGAAAGCCCGCTGGCAAATGCAGACCAAAGAATCGAGATGATCAGGCTTGCCACTAAAACGATCAGTTGGACTGAAGTCTCCTGCTGGGAAATTAACCGGATCCCTCCCTCATATTCATGGACGGCGGCAGAACACTTTCACGACTCATTCCCCCAAGCCGAACTATTTTGGATCCTCGGCAATGACCAGTGGGACGCAATACATACTTGGCATAAGCCGACTAGACTCGCCGAACTGCTGACTTTCATTGTTTTCCCTCGCGGTAAAAAACCGATTAAAAAAAACGGTTTCCGCAGCCTGTTCATAAATGCAACTCACCCAGCCTCGAGCTCCGAAACACGCGACCGCCTCACCAGGCACAAGTCTACAAGCAGCCTGCTTGCCAGGGACGTTGCCGCCTATGCTGAGGAACATCAAATATACGCGCCTAAACTACTGGCCCAGTAACCACACTAGCGTTCCATCCTCGGGTCGCACGCCGGATGCCGGATAACAATCCGCACCGCCGTGAATGATCTGTTCAACGATCCTGCGTTTACTGTCCCCGCGCACTAAAAATAACACCCTGCGTGACGCATTAATGAGGGGGTAGGTAAACGTCAAGCGCCACGCTGACAATTTCGTCACTTCACTCGCCACCACCCAGCGGTCACGTTCTTCAAGGGCCTGGGCGGCAGGGAACAGCGACGCGGTATGACCGTCCTCTCCCATCCCCAATAAAAGCAAGTCATGCCTAAAGACCTCATCACCTGCGCGTTGCCTGAGCAGTTTCTCATACTCATCGGCAGCCTTAGCCGGGGTAATTTCACCCTTCAAACGAAGCACGTTCTCTTCTGGAATAGCCACCCGGTCCAGCAATGCCTCACGAATCATCCGATAATTGCTCTGTTCATGATCAGGGGCAACGCAGCGTTCATCCCCAAAGGTAATGATGAAGTTTTTCCAATCGAGATCTTCCTCAGCCAAGGCTCTATAAATCTCCCGTGGGGTCCCGCCGCCACAGAGCGATAAACGAAAAGGACCTCCTCCGGCAGCAACTGAAGCGGCAGCAATCCTGTTTACCGCATCCCTAACAAATCTAGATGAGTTGACAAGTTCCATCGGGACTACAGAATGAACCTACTGCCCTACATCACCATGCCGCCGTCAACGGCAATCACCTGCCCGGTTATGTATCGCCCTCCCTCACCGGCAAGATAACAGGCTGCCGCTGCCACGTCCTCAACGTCACCAAAACTGCCAAGCGGAACTTTCTCCCTGATCCCCTGACGCAGTTCCTCGGAAAGGGCATTGGTCATGTCAGTGACAATGAACCCCGGGGCAACCGCATTCACCGTTAGGCCGCGCCCCGCAAATTCTCGAGCCAGGGATTTTGTAAACCCAATAATCCCCGCCTTGCTGGCAGCATAATTAGCCTGCCCTGCATTGCCCATTATCCCAATCACCGATGAGACATTGATAATGCGCGCACCCGGCTGCTTGAGCATTGAACGTTGGAACGCCTTCACTGCATTGAACGCACCTTTCAAGTTGGTGTTAATCACCAGGTCCCACTCCTCCTCACTCATCCTAAGCATCAGGTTATCACGCGTTACCCCGGCATTGTTAATTAAAAAATCCACCTTACCAAAATCAGAAACTATTACTTTCCCCACCTCTGCCATAGCGGTGAAATCAGAGACATCCACCGCGTATGCTCTGGCAGATTCAGCACGCTGCGCATTCAGTTCATCGGCACTGCGTTGCGCATTCTCAGCAGTTCTGCTGATTACTGCAACCTTAGCACCTCCGCGAGCGAATCGACTGGCAATCGCATTGCCTATACCTCGCCCTGCACCGGTCACAACGGCCACCTTGTCAGCAAATTCAGAAGACATTAAAGCGACTATCCGCACAGCACTGCCGTCAGGCAACTGCGAAATTTCCTACTTTACCTGCAGCGGCACAATCGGGGTATCCCAGCCTGCCATGTCCTCTGGTTTAGTGCCAGCCCGGCGCCTGCCCCTGCCATGCCTCCACGTCGCATTATACGGGCCTACAAACCCCACCTCTGCCGCAACGGTAATTTTGCCCTCCAATCCCGAAGCCCACAGGCAGGCATTCACCAACAATCGCCGATATCCCTCATTCTCAATGTCATTGGAAGCCCCATAGGTACTGGTGAAAACCCTCCCCTCCGTCTTGCCGTCCTTTCCCTTGTAACTACGTGTCCAAGCAGCGGGAACCGGCTTCATGTTCTCGTTTGAAGCTGAATCCGGTTCCATGCCATTGAGAGGCTGCGCCATTGCCAACACTTCACTGGGTTGCAGCGGATTGGCATTGTAACCACCACACTGAGCCCACATTCCCTTTACCCCGCGAAGAATTGGATGATCTTTTTTTTCAGGAACAATATCAATCCGTGTACTTGAGCGATGATTCCCGCCGTAATGTCCAGCCCATTTTTCACCCAGCACTTGCCGTCCCCACCCATCCTTATAATCTTTGCCACCATAACCATTCGAGTATTTTGCCCACTTGCTGCTGGCGGGAATCTTGAAGCCGTGGGTAGCAGTTCGCAGACCTACAATTGGCCCGGCACGATCAAGATAATCCACGAAATGCTGCATCTGTTCATCAGGCCAGTTCTGAAAACGAGTGAATACCACCATCAGGTCAGCAGATTTTAGCGTCTCCATGCCGGGCACGTTCGAGTGCCCCGGGGCGATTTCCCCCTTGGCATTCACACCAAACAAAACGGTGCACTTAAACCCGTGATGCCTTGACAGGATCCGCGCCAGAGCCGGTAGAGTCTCCTCCGAGCGGTATTCATGATCACTTGCAATAAACACGACATGCTTACCTTCCCCCGCCCCCGATTTGCCTTGGTAAATCAACTGCGCCGCATCATTATCAACTACAGGTGCAAACAGACAGAATAATGACAGTAAAAATTTCATAGGCTGACATTTAACACCAAGCAAATCCCTGCGCCAACAACTAACCCTGTCAAAAGCCTTGAATCCTGCCCTCCCCCGTGAATGCCCTGACACGGGCACGATAAATGCGCGACTGGCACCTTATTTAAAAATAGCGGTCGCTTGTTTTATTATTTAGCTTTAAGAGCTTGCCTTAATGAAAACACGATTGGGATTATTTGCCTTCGTAACTTGCTGTTTACCACTTTGGGCGCAGGACGAATTTAATGCCGTGGATGAAGGCAAAGCTATCTTCACCACCATGGGGTGCATCGAATGCCACGTCGTTGCCAGCGATGACAACTCACTTAAAACAGGCCCCAGTCTATACGGCCTTTTCAAAACTGAGGCACGCCCCCGTGAAGTTGGCATCACAGGCAAGACTGAACGCAGGACAATCACTGCCGATAAAGCTTATTTCCTAAACTCGGTGCGTCAGTCATGGGATGTATTGGCAGTAGCTGAGAACGGACCAACCAAAGGCGCTGCCTACCTTCCAGTCATGCCAATGTATCCTAAGGAAATCATTTCCGATCAGGATCTCGAATCGATGTGGCATTACCTGCGGACATTGGCCGCACCCGGTGAATCAGGTCCGACCAAGGTAATGCTTAAGAAACGGAAAGCGGCCCCGGCAAAAAGCCTGCTTGAAGTTCCCAACGAGGTACTGGTAACCAATCGTGCGAGGATCTACCGTGCACCGCTGCGCGGCTCAAGCGGACGTGCGCTGCACGTCGGGTTGCCCAACGGCATGAACTACACCTTTGATCCCCGGCTTCTCTCGGTGCGTAACATATGGGCCGGAGGGTTTCTCAACCTTTCCGAGGAACGCAAAGGACGTGGTCGGCCGGGTTCTCCACGTGGAAAAGGTGCCCGTGTATTTGTCGAGGGTGGTGCAATCCTGCAACCCCTGCAACCCTCGGGCAATCCCGTTGATTTCGAGTTCAAGGAACCGGATGTCCTCGACCACGCCGCCATTGAACGTTGGCTCTGGGAAGCCCGTGACTTCCCGGAACTGCACGCCGCGATGAATGCAGAATTTCTTGGCCATTCTCTCGATTCCGAAAGCAGCAACCCCATGTTCCACTTTCGCGTCGGCGCAAATACCCTTTCCCAGTCGGTGCGACTCACCAACGATGGCAGAGTTGAAATTGTGCTGCGCGGTAAACTCATTCAGCCTCAAAAATTCAAGGTGTCAGATAAAAATCTCTCCGACCTTAAAGTACAAGGAGGAAGCCTTAAAGAGGGCATCTGGACTCTTGATCCCAAAGGGGAAACAGTCCATACATTCAGTGCCCGCCTGGCAGGCGGTCTGGTCGCCAGGCAACGCATCAGTCGCGAGGAAGACTGGTCGCCACAGCCACTAGTGCGCAACCCGGGCAAGATCGGCCGCCAACCGCTGGAACTTCCGGCCGGCTATTCAATGGAAAGCTGGGAATCCCCAAAGGACCTTTATGGCCGCAATCAGTTGTTCGAGCCCACAGGTATCGGGGTCGCCCAGGATGGAACCATTGTAGTGGCAACCCGCACTGCGGGAGTATGGCGCATACGTGACAACAAATGGACGATGTTTGCTGAGGGAACCTACGAATGCCTTGGAATCTGGATTGAGGACAGCAAGGGCGACCGTGTAGTGGTCATGCAAAAACCCGAACTCACGCGCATGATTGACTCCAACGGTGACGGGCGCGCCGATCAGTTTGAAACAGTCTGTGACGACTACGGCTTTCACGGCAACTACCATGAATACGCACACGGCCCAGTACGCGACGCACAAGGAAACTACTATTTCACCCTAAACCTTTCACACGGCGGCAGTCCCCGTGTCTCCTGGCGGGCCGGTGGTCCTTACATGGGCTCGATGGGCGGATACCGGGGATGGGCCTGCCGGGTGACAGCTGAGGGGAAATTTGAGCCCTATGCCAACGGCCTGCGAAGCCCAGCGGGCTTGGGCATTGATCCTCAGGGACGACTTTGGTATGCGGAAAACCAGGGGGAATACGTAGGTTCATCCAAAGTGGTGCCTCTTGAACAGGGCAAATTCTACGGCCATCTATCCGGGCTCGTCACCCTGCCCGGAAAGATGAACCCCGACTCCCCTGAATTAAAATTTGATCACTGGAAAAACAAAATCCGCAAAGGAGCTGTCTGGCTGCCGCATGGTAAACTGGCAAACTCTCCCGGCCATCCCGCATGGGACACCACTGCCGGTAAATTCGGCGCCTATCAGGAGCAGATGTTTATTGGAGACCAAACTCTCTCAACCCTACTGCGTGTAGTCACCGAGCAAGTCAATGGTGCTGACCAGGGTTGTGTAATTCCTTTCGCCCGCGGACTTTCCTCAGGCGTGATGCGACCGGTATTCCTTCCTGATGGAAGCATGCTCATCGGCCAAACGGGTCGCGGTTGGGGCGCACGCGGAGGCAGCCAGTCCGGTTTGCAGCGGATTCTGTGGGACCAGAAAACCGTGGCGGCTGACATTGCATACGTGTCAGGCAAAGCCGATGGTTTTGAAGTTCACCTCACCCGACCACTTGCTGAAGCGATAACCCCAGAAGCACTCGCCAGCATATTCAAGATCCAATCCTGGTTCTACACCAACACCGGGCGCTACGGCTCTCCTGAGCACGACCGCCGGGAAGACTCGCTCCTCTCAGCAGTAATATCAGGTGACCGGCGCTCAGTTGGGCTCAATATCACTGATTTTGGAAAAGGTGATAAATGGCTGGATCGGATCTATCACATCCAAATCGTCGAGGCTGCCGGACTCTTTGCCAAAGCCCTTTCCTGGAAAAGACTGGAAGCTTATTATACTTTGCGGGCAATTCAGCAATAAGCTGATCATTACCGAATGCAGGCTATCCGGTGAAATATCGTACAGGCGCGGTGGCGGCTTTAATGCCGCTAACTCTTCTTGTAGATTACCGGCTTCTTGTAAGTAGTCTTATGCGCACCTCCAAAACCAGTCACCGCATAAGCCGCTAGAGTTGCATCGGCATTAATACGGAAATAACACCTTAACCGGATACTCGGCAGAAATACTTCAACTTCTCCATTTTTCACAACCACATTGGGTCCAGTCACCAATGCCCCCTTACCGTTGCGAACCTTCCACTCTCCGGGAGCTCCCATAAAACTGCATCTCCCTCTTGCTGATAAAGTAAGCTTTTTATACTTCCCAGCCACTTTAGCAACATAGGTGCCCACAAGCTTTACCTTTTTAACACCGAAACCCTCACGCGAAGATTCAGATGCTACAGATAGCACCATTAACGTAGCAGAAAAGCTACAAACCAACGAATAAAGGAACATTTTCATAAAATCTCCCCCCCTTAATTTTTGAAATTAACACTCAAAAAAGGAAAATCAAACTGGAAAATATCACTCAGCGACTCTGGAATTGCCACCGCTACAAATCTGCAGCAGGTAAATGGGTAGTTTCCGCTTATGAACTGATGATCCTCACACTGACTACTTGGCAGGCGCCTCTTCCTCTTTCTGGGCTATCGGATCATCCGCAGCGCTACTCTGCCGGGCATGCCAGTGCTTCACCAGATCTGCAGATTGCTCCAGTTGGCCGGGAGTAAGCTTACCGTTAAGTTGCCCAAGGGCCGACTTTGCTTCGCCATTATCCTGTGTTGCAGCCAAGGTGATCCATTTATGAGCCCTGACCAAATCCGTTTCCACCTCCTTGCCCAATGCATACATCATGCCCAGTGACACCTGTGCCTCGGCATGCCCCTGCTGCGCAGCCTGAGCGAACCACGAAAAGGCCTCCATTGCATCAGGATTAACCACTTCACCTCCCAGATGCATAAGGGCAAGGGCAACCTGAGCGCGTGCATGCCCCTGTGTCGCTGCTTTATGATAGCAGGCAGCAGCCTGTTGCGGATTCTTCTCCAGGTAACGGCCCTGATGATACAAGGAGCCAAGATGAAACTGCAGTTCGGTCAATTTTGCGGACGCTTCGACTTGCGCCATTCCAGCCACAAGCTGCTGCAACGCCAACGCCTTTGCCTCGCCATCCTTCAATCTGTCAATAAGTGCAACGGTCTCATTCACAGCCGTCGCTGCACGTTCTTGTATCACGCCGGAAATCTCAATGGATTGAGCCAATAACCACTGCATTTGTGTCTGGTTTCCCGACTTGCTTATCGCAACAGCCACATTACTTAACGCAAACAGTCTGGCATCAATCCCGTCAAGCTTGCCCATCGTTTCCGCCACGCCCTTCAGTGATGCCTCGGCCTGCGCAACCTGCCCCATCTTGACTTGCGCCACAGCCATATGTGCCAACGCCGGGGCCAAACTGGAACCGTCCTCAATTGTCCCGGCAATTTCCCCGGCTTTTGCAAGTACCACTTCCGCCTGATCGGCATTGCCTGCCTCGGCAAGGCTCGCCGCCAGTTCACAAAGCACATGCACGCGGCCTCCGGCATCCTCGATTCTGTCTACCAGGCGCAAACTTGGATTGTCCTGATAGCGGATAGCTCGAAACTTCTCGGCAATCTCATCAATCATCTCCTGAAAACCCTCCTTTGCGCTAAATTCATCAAATGCACCCGACAAATGCCCTAATAACTCAAGCCGGTCGGTTTTCTTTTCCACCTGGTCAACCGCAACAAAAATCTCCCTAAACTGCTTTAACCCGTCCTCTTCCATCCCCGCGCGAATCTGGCTGGAGGCAATATGAGACAATGCCCTGAGTCGACCGGCTCCCTCAATGTCTGCGGCAATGAATTGCGCCCGCTCAAAGATCAGCAAAGCCTGATTGGGGTCACCTGCCTGGCAAAGAGCATCAGCCAACAACGCCAATACCCGAACTTTGCCGTCCGGCCTGTCAATATTGGCGATCAAATAATGCGTCGGGTCAGCCTCACTCCTCACCTCTTCCATTAGCACTCCAAGTTGCTTCTGAACCGCGGCAATCCCCTCAAGCGCTTCAAAATCCACGAGGCTCCCGGACAACTTTTCTGCAGCACCTATCTTGGTTCCGGCATCCTCCATCCCTTGAATGATCGCAAGTGCCTGCTCCAGCAGTTGCATGCCAGGGATCACTTCGCCGGCATGCAATTTCGCCGTTGCCAAACTGCCCAGTACACGGACCTTGGCAGAGGATCCGGCCACTTTTTCCACCATGGCCAGCACAGGATCCACAACAACCTCAGATTCTACTGCCACCTCAGGCTCCGCTGCATCCTCAGGCTCCGCTGCATCCTCAGGCTCCGCTGCATC
>JAPYUT010000044.1:2728-31584 GCA_029940475.1 Verrucomicrobiales bacterium | reverse complement strand
CTCGACTGCTGCCACCCGTAGGTGTCTGGACCGTGTCTCAGTTCCAGTGTGACTGATCATCCTCTCAGACCAGTTACCCGTCGTCGCCTTGGTGAGCCGTTACCTCACCAACAAGCTGATAGGCCGCGAGCCCATCCAGAAGTGCCGGGTCCGAAGATCCCCGGCTTTAATCTCCAAGAGATGCCTCTTGGGATCACATACGGTATTAATCCACCTTTCGGTGGGCTATCCCCTGCTTCTGGGCAGGTTGCTCACGTGTTACTCACCCGTTCGCCACTAGATTTAGCAAAGCAAGCTTTGCTAAATCTCGTTCGACTTGCATGTCTTATCCACGCCGCCAGCGTTCGTTCTGAGCCAGAATCAAACTCTCCGAAAAGAAAGTAAGTAGCCCTTTAACAGGCAAGCCGGTTAAAGGACAAATATTCTGACGGGAATCAGGGTGCCTACTTTCAAGCACCCTGTTTACCGCGCACCACATCGCTTCAAGCGAGCGGCACGCAACGCACAAATTAGCTTTTTCAATTTTCGTTTCGATCTCGCAATGACGTAAAACGTCTTTGCTAAATCGAACCTGTCTTCTCAAAGAACACCGTTTCCTGAAAACCGTAAGAAACAGGCGCACTCAAAGGTACGCAGCAGCAACTTAAGTCTTCCGGGAGTCCGACGTATTCCGGTCGGCGGGCGGTGATTATAGCCGATTGCTTAAAAGGGTCAAATTTTTTTGATCCAATTAAACGGTATTTAGGCCCAACTTTACAAATACACCCAAAATTCTCGGAATTATGGGGGAAACGCCGATTAACTCCCAATAACCTCAGGCCAATCGGTGTGGAAGAATTCCCCTGCCGGGCGGTCGACCCGCTCGTATGTGTGCGCCCCAAAAAAATCCCGCTGTGCCTGCAGCAGATTCGCCGGCAGGCGTTCAGCACGAAAACTATCGTAATACCCTAATGATGCACTGAATGCCGGAACGGGTATGCCGCCCTTTACCGCAAGACAGATGACGTCCCTCCAGTCCTTTTCACTGCGATTGAGGATATCCTTGAAATAGTCATCCAACATGAGATTGCCCAGGTCGGGCTCCCGGCTATATGCCTCCGTGATACGATTAAGGAACCGTGCACGAATGATGCACCCACCCCGCCAAATCCGGGCAATCGAGCCAAGGTCCAGTCCCCAGCCATGCGCAATGCCCACCTTTTTCATCAAGTCGAGCCCCTGCGCGTATGAAATGATTTTTGATGCGTGAAGTGCCGATTCCACTTTCCCTATCATTTCCTCCTTACTCCACCCGCTATCCAGTAAGGCCTGGCTTGAGGGACCCTTGAGTTGCGTTGCCGCTAAAGTCCTCTGCTCCTTCATGGAAGAGAGTATCCTCGCCTCAACAGCGGCATTGATTGTGGAAATCACGATACCGTTCTCAACCCCGCTCATTACTGTCCATCGCCCGGTCCCCTTCTGGCCGGCGCGATCCATAATGATATCCACAACCGGTTGCCCTGTCTCGGGGTCATTCTGCTCGAGGATCTTGCTGGTAATCTGGATCAGGTAACTTTCCAAATCACCCTCATTCCACTTGCCAAATACCTGCGCAAGCTCATCAGCCGTGAACCCGGCAGACTTAAACAGGTTGTAGGCTTCGCAGATGAGTTGCATGTCACCGTATTCTATGCCGTTGTGAACCATCTTCACATAATGTCCGGCACCGCCAGGTCCTATATGCGTCACGCAGGGATCACCATCGACCTTGGCCGCAATCGCCTCAAAGACAGGCCTGATAATCTCCCAGCTCGACTCATCCCCACCCGGCATAATTGCAGGACCCTTGAGAGCCCCCTCTTCACCACCGGAAACACCTGTCCCTATAAACCGTAAGCCTCTCTGCTCAAGTTGCTTTGCCCTGCGCTCAGAATCGGTAAAAAGGCTATTACCCCCGTCAATAATGAGGTCACCCTTCTCAAGCAACGGCACAAGTTGATCAATCACTGAATCAACCGGAGAGCCCGCCTGCACCATGAGCATCACCTTTCGCGGCCTTTCCAGGCTCGCCACAAAGTTTTCAAGATTCTCATGCCCTTGGATGCCAGTGCCTTGTGCCGAGCCATTAATAAATTTGGTCATGGTCTCAACGGTGCGGTTGTAAACCGATGCCCTGAATCCACGGCTCGCCACATTGAGAACCAGGTTCTGTCCCATTACCGCAAGTCCAATCAATCCGAAGTCACTTTTGCTCATTTTTATCGCTTCGCTCTTAATATCTGAAAATGTCATGGAAAGCCTTAAGCTCCCGGTGTCATTGAATTAGCAAAAAGGCACTTACGCAACCACCAATGCCAACTTTAGATTTCCTGCTCACCAGTAATCCCATCCTTTCCGAATCTCCCCGGTGGGATGAAGAATTCGGTGCGGAAGTAATCTTCTGGGGAGTCGTCCGCGGCACCGAGGACGGGGAACCAATTGCAGGAATCGACTACACTGTCTACCCGCGTATGGCTGAGAAATCACTCTGCGAACTCGGAGAAGAAGCCGGTCGGATATTCTGCAGTCACCGTGCACAACTCATCCACCGGACCGGTCTGGTGCACGCCGCACAACCCTCGGTCGTGTTGCGTGTGGGCTGCTCTCGCAGCCGGGAAGCATTTGAAATCTCACGATGGTACCTGGACAAACTCAAAAGCGTGGTGCCCATTTGGAAACGTGTTGTCCCCAAAACAACCCATCATGAACCTTCCTAATAAACTCACGGTGAGTCGACTGCTCTTAACGGCAATCTTTGTCACGGTCATTTCCATGCCTGACCTGGCCGGGCAGTATACAATTGCCAGTGTGCTGTTCTTAACGGCATCACTCACCGACTTCCTTGACGGGTATCTCGCCCGGAAAATGGACCTGGTGACCGACTTTGGAAAACTAATGGATCCGCTGGTGGATAAAATCCTCATTAGTGCCGTGTTCATCATGCTCACCGCCAACGATATAATACCGGCATGGATAACCATCATTATCATCAGCCGGGAGTTTCTGGTGACCGGTCTGCGGTTGCTGGCCTCCAGCCAGGGTGCTGTGCTTGTCGCCGATTCGCTTGGAAAGTGGAAGACGGTGGTCCAAATTGCTGCGGCCACTTATTTCCTGATCAAGCTCGGAGGTACCGGCGAAGAGAGACTGCTCACATTCATGGCAAAATTAATCCCTGATCAAATCGGCACAGGATTACTTTGGATCTGTGTATTGCTGACCGTCATATCAGGAATCTCTTATATGAACAGCAACCGCCACCTGATTCACAGCATCTAAGACGCCCGGGAAAAAGAAACATCTCCCATGTCAGAGCCTATTCTGTGGTTCCGCCCCCAAACAAACGACGTATGGGAACAGTTATGATGTCCTTGGATTTGATCTTTATGTTCTCCTTAGTGTCCGTTTGCGACAAA
This sequence comes from Verrucomicrobiales bacterium, assembly GCA_029940475.1. Taxonomy (GTDB): domain Bacteria; phylum Verrucomicrobiota; class Verrucomicrobiia; order Verrucomicrobiales; family DEV007; genus CACIUL01. The sequence continues at coordinate 28,153 of JAPYUT010000044.1, read as the reverse complement.
TTGTGATAAGTCGATTTGCCCGCCCGTGTCAGCTTAACCTTCCTGGCATCTGCGAATGGGGAAAATCCACCGCACTGGGCGATGACATCAATCAACGTGATACCCGGGCTTATTCCTACCGTACGCGGGGTTTTAACTTCCCCCAGAATGCTCGCATAGCGTTGCACTCCCGCTGCTTCGCCAAGTGTTATGACCACATTGGGTTTGGTGAAAATCTGGGCCGTCTTGTAGGTCTCCTCAATCTTGCGCGCAAGTTCAGAAGGGCGTAGCCCCCCTACGTTCATCTCTTCCAAATAAAGCAGTTTGATGGTTCCGCCATCACTGATGGTATAGGTCTGGCTGATGGCTATCGAATCATCCGCCGGGACACCCGCCAAACGCAATCCAAACGATTGGCCGTTCTCCAGATGGGGCTCCTGTGCAGAAACCATAGCAAGCCCAAGGACTGCAAATAAACCCATTACATAGGCTCTCATGCAATTCTGTTTAGTGGGAGGCATTACCGTTATTTGACACTATACCAGAATTTCTAATATTCATCATCCTTGTAATCTACCCTCTCAACCTGAGCCACTTCCAGCTCTGTCATCTCACTGGAATCCGCATCCTGCGAATCCTGCTTGGGTGCTTCCTGGATATTGGTGGGAGAATAATAGGTGTAGTAACTTGTGTAATATTGATACTGGTTGTCAGAACGCACATCAACGTTATTGAGAACAACACCGAACAGGTCGCCACCGACATTTTCAATCGCCTGCTTTACCCTGACCAGCATGGCGCGTGGTAACTTGCGGTGCTGAATAACAACCATTGTGAGATCAGCCTCGGAAGCAAGCACGGAAGCATCACTGACACCGAGGATGGGCGGGGAATCGACCAACACGAGGTCAAAACGGCTTTTGACGTCAGCCATGAGCTCAGACATGCGCCGGGAATTGAGGAGTCCCGCCGCATCCGCGGGAAGGATTCCCGAAGGCATCAAATATAGATTTTCAACCGGTGTCTGCAGGATAACATCCTCAAGCACAAGGTCAGTGGTCAGGTAATTTGTCAGGCCAACGGAATTATTGACATCAAAGAAGGTATGAAGCTGGGGTCGGCGCAGGTCTGCATCAATCATCAGGGTGTTATACCCCCCCTGGGCACAGACATAGGCCAAATTAACCAGCGTGGTTGACTTACCCTCGCCGGCACCGCCACTTACAACGGAAATCGAATTGGCGTCCGCGCTCCTTCGATTGAATTCAATATTAGTGCGCAGAATACGATAAGCTTCCGCGTCAGGGGTCAATCCGCTCTGTTTGTGCAGGATCCCGACATTATTTGGAATAACGGCAAGTACCGGGACCTCAAGATAACGCTCAACATCTTCAAGTGACTTCACCGAAGTATCGAGATATTCCAGGAAAAATGCCATGCCTATCCCGAATACCAGTCCAACCACAGCTCCAAGAATGATGTGCAACTGAATATTCGGACGGGCGGGAAGCAAATGCTCAACCGCATCTTCGTGGATGACAATCGGGTTTTTAGTGCTGCCTACGTCGATGGTCTCCTTATCCAGGTTCTCCTGCATCTTGTTAAGAACCTCTTTAGTCAGTTCATAATCTTTCTTCGCATCAACATATTCAAGATTCTCGCGACGCTCTCTGAGTGAGCGCTGCTCGATAGCCTCCTTGCTAGCCTTCGTGTTCAGGAGGGTCTGTTCGGCCATCGCCAGCTTGGTCGCCAAAGCACCCTTCGCCGTGTCTACTGCTTCAATGAGCATTTCTTGGAGCAACACAATCTGGCTGTCAACGTTGCGGATCTTTGGATGCTTCTCGCCAATGCCACTTTCCCTAAGGGCCACACGGGCAAGCGTTGCAGTCTGGTAATCGGGATAACGCTTTGCCAAGGTTGGGTTATTTATTCCAAGATCAACAGCTGCCTTGATAAGCTCGTCACCATCGAGAACCTGTAGCGCTTGAATGGTTGTTCGCAGATCCTGGATACTACCTTCAGCTAGAAATTCTTTTTCCTTTGCCCGCATCACCAGCGAACTGATGCCGGTGTTCGGTTGACTGCCGCGAAGCCAGGCAGGTGTTCCAAGTTGCAAGTCCACCACCCTGTATTGCTCCATTTTATCAAGCATGAACGCCCGCAATTTATCCAGCTTTGCCTTCTGTTTTTCTATCTGATTAGTAAGTGTATCAAGTGCTCTTCCCGCCCGCTCTTGCATTTCATCCACGCGTCGCACTCTGTAGGATTTAGCCACCTCATTTGCTATATCCGCAGCCAATTTTGAATCAGTATGGTAAACTTCAATATCAATGAGATCCGTTCCACGGACGTTTTCGGTATTAACTTGGCGCTTAAGGATTGCAAAAGCCTGCTGATCATCGGTTGCCCCAAACTCTTGAGTCAGGTCAAGATTGTTGATCACGAGCATGAGTGTCTTCCGGCTCTTGATAATCTCGAACTGCGTCTGCATGAATGTCATGTGTGGCGACGCACTGCCTGCATCCACTATAGAACCTGTCTCGCGAAAAACCTCCAGTTCATTGGCTTCGCGCTGGACCTGAATCTGAACCTTTCCCAGATATTCACTGGGGCGCAGATAAGCGATGACAAGAGCTGTCATGAACACCAGGAAAAAAGCCAGCATTACGACAGGAAATCGATTCCGCAGAACCTGCCAATAATCAAGTGCGTGAAGCTTTATTTCACTTTGTTCAGGCATTAAGTGTTTTGTATAGACTGGGGGGCATGCCAATACGTCAAAATGGCGATCAAAAAGATACGTTGAATTACCTATTACTCAACAAATATTAAAAACATGTCGTGTCACTCCAAGCATTGTGACGACTTCTCTGGTGAAGTGTAGGCAATACAAAGTGTATGAATTGTTCAAGAATTTATCTGGCGATCATGCCAATCAAAACTTGATACTCATGCCCGCTGAAATGCGATGCCTGACATAATCCCTGAACAAGTCTCCAGAGTCCATCGATATATAGGAATAACGTGCATTGAGATCGATATTTGAATACAGCCGATAATTGAGTCCAAGGTTAACACTCTGCATCACTTCATTCAGGTCAATCCTCTCCGGTCGCTCAAAATTGTAATTGCGATATGACAAGCCGAAATTACTGCGCAGGCGATCATTAAAGGAATACGAAAGATTGACCGCTGAATTGAAGCCCGACCTTGAGGAAGCCAGGTTCGAAGCGAGTTCGCCGTCTTCATAGCCATATCGGTTGATCCAGGACACCTGTGTCTTCTCAGTCACATTGTAACGCAGCGAAGTTTCCAGGTATGGCTTCCAGTCGTCTTCAGTGCCGTTGTCAAAAGAGCGTTTATTTCCGCCAGCCATCAATGTCCCGCGCAACATTAGGTTGAAACTGTGATTTAGCCCGGCAAGAAGATAATGCGCACCGTAATCATAGTCAGCGAGATCATAATCTGCGCCTATATAGCGATATTCTCCAACGAGATCAGAAACAACGTTAAGAACGTAACGCATTTCCTGAGAAATCTCATATTTCATCTTGTCATTGAATGCTGAGTTAACCTCATCCTCATAAGCAATACCACTCAGCCCGATACTGGTAATTGAAGTGGTGCGACGATTTAACGCATAAGTCAGCGAAGCGTTGTTGTGCCCGTACCAGTAATGGGAAAGTCGGCGCGGAACCGCAACTCCAATAGCAAGGTCAGGCTCAATCGAGTAACTCAGGTAAGACTTATTGGCAAGAGTCAGGCGGGGGGTGACCTTATGATAGATATTCAGCGAACCATCGCCGGAATTAAAAGTGGTATCAGCCCGTTCGAAATAATACTTGGTCGCAAAGCCGGCATTGAGCCCAACATGTGTTTTCCCTCTGACTGCTGAATAGGCTCCCGACAATCTTCCCTGCACGAAACTGGAAGAGTCCTCAACAAACAAGGGACGGCTACCAACGTTGCTGTCATGGCCAAAAGCGGTCGAAATTGTCGTGGTAAAGGGCAAGCTCGAATCAAAATCCTCAGAATCGCCGAGCAAGCCAATGCTCGATAGTTGCTGGCCAAAGATGCTTGAGGCAAATCCGATAAGAATGACGGAAACGAGTTGAATTTGTTTTTTCATTTTCGGGTTAAATGCGCTTTTCTTTATTAACTTAAGTGCAGGGAAGTGCATTTATCCTCGTGTTTTAAAAACTAAACCGGGCAAATGTCAATTACGAACCTCAAAAAATGCCTATTGATCGCTAGGCACCGTTTGTGGGCGAAGCCGGGAAAAGATCATCCAATACTTCGGCTATCGCTGCAGCAACAGCTGCCCCCCGGCCGCCACTCTCCGCAATATTCAGGAGGATTTCCTGCGCTATCTCCAAACGTTGCTCAATGATTGCCTGCTGTTCAGGTTCATCAAAAATCTGTAAGAAAACCGGGGCGATGAGGGCAATACCAGCCACCGCAATCTCCTGAATAGGCGTCAGCGCAGGCGCTTCAGCCGGCCCCTCACCTGGGACAGGAGGTGCCGGGGGTGTCGCTCCCGGGCCCGGAGGCGGCGGCGAGGGCGGTGCATTACCGGCAAAAACTTCATTTACTGCTGCGTTGACTGCTTCCTGTTCCCCCGGTGCAGCCGCTACAGCAGCTTCAATAACTCCAGCAGCCTGTCCCGGAGCAACCTCAACAGCCGCAGCCACGACCTCCGCGGCATCTCCCCCTGCATTGATCGCCGCAGCACTGATACTTGCCGCCTGACGGGGCGCCATGATCACGGCAGCCGCCACGACCTCAGCGACCTCAACATTCTCGCCACCGGCTTCTACAACTGCAGCCACAATGCCGGCGGCCTGCTGAGGTGCCGCCTTTACCGCTGCTGAAACCACATCAGCAGCATCACCGCCTCCTGCAATCGCTGCTGCGGCAATGTCATCAGCAATCTCGGGACTGCGTTCAACTGCCCTTAAAACAACTGCCCACGCTCTTCGGGGATTAGCATTCACAACCGCGGCGGCTATCACGGCCAGTTCCGCTGGTGCTGCATCAACAGCAGCATCCATGACAGCTACTGCGCGTCTCGGTGCAACTTTCACTGCCGCGGCCACCACTGCCGCGGCATCTCCACCTGCCTCAATGGCCGCGCCACTGATTTCTGCAGCCTCACGGGGTGCCTCGGCCACGGCAGCCGCGACAATCTCGGCAATATTGATATTTTCGCCGCCAGCCGCCACCGCTGCAGCCACTATGCTGGCCGCTTCCCTCGGTGCCGCCTGCACAGCCGCTGCAACAACAGCAACCGGATCGGCACCTTCCTCAATGGCCTTTGAAACAATCTGAGCGGCGAGTTGCGGATTATTCCTGATCGCACGCCTTACAATGGCTGCCGCATTCTGGGGGTTTGCAGCAACTTGCTGCTCAACCCGGGCCAGGACTCGAGCGGCATCCTGTTGAGCAAAAGTGGGACCCAGTGTCAAAGTGACCAAGGTCAGAACAATCAAAACTTTTTTTCCCAGGTTGGATTTCATTAAGTATAAGCTAAATTAAATTGAATCAGAGATTAACCACAGTTGGAACGCTTTCCGGCCTGTTTCGAAAACTCTTCATTTAACAGAGGGTAAAGCAGTTTAATATCAACAGTAAAGCCTATAATAGCAAGGAATTTCTAACTCCTCAGAATTGCTCAAATCTTGACTGCACAAAGGGAAAAACGTTGAATTTCCATTGCTGGAATTTCGCAAACTTGATTCTTGCACGAAAGTTAACCTCGATCGATTTTAACCCGTGAGGGTTTTATATTTTTGATTCTCTCATGGGATTTTGGATAGATTCACCCCAATTATCACATTCTTTGCTTGGTTTTAGCGGGGATTTAGGTTTCAAATCTCACTGTAATCCGGGTTACCGGGCACCATTACCTGATGTCTAACAAGAAAATCATTACCCTCAATATCCTGATCACACTCATCGTGATCTACTGCTGGTGGATGTTTAGCAACTGGGAGATCTGGCAGGAACAAAACCAACCCGAGATGCAATTCGTGTCATTAATGGGGTTCACCGTATTAGGAGGAATTCTCTTCGTGCTCTTCGTGCTGCCTCGAATCGGCGAAGGCATCGGTGCCTTCTTTTACTCCGCGCCCGCAAAAATTGAACCTGACGCCTTTACCAAGGCTGCGGCAAAAGTCACCCAGGGCGATTACGAGGGTGCTGTCGAGGCCTACAGGGAAATCGCAAATGACGAACCCGATAACCGTTTCCCAATCATTGAGATTGCCAAAATACAGCAGGATCACCTTGGAAATATCGACGCCGCTATCATGACCCTTGAAAACGCAGTGGAGAGCAAGGAGTGGCCCGTCAACGATGCCACTTTCCTGATTTTCAGGATTCAGGCACTTTACCTCAATGAAAAAAATGATGAAGCCAGGGCCAAGGAACTCCTGCAGCTGGTCATTGACAAATTTCCTGATACCCGCCATTCGGCAAACGCCCATCACAAGCTAAACGAGATAAACCAGGCCAGTTAAAACACTGGCCGCTGTTCAACAAATGTCCGGCGAAGGCAGAAGCTCCACACGCTCTGCCTTCAAGTCCCCACTAATCGCTGTCGCCCTCTGTTTCGCCGCCGGAATCGCGTGGGCAGGTGCCGTTGCCCCGGGATTGAACACCTGTTATGCACTGTTGGCTCTTTCACTGTTGGCATGGATCCGATGGGAAGGCATTACGACTCTCCTGATCTTTATCTTCGTGTCGGGCGGACTTCTCCACCTGTTCAGGACCAATGCACAACACAGCGCACCTTTCTTTGATCACCTTGCTGATGGCCCCTTCCCTGTCACTATCGAAGGTGTTATTATATCGCCACCCGAAGAGGTTGCCGGAATATCAAAGCGCACGCACTTTGAATTGCAGATTGAAAATATTGTCCGCAACAACCACAAGGCATTTGCCCACCAAAATCGCGTCCGGGTGGAAATCAGGGGGTCTCCGGCGACCCGTTATGGTGACCGCCTGCGCCTGCGGGGAATACTCAAAAGACCGAATCCAAGGCGTAACCCGGCCAACTTTGATTACGCAGGTTTTCTCCGTAATCGCGGAATACACGCCGAGTTGTCATGCACCGAACAGGATGTCGAGAAGCTCGAAACTGACAAGGGTAACCCGGTAATCGCTGCCGGTCTGCACTGCCGAAAGTGGATTTCCGAACAAATAACCCGGGGACTCGGCGAAAATGAAACCGAAGCCATCGCGATCATCAGGGCCATGGCCCTTGGCCAAAGGGACGGCACCCCGGATTACCTTACCGACAAGTTTCGCTTCAGCGGTACCCTTCACGTGTTTGCCGTAAGCGGACTGCACGTCGGCATTGTCGCCGCAATAATATGGTTTGGAATGTCAGCACTCACGGCACTCTTCGGCCTGCACCGCAATGTTGCTGTCCTCTCGGTGGTCCTTGCAGTTATCGCTTACGCGATCATAACCGGGTTGCGACCCTCAGCATGCCGCGCCGCGGTAATGGCGGTAATTTTCTTCGGCGGCATGCTTTTTGGCCGTGAACCACGGGTATTTAACAGCACTGCCGCGGCTGCCCTGGTCATCCTCCTGTTTGATACCAACCAACTTTTCCTGCCGGGCTTCCAGCTCTCCTTTTGCGTGCTCATCAGCATCCTGGCACTCGCGACTCCTATAAGCACATACCTGCATCGCCCCTTTCAGCCTGATCCATTTCTACCAAAGTCACTCATTACGCCGGGCAGGAGGGCTTGCAATTCAGTGAGCCGGAAAATTACCGGCCTCACGGCGATGTCGATTGCGGCCTGGGCAGGATCTTCGTTACTCACCTGGTATTTCTTTGGCCTTATCACGCCGGTATCGATTATCGCCAACCTGTTGCTCATCCCCCTGGCCTTCATGGTTCTTGGAACCGCAGCCCTTGCCGTCATGCTTGCCCCGCTGGCTCACCCGCTACCGGCAGAAATCCTCAACGAGTCCAACGCGTTGTGGGCAAAGACAGCCGCGCTTGCTGCCGACACATTCTCACATGTGCCCGGTGGTCACTGGATGGTTCCATCCCCCGCCCGGCTGCTTCGCGACAGGTGTGAGATCAACGTGCTCGACCTTCCCTACGGGGGAGGTGCATGCCACATTGCCCTGCGCGGGGGAGCTGACTGGCTGATCGACAGCGGTTCCGAAAGCGCTTTCAAGGGCAGCGTTCACCCGCTGCTGCGCAGCTACGGCTGCAGGCGACTCGACGGCCTGCTTCTAAGCCATGGGGACATCGGGCACGTTGGTGGAGCAGTCACCGCAATCCAGGAGTATCATCCACACCGCTTGCTCACGACACCACTCAACAGCACCTCTCCGGCATGGCGTTGCGCGCTTCTTGCCGCCAGCGAAAAGGGTGTCCATGCCGAATCCCCTGCATCGGGAGAAAAAATTGACCTCGGCAGCGACCACCATTTGCACATCCTCTACCCCCCGCAAGAGGATGCTCCAGGCTTCGTCGCCGATGATCGCTGCCTGGTTGCACAGCTGCGCGGCCCCGGTGGCTGGCGGGTGCTGTTCATGTCCGATTCCGGGTTCTACACGGAGCGGTGGCTGATGGCCAACATTGATCCTGACAAGCTGCGCAGTGACATCCTGGTCAAGGGGAAACACGGCAGTGACTACTCGGGCCTGCCCGGTTTCATCGACGCGGTTGCACCCCGGGCCATCATTGTTTCCAACACCCCTCGACCGGGATCACGAAACTCCCTGCGCAACTGGAAAGAATCAATAGCTGACCGGGGAATCGAGCTCTTCGAACAGGCAAATACCGGCGCTATATCAATCCACCTCGATGCAGGGAATGCTTACATCGCAGCCTTCCTCGGCGATCAGGCACTCACTCTGAAACGTGCTGATTGAATGGTTTTCCCCTGCCCCAGCCAGCGGCATTCAAAATCAGTCTGCGGATAGAAGAACGCACCATCCTCCCAGGCAATCTCCTCAAGGTCGGGCGAGGCCATTAGCACGACCATCGACTCCTCGAAATACTCTGCATCGTCAGTCTTCAGCAGGAATTCGCCGCCTGGCTCCAGTACCCTGCCCAGTGCTGCGCAAAACTCCGCCGTCACCAGCCGGCGCTTGTGGTGTTTCTTCTTCGGCCAGGGATCGGGAAAGAGCAGGTGTATGCGTGATGCGCAGGAATCCGGCAGCAGCCACTCCAGTGCGTAGGAAATTTCAAGGCGGAGCACCTTGAGATTTTTAAGATCCGCACGGCATGCCTTGCGGTATGATTTCCGCGCACGGCCCAGCAACCGCTCAACGCCGAGAAAATCACGCTCAGGATGATGCCCCGCCAGCCCGGTCAGAAACGATCCGTCGCCACAGCCAAGGTCTATTTCCAGCTTGCGCTGCTGATCAGGAAAAATCTCCTCCTTGTCCAGTCTGCGGAAATAGTCGGGGGGAATCAATTGCACAACAGCTTGGTGCCCGGGAGTTTACGCAGGGCCGGTAGTCACATGCGCCGGTGCATCGATCCAGCGGCCGTGCTCCTTGATCAGGTCCATCAGCCGACCTACCGCCTCTTCCTGGGGAATGTTGAATTTCACCGCCTGCTTGCCAACATAAAGGTTGACCTTTTCCGGTGCGCCACCCACGTAACCAAAATCAGCATCAGCCATCTCGCCGGGCCCGTTCACGATGCACCCCATGACAGCAATACGGACCCCTTTCAGGTGACCGGTCGCCGCACGGATCTTCGCCGTCGTCTCCTGCAGGTCAAAAAGGGTGCGGCCGCAACTGGGACAGGCCACGTAATCGGTCTTGAAAATACGGGTTCCTGCCGCCTGCAGGACATTGTAAGCCAGTCGCAGGGTCTGCCCGGGAGCCTGCTCACCCTGGATCAACACCACGTCACCAATGCCATCGCACAACAGTGAACCGATATTCACAGCGGCAACCAGCAGGGTGTCTAGAAAATCCTTTCCCGGTTCTGCGCTGCCTTTCAGGCTGTCTTTCAAGACCAGCGGATGCCGCGCATCAACCCTCGCGGCCAACAACCGAAACCCCGCGACCACCGGCAGGCTCAGATCATCGGCAAGGGTAACCAGGACCGGGTCCGCTAATGCATTGAGTTTCGCAATCGCTGCATCATCACGCGGATCAAGTGCCATCATGCCCGATGATTCAACCACGATCTCAGGCTGGAATTCACCCATCTCCCCCAATTTGTGCGCCACCGCTTTAAATTTCTCCTCAGTTACCATTACCCTGACCGTTTCACTGCCGCCGAGCGCAATCCCCTGCACCTCAATCTTCTCCGAGGATCGCCTTACGTAATCAAAGGGGTTAAACGGCACCGCTTCCGACCTGCCGGCAAGTTCACCTGCCGCCACCTGCCGCGCACAGCACGCCACCAGTGCCTGCGCCACGGGAATCTCGTGGAGTGAATCCTCGGTCAGTGAAACACGTACCGTGTCGCCGATCCCATCGAGCAGAAGTGAACCGATGCCGATTGCGCTTTTAATCCGGCCATCCTCGCCGTCACCTGCCTCGGTAACCCCGAGATGAAGCGGATAGTTCCAGTCAGGCCCCTCCGTCTCCAGCGCAACGACCAGCAGCCGGTAGGCCTCAATCATCACCTTCGGGTTGCTCGCCTTCATCGAGAACACGAGATCATGATATTCAAGGTCACGGGCGATCCGGGCAAACTCTAACGCACTCTCGACCATGCCGCGCGGCGTGTCGCCGTAGCGGTTCATGATCCGGTCACTCAGGCTGCCGTGATTGGTGCCGATGCGCATTGCCACACCGCGCTCTTTACAGCGCTCAACCAGCGGCGTGAACTGCTCAGCGATACGGCTGATTTCATCGGCATATTGCCCGTCAGTATATTCACGGATCTCAAACTTCTTCTTATCAGCGTAGTTGCCCGGGTTAACACGCACCTTCTCCACCCACTTTGCCGCCTCCAGTGCGGCGTCCGGCTTGAAATGGATGTCGGCAACTGTCGGTATATCGCACCCGGCAGCACGAATACCGGCAACGATATGCTCAAGGTTTGCCGCATGCCGCCGTGTCTGCGCGGTAATACGCACGATCTCGCACCCGTTGCCGGCCAACTCGAGTGCCTCCTTCACTGAAGCCCCGGTATCCATGGTATCGGAGATGATCATCGACTGCACCCGGACCGGGTTGTCCCCTCCCACGCGCACCCCCCCAATATCGACCTCGCGACTGCGCCGGCGCTGATAGCGGTAAAGATCGCCTGTGTAGTCCGCTTGATTCATCCGCAGCTTGATGCTCACCAGCGAATAGGCTCAGCCTCACCTCCACGTACAATGTCACCGACATCGTAAAAGGTGACGTATACCATGAATCCAATGAGCAGCAGCGCGCAGGCGGTCTGGAAAATCTCAAGGAAGCGCAAATTAATCGGCTTCTTGCGGATCCACTCGTAGGTTGCCATCGTGATATGCCCGCCATCCAGAACCGGAAACGGCAAGAGGTTGAGCAGTCCCAGGTTGACATTGATCAGCACGCTCAACACCAGGGCCAAGCGCCAGCCGTTGACCGGGTCCGAGAGCGTCTGGTAATAGAAGTTGCCAATACCCACCGCAGAACTCATGTGCCGCACACTGACATCCGACTCGGAGGAAAACAGGGATCCTATGGTGCGGAAAATAGCCGTTGCCCCGTTCAAAACCTGCTGAAAAGGATTGGGCCCGGGATGCATCAGGCTCTGCCCCTTGCTGTTGTCCCAGACAATCCCTGTCATGTAACCTGCATCCGCCGGTACTTTCGGTTTCCCCGGGATCAGTGTCATGGGAATATTCTCACCGGCCCTGCGCACCAATAACTCAATGGCCTTGCCCTCCCCCTGCTCGGCAATCTGCATCAGGCGAACCGGGCTGTGGAGAACTTCCCCGTTGGCGCTCAGGATTTCGTCCCCTTCTTTGAGCCCCGCGTTCATCGCCGGGCTTCCCTCTGTGGCAGCCGCCACAAAGGCCGGCGAAGCGGGAGCGATGCCGATACGCCTGTGATCAGGCCGCTCCATGGCCCCCTTGTCTGCAATTTTATAGCCAACCTCAATGTTCATCAGATCCGCCACCCCGGAGCGGCGCACCACCAACTGAATCTTCTCCCCCTTGCTGAAGACAATGCGCTCGGTGATGGAATCAACCATTCCGCCGAAGCCTGAGACCTCGGTTCCGTCAATGGAAATGATCTCATCACCCGGCCTGAGCCCAGCGGCAGCCGCAGGGTAATCAGGATTAACCCAGCCCACGATATTGGTAGTCATGCGCACATGCTCCGGCTTGCCCACACCCCACACCAGCAAGGCAAAGGCAAAAGCCAGTCCGAAACTGAACAAGGGCCCGGCGAAGGCGACGATGATCTTGTCCAGTGGAGTGATTGGCGGCAACTGCTCCTTGTCATCGCCGCCACCCTCAAGCATCTCCATCGGGGCCATCTGCGGCAATGCCACGAAGCCTCCCATGGGGATTGTTCCCAGCCCCCACTGCACACCATTGATCTCTTTCTTCCAGATCGCCTTGCCGAACCAGATCTGGAACTTCTCGACCTTGAGCCCGCGCCACTTGGCCGCCCAGTAGTGGCCGAGCTCGTGCACCACGATCAACAGGTTAAAAAGGACAATGACCTGGAAGATCACCCAAAGAAATTTTCCGATTCCGGTAATTAAATCCCACATTACAGATCAATACTTGGTAACTCGTTAAAATCAGCTGTTTACAGAACCGCGCACATTAATATAACACCCCGGACTGTCCCCGCAAAGTCCCGTGAAGTCACCGCCCCCTCCGCAATACCACCCAATGGGAAACATGCACCAAAAAAATCAGTAGACCCTTGATATTCTGTCTATATCAGGAGCCTGCACGCCGAAAATTCAGGCCATGGGTATTTTACAGTCCTTTGTGCGATCACTGATCAGACCCGGCACTACTAAAAGGACACTGTGCGTGCCCAGGCATCCGCCGCAATCAGCTCATCAAGATTCGGTTTAACGATCACCCCATGGGCATCCATAACCGCTTCCACATGCTCCCAGATTTGCGGGAAGCTGCAATCACCCTGCAAGAAACGCGCAACCGCGACCTCATTAGCGGCATTCATTACTGCAGGCAAACTGCCACCAACCTCACCGGCCCTGCGCGCCAGGTTGAGTGCCGGAAAATCATCAAAGCGCGGGGTTTCAAAATTAAGCTTTGCAAGCTCTGCGAGATCAAGCGGTGGCAGGGTATTGGCAACACGCTCCGGCCAGGTGATTGCATACTGGATTGGAAAGCACATGTCGGTGACGCTTAATTGTGCCAGCATCGAGCTGTCGGTAAACTCCACCATCGAATGGATAATGCTTTGCGGATGGATGATCACCTCAACACGGTCCATCTCCACTCCAAAGAGCCAGCGGGCCTCGATCATCTCAAGGCCTTTATTAAACAGGGTTGCCGAGTCAATTGTGATTTTCGGCCCCATCTCCCAGGTCGGGTGCTTGAGTGCATCTTCCGTGCTTACCTTCGCGAGGTCTGCGGCGGGAAGCTCCCGGAACGGTCCCCCGGAAGCTGTCAGGATCAAGCGTGATACCTCCTGCGGGGATCGTCCTTCAAGACACTGGAATATAGCGTTGTGCTCACTGTCTACAGGCAACACTTTGGCGCCGGTGCGGCGGGCGGTTTCCATCACCTGCTCCCCCGCCATTACCAAAATTTCCTTGCTGGCCACCGCCAGGTCCTTACCTGCCTCAAGGGCTGCCAATGCCGGGCGCAACCCGGCAACACCCACGATGGACACCAGGACAATGTCCGCCTCCTCAAGCGTTGCCAACTCGACCAAGCCATCTTCCCCTGAATATAGTGTAATATCGTCACTAAGTTGAGCTGCAAGGGATTGCGCTGAATCGGGATCGCTCAGGCAGGCATGTCTCGCACCCGTCTCCGCCAGTTGCTCCGCCAATTTCCCGACGGACCGTGCTGCGCCCAGACCAACCACTTCCATGTGCTCGGGGAGATTACGCGCAACCTTCAGGGCATTTTGCCCTATCGACCCGGTCGAGCCAAGCACCACAACTTTCTTCTTCTTCGAGCCGGCCATCAACTAATCGCTTTCAGATAGAAAAACAAAACGGGGGAAGTAAACAGAATACTGTCAACCAAATCAAGCACACCACCAATGCCGGGCAACATATGCCCGGAATCCTTTCGGGCCAGGCAACGCTTCACGATTGATTCGGCAAGATCGCCGACCACGGCAATAATCCCAAGGACAAAACCGAGCATCACCACATGCGGCCAGGTGAGTAGTGGCATACGCTCGCCGAACATCGCGAACACCGCACACCCCCCGGCTACAGAAAAAACCAGGCATCCTAAAATAAAACCCTCCCAGGTTTTCCCCGGACTGATATGGGGGATCATCTTGTGCCTGCCGATCATGGTCCCGACAATGTAGCCCCCCATGTCAGAGAACTTGGTAACCACAAGCAGGAACAGTAGATAGTATTGGCCTGCCACGGCGACGCCGGCACCGTTGTCTCCAGCCGTAAAATAAAGCACGCGGAGCAGGAATGAACTCAGGATTACGGTATAGACAAAACCGAACACCGTACCAAAAAACATGTCCTTGGTGCGTTTCCCGTCAACCGGGTGAAACAAAAGCAGGAAGGTCGTGCCCAGGACAACTGCCACAAGGCAGGAAGGGTCAAGGAGAGCGAGCGTTGTGTATTCCCCTTTGCTGCATACAAAGGAAACTGCCCCGAGATAGGCAACGGCAACAACGGCCAATCCCCAGCGGATGCCGGGCCATCCGGGAGTTCCCTCCAGTTTCAGTAACCCGAGGAATTCCAGCAGGGCAAGCGTTCCGATCACTACAATCAGCACCGAGAAAAGCAGTTGCGATTCCAAGGCGAGTGCCCCGGCAACCAGTACCCACAGGATCAAGGTGCTCATGGCACGCTGAAAGAATACCGCCCTGCGGCTCTGTATCGGTTTATCTGGAAGTTCAGGGGTATCCATCTGTAATGGTGCAGGATAATGGCACTTGCCGATGATTAAAGCTCAGAGTTCCTGGGCACAGCTGATTGCCTCCGCCACCCGCTCACGGCACCTTCGGCGCTTGCCGGTTAATTCCGCTGCCCTTGCCCTCAATGACGCCAATGCCTCCGGGAGACCCTGCCGGGATCGCTCAATCTCGGTGCCATGAATATCTTCAAGGCTGCGCTCTATCTGGACACGGGAAGCATTCATTACGCGGTCGTAAAAGGCAAGAATCCTCCTGCGCCCGCCGCGCAGATAAATCAACAACCAGAGCAGGGTAACACTCAAAGCCCCGGGCACAAGAAACACGGAGAAACCCTCACCGCGCCACGACCAAAGTGACAGTGCCCCCGCTCTCTCTACGCCAACAGCAACGCCCAGCAGAATGATCCACAAGAACACCCCTCGCCATCCAAGCATTGCCCCTATTGCTGCCCCCTCCTCACGATCCGCCACCGCTTCATACACCCGGACATTGGCACAACGACCAAGCTCCTTGAGACGTTCAGCAGGCCGTGACCTCATCTCAAATTTTTCGCGGTCTTTAATGACATCTTCACCGAAAACCCCGGCAACCCGTTCCCATATTCGCTGCCTCGAGCTGAGAATACAGCCCTCCATCTCGACGATAGAGCCACTCACACCTTGCTCGGCCACACCCGCAACCACACCCGCCATGCGTTGCCGATCAGTGGCAATCCAGCGACCACCCTGTAAAAGTGATTGCGCAACACCAAGCAAGCCAAGCTTTCTCGACAACCTGGCGCGTAGCTGCAGCACCTCCTCCTGATAGCACTCAAGAACCGGGGCCATCTCCCCTGCCGCCGCTGCCAGCGCCTGCCTGCATTCCCGCTCAATCTCGAGATCAATCCAACGAATGCATTCCGTTTCAGTATCGCAATCCCCGACAGATTTCTCCAGCGCCGCCACCACGCTCCGGGCCGCTGCCTTGAGGACTGATTGGGCACGCTGCCTTACTGCCCTCACCGCCGAGCACTGCAGCATTGATTGAGCAAACCATTGCCTGAGAGGTGCCAGCCCGCCTGCACCCTGCATCACATCGCCCCCGGATGCACCTTGCCGGGCAGCAAGTATCTCAGTTGTTGAAACGATGAAACCTGGTGCCTCCTGACTGGAGATTTGCTGCGCTCTCTGGCAAAGATGCTCAATAATTGCATGCAGTTCCTCCTCCGTTCGCTGCTCGGAGTGGGTGACAACGACAGCCACCGGCTGTTCCCGTCGACGATGCATATCACCCAGCAATTCCCACTGCTGCTCCCCCCAGGGCTCGGCAGCTGAAAATACCAGTAACACCAGATCCGACATCATGTAAGCCCGACCCAGCGCGTCGGCTTCGTGATCACGGGCGCGCGGGGAAACCTCAACAAACTCACAAGACTTCAGGCCTATGGCAGGATGATAGCTTTCCAGTATATCGCCATCCCCCACATCCATCGGTTCCGGGCCGTATTTCCACATTACCAGGTCCGGAGAACAATCCGGGGGCTGGTCGGTTTCGAGAACAAGGCTGCTCTGCGCCAAGGCACCGGCAAGGCTGCTCTTGCCGCAACCCCCGGCACCACTGAGGAGCACCATCAGCGGATCCTCCAGTGAAGCGGCAACGGTGCGCCACGCCGCTATTGCCTCAGCTGCTATACCGAGCTCATGCCCCGCATCAACAAGCTTCAGCAGCGCGTTACCCAAACGCACACGGCAGGAGATCCAGTTATCACCGTCCATTGGGGAAACGATAGCTGGTCATCACGCCACTGAAAAGGGGCTTTGCTAATGCGCACGCCATACGATATACGACTGATTGCAGAAAATCGGCAGTGGTTAAGCCTCCCTTATCCTCCTGTCGATGCCACTCCCCTGCTCTCCATTGCGATCAGTTGGCTGACCGTGACAAAGCGATAGCCCCTTGCCAGCAGCCCGTCGAGCGTCTTCGGCATTGCGACAATAGTGGACGCATGAATATCATGAGCAAGAATGATCGCACCAGCACTCGTGTTTGAGATAATTCGCTGCGCAACAACCTCCGGACCGGGACGTTTCCAGTCCTGCGGATCAACCGTCCACAGGACGGTGCTGTAACCGAATTCATTGTACAGCCACACCTTCAGCTTGTTATTGGTATGTCCGCCCGGCGGACGGAAAGTGCGTGGCTTTACTCCACAGGCTGCCACGATCGCGCGCTGGCAGCCGAGCACTTCCCCACGCACCTGCTCAAGGCCGATCTTTGAAATGTGTTTGTGATTGACGGTATGGTTTCCAACCTCATGACCCTCGGCGACCATGCGTCTTATAATTGCCGGATAACGCCGCGCATTGGTTCCAACCACGTAAAAGGTTGCCCTGATGTTGCGCCTTTTAAGGATATCAAGCAGGCGCGGCGTGTTCACCGGGTGTGGCCCGTCATCAAAGGTCATTGCCACGTAAGGTCCGCTGACATTAACACGCGAATAGGTCAAGGCACGTGCCTTGTCGGGATCAATCGGGACATGCGTATTGGGATTGCGACGCAATGAGGACTTTAACTTGCCCAGTTTTCTGGAATTCCTGTCCTTGGTCCCGTTACCTGTACATCCGGCCAAAACACTGACGACAAGTGAAACCGCCACGATACGAATAAGGAATTTTCCCATAAACAAATTAAGAAAGGCGAACTTAACACCACTCAGGGCAATAACCAGAGGGAATACGCCCGCTGATGAGGACAATATCTCATCACGGGTTCACAGCAAGTTGCCACTCAAGGCTCTCACACTATTCCAGGTTTCACAGGATCACCGCGGTCTGCCCCCCCTTAAGGAGCATATTACACGCTCTTGATTGAAGAACAACCCTGCCCTTGATTGGTGATTATCAATAAATTCCTACAGCTTTCCTTTATCATCCTCCTCAGTGCAGCGGGTGCGAAACCCTGGCCTACGGACTTTAACGCGCCGGCAGCAAAATGGACTGAAAAGAAAGCCAAGAACGGGCATGCTTACCTTACTGAATCATACCTGATCCTCTGTGAAGAACCCCTCGGTAAAAACAGACTGGATGAAATGACCAGGATGGTCGAGTCCGTGAGCAAGGTGCTGGGACTTTTCCCCATCAATCTGCTTCCCCGGCGGCAGGCAGCAAAAGACACCGGAGAATATCCCCGCCATGTCGTGCGGATCGTGGCAAGCCAGAAGAAATATCTCGCAATCGGTGGACCCAAGGGATCAATCGGGTTCTTTGATGGACGCTCCGGCGAGGTAACCGTCAGCCTGGAACTTCTTATTGAACCCAAAAGCGAGCATTCCAGGCTGGAACCGCGGCAGCGTTACCGCCTGCTGATCCATGAGCTTGTCCACCAGGCGATGGGGGAAAGACTGGACGCACTGCCGCCGTGGTTTAGTGAAGGCATGGCCGAGTACATGTCTGCCCTGCAGTTCGCCCCCGGCCGCTACCGGTTCAAGAACGCAGCCCGCCCGATTATCGACCATCTGCAAACTTCATGGCTTGGTGAACGAAAAAACGTGATCACCATCCCGCATATCGACACGCTCTCCAGAATGACGCACTCCATCTGGAATGCCGATAACCGCCTGAACACAAAAAACGCATATGCCAAATATGCCGGTGCCCTCCTGTTGACCCACTACCAGATGGAACTCGCCTCACGCAATCTCGGGGGATTACGAAAGTTCCTGGCCGCGGAGATTGAATATCGGCCGGTGAGGGGACGTCCCGGCCATTACCGGCAGGTGCTGCCAAGCCAGGATATACTTTGGCGGGAACGCACACAGGCCACTGTCCAGGAACAACTGCTCGCCTACTGGAAAAATAAGGGGCTAAACCTGAAATTTGCAACGCTGGGAGCCCTGCAAAAACCCCCCTCCCGGTAAAAAAAAGAATCGCCTGTGCTGCCTCGCACAAGCTGACTACTTCTTCGGCTCGGCAGGCTTGGCTTCCGGTGCCTTCCAGCCCAGGTTCACATCAAGCCCGGGAATGGCTTCCTGCAGCTTCTTGGCGCCACCTTCCGTCACGCCGGTTTGCCACACGTAGAGCTTCTTGAGGTTCTTGAGGTTCTTGAGGTGCTCAAGCCCGGCATCACTGACCTTGGTGGCATAGAGGTTTAGATACTCAAGCCTGGTCAATTTACCAAGCTGTTGCAGGGTCTTGTCAGTAACGCTGGTATTCTCAAGATGCAGCTTGGTCAACATCCCGAGCTGACCGAGATCACCCGCCGCCGCATCCGTGATCCCGCTGCGGGAAACATCAAGCCATGTAAGGTGCTCCTTGACCGGGACCAGCAGCTTGACCTGGGCGTCATTGAAACTCTTCGCCACATTGATGGCATTTACCGAGAGATACTTGGTGTCCTGTGCCAGCTGCATGATAAGCACGCCGGATTTCTCGATCGCTGCAACTGCCCCGGCATCCGCAGCACCTGCCGGCTCAGGCAGGGAAAATGCTTTCTTCCCCACCACCTGCTTCGCCGCCGAATAAACCAACCCGGCAAGGATCCCATTGATATCATCGGGAACCTTCAGCTCTGAAATCTTTTTATCAAAGCTCGCGCCCTCCGCTACCCACCACCCGATGAGTTTCTTCTGCCCGGCACTGAGAGGATCCTTGTCCTCCGGAGGCATGACATCCTCGTCGTCACCCGGCAAGCTGATGCGCATGACCATGGGAATGACACCCTCCTCGTCAGGCACGATCGTCTTGCTCTTGGTGATCTCCTCCGGCGTGTGCAGGCGGAATTTTCCCTTGGCCTTATCCGCCCCGTGACAGCCAATGCAGCGACTGGTCAGAATCGGCACAATGACATGCTCATAGGCCGTATCAGCCTTGAAATCGAGTTTGCGCCCGTCTTCAGCCGACACACTGCTCTGCAGTAAGGCGAAACTGGTAAACAACAGGGTGATCAGGGCAAAAGCGGTGAATCGGTCGGGTATCATTGCAGGTAAATTTAGCGGTTGTAAGTTTACGCCCAGAACGGTGCGCATTTCACATTAATTTGGACAGAAAAAATTGTCGATATCTCTTTCATTCATTCCCTCTCCCCTTTTCCTGCTGAATGCCTTGAAGGGCAAAGACTTTCACTCTTCAACAGGAAGAAAAAACGTGCCTGCTCTCGCCTAGTTGATTTTTGAGCGCAACAGGTCACCAACCTGCCGGGCATTTGCCTTGCCCTTGCTGGCCTTCATCACCTGGCCTGTAAGCCAGTTGATCAGCTTGTCATTGCCTGCCTTTATCTCGGCCACCTTCCCGGGGTTTGCGGTAATGACCTCATCGACAAAAGCCTCGATCTCACCACTCTCGGCAGGCTCAAAACCCAGTTCCCTGGCAAGCGCATCCGGTTCTGCATCCGGGGCATCAAACAGTGCCGAAAACACTTCCTTGGCCTGGTTATTGGATAACTCTCCGGACTCCACGAGGTCGACAAGTGCCGAGAGTTTCGAGGATGTAACCGGACAATCATTAATGCCTATATCATGCTCATTAAGCAGTGCTGACACATTATTAATCACCCAGTTGGCAATTTTTTTTGCTGCCGCTGAGTCCTTTGCCGCCGCCTCAAAATAGACAGCAAGATCGCGATCGCTTGAAAGGACGCTGGCATCATAGTCACTGATGCCGAAATCCGCCACAAAGCGGGATGCTTTCTGGTGAGGAAGCTCGGGAACCCTTGAGCGCATCTTTTCAATGATTTCCCCGGTGCGCACCGGCAGAAGATCCGGATCAGGAAAATAACGGTAATCATGTGCATTCTCCTTGGTGCGCATCTGCTGTGTTTCACCAAGGTCGTCATCCCAGCGTCGTGTCGACTGCACGAGTTCGCCGCCGCTCTTGAGCACTTCCACCTGGCGTTTAATCTCATAGTGCAGCGCGCGGCGCACGGCGCTCACCGAGTTCATGTTCTTTAACTCAATCTTTATGCCAAGTTCCTCCTGCCCTTGCGGTCGCACTGAAACATTTACATCACAACGCATCTGGCCCTTTTCCATGTCAGCATCGGAGAGTTCACCATAGATTAAAATCTGGCGCAGTGAATTCAGGTAGGCGAATGCCTCCTCGGGGGACTCTATATCAGGTTCACTTACAATCTCCATGAGCGGGGTGCCGGCACGGTTAAAATCAATGGTCGTGCCGCCGGCAGCATGCGTGCTCTTGGCAACATCCTCCTCAAGGTGAATCCGGGTCAAGCCGATGAGCTGTTCCGGACGGGCGATATCCTTCTGGGCATCCTTCGGGTAGCAATGGGCATAAAGAGGCACATTGCCGCCCAGGCAAAGCGGCAGGTCAAACTGGCTTAACTGGTAGTTCTTCGGCATGTCCGGATAGAAATAATTCTTCCTGTCCCACTTGCTCACGGGGGGGGTCTCACAACCAAGCATCATGCCGGCAAGCACAGTATACTCAATGGCCCTGCGGTTGAGGACCGGCAGCGCGCCGGGCAGTCCGAGGCATGTCGGACAGGTGTTGGAGTTGGGTTGCACACCATACTCTGCCGGGCAGGCACAGAACATCTTGCTTTGCGTCTTCAGCTGGACGTGAACCTCCAAGCCAATTGTGGTGATGTAATCCATTGTGCTTGGAAAAAAATTTAATGTGCCCCGATTCAGCGCTTCCTAGCGCAGGGAAAAGCGCATACTGCGCATTCGCCTCACCCGATTGCCGCTCTTTTCCACCGTATAGAGTGATGAGTCCACCGCTTTCTCAACATGCAAGTCCTCAAGCAAGCCGGAAACCTCGGGATCTGCAGCCACCTCCTTGACCTTCGGGTGATTGATCAGGCGGGTATAATCCCCCTTTTCCACAAGCCTTGAGATCTCGGGATCCTTGTCCAGTTCGCGCACCTTTGCATTGCGCAACACGCGCCCGGCAGCCGGATTCTCGGACAGCTTGCCGCCGGCGGCGTTGTCCTTAAGTGCCACCATCAGATTCAGGAGCGCCCCCTTGGCGCGCACGGCAACCGGATCAATCTTTGCAATCAATGAACCGATGTAGTCACGGTCAAGGGCCTCATTCCACCGTGCCCAGAACGGCCTCTCGGTAACGACCTCACCTTCCTGCGCGGCCACCCCGGCATCGGTGTTCCCAATCGAGAAGAGCATTCCCGCCATCCACAGGCTAACGCCCAGCAAAAATACCACCACGGCAGCCGGGATGAGGCTCAAGGCTGCACCGAACATTCCTCCCAACAGCCTGCCACCCTTCTTCTTCCTGATCGGGGCGAGCAGGAAAGCCCCGGCAAGCAGGCGCAGGCAGATGTAGACCGAAAAGCCGATCCCCAGGGCGGCAAAAAAGGCAAAGCGCGGGGAGGGTTGCTCGGTAAAGACAGCAATCCACCCGGGAATCAGCGAATGGCACCAATAACCGACGAATGCCCCCGCAAGCAGGCAGACAATCCCGACAAACATGCCAATCACCCCGCGCACGAAGGCAATGAGGGCAAGCAGGATAGCAAGCGCGATGGCAATGGTGGTGAAATTCACCGGGAAGGGCAGGCTGCCGTTGAATAAATCCGACTCCATCACTGACGCTCAGCCGTTTTGTCCCCTCTGTCGAATGGCATGATCGCAGAGCACAAGGGCGGCCATCGCCTCCACCATCGGTACTGCCCGCGGCAACACGCAGGGATCATGCCGACCACGCCCCTTCAACTCGGTATCCTCACCGGAGCTGCTCACCGTCTTCTGCTCGCTCATGATGGTTGCCGTCGGCTTAAAGGCGACCCGGAAAAAAATATCCTCACCGTTGCTGATGCCACCCTGGACACCACCGGAGCGGTTGGACCTGGTGCGCACCCGTTCACCTTCCATGTAGAAAGGATCATTGTGCTCGCGCCCGGTCATCAGGGTACCCGCAAATCCCGAGCCGATCTCAAATCCCTTGCTCGCCGGCAGGCTCATCATCGCCCTGGCAAGTTCCGCCTCCAGCTTGTCGAAGACCGGTTCACCAAGGCCCACCGGAACACCCCGGACGACACACTCGACCACCCCGCCAAGTGAGTTGCCATCAGCGCGGGCCTCCTTGATCCGCTCGATCATGCGCACGGCGGCTTGCGGATCACCGCACCGGACTATGTTGGACTCGACAGCTTCCCTGCCCAGCTTTGCCAAATCCACATCGGCGACGATGTCCTGTACTGCGTGCACGTGGCCGACAATCTCAAGGTTCTCCGCAAAGCGCTCACGCATCACCTTGACCGCCAGGGCGCCGGCAGCCACCCTGCCAATCGTCTCCCGCGCCGAGGCACGTCCGCCTCCCTGCCAGTTCCTGGTTCCATACTTTGCCTCATAGGTGTAATCAGCATGAGAGGGGCGGTATTTCTCCTGCATCTCCTCGTATGCCCCGGGCCTGGCATCCTCATTGCCTACCAGGATCATGATCGGGGTGCCGATGGTCACGCCCTCGAAGGTTCCCGAGAGGATTTCACAGCGGTCCTTTTCATCACGCGGGGTGACAATCTCGCTCTGTCCCGGCCGGCGGCGGTCCAACTCGGCCTGGATTTCCTCAACACTGATGGCAATCCCCGCCGGGGCGCCATCAATCACCACGCCGACGCCGCCACCGTGGGATTCGCCGAAGGTGGTAATGCGAAAGCTGTGTCCGAAGGTATTAGGCATCAGGAGCGGGTAAAGTAGCCCACGTCCACGCAGTTTCCAAACGAATCCGATGTCTCGACAGATCCCCGCAGCGGGGGTAAAACTGCAGGGTATGCTCCACTTGCTTCTCCACCTGGCACTTTGCGCCCTTGGCGATGGGGCCCTGCGCCCTGCCCCGGTGGCCACTTTTTCCATTGCTGCCTGCGATCCCGGGACCGGCGAGATCGGCGTTGCCGTGCAGAGCAAGTTCATCGCGGTCGGCTCCGTGGTGCCGTGGGCCAGGGCCGGCGTCGGGGCAGTTGCCACACAGTCCTTTGCCAACGTGACTTACGGACCGCGCGGCCTGAAGCTTTTGCAGGAGGGGAAATCCCCCGCCGAGGCAATCACCCTATTGACCGCCGATGACCCGGCCCGGGAAAAGCGCCAGCTCGGCATCATCAGTGCCGACGGGCGCGCGGCGCATTTCACCGGTAAGGAATGTTTTCCCTGGGCGGGTGGCAAAAGTGGCAAGAACTTCACCGTGCAGGGCAATATCCTCGCCGGTGAGGAGGTCATCAACGCCATGGCCGCTTCATTCACCGGCAGTGCCGGCAAGGCAACCCTTGCCCAACGCCTGATCGATGCTCTCGCCGCCGGCCAGGCGGCAGGCGGAGATCGGCGCGGCAGGCAATCCGCCGCACTGCTGGTAGTCCGCGAGGGCTGGGGTTACGGCGGTGACAACGACCGGTTCCGCGACCTGCGCGTCGATGACCACGCGACGCCAATCACTGAACTGCAGCGTGTCTATAACCTGCACTGCAAGATCTTTACCAGGCCGGACAAAAAAAATGAGCCTTAAGGACAAGTGCGCGCTGATCACCGGGGCCTCCAGCGGCATCGGTGCCGCCTGTGCCCGTGCGCTGGCCGAAAAGGGTGCCCGGGTCATCCTCACCGGGCGCAATGAGGCAGCCCTCAAGGAGCTGGCAGAAGCAACCGATGGGAAAGCAATTACCGCCGACCTGCGCGACATGGCAGAAATCGAGCGTCTCTTTACCCGGGCCGGTGAGCGCATCGATATCCTCATCAACAACGCCGGCATCGCCCCGAGGGCACCAATCATCGACGGCGACCCGGAGCATTTCCGCGAATTGCTTGAGGTGAATGTCCTTGCCCTGACCCGGTGCTGCCAGCTGGCGCTGCCAAAGTTTGATGCCGAGCACGGCGGGCACATCATCAACCTCTCCAGCATGTCCGGCCACCGTGTGCCGCCAAGCGGCGGCTTCTACGCCGCCACCAAGTTCGCGGTGCGCGCGGTCACCGAGGCACTGCGCTACGAGTTGAAAGCCGCCGGCAACCGGACGCGGGTTGCCACCATCTCGCCGGGCTTTGTCGACACCCCGCTGCTCGACCTCTACTTCAAGGGCAGTGAGGACAAGCTCAAGACACTCAAGGAGGAAATCGACATGCTGGACCCGGTCGATGTCGCCAAGGCAGTGCTGCACGTCCTGCAGGCCCCCGAACACGTTGAGATCGGTGACATCCAGCTGCGCCCGTCAGGCCAGGGGGTTTAACCCGGCGGGTCAGAAAAAGGCCGCTGCCACACCATCTTCTCCATTGAAATCTCTTCGATTCCGGGAATTCCCCGGACCAGGCTTAGGAGAATTAGCTCTTCTTGTGCTTTAGCAGGAAGTCCAGGGCAAGGGAATCGGCCTTGTCCCTAAGGTCACTCCTGAGAAAATGCCCCTGTCCCTTGACCTTGCACAGGGCCACTTCCATCCCGGATGGGCTGGCAAAGGTATGAACCTCAATCTCCCCGCCTTTTCCTGTGATCTCGGGCCGGG
>JAPYUT010000044.1:0-2628 GCA_029940475.1 Verrucomicrobiales bacterium | reverse complement strand
TGACTCTGGCTATCCAATGTCTTCGGTGCCGTAATCATCAGCCGCCTTGATTGACCGTCGTGCTCGACCTTGAGTTCATTGCCCCCCGGGGACAGCGAGACAAGCTGAGCCACAAGGGCATTGGTCGAATTTCCCCGAGGGCCCGTTGATGACGAATCACCTTTTCCCGCAGGGAGCTCAAGTCTTTGAGCTTTGAGGAAAGCCCGGAATTTCTCCTCCTCCATAATCTGGCCACTGCCATCCACAAACCCGACAATCCACTTGCCCTCGATCGGCTCCGGGGAATAAAGGATCACCTTGCCGGCTTCACTTTCCGTCGTAAGCCCCTCCACGTAATGCCAAGGCTTGCGACTGCCATCGGCACATTCCATGCTCAGCAATTTCTTATCGACACTCTCTTCAATGTAATCAGGAATCAAATCCGCCAGACTGGCAGGAAATCGCCGATCATGATCAAAGGCATATGAAAGAAGAGCAGTACTGACCTGCTTCATGTTGAGCAATAATTCCGTAACACTTGCTCGATTCTTTGCCTCCTTAGCTTCCTCCTTACCCAGGGCTTCCTGCTGGGAAGCCACCGGCTCCCCCTTGTCGTTCCACCATTTTTCAGATCCCTCGATCTGCTTACCGGCCTTGAAGCGGATTGCTCCCATCCTTGAGCCACTCGGACGATACATGGTAAAAATACCCTCAAACCGGCCATCCTTGATGGTTCCCTCAATATAGCCCTCCGGCCTGCCCTCCACTTCATAATATTTCCCGCTATAGAGCGTATCCGTTCCCTTTTCATAATAATAGCGATCACCATCATTTCTCCGTGACTCCACCTTTTCCTTCCATTCTTTAGCCAATCTCGCGATGGCGGCAATCTCCTCAGCGCTCTTTGGTTCTTCATTGGCAGATGGTGAAGCAAAGTCAGCCAGGATAAAATCCTGATCCGCTTGTGAGAGCTTGTTGAGCGGCACCTTGAAGGTCTTTCCGTTTTTGCCCCTGAGGGTCACCTGTCCATCATTGTTTGAGACAAATTGCGCCTCCACTTTCTTGCCATTGACAGCCTGCCAAGTGCGCAGCTTGGGTGATAACTCCTGGGCGACACCGCAAAAGACAGCGGGAAAAAGCAGTAGCAAAAGCAGTGTCAATATCCTCATGTCGAAAGACTAACGCTGCCCCGAGGCAGCGGGCAATGACAAACATCACCCCGGGTTTATCTAACTGCTACAAACCGCATTAACAACGGTGATGGTACGGAAACCCTCACCTTTCGCAGCCCAGCGGGTGCCCTGCCGCGACAATTCATGTCCATTCAGATTAAGCTCCGCTAGCAGCCCCTCCTGGGGGTTGGCTGGAAATCATTTGCCGATAAGCCACTCCAGTAGAGATTCATCCCATGGCGCAAGTCCACCTGAGTCACCGTTTTCTGGCAATGGCTCTGCTCTCTGCCCTGGCCCCGTGCCTGCAATCGGCGCAAGCCGCCGAAAGTGACGGGAAATCAACGGGGCCTGCCAAGCTTAAGCTCTGGGACAATGCATCGCGCGAGGGCTGGTGGCGGGATCATTCCAGCGCAGATCAAGTCGTTTCCGGGACAGGGGATCTCCTGGCAACCCTGCAGGCAGCACAGGAGAAACACGGGCTTGCCCGGGCACTTGCCAATGAGCACTTCCTTGGCTGGCTTAAGCACCTTGCATGGCTGCGACTCTTCCCGGGGAGTTTTGCCTCCGATGCTTTCTTCTCAAAGCCGGAGAACTTTGCCGCATTCCGTTCCCTTTCCTCGAAACGGGGCCTGCCTGAACTGGTGGTTTCCTCCATGAGTTGCCGTGATGATCCTGCCGGTGTTCTGCGTGTGCTATGCGGGATCCAGAAACAACGCCCCGGGGACCTTGTCGAGTTCAGGAAACTGGCGGTCGCCTTTGCCCTCGTGTGGGACCAGGCATTCCCGGCCTTCTGGCCGCACCCGAAGGTTACCGCTGCCGATATCCCGACAGGGGATTCTGATGCCGCCAGGCGATTCGGCTTCATGGTTGATTCCCTGCGTGACGACCGCCTGGTGATGGATCCGCGCAGTCTTTCAGTGCGTGAATTAACCTTTGCCGTTGATACGCCCGTCGAATTGCGTGAACTCGCCTACGTGCAACAAATCGACCTGCGGGCCGCGAAACGGCTTGAGCAGCTCTATCGAGTTGTTCCCTATGACCATGCCCGTATCCAGAATGAGAATTACACCTGGCCGCACGGTGCCTACCGCTTGATTGAGATCGGCAGTAAAAAGGGCGGCATCTGCATGGACCAGGCATACTTTGTGGCGCATGCGGGTAAATCGATGGGCATCCCCACCGTGCTGTTCATGGGACAGGGAAGATCCGGGGATCATGCCTGGGTCGGCTTCCTGACCGATCACGGCCGGTGGACACTTGATGCCGCACGCTGGCAAGGTGAAAACTACCCAGTGGGACTGGCATTTGACCCCCAGACCTGGCGACGCTTCAGCGATCAGCAGATGGAATACTCAATCAAGGCTGAGGGTGACAGCCCGGCGGTTGCCCGGGGACGCCTGATCCTTGCCTGGGCGGCTCTAACTATCAATCATGCATCGTATCCGAAAATTCTCCATGCTGCCGCTGCCGCCATGCC
>JAPYUT010000103.1 GCA_029940475.1 Verrucomicrobiales bacterium | reverse complement strand
AGCCAGAGCCAGAGCCAGAGCCAGAGCCAGAGCCAGAGCCAGAGCCAGAGCCAGGGCCTCCGCCCCCAGAGTCAGTTAACCTTGCTGAGTTTCAGAGGCGGACCGTGGCTGAACTGTATGAGCTTGGTGCATCTCTTGGATTGAGGGTTGGAGGGATCCGCTCGAAGCATGACTTGGTCTTCGCGATCCTTTGCTTATGGGGCAACCAGGGGACCAAGATAGTTGCTGAGGGTTTTCTTGAAAGTGCCAATGACGGGTACGGATTTTTGCGGGTTCCAGCATTCAACTTCACTCCGAGCAGTGATGATGTCTATATAGGGGCTAATTTTATTCGTGATTACGACTTGCGATCAGGTCACAAGGTGAGCGTGATTGCACGTGCCCCCAAGGATCGGGAGCGTTTCCTTTCAACTATTGAGGTTGTTTCCATTGAGGGTGTTCCTGCCGGGGAATGGGAGACGCCAGCTGCATTTGAGTCGTTGACGGCAATTTCTCCGCGTGAAAGAATAATTCTGGAAAGGAGTGACAGTGATGCGGTGAGCCCTCGCGTGGTTGATTTGATTGCGCCACTGGGTAAGGGCCAGCGCGGGGTCATCGTGGCTCCGCCTAGAGGAGGAAAGACGATCATGCTCAAGGAGATTGCCAAATCAATTGTTACCAATCATCCCGAAATAGAGCTGCTGATTTTACTGCTGGATGAGCGACCAGAGGAGGTCACTGACTTCGAGGAAAATGTGCCGGGAGCACATGTCTATAGTTCAACCTTTGACGAAACTCCTGACAGGCATGTGGCGGTCGCTGAGCTTGTTGCGGAGCGCGCCAAGCGGATTACCGAGCTCGGTAAAGATGCGGTTATCCTGATGGATAGCCTGACGAGATTGGCAAGGGGTTATAATGGCATTATATCCACCAGGGGAAAGGGTAAGGGAGGCAAGGGGCGTACGGGTTCCGGAGGTCTTGACACGAGAGCCCTCCCCAAGGCGAGAAAGATTTTTAATATTGCGCGTAATGCTGAGGAAGGCGGAAGTCTCACGATGCTTGCCACTGCCCTGATTGATACCGGAAGCCGTGCGGATGAGGTTATTTTCGAGGAGTTCAAGGGAAGCGGTAATATGGAGATTGAATTGGACAGGGAATTGCTTGAACGGCGGATTTATCCGGCGATCAACATACCCAAGTCAGGAACAAGAAAGGATGAGTTACTGTATCATCCCGATGAATTAAAACGGGTGGCAATGTTACGTCGACAACTTGCACAACGACCGGGCGGGGAGGCGATGGAGGTCCTTATTGACCACATCCAAAATTCAGCCTCAAATGCGGAACTTCTGCTCACCGGGCTGCGCTAGGGAGCGTGTTTAAAGTGGTAAGGTCACCAGATCACTGATTTTGATTCATATGAGCGAAGCAATAGATTCCGAATTTGGTTCTAAGGATTTTACTTATGTGGATACAGAGGCCGGGTTGGTGGAACTCCTGGAAGGAGTTGGAGGATCTTCATGTGAGCGTTGCGCGATTGATACCGAAGCGGACAGTCTTCACTGTTACGAGGAGAAGCTTTGCCTTATCCAGTTCGCGGCGGCTGACTGTTTTGCAGTTATCGACCCGCTTGCTCTAGAGAATTTACAGCCACTTGTTGAATTCCTTGATGTTACTGAAGTATGGCTACACGGGGCGGATTTTGACATGCGCATGCTGCGACGAACCTTCAACCGGGTGCCGGGCATTGTTTATGATACCCAGACAGCTGCGCGCTTGCTCGGTGCGCGCAAGTTCGGCCTTGTGAACCTTGTTGAGGAACATTTTGGCGTGGTTTTACCGAAGGGGTCACAGAAAGCGGACTGGGGGCGGCGACCACTTTCCCAAAAAATGATTGATTACGCTGTTAATGATGTTCGTTATTTACTTCCCATGGCGAAGCTTTTAACTGAGCGATTGCATGATTCTGGCCGGTGGGAATGGTTTACGCAGTCCTGCTCTAGTGCTCGGGCGATTGCGGAGATGCGCAGGGAAAAGGATAAGGATATGATTTGGAGAATTTCCGGTTGGGGAAAGCTTGAGCGTAAAGGCATGGCGTATTTGCGTGCATTGTGGTTCTGGCGTGATGGGGAAGCGGCAAGGAGAGATCGCCCGCCCTTTAAAATTATCGGCAATGATCGGCTGCTTGAATACGCCGGGGATTTGCAATTCGGAAAGCAGGTCAGTTTACCTGAGAGGTTTCCAGATTCCCCGGTGAGGCGTTTTATGGCAGCGATTGAGGGGGTATCTGACTTACCGGAGGATCAATTTCCTGAGAGAATTAAGAGAAGCAAGGGCAAACGCGACAGTGATGCAGAGCATCGCTTTGACCGACTGAAGGCTTTGCGTGATAACGTTGCAGAAGGGCTTGATATCGATGCAACACTTATCGGTTCGCGGGCCACGTTTGAGAGGATTTCAGCGCAACCGCAGCAGGTTGATGAATTGCTGCTAAACTGGCAAAAACAGCAACTGCAAGCGGTTCTCACGGAATTTTTTGATAGCAAATAGATTGCGGGTAGCATTTTTTTGCCTGGCGCCGGCAGAGCTTCAATGTGGGGTGTGAAGAATTCTGCTGAGGTGTTGGATCATTCAAAAAGGGTTCCAGCAATGTGTCGATTTACCCTGTTGCCTCATCATGCAATGATTTGGGCAAATCCATGAAGGCTTTACCGCTGTGGTTTTTATTAAATTTTACGTAAAAAGCGCAATAAAGTGTTTGTAATGAGATTTTGGGAATGAATTCCTTGATTTAAGGGCTTTGGCGCTAGAAGGCAGGACTAACTAGCCTCCCGAATGATTAGTCCTGCTGAATAAATGCAACGCTGACTGGAAGAAAATTTTGACGATCAGGATAAATAATAGTTGATATTTCTATAAATTTTTATTTATTGTTAAGTTATCTTAAATAACTGTAACAGCCAATGACTCAAGCGGGAATACAGAAACCATATTTATCAAATACACTGCCAGCACATCGTTTTGAACTCGATTGCAACTTCTGTGGAGGAAGATTATCGCTCAACGCGCCTGCGGCCGAGCAGGAGGTGCCGTGCCCGTTTTGCCGGGACGGAGTTGATGACCAGTCCGCCCGATTTTTCAAGCAGGAGGTTTCACTTGCGATGCCTGAACCCGCCCGGGTAAAAAACACTATTTGGCAGCATCGTTATACGAAACAGAAACGCTGGTGGATGCGCCGGCGGTATTGCGAGAAGAAATTAGAGGATCTGCTGGCTTTCGTGCTTGCTGGCAATGGACGAATTTTCGCGGTGGGCCTCGGAATGGCTGTTGTGGGAGGTGTTCTGGCTTTTATGCTGGGTGTGGCTTAAGCCCTGTCTTTTGGCCGCGGCAGGCTAATTGAAAATGTGGTGCTTACCCCAGGGATGCTGTCCACTCTGATTTCTCCGCCGTGAGCCTCGACTGCCCGCTTGACGATCGATAGACCGAGGCCAGTGCCTTTCTTTTCCGCTCCACGGTTTTGATCGATCCGACAGAACCTTCTGAAGATAAGTTCTAATGCGGTATATTTTATGGTTTGAAAGGATTCGCGGTTTTCTTCGATGATTCTTGAATTTTTCTGCCGTATTAGATAATGTCCTTGTTGCTGCAAGTTTATTGATGAAATCCACCAATCCATTTCGCAAACTGCTGCGTGGCTCCCCGTTGCGACCCATCCAGGAACATATGCGAGCGGTCCAAAAAGGAGTCGCGCTGATTCCACAGTTGTTTGCGGCACTGAAAGCCAATAATCAAGCGGAAATCAGTGTGGTGGCGACGAAAATTGACGAGATCGAGAGCGAGGCCGACGACTTGAAAACGGATTACCGTGCTCACATGCCCTCGACGTTGCTTATGCCTGTGGCTCGCCGGGACCTGTTGATGTTGATTGCGGAGCAGGACAAAATCGCCGACAAGGCCAACGCCATAGGACGCATACTGACTTACCGGAAAATGGAGATCCCGGAGGCGTGCTTGTTACTGCTGGACGAGTTGATTGAACATGCACTGGAATCTTATTCCCAGGCGGCAAATGTCATCGAGCAGATGGACGAGTTGATGGAGGGCGGATTTGCCGGCAAGGAGTCGAGGCGGGTTCGTGAATTGATTGTCAAACTCCAGGAAACGGAGGATTCCGCGGATAAACTGTTAATGAGGATTAACCGCGCATTGTTCGCTATCGAGGATCAACTGAATCCGGTTGACGTGATGTTTTGGTATAAGCTCATCGATTATATCGGTGAGATCTCGGACCGCTCAGAAAATGTGGGTGATCGGGTGTTGCTGCTTATCGCTCGATCATGAACACGACTTCATTGATTTAATCCTCCTCTCCAAAGACAACCATGGAAATCATTGCGGCGAACAGTTGGATATTCTTTTCTCTCGCGGTCATTTTCGGTCTTTACATGACCTGGGGGATTGGCGCCAACGACGTCGCCAACGCAATGGGAACCTCGGTCGGTTCCGGTGCAATCACCGTGAAGCAAGCGATTATTATCGCTGCGATTTTCGAATTCGCCGGGGCTTTTCTCGCAGGCGGTGATGTTACTGATACGATTCGAAAAGGTATTATCGACCATGAACTGGTTTCAGATAGACCGGAGTTGCTGCTGTACGGGATGCTCTCGGCACTGCTCGCGGCGGCGATCTGGCTGATGGCCGCTTCTTCAAAAGGCTGGCCCGTTTCGACGACTCACACCATTGTCGGTGCCGTTGTGGGGTTTGCGCTCTTTGCTTACGGACCTGATTCGGTAAACTGGGGAGAGATAGGCAAGATTGTGGCCAGTTGGGTTATTTCTCCGGTCCTTGGTGGCGTGATCGGGTTTGTTCTGATGGTAAGTATTCGTAAGTTCATCATCAACGCTGATGAGCCGATCAAGATGGCAAGGCGCTACGGCCCCTGCTATGTATTTCTCGCGGCATTTATCGTGGTTCTGGTGAGTCTCTTTAAGGGCCTGAAACATCTAGAACTTGATGTTTCGGATGGTCAGAAATTCCTTTGGGCCGCGATCTTCGGAGTCCTGCTTGCGTTGGTTGGCAAAGTTATGATCAATCGAGTAAAAGTGGACGCCAAGGCGGACAAGGATTTCCACTACACGAGTGTCGAGAGGATGTTCCGGCCGATGATGATCTTCACGGCCTGTGCGATGGCATTTGCTCACGGCTCAAATGATGTTGCCAACGGCGTCGGGCCAATGGCCGCAGTGATTGGTTTGATTCAATCGGGAGGAGAAGTTGCACAAAAATCGGCGATGCCGATTTGGATCCTGTTGATGGGCGGCTTTGGCATCGTTGTCGGCCTCGCCACACTCGGTTACCGGGTGATGCAGACAATCGGGGAGAAGATCACAGAACTGACACCAACACGAGGCTACAGCGCCACTCTCGGCGCGGCCTTCACGGTAGTGCTTGCCTCGACCAATGGCATTCCGGTATCGA
>JAPYUT010000043.1 GCA_029940475.1 Verrucomicrobiales bacterium | reverse complement strand
CAGGGGAACCTTCAGGGGAACCTTCAGGGGAACCTTCAGGGGAACCTTCAGGGGAGGCTGCCTCGGCAGTGGTTTCATTCAATGCAGATTGCTCCTGAATGATGGGTTCAAGTTTTTCCAGCAATTCCTCAATTTTGGCCAGCTCTTCAGCCGCGGCTTCAAGGTTGGCAATTTCATTGGCAATTGCCTGTTCGGCTTGTCCAAGTTTGTCGATGGCTTGTTGTTGTGCCTCGGGCGCATTTTCGCTTCCCGCAAGTTTCGCCCCGGATTCGGCCATGGCCGCCATTGCTTCAGCCAGTGCCGCAGCAGCCTCAGCAACTTCCTGTTGGGCAGCTTCAGCAGCGGCTTCCCCGGTCGCGGCCTCGAGGGCGGCCTGATCCGCCGCCTGTTCCTGCAGGGCACCACTGTCCCCGGCTTTTTCATTTTCTACCGCCGCGGTTTTCAGTGCTTCTTCGCCTGCCTTTATTTCCTGGACCGTTTCCAGCAGGTTTTCAAGAGCCTCGATCTTGTCACCGGCAACCTCAGCGACTGCCTCGGATTCGGAAATCTGCTCGACGAGCTCCACGCGGGCCTCGGCTAATTTTTCAAGTGCCGCTTTTTCTTCAGGCAGTGCAGCTTCTCGTCTTGCTGCTGCATTTTTCTTGGCATCGTTCAGGGCCGCACGGGCCTCCTGCATTGGTGCTGTTGATTGCTCAAGGGCAGCTGCAGCCTCGGGCGCGACATCAGTGAGCTCGGTGCTGAGGAAATCCGTGAGATCGGCGACCTCGCCCTGTTCCTTGGCGAGATCAACAGCCAGGTTTTCGTCAGTAGAGGGAATCTTGGAGGCCAGGGCCTGTGCTTCGGCCTGGGCAATGGTCTCTCTCAGCCTGGCTTCATCCCGTTCGACTCTCTTCTCAGCCTGTTCAATCCTCTTATCGCCTTGCCGCTGTTGTTGATCGACTTGCTTTCTTTGTTGATCGACTTGCTTTCTTTGTTGATCAACGCTGCGCTCTTGGGCTTTGATTGCCCCGGGGTTGTTGTTTTTCCTGGCCTCCGCAAGTCTCTTCTCGGCATCCTCAACTCTCTTCTCGGCATTCTCAACTTGCTTTTCGGCGTTCTTGATCTGGGCTGCGACCTGTTGCTGGACCTGTTCGACTTGTTTCTCGGT
The DNA here is from genome assembly GCA_029940475.1 of Verrucomicrobiales bacterium. Taxonomy (GTDB): domain Bacteria; phylum Verrucomicrobiota; class Verrucomicrobiia; order Verrucomicrobiales; family DEV007; genus CACIUL01. The sequence goes on along the minus strand of JAPYUT010000043.1, from coordinate 30,862 downwards.
TCGCTCAATAGCTCTCTCATGCTGTTGAATCTGGTTTTTTACATGCTGGGGAAATTCCACCTTGTGCTGGTTGCGATCTTCGTCCTTGCCGAGTTTTTCAGTGGCTTCCGTGATCTTGGTTTCTTCATCAATGATGTCATCAAGGCGCTCAAGTGCCTCGACCATTTTTTCCAGGTCATCTTTTTCGGGCTCAAGGATTTTTGCCAGTTGCCACAGGTTGTCGCGCGAGGTTTTCTCGAGGGAAACCGCGCTCATGATACGCTTGTTGGTGATTTCCTGGGCTGCCTTGGAGAGGGTCTCGATTAATCCCGCCTCGGTGGTAAACGCCACGGCTTTTTTTGGCCTTGGATCAGGTGATCCGGCTGTCAGCTCTGCAATGGATTTAAGCTTATCGTTAATAATTGCCACCTCCTCATGCAGTGATTTTTGTTCAGTGGACTGGAGTTGCAGCGAGATCTGCTCGGAATGATTCGGTCTTGCGGCTTCAAAGGAGGAGGTGGCAAGCGCTATCCCCTCGTGCAGGTTGGTTGTTTGCCGGTTACCAAGCTCACGCACGTGCCGGGCAAGTTCAAAGAGCGCGACCTGTGTCTGGTACTCGAGGAGGATTCGACGCAACTGCACGATGACACCTTTCTGCCCCGCATAGGCTCCCAGCACCTTGGCTACGGCACCCGGATCCCCCGGATTGGCTCTTGCTCCACCCAGCAGGGTCACAATCTCCGCCATTTGCTTACTGGATAATCCCCCGAGAACCCGGCGGATTGCCTTGAGGACATTAAGATCGGCACCGGCGAGCCCATTGCGTTCAAATTCGGCCACAAGGACATCAAGTTGGTCTCCGGTTCGGCGGGTGGAATCCTGAATGCGTTGTTGTTTGCGTTCCTGGTTAAGAAGCGTGGCTTCGGGATAGGCGCCGAATGATTGGCCGGCGATGGTCAGCAGGATTACTGTTGCAGCAATTTTGAGAGTGTGCGGAACGATCATAACTTCATGTATTCTAAGGTAGTTCTGGGTAGATACCAGAGATCAATCTTTCTCCCGGGGCAGAGGTTTACGGGGTATATTCCTGCGGATTATAGTTTCCAGGTCATTGTTGAGGCGTTCCTGGTCAGCTGTCGCTTCTCCCACGTTTCCAAGGGCGTCGGATGCCCTGCCGAGAAGATCCGCACGTTTTTCCTCCGGGGTTACTACCCGGATCAGCAGATGTTCGCTATTGCCGGTATTTGCGCTGGCAGCATTCTGGTCGGTTGCTTCCAGCCAGTATTCCACTTCATCCCCCTCGGTGAGTCCCGGCTGCAACTTGTTGAGATCCCATTCAAACGCCTCGTTGACGGATTTTGGCGTGTTTTGTGGAATGCTCATTGCAAGAGTTCCCGGTTCTGCGCTGCCGCGGCGGTAGCGCAGATTGACTGATGCGATGCCGAAGCGGTCGGTTGCCTCGTAATGGATAAGGAAGCGGGCCTTGCGTGTGACCAGCTCCTCCGCCCTTCTCGGATAGGTTATGCGTATTTCCGGTGCCCGATCCGCGAGCAGTGATACCCGGTAGACGACATCGTCCCTGGATTGCATTTGTTCGGTGTCGGTCAGCGAGACAGTGAAACCGGAGAGGTTTTCCGGAGGGATTGGGATCCGCACCGTGGAAATTTTCGGGTCTGTGTTGTCAATTTCCACGGGAATTGTATTGTCATTGTCGATGAGCTGTAATGTTCCCCGGGAGAGTGCCTTGGTTGATTTTATTTCCAGTGCCAATTCTCCTCCGGGAAACAGCACAAAGTCTCCGGGAGCATGTGAGGTTGGTGGCAGTCCGGTGAAGGCGGGATAGGTCTGGGTCCCCTTGATGCTTTCAACCCTTGGGCGTTCCAGTGCTGTAACTTTGATTTTTCCCGTCTGCGCATCATTAATCGTTGCCTGGAAACGAAATGATTCCTGTATATCGGCAATCGTTACGGTATAGATGTCCGCCATTGCGTTTCCGGGGATGAGCACCGGTACGATCTTCTTGTTCGTTTTGTCCTGAGCCAGCGTGTAATTCCCCGGATTTGTTTTATTGCGTGGCAGTATCAGTGTTTCCTTGCGCCCGTTTTGGTAGGTGACTGAAAGTTTACCTTCATCGGGGAGCCCCGCATCGCCGGCTATGCTCTCGGCAATGAATTTGAGTTCAATGGTATCACCAATACCCACCTGCATGTCTTCGGGAAATTGAGTAATCCTGGTTTCATGGGGAATGGCTGTGGTGGCGCCAAATGCACGGGCAAGGAGTATATCAAGGTTTTCCTTCCCGATCATCAGGGCGCCGGTTGCCGCGAGCACGGTAACACCAATGAGCAACAGGATTGCCCGTGCCATTTTTCGCCGGTCGACAATATTACCAAATTGAAAACGGCGGGCTTCGCGTTCGGTTTCCGCGACCATTGCCTTTACCATGGATGCCGGTGCATTGGCGGGGACGGCGGCTTTACCGGCGGCGAACTGAACAGCACTGATGAGCCGGCTGTCGAAGTCCGGATGATCCTGTTCAACCATTAATGCGAGTTGCTCCTGGCTGCGCTGCTGGGTAAGGAGGGAGGCTAGTGTCCAGATCAGGTGACCACCGGCAACCGCCGAGATAGCAGTCAGCAGGATCTGGCGGTTGGTAACGGATAACTCGGCAAGCCAGTCGAAGAGCAGTGTCAGGCTGAAGAGTAAAAGGCCCAGCGCGATGGTGGTTGCAAGGCGGCGTACAAATTCAGTGGCGACAAGTTTACTGCCGGCACTGCTGAGGCGGCGGCTCAGGAGGCCGCTGCGGCTGATCAGTTTCCGGGATGATGTAATTGCTTCGGCCACCGTTAGGGTTATTTAAGTTCGGCGAATTTCCGCATGAACCATTCAATGGTCAGCGGCAGGAGTAGCAGGATAAAGTAGAGCGGGGAGTTCCACAGTTCGGATTCGCGACCGAGCAGGATTTCTGCGGGCTCCAGCGCTATGATGTCGGGGAGATTATGGAGATCCTCCTCGCGAAGGAATGAACCGCCGGTAATGCTGGCGATCTCCTGCAGGGTCTGCTTATCCATTGCGGTTTGTGCAAATTCACGATCCGTACCCCTCACGGTGAGGTCAATCCCTCCGTCGGAATCATCAGGCAGCCCGAGTTTGTAGCGTCCGGGCTTGCCGGCAGGGAATTCAGCGCGGTATTCACCGGGAGAACCGGGTATTGCACGCAGGGTGACCGTGCGCTGTGGTCCAGGCTGGTTGCCGCTGCCATTAAGGACGGCCTTGATGCTCTCATCACTGCGCGGCTGGAAGTTTTGATCAAGCAACCTTGCAAAGACAGTGAAGCGTTCCCCCTCGCGGGCTACAGTACGGTCACTGCGCAACTCGCTGCGGCGTGAACCTGTTGCCAGGCGGCGACCGGCCATGCGTTGCACCACCTGTCCCCAAAAACGGGTATGGTAAAGGTCACCGGTGTTGCGCCGCCAGCGCCAGGTGTTCTCAGTCCCAATCCACATGACTTCGCCTGCCCCGTAGCGTTGCATTGCGATTACCGGATAGTTACCATCAGGGTGAACCAGGTATGTTTTTGCAGCTGGCTTGGCGCGTTCGGTTTTTGTGACCCAGTAAATTGGCGGCAATTTTGCCCAGCGCGCCTCTGCCAGCTCGGGGTCTTCCTCGAGGTTAAGGAATCCTTCTGCGAGGCCTTCCTCGGTCAGTTGCAGTCGAACCGGACGGTTGGCAATTGCCGTATTAGTACCCAGCCGGGTTGGTGAGAGTTCGATTGGCAGGAGGCGTTCCAGTTGGGTATTCCTGTAGGAGGCGGGGGTAAAGTATTTGCCGGCGAGGATAATCAGGGAGCCACTGCCATCAGAGACAAAGGAGGTGATGTTCTCCATGGCGTTATCGGGCAACTTGGCAGGATCAATGTCACCAAAGAGGATCAGGTCGTAGCCGAAGAGATCCTCACGGCGCTCCGGAAAATTCTCAATGTAGGGGTTGTCTTTAGCACGGGCGACTGCGGGATCGACAGTGGCAAGATAACAATCAAGATCGATGCGCTTTTCGCGCAACAGCATTGCCTGGATGTATTTAAATTCCCACCGCGGGGCACTCTCGACCATAAGGACCTTAAGGGATGAATCAATCACGCGGAGACTGCGCTTCAGGGTATTGTTAGTTTCAAGAATCTCACCTCCCGCTGTTTCTATACTCGCTTCGATCTGGTATTCGTCGGGCTTGTTCGGGATGATGGAAATGGTGACTTCCTGCTCCCCTGAACCATCAAGTATAATTTCCTTTACCCCGGCGCTGACACCAGCCATGGCAACGGTGACCTTGGCAACTTCTCCGGCGAGTCCGCGCTGGCGGATCCGCACGGTTATTGGAACCGCGTCCTCGGCAAGGGCAACGGTGGGCATCTCGATGGATTCTATGGCGACATCGCGGGAATCAGTCGTGCCGACACCGTATGTGAATACGCGTATACCCCGGTCGCGGAGCGTTTTTGCTGCAGCAAGGGGTGTGATGCCCTCATTACTGACCCCGTCGGTAATAAGCAGGACACCACCGAGGTCGTCGGCACTGTGGCGACGCAGGGTTTCAATCATGGCATCTCCAAGAGCGGTTTCCGGCAGGGTGGGGTCATTGGCGGTTTCTTTCGGGTGGAGTTTTCCCGCAAAGCTGTGGCGCACGATTTTGACTTTCTCCGAGAGGGATTCAATCAGGTTAAGCTCAGGATTGCTCAAGGCCGACTCGGCAATCTGGAACCTCGCCGGTGCAGGAGAGGGGGCTGCAGGCGGGGGGGTGTCGAGACCGGCATCGGGTTTGAGTTTTCCTGACGCGATGGCGGCACGGGAACGATCCTCAGCGGAGGTTCTCTGATCCACAATGCTCATGCTGGCAGAGGCATCAACGAGTACGGCAAGGGTCCGTTGTTCCTCGCGTTTAAGCGTGAGCTTGAGGACGGGACGCAACAAGAGGCCGAGGAGCATTGCAAAGAACACCATACGCATGAACGTCATGGCTCTACGGTACCTGGCGGAGATGTCCCTGGGTGTGGAGCGGTATGCAAACCAGGCGATGATTGCAAGGGCGATAGCCGCCACCGCGATGATTGGCGGATTGAGAAGCGGGGCAATTCCCCACGAGTGATCCACCACTGAAGCGTTGTCTTCAGTGGGCAGCCCGAGGAGTTTGAGTAGCAATGCGTTCAAGGGTTTTTGGCGGCTTATTTCTCCTGGCTGAATCGCTGCGAGAGGAAAAGTTCGATGATGGCTAGCAGGCCGGCGGCTAAAAGAAAAAATGGCCAGAGCTCAGTGCCGGAACGCTGGCGGTCAAGTAACTCGGACAACTGCCCGCCTGCCGTGGCATAAATGATGTCGGCGACCCCCTTAAGGCGTTGGATTTGTGCTTCGGAGAGAGGCTCCGGGTTCGATTCGTTGGGGTCTGCCGTGGCGGCGAAGGTAAGTGGCAGCATTCCGGGAACCGAGAGCTCGTAAACTCCCGCGGTTTGCACTGCATCGTAGGTAATGCGTGAGCCGTCACCATCTGCAGCGATTGTGATTTTGTCACCGATACCTCCTGAGTTCGGTTTGTAGATCTGAGCTTTCTTGTTTTTCCACTCGGCGGGGCCACGGCGAACAAAGGAGTCGCCAACGCTGATATTGAGCCCGGCATCGCCGCGGGCCAGAACGCTCCCGAAGACACGGTGCACGATAGGCAGGAATGCCGGCTGCACCGGAAGATTGTTCCATTCAGTGTCCGCAGTGGTACTGAACTGATAAACTTTACCAAGCCCGAGGTCGGATTCGACAATTGCCGGTGAGCCGGTGTTATAGCGCAACACGACCCGTGCTGCTGGCATTGATTGACTTGGTTGCCCGGTTACCGGGGTGAGGAGCAACTCATATGCCTGGTGGATGTTCACCTCGGCGAGGGTGCCTGCCCCGGGGTCATTCCAGAGTTCGACCAGTGGGTGATCGTAGCCGCTTGCCTGCAGGGTCAGTTTCGTTTCATCGTTTTTTCCGGGAATAATTTCTCCAAATTCCGCCGGCAGGATGCCGTTTTTTTTGTGGAGCTCGGAATTGTACCAGGAGGCATTGATATTATTGCCGGGGAAGACGATCAACCCGCCGCCATTGACGATAAATTTTTTCAGCTTGGTGGTGACCTCAGAGGAAAAGTCCTGAACATTGGCAAGGAAAACTGCGCGATACTGGGTAAGCTCGGGCTCCTTGATTTCTTCAAGCCCTGCAACCGTCATACGGTCGGCTCCCAAAAAAAATGAATCCTTCAACTCGGGCGGAACGGGAACCAGGGCATTCTCCAGGAAAAAGGTTTCCGCATCAGTTGGGTTTCTCGAGGGTAGACCATCAATGAGAAGGGCGCGTTCTTTTTCAATTGCCCGCACCACCAGCACACGGCTGTCATCAGTGGATGAGGCATCATTTCCCGGGATAGAGACACCGATCTGGTGCAATCCGGGAGATGGCAACTGTGCAAACAGGGTCAGTGTCCTGGCTTCGCCCGGCGGCAGGGATTCAATTTCCACCGGGTCTCCTGAGGGATTACCATTAATGATGAGCTGTATGGGGATGTCATCCGCGTCAATACTGCCGAAGTTGCTAACCTCCACGGCGAGGCGAACCGGTTGACCAACGGCTGCAACCGGAGTGTTCTGTGCGAGTCGCGTGATGGCCAGGTTTTCGCCGGGGGTTTGGCCGACCAGAGCGATAACGCTCCTGATATCCTCAGGGGCACTCTCAAGCGATCGCATTATTGACTCGAACTGATTCCAGGCATTCGCGTCACCATCAGTGATTAATATCAGTTCCTTCTGGGCGGCGGAACGACTCTCGAGTGAAGCGAGCGCGGCTTTAACTGCCGGCATCAGGTCGCTGCTGCGGTTGGTCAGGTTGGCGGAATTGTCCCCGGAGAGGATTTTTTCTGCACGCACCAGGTCATGTGTCGGCTCAGTGATTCCGGAACCGGTGGAATTTGCCGCGAATATGACAGATGCGGCGGATCCTCGGGGTAGCGCCGTGACGGCTTCGGAGCCAAATTCGCGTGCGAGGTCGAAGCGTGTCTTGTCTGTGCCCTGATCCTTCCGGGTCATGCTGCCGGAGGAGTCAATGATGATGGAGGAGGCAATCTTTGATCCGAGGGATTGTGAATCAAGCCAGGCTGCCGCGGGTCGCGCAAGAGCAAGGGCAAGCAGTGCGACGATAGCCAGGCGAAGCAGCAGCAGTATCCAGTCTTCCACCTTCATCCGGCGCTGATTGCGTTCAAGGCTGACCTGCAGGAAGCGCATGGCGGCCCATGGCAGTTTTTTGAACCGTCGCCGGTTCAGCAGGTGCACGATGATGGGTATGGCCAGGGCGGCCATGCCGAAGAGCATCGCTGAATTCAGGAAGCTCATTGGTTATTTGCCTGCCATCTCCCGGCGGAAGGTGAGGTAAGAACCAAGGACATTCTCAAGCGGCCTTGAGGTGTCACACTGGACGAAATGACAGGAGTTGCGACGGAAGCCCTGCTCGAGTACCTCCTGGAATGCCTTAAATTCCTCAAGGTAGCTTTTCCGGATCTCGGAAGGGCGGGTCTTGATATTGGGAATGTTTTCCATGCCCTCAAACTCAATGAGACCTGAAAAAGGGAAATCGAGTTCATCGTGGTCAAGCACCTGCAGGGCAATTACCTCGTGTCCGACAAAGCGCAGGTGCTGAACCGCGTCGAGGACTGCGTCTTCATCGTCAAAGAAATCACTGGCGACAATTACCAGTCCCTTGCGTTGTGATTTCTTTGCGATGTTGTGCAGTTGACCCGGAAGGTCGGTTTCCCCGCTTGCATCGAATGCGGTAAGTCGTTCAAGGATATTAAACAGGTGATTCTGGGTATTGCCGCGCGGAAGTTCATCACGTGTTTCGTTGTCAAATAGCGAGAGGGACACGGCATCGCGCTGCTTGATGATGAGGAATGCCAGGCAGGCAATGGCCATCTTGGCATAATCGAGCTTGGTAATGTCCCCGGAGCCATATTTCATGGACTCACTACCGTCAATTAGCAGGTGCGCGACGAAATTTGTCTCCTGCTCGTATTGCTTGATATAATAGCGGTCGGTCTTGCCCAGTACTTTCCAGTCGAGGTGACGGACATCGTCACCGGGGGAATATTCGCGGTGTTGGGAAAACTCGATGGCAAAACCGCGATACGGTGACTTGTGCTCGCCGGCCATGTAGCCCTCAACAATGAAACGCGCAGCCATGCCGAGTTTGTCGGCGCGGGCAAGCGTTTCGGCGTCCAGGAGATTTAGGGAGTCTGTGTTCACCTTGTGAACAGTTGGTCAGATCTCATTTTTCGGTAACCGGGCGATGGCAGGTAAACTGATTATTCCGTTCCGGTTTTTTTCACTGATGCTGCGGAATTGCCTCAATGATTTTTGCGGTAATGGCATCAGTATCGAGGCCTTCGCTCTGGGCGGCAAAGTTAGGGATGATGCGGTGACGGAAAATCGGTGGGGCAACAGTGGCAATGTTGCTGCAGCCGACATGATTCTGTCCGTTGAGTAGAGCGTGAGCCTTGGCGGCAAGTATCAGCGCGAGACCTGCGCGCGGCCCTGCGCCCCAGGCAAGCCACTTGTCACAGAAGTCGAGTGCCTCGTCCGATCCGGGGCGGGTGACGCGCACCAGTTTTTCGGCGTAGCGCATGACGTGCTCGGCAACCGGAACCGAGCGGACCACTTCCTGAATGGCGATGATATCCTCACCGGTCAATACCGGCTGCGGGCTTGCTGCTTGCGAACCGGTATAGGTACGCATGATCTCGAATTCCTCCTCCTCGGAAGGATAATCAACCTTAATCATGAACATGAAGCGGTCGAGTTGCGCTTCCGGCAGGGGGTAGGTGCCTTCCTGCTCGATAGGGTTTTGAGTGGCGAGCACAAAGAACGGATCGGGCAGGGAGTGATCCTCCCCTCCAATAGAGACTTTGCGCTCCTGCATTGACTCGAGCATGGCTGCCTGCGTCTTTGGCGGGGTGCGGTTGATTTCGTCAGCAAGGACAATGTTGGCGAAGATCGGTCCGGAGAGGAACTTGAACTGGCGTTCGTTTGTCGCCGGGTCCGAGTAGATTACCTCGGTGCCTGTGATGTCGGATGGCATCAGGTCCGGAGTGAACTGGATGCGCTTGTAGTTAAGATGAAGTGACTCGGCCAGGCTTGAGATTAAAAGTGTTTTAGCCAGGCCGGGAACACCAACGAGCAGCGCGTGATTGCGGGTAAAAATGGCGATCAGCACCTGCTCAATGACTTCGTCTTGGCCGATGATGACTTTACCGAGTTCAGTGCGGACGCGTTCGGCTGAGTCCTTTAATTTTGCGACAGCAGAGGGATCAGCAGACTCGACGGTAGGTTCAGTAGGCATAGCAATAAAATAATTTTGGAAGCTGGTGGTTTAAATAACTCCGATTTTAAAGTTTATCGGAAATACCAAATTAGAGATTGTCCTGCAAGCCCGCTTTGATAATTGATTAAACTGCCTGTGGGCGGTGTTTCTCACGCTTGTAATGGGAGTTATGGTGTCCATAGCAAGCCGTAAGGTTAATCATTCCATGAATAATCCTCGCGAAAAATGAATATTCGCAAGGATTTTGCGGCGGAAAAGGGTAATTTCTGTAAATGGGGTTTTCTCAAAATGAAGTTCCAGGAAATTTCTTCATATAAATATCCCCATTTAATCAACAGTTCGTTGCCTGTCTTTTTGAGATTGGGTGGAATCACCCGGATGTGGTATTGCCGTGTCCTGCCGGATCCTTGTGTCCTGCGCTTTTTTGAAGATTGCCAAATAATGGATGAGCGGGACTTTTTTCAACGCATCACTTTCAGGCGAAAAGCCCGGAAGTCCTGTTCTGAGAAGGGCTCTGGCAGGCTGACAGTGACCGATTCAGAACCGTCCCCGTTGTTGACGCGGGAAACCTCAATCAGGTCGAGTGTTGCAGCGTCAATCCAGTTTTCCAGGTCGCTGCTGGTTTCAACGATGAAGGTAACGTCGGCAGCGGCAGTATTCTGGCGATAGGTGAAGGCAGCTGAATTGTCGAGAATGGTGACGGATATTGCGTGATGTCCTGAGCTTGCCGAGTGATCGTCGGTTCCGAGAGCGTATTCAAGGAAGGCATTGAGTCCGTCATGGTCATCGTCTGCCTCCGGGTTACCCGAGAACCCGCTGCCCGATGTGCCGGGTGATGGGGTGGCTGAAACCCAATTGGCGGGAAGTTTATGGTCGGGGGCCGATTCGGGGGCTAGCAGAACAAGGCTGTCACCACCGCCATCGGCGGTGGCGGGCCAGGGATCCTTGTCGTCGTATTCAAACTGACGGATGGTTCCGTTCTCCGCATCTTCCAGCTTGATGCGTTCCCCGCCATTGCCCAGTGCCCCACCGTCGCTGAAGGTTCCTGCAACCGGCAGGCCGGCACCAAACTCAAGTTCGAAGGCGTTCATGTCACGGACAAGCAGTATGCGCTCCCCGGGTGCCATGGAAGTGATGTTACCGGAGGTAAAGTCAAAGTCGATGCCATCGGTGAAACGGACACCGTCCAGGTTGAGGGTGACTTCGCTGCTGATGTTCATCAACTCGATGAACTCGGTCAGCCCGTTGCCTGAGGGGTGGTAATGAAGCTCTGAGACCACGAGATAGAGTTGGGCGTCGCTCGGATCTCCGATATAGGTGAGCGTGCTGTTTTTGAGTCCTCCTGCATCATTGAGGTTGAGAGTTTCACCAACATTGGAAAGGTGCCCGCTGTAAGCGCCAACCACGAAATTGGACTGCCCGCCCCGCGGGCTGGTCAGGCGGGCCCGGAAAGCCCTTACATCCGGGCTGAGGTAGAGCTTGCCGGCGGCGGGAATGACGGTTCCCGGCGGAATCTTAAATTCAATGCCGCCGTTGATTGTCCAGTTTGAGACATCCACCGCGATGTTATTGCCGTTAATCAGTTCGATAAACTCCTCATTCTGATTACGGGAAATCGGGTTGAACTCAATGTTGCCGAATTGGATGACGGGTTCATTGCTGCCTTCAGAATCGGCAATTCCGGCATACAACTCGGGAAGGACCAGAAAGTCACTGCTACCGGCGCCTACGTTCATGCCGTGGATTGCGAGTATATTAGTTCCGTCAACCAGCGTGTCGAGGTGATGACTGATATCAAAAATATCGAATTCATCGATGTCGGCCTCATGGGAGGCTGTAGCAGCCGAGTTCCAGGAAGGTGATGCGGGGGAGTTCATCTGGTGCACCCTGGTGCCGTTGATGTAGGCGATAAAGCCATCGTCAAATTTCATGTGTAACTGCAGGGACTGGTAGGTTGACGGGTCGGTTGCCTCAAACTCGATGCGCGTATAGGAGGTGGTCTGGATATTGCGCATTGCGGAATTTGTATCAGTGCCGATGAGTGGCAGGTATTTTGGGCCGTTGTCGAAACCGATTCCGGTTGTGCCAGCAGTCCACAGGGAATCATCAAAGCCGGGCAGCGTCCACGCTGTGCCATCTGAGTCATCACCTGGGATCTGGGTTTTCGCTTCTGCCCCGCTTGTCAGCAACGGAGTGAATACGAAGGATAATTGACCGCTTTGGGGTTCGGGAAGCCCTGCCGAAGCGCCATAGATGTAGGCGCGCCGCCCGGGTAGATACTCGTTTTTCCAGCGGCCAATGGCCTCTGCCATGTCCTCAACATCGGGATGGCTGGAGGTGTAGGAGACTGATGAACCGTTGCTTTGCACCCATGAGCCCCACTTGATGAAGTCAGCCCTTGCATCGGAGGGTGAGATTTCAGGCGGGTCGATCAGGGCGGATTGCTCGTCGAGGCGCCTTTCAAGGTAGCGCTCCGCGTAGGGGGTGTCAGCCGGCTGCAGATACTGATCGGAAAGGGTTCGTATCCGGCGCATGAGCATATCCCGTGTTTCAGTGCGGTTCCAGAGCAGTGACACCAGCTTTACCGATGTGCCCACCTGGATAACACCTGTCGAGAAAAGATTGTTGTCGAAGTAAGTGTCTGAACCATTCCATTTACGACCATGGGCGAGGTCGAGGTCCCAGGGCAGGATGGCCCATTGGTCCGAACGCCCGGTGTCGCGGTAAATATACCAGTTCTTGCGGTGCATGTCGGTATTGCGGATGACGCAGTTGGCGGCACACATGTTGATGCACATCGGGATGTTGACATTGTCATAGATATAGTTCCAGAGCGCTTCCCCGCTGTTGTTATTGAGCCCGTTGATCAGGGCCTGCAGGTCGGCATTGTTTTCCTCCTTGCGGTTTTTCTTCTCTACTCCGCCGTTGTTGGATGTGTTGTTGAGCTGATTATTGTAAACCTTGTAGAGTGCACCTTCAGGGTTGAGGCCGGTGCGCTCGAGATAGACCTCGTCGGCGTCCTCGACAAAGTCGGCAGTGCTGAAGAACTCACCGTTCTGCTGCACCCGTGCAGTGTAGGCAAAGTGGGCATGGACGCCGGCATTGCGCATGATCTCGTAGGAAAACACGTGGCGCACCTTTGACTTGTCTGCCCAGTTGGTGAGCAGGTCGATGTCCTTGACACGCTTCTCGTCAGGATTCCAGCGAAAGCGCTGGGTTTTGTTGAAGTCGATATTGAAGCTTTTCTTGATGAATCCCCCGGTGGATTGCCCGTGCCGGTTCAGCAGGACGTTGTCATAGAGTTCACCCAGGTAGAATATCGCGCCGCGGGTTCCTGATGTTGTTCCTGCCGCCGAGGGGTTTTGCAGGAACAGCTCGACAACGGGAAGGTTTGTCTCCACGCCGGGGTCGCTTGCCACTGTGCCGACATACCGGTGCGAGTCAGTTGATGATGGGAATGGCGGCTCGAGCGTCTCGAATCCCGCTTCATCGGTGGCTGTGCAGCGCCACCGGATCATGTCGCCGCTACTGAAGGAGTTGGCGGGAATCGTTGCTGTATAGTTGCCTGAACCGGGCGGGGTTTCAGTCATGGACACTGTTGTTTCATTGCCGAACTTGACACGGTATATGAGTTGAGCCTGTGCCACCGGGGCATTGATGCCGATGATCTCGGCAGTGATGACGAGGTCGGTTCCGGCATCGGGACGCTCTGGTTTATCGGTGTAATCGGCGAATATCGGGCCGGCCCCGCTGCCATCGGAGTTCGGGTTTCCCGGGGTGGGGTTGGTGAAGAATCCCTTAAGGCTGGTTCCCCGGTCCTGGATCCCTGCCACCAGTTCGGGCTTGATGAGGAAATCGGAACCACCCGCCGAAGAGTTCAGGCCGTGGATTGCGAGCACATTGGGACCATCGGTAATGAGGTTTGCGGAATCGGTAATGTCATGCTCGGAGGCACTTCCTACAATGAGGGAATCCGATCGTCCCGACCTGGTCGCCTTTGAGTTCCAGAGCACCGGGGAAGGAGTGTTGTAAGCGGCAACCTGCACACCATTCAAGTAAGCGACGTAGCCGTCATCAATCCTGGTATTCAGCGTAAGTGTCTGGATCTCCCTGTCAGTGGCGTTGAAATTAAATTCAAAGCGAAAGAATCCCGAGGAATTTATGTTGCGCATCTCGTCTCTAATGTTGGTGGCGACCAGAGGTTCAAGGGTTGATCCCGGTGTTTCCCAGCCCAGCCCTGCGATTCCGGTGTGCCACGATGAATCATCAAATCCCGGTGCGGGTTGATGCCAGGTGTTGCCCAGCGAGTCATCGGGCGGGATGAGATATTTTCCCGTGGCATCTTCAGCAACAAAGGTTTCAGAAACTCCTCCTGTGAAACTACTCAGCCCATAGGAGCGGTCTTTACTCTGTGGCGGGTAGAACGGCGAGAATTCACTCAGCACAGTGGTTCCGTCCGGGGCCACGAGGGCAAGATATTCGCCGTTAGCCTCGAGTTGAAAGTCGGTGTGCAGTTGTGAGGATGGATTGGTACGGTCTTTGCCCGAGGCAAAGACCACCAGCCTTGCCCCGGCAGCGAGGGTGACCGAGGGAAAAGTCCAGCGGGTGAGTTCCTCCTCGTCGTCAGTGAGATGATGACCGGCAAGATCAAGGGCAGTGATTCCCATGTTGGCGATCTCGATCCAGTCTGAGAAATCACCGTCTTCATCAGGCAGGGTGGTATCGTTTGAGGCCATGAACTCCGACAGCACAGGGACAGCCAATGAGTTGATGATGAACAAGTATAGACACGCTAGGGTGGCGGCGAGAGAGCGCATAATAATGGAGGGGGAATGTGAGTGGGAATTACCTTATGCAAGTTATCCCCATCTTGCGGTTTTGTCCAGTGCGACGGATCAGGAAAATACGTTCCTGTTTGCTGGTAAAGGGGAGTGTGAACATCTATATTACGGTTAACTTACGGTTCACACAAAACATGAAATTTCCCGCAATTCACATTCTTGTCTCGATCCTGTTTTTAGTGCTTTGCGCCGCCCTGCCTGCTGAGCAGGTTGTTTTCAGTGAGATTCACTACAACCCGAAAGGTGACAAGCCTGAATATCTTGAGATTTATAACCTGACGGCGACGCCCCTTGATATTGCCAACTGGCAATTCTCAAAGGGGATTGATTATGAGTTTCCCGGTTTTAATGAGACCAATCCTGACAGTTCCTTCATCCAGCCCTTTGAGCGTATCCTTATAGCGGGGGTTGATGAGCAAACCCTGAGGGGGGCATACGCCATTCCCGCTTCGACAAAGGTTTATGGCCCCTGGTCAGGAGGGTTAAGCAATGACGGTGAATTGCTGGAACTGGAGGATAAGAACGGTGTGATAAGAGCGTCCGTTGAGTATAATGATGACGGGCGCAAGTGGCCTGTTGCAGCGGACGGGGCCGGGCACAGCTTGCGATTAATCAGGGAGAACAGGGGGGCCTCCAACTGGCGTAACTGGGGAATCAGTCTTGCCCCGGGCGGCACCCCGGGGAGTGCCGCCGCACAGGACGAGGGCCAGGTCACGCAGGTCCTGGAGCTGGGGTCGAGTTGGAAGTATGACCAGGGTGGCATCAATCAAGAAAGTGCCTGGCGTGAACCGGACTTTGATGATTCCGCATGGAATGAGGGTCCGGGATTTTTTGGCAGGGATAGCCGGTTGATGCCGGAACCCGGATTCCAGACTGCATGGACCACCGGGGGAAGGATCACTTATTACCTGCGCAGGGAATTTCAATGGAACGAGTTGTTCTCTTCGGCATCGATCCAGTTGAATGGCCTTTTTGACGATGGCGTTGTGGTGTATCTCAACGGCCAGGAGATTGGACGCAACTCGATGCCGGCCGGGGTGATTGACTGGCAGACAGCGGCCAGTTCGCATGAGGCAAGAACCTACGAGTCTATTGTGCAGGGGGATATCACGGGTTTTCTGCAGGTTGGCACGAACGTGATCGCCGTGGAGGTGCACAATTCATCTTCAGGGAGTTCAGACATTGTTTTCGGTGCGGATGCTTTTATCTCCAGTATTCCAGTTGATCAGACTGAACTGATCAGGCTCAGTGAAGTGCACTTTGCCGATGACGGCCGGGTTGACTGGGTGGAACTTCATGCCCCCGGCCAGGAGATGTTAAACCTGGGTGGTTTTGCGGTGGCATCGCGACCGGATTTTTCCGATGCAGTGATGCTTGAGGGCAGTATTCCGGGCGGAGGATATGCAAGCTGGGAAGTGGATTTTCCGGTTGAGGAAAACGGCAACCTCAGGATTTACGTGATTGCCGGCAACAATGTCCTGGACGCTCACCGTTTTAACAGGAATTTTGGCGAGGCGAGTTTCCAGTCTGATCCCCCGGGAGCGGAATGGTTTGGCGGTCCCGGACACAGCAGGAACGTTGCCAACACGCCGTCACGAAACACGGATATTGTCATCAATGAAATCATGTATGACGCCCCTTCTGACGGACGCAACGCGGAATTTGTGGAGTTGTATAACCGCGGAGTGGCGGCAGTTGACCTGGGAGGATGGCGTTTTGTCGATGGCATAGGGTTTGATTTTCCCTCCGCCACGGTGATCGCTCCCGGTGACTACCTCGTGGTTGCAGCGGATGCCGGGTGGCTAAGGGATCATTACGGGGAGATTCCGGTGATGGGCGACTTCTCCGGCCAGTTGAGCGACTCGGGCGAGTTGCTCCGCCTTGAGGACGCATTTGGAAATCTTGTGGACCAGGTGGATTATCTTCCCTCCGGAGACTGGCCTGAGCTTGCCGATGGTGACGGCAGCAGCATGGAATTGAGACATCCACAGATGGACAATGATTCGCCGAGTGCCTGGGTTGACAGCGACGAGTCACAGAAGGCAACAATGCAGGCCATCACCTACACGGAAAACTTTGAGCGGGTGACATGGAACCCGCTTACCGGCGGTCAGGAACTGCACATGCACCTAGTAGGTGATGGCCACGTCATTATTGAGGATGTTGCAATGAAATTAAACGACTCGGGGGCAAATATCATCAGCAATCCCTCGGTCGCTTCACCGGATAATTCGAGTGCCAGGGGTTGGGTTTGTCAGGGCACACATTGGGCCAGTTATATAGAGAATGGACAGTTGCACCTGATTGCCGACGGGCACGGTGACAACAAGGGAAACCGGGCGGAGATAGACATTGGCAACCTGTCTTTTGACCAGAGCTACACGCTGAGTTTCAATGCCCGCTGGGTGAGTGGCAAATCGCGTCTAGTTGCCCAGACCCTTGACCATGGTTTCGGGACGAGTTTTTACCTGTCAATTCCGAATAACCTCGGGACACCGGGGGTGGCAAACTCACGGCGCTTGTCTTCACCCGCACCGGTGATCAACGGAGTGGTTCACAGTCCCGCGGTGCCCAAGCCCCAGGGGCAGGTCAAGGTGACGGCACAAGTGACTTCTGTATTGTCGCTGAACTCCGTGGATGTCATGCATCGGCTGGATTCCTCCTCGGGGACCAATGCATGGGTCAGGACAGCAATGCACGATGACGGTGTTTCGGGAGGTGATCTTGCCGCTGGTGACGGGATTTATACAGCGACGCTGACCAGTTATCGGACACAGGGCAACATTGCCCAGTTTTATGTCGAGGCGGATGCTGATGGGGGAGGGCAATCCATGCAGCCTAAACTTGGAAGTGAGCGTCCTGCGCTGTTCATTATCGATGGACGGGAAATGCCGGACACGCTGATGCGTGAACGTTTCATCGTCTCGCTTCATGACCGTTCGGCTCTCGGAAGTGCCGGCCACAGCCCGACTTTTGCCTATAAGTTTCCGCGCATGTCGAATCACTTCTTCAATGCGACATTCATTGCCAACGAGAGTGAAATTTTCTACAACGCCGAGATTCGTAAAAGTGGCAGCCCGTTCACCAGAGATAGCGGAAGTTCACTTGCGCACGGTAAGTGGAAATTACCGGGAGATCGTCTTTTCCGGGAACGTAGGCGCAGCGTTTTCGATGCCTCGGGGACTTCAGAGGGCAGCGGCACACCCCGTTTCTACGATGACCGGATAGCGCGTCAGTTTTTGTATCTGCTGGGCCACCCCATTAACGAGATGGAATTTGTTCACTGGGTGGTGAATGGTGATGCATTCAAGCTGCGTGAGAATCACGAGCCGATATCAAATGACTTCATGAACCGGAACTTTGCCGGCGGCTCAGAGGGAACCCTGTTGCGCATTGATGATGAATGGCGATTCACCAGTGATGATGGCAGCTCAAGGTCGAGCCGTAATGCCGACTGGTCCTATAAGAACAGCGATAACCCGATCCGCTACCACAGTGAATGGCTGTTGCGTTCAAGAGAGGCTGATTATGATTTCAGCAACTTCACTGAATTTGTTAAGGCCGTAGGCACAAACAGTTTTGATGAACAATCCATCAACCGCATGGCTGACCGGGACATGCTGTGCATCAATGCTGCGGTGCGTGGCTATGATGCCGACTGGGATACCCTGACGTTAAACAGGGGGAAGAACGCTTATTTTTACCGGCCTAAGGGTGGCCGGTGGATGTTGATACACTGGGATGGCGACAGGGTTTTTTCGAGGGCCAACCAAAGTATCCTCGGAGGGCTTACCGGCATAAGGACCTATTTTGATAAGCCTTATATACGCAGGATACTCAATTACTACCTCACTGAGCTGCTCAACAGTTACACCAGGGGATCTGCCCGAACCGCGGCGTGGATGGAGTTTGAACGGCAGGCCGTCGAGGGAACCGGCGTCCTCATGACGGCGAGCCACTATAGCAACTGGTTCAACAGCCGGGAGTCCTATGCACGTAATTTCATAGGCACTCCATTCTCGACGGATTTTAACATCACAACGAACAATGCAACGACCTCAGAGAAGACGGTGAGCTTGTCGGGAAGCGCACCATCGGGTATCTACAATGTGCGTGTTGCCGGTCAACCGGGGATCGAGGCCCTGTGGACAAGCACTACCGGATGGAGCCTGCCGGGCATTGGGCTGATGTCGGGTGAGAATGTGATTAGCGTTGAGGGTGTTAACCACGAGGGCGAGGTCATCCACAGTGAACAGTTCACAATTGTAAAGACGGGCAATTCTCCACCGGTGGTGGTTCTTGAGACAAGTCCCAATTCCGGCAATGTTGCCCTCAGTGAGGTGTTTAACCTTGATGCATCCGGGAGTTATGACCCGGAGGGGGAGGAGCTTTCCTATAATTGGTCGACCCCCCCGGAGGGAGTCACCTTCACCGGCGATGGGGCGGGAGTTACCGTTACTTTCGCGAACCCGGGCAGTTATTTACTCACCGTGGAAGTTGCTGATGGTAGCGGTAATATCTCGCAGGCGACAAAGCAGGTGTTTGTTTTTGCGGGGAGGGATTTCAGTTCTTTCGGGGCAGACCTGCTGGATACGGTCTGGGAGGGACTTAATCTGGAGGTAATGGATAACACCCCGGACGGGGCAAGTTATTCCCTGGCAACAGTGTCCGGGGTACTGCACATCATGGTGCCTGGGGATCGTGATTATCCGCTGGGGTTGCCACAGGTTGGCTTACCTGCTCCGCGCAACTACGTGACCCTGGGGGACACGTGGCAATATTCTGATGATAATATCGACTTTGGAACGCAGTTTGCCGGACCCGAATTTGATGATTCCGCATGGAAATCGGGGTCAGGTATTTTCGGCAATGACAGTGGAACCTTCCCGGCTCCCGGTCTCCAGACACCCCTTGCCAGGGATATTGAAAATGGCTTGATAACCTATTATTTCCGCAGAGAGTTCGAGTTTGACAGGGATCCCATCGGTTCACTGATCACGATCGATGCAATACTTGATGACGGGGCGAGGTTCTGGCTCAACGGGCAGGAGATTGGCAGGGTCCGCCTGCCTGACGCCCCCGCCGAAATTGACTGGAAGACGGCGGCGACAAATATACCGTTTGGACAGGAGAAAGCGTTATTACCGGTTGTGGCAATAGACGGGTCCGGTCTACTCGTTGAGGGCAGTAACCTGCTTGCTGTCGATTTGCATAATGGCAGTGCCGCCAGTTCAGACCGGGTAATGGGGTTAAATCTGGATATTGCCGCCCACCCTTCAGGTCTTGGCGGAGAAGGCATAGAGGGGACCATTCATCCATGGCTAAGGCGGGATCTGCCGGCGGAAAGTGACTGGATTCTGCAGACTGAACTGGAGCTCTATGGGCTTCAATTTGGAGAATTCATGACCGGCTTGCTGGTGGAGATTGAGCGTGAAGGCAATCGCTTTCGCTATGGTATCGGTTATTGCAACGGAGATGAACTGGCGGTGGTCCAGGTGACGCCAGCCGCAACGACGGGCAAACTGTTTTCATTACCCTTTTCCTTAACCAGTGACATGGACGTTCGTGTCCGGCGACAGGAGGACGACCTCATTTTTGAGTGGCGTCCGGGTGAGTTGTTTGAGGAGGTCTACCGGATAACTCTCCCCGAAGGAAGTACCGCGGTTTTTGGCGGACCTTTTGCTGCGACCGAGACTCCCCAGTTGCTCAATGTATTATTTGATTATGTCGCGCTGGCTGATTCGTCATCAGTCTCCCCGTTACTTGGTGAACTGGTCATTACTGAGGTGATGTATAAGCCGGAAGGGGGCGCGCAGTATGAGTTTCTTGAGCTTTATAACCCCGGTGCGAGCGCAATTGATCTTAACGGCTTCCGTTTTCCCCAGGGCGAACCTTTTGATGAGTTTATTTTAAGCAATACGCTCATTGCGGCGGGAGCTTATATGCTGGTCGTCAAAGACCTGGCAGCGTTCCGTTCACGCTACGGCAACGGCTTTGACTCGATTATTGCAGGCGAATGGGGTGGAGGGAGCCTCGACAACGGCGGTGAGGTGATCACCTTGCTGGATGCTCAGGGATCAGTCGTGATTTCCTTTGCATATGGCGATTCGGATCCCTGGCCGGTTTCACCGGATACCGACGGCACCTCATTGATACTGATTAACCCCTCCGGCGGTAACACCCCAAGTGGCGGGGACTGGACGGCAAGTTTGCAGGTTGGAGGATCCCCGGGGAGGGCAGAGGATTCTGGGGGTGGGTTCGCTTCCTGGATGGCTTTCCGCGGGGAAGTGGATCCTTTGGCAACCAGGAGCGGTGATGTGCTTAATAACCTGCTCACGTATGCGCTTGGAACGGATCTCGCCGACGGTAATGTGGAGGGTGTAATGCCGGCTGCGGGGGTAGTCACTATTGGCGGGCAGAGATATTTAACAATGTCCTATGGTCGGAGAATGAATGCTGCGGACATTGGCTATGCGGTTGATTTCTCTCTCGATAACAGGGTATGGGAAGAGGCAGGAGATGCAATTATTGAAGTGTCATCCGAGCCCGCAGGGGATGGTGTCAATTCTGTGACTATCCGCCTGGTAGAGGCATTTGGCAGCACTTCAACTGCTTTCCTTCGATTGCGCGTGACTGCTCCCTGAGCAAATTTTCCGGGCTGTTAAGTGGCGGTTTTGGCAAGCTTCGCCAGTTCGCATTGCAGACAGGTGAGGACGGTTGCCGCAAATTGCTTAAGGTTAATTTCCCGACCGGCTTCACGACTGACGCTGGTCATCTTTACTCCGCCGATACCGCAGGGGGTTATATGTTCAAAGGGAGTGAGATCACCGCATACGTTTATTGCGAAGCCGTGCATCGAGATCCAGTGGCGAACACCAATGCCGATTGATGCGATTTTACGTTCCTCACACCAGACACCTGTTAATCCTTTACGGGTTGTGCTGTTCACCCCGAATTCGTGACAGGAACTGACCAGCGCTTTTTCAAGTGAACGCAGGTAGGTATGCAGATCCTGCCCGTATGAGCGGAGATCAATTACCGGGTAGCCGATAAGTTGCCCCGGGCCATGATAGGTGCCCTTCCCACCGCGATTGGTTTCGAAAACCGGATAAGGCAATACGCCGGATTTTCCTTGGAGGCTGCTGTGATCATTGGTTCGGCCGATGGTGTAAACCGGATCGTGTTCCAGAAGGAATACAGTATCGGGCATTTGCCCGGCAAGGCGTCGTGCCACGGCGTCATTCTGGAACGTGAGGCCCTCCTCGTAAGAAACCCTTCCGAGCCACTGCTTTTCCATCTTTAGCGGTTCCTCATCCATTTTCAGGCGGGTTCATGATGTGGGCTATATCAGGCAACCTTCAACAAGGCGCTTACAGGCGGTCAGTTTGCTTTCCGGTGATCTTGTCGGTTCCCTCACCGGTATAGAAATGAGCCATCCCTACTGCAAGTGCGTCGGCAGCATCCGGGGAGGGGTCTTCCTCAAGGCGCAGGATCGAGCGTATCATGTATGCCACCTGCCTCTTGTCTGCCGCACCTTTCCCGACGATCGCCTGCTTGATTCTCTTTGGTGCGTATTCGTATATCGGCAGGTCACGGTCGGCAGCTGCGATGATTGCAGCTGCGCGGGCTGCTCCCATGGTAATTGCTGTTTTATAGCTTTGCACATAAATGACTGATTCGACGGCGCAAACCTCAGGTGAGTGCTTATTGATAACCTTTTCCAATCCCCTGCGGATATTTACCAGGCATGCCGATTGTAGAATGTTCGGCGGGTTACGTATGATTCCGTAGGTCAGGGCCCTGAATGATTCATCATTGCGGCGCTCGATAACGGCGAAACCGGTTTTACGCAACGCGGGGTCAATCGAAAGGACACGCACGTGCTAACAGTTGCCTAATAAATACAAACCTGAAACTTAAAAACAGCAGCGCTGGATTTAGCGCCGCCGCCGCCTGCTTTTGCCTTTTTTACGCCGGCTGAATATTTTGGCCAGTTTTTCCGGTGTTGGAGCATCAGCATCAAGCAGGGTTGAATAATGGTAATTAAAGCCCTCAACCCTGCGTCGTTCCACCTTCTTGCCGATGAAGCGTTCAATTGAGGCGGCATGGCTGATCTCGTCGGCGTCCAGCAGGGTAAATGCATCTCCTTCACTGTTGGCACGCCCGGTCCGGCCGATGCGATGCACGTAATCCTCGGCATTTTCGGGAACCTGGTAGTTGATGACGTGGGAAACCCCGCTGATATCAATCCCCCTTGCGGCAAGGTCAGTGGCAATGATAACATCGAAATCACCACTCTTGAAGCCAATAAGTGCCTTTTCCCTGTCCCGCTGAGGGATATCGGAGTGCATGACAGTAATGCTGTAGTTGCCATCTTCCTTTGCCAGCAACTTCGCCAGGGAATCAGCATCCCGTTTTGTGCGGGTGAAGATCATCACACTGTGGAAGTCGGTTTGCTTGAGCAGCGCAAGCAGCAGTTCTTCCCGCTGGCCGATTGCAACGGGATAGAAAGCGTGACTGATGTTTTCGGCAACTCCCTGCCTTTGCCCGATCTCCACCTCGACCGGATCATTCAGTGCCCACTGCGCGAGGCCATTGATGGCGGGCGGCATGGTTGCGGAGAAGAAAAGTGTTTGGCGGGTATTTGGGGTTTTGTTGACAATTCGCCGCACATCCGGCAGAAAGCCCATATCAAGCATACGGTCGACTTCGTCGAGTACCAGGACCTCAATTTTATCGAGTTTTACCGATCCGCGCTGCATCAGGTCGAGCAGGCGGCCGGGTGTGGCAATAAGGATGTCCACACCAGCTTCCAGTCCGTCGAGTTGCTTGCCGTAGCCCACGCCCCCGTGTATCAACAGACTTTTCAATCCGGTGCCGATGCCGAGCATTTCAAAATTATCCAGAACCTGTGATGCCAGTTCACGCACCGGTTCAAGGATCAGGCAGCGCAGATCGCCGTGCTCCGCGAGGCGATGCAGGATTGGCAATGCAAATGCAGCGGTTTTTCCGGTGCCGGTTTGTGATGCCCCAACAACATCCCGGCCGTCGACAACAAGAGGAATGGCCTGCGCCTGAACCGGGGTAGGAGTTTCATACCCGGCGTTGCGAACACCTTCCATGACCTTTTCCGAAAGGCCTAATTCTTCAAAACCCATAAGTGGCGGAACTGAACGGGAGGTGGAGGAATGGGGCAAGGTGTTTTTTCCCCCTCTTTTAACATCAAGGGGACGCTAGGTTGTGGCTTCGCCACGAGCCATGACCACCTTTCCGGTACGCACAGTCTCAACAATGTCAAACTTGGAAAGCAGGTGTATTGCGGCATCCACCTTGTTTGAGTCCCCATGAATCATGGCGATTACAGAGGCAGTTCCAAGATCCACGGTCTTGGCGCCGAAATGTTCCAGGATTTGGAGAACCTCACCCTGGTCGCCGGGATTAATGAGGATTTTCACCAATGCCAGTTCTCTGGTAACCGATTCACTTTCGTCATGCTCGAAGCAGTGGATGACATCAATCAGTTTATTGCATTGCTTGATGATCTGCTCCAGACCTGCCGGGTCCCCGCTAATGCCCAGGGTCAGGCGGGAAAATTGCGGATCGCGTCCGCGGGACACGACGACAGAATCGAGATTGTATGCCCTGCGGGCGAATACCTGGCAAATACGCATCAATACGCCGGGCTCGTTATTGACAAACATGCTCAGGGTATGGCCTCCCACAATGTCTGGTAATGGTGCGAATGAGGAATCGCTGGTCATAATGTCTCTGGGCATAACAGGAATAATGTCTCGCAGGCAAGCGGGTTCAAGTGGAGCCTATCGGCTTGGCCATTTTATGTTTGGGTGGCTCTACAAGCATATCCTCAAGAGCTGCGCCGGCAGGGATCATGGGAAACACGTTTTCTGTCTTGATGCACTCGGCATTGATGACACAGGGACCATCATTGTAGTCCAGGGCTTTTTGCAGGACTTTGCCGACATCGGCTGGACGCTTGATATTGAATCCCACAATACCGTAAGCCTCGGCGAGTTTTACAAAGTCGGGGTTACCCTCAAGGTTGACGCCGGATTCGCGATTATCAAAAAACATTTCCTGCCATTGCCGCACCATCCCGAGATAGTGGTTATTCAATACCAGGATTTTCACGGGCAATTTATGCAGTGCTGCGGTGGCAAGCTCGCAAAGCGTCATTTGGTATCCGCCATCGCCGACCACAGCGACCACGGTATCATCAGGGCGGGCGAATTGTGCACCGATGGCAGCGGGAAACCCGAAACCCATGGTCCCGGCTCCGCCGGAGCTGAGCCAGTTGTATGAGGCATTGACTTTGTAGAATTGTGCGGCCCACATCTGGTGCTGGCCGACATCGGTTGCTACCACTGCCTTGCCGCCGGTGAGTTGGTAGAGTTCGTCAAGTACCTGCTGCATGCGCAGGCCGCCCTGCTTGCGGTAAGCCAGGGGAAATTTTTTCTTGTAACCCTCAAGGGTGGCCAACCAGCTGGATGTTTCAAGGGGCTTTATTTGTTTATTAAGTGCCCTAAGGGCGGCCTTGGCATCGCCGACGATTTCCACATCCGGGTGGATCATCTTGTTCATTTCCGAGGGGTCAATGTCGATATGTATAATTTTTGCAAGTGCTCCGAATTTATCGGCCTGGCCTATAATTCTGTCATCAAAGCGGGACCCGACATTGATGATAAGGTCGCACTCGACTATCGCCTTGTTAGCGTATGCAGTGCCGTGCATGCCGAGCATTCCAAGGGAAAATTTATGAGTCTCTGGGAAAATCCCCTTGCCAAGTAGCGTAGTTGTTACCGGGCAATTGAGCGTGGTTGCCAGTTCCATCAATTCGGCATCGGCACGGGCTATCATTACGCCGTGGCCGCCGAGGATGACCGGTTTTTTTGCGTATGATATAATTTCAGCAGCACGGGTGACTGCCTCGGCGTTGATTTCAAATGCGGTTTCCGGATGGTACCCCGGCAGGTCAATATCCGGGTCAAGGTCTCCGGTGAATTCACTTTGGCTGATGTCCTTGGGAACATCGATGAGAACCGGCCCCGGGCGTCCGGTGGTGGCGATATGATAGGCCTCCTTGGCGATCCGGGGAAGGGAGTTGGTTTCACGAACCAGGAAGTTATGTTTAACCACCGGCATTGTGATGCCGAAAGTATCCGCTTCCTGAAAAGCATCCTTACCGAGCATCCAGGTGACCTGTTGGCCGGTGATGATGATCATCGGTATAGAATCCATTTGTGCGGTCATGATGCCGGTAATGGTATTGCCGGCGCCGGGTCCGCTGGTGACAAGCACCACGGCGGGTTTGCCGGTTGCCCGTGCGTAGCCATCGGCCATGTGGCAGGCTCCCTGTTCGTGGCGGGAGAGTATGAATTTGATGTTGCCGCTTACAGTTTCCAGCGCATCAAAAATAGGCAGTGCCGCTCCTCCCGAATAGCCGAAGATATATTCAATACCCAGGTCATTAAGGGTCTTGATGAGTGCCTGGGCTCCATCCAGCTTTGTGGTGCTCATTAGTAGTATAAAGTAAAAAATTGAGTAAATTAGTAAAAACTATCCACTAAAAATAAATTTCTTCAACGAAAATGGACCAATTTCTGGCAAATTCGCATTATAACCCGATTCCTTTGCACGAAAAATGCTATTTTAAGGATAAAGATGCCAACTGTATTGTTGAGAAATGAATCAAAATTACCATTTATGGCAATTGACTGCTTTAAAAGCCTGAAAAACAGATTCGGCTATTATGGCTGCCGGGAATGATCAATTCTGCAGCGGATATTTTTAGGAAGCCGTGGTTATTGAGCAACGCGAGCCTTATTTAGAGGGATTTTTCAGGTTCTTGACTACTGGTTCCTGGGCATCTGTTGTCACTTTCCACGTGCCGTCCACTTTGAGCAGTGATACCAGATCAAGGGCTGAAATCTGTTTGTCCCCATTCGAATGACGGGTGCGCACCAGAACATGGCAATACTCCTTGGAATCAACGGTTTCCTCTGCCAAGCTGAGCAATTTTACGCCCAGGCTGTCCAGGATTTTCTTCAGTTTTTCCTGGTCGATATTGAAGCGTTTCTGAATTCCTTCATGATAGCGGATGTAGAACTCGCTAGCCTTAAGTGTCTCCACTTCTTTTAGATTGCGGCAGTCCAGGCGGCGGACGAGGGCGATTTCGTCATCGATTGTTGCTGATGCCTTGACGCGGACGATGTAGCGTGCCTTGAGCGACTCAAGTGAGGCAGCTTCAATGAGTGCCCCCGCCTTCCGCCAATCCTGTCCCATGGCGTTTCTCAGGTATTCGAAGGTGACTATTGTGGCAGGGTGTTGGCTGATTGCCTTGGGACTTTGCGGCTGCAATTGTGCCTGTGCCTGTGCCTGTGCTGTCAGGCTTGTAGTGAGGACGATGATAGCGGTTAGAGAAGCTTTCATTCAGCGACTGTGGTCTCGAATATAATGGCAGGATAGACTGGGTGGGCGATTATGTCTAGGACGGTCACTTCCCTGGTTCGACAAGTTCGAGTCGCTGTGCTTCATTCTGCGACATGGTAGATGCAGGTTTTCGCAGTGCCTTACATACAAAACAGCTGTCTGAGAAATGGGATTAGGAGATCGAGATTATATGCGCTCTGGCCAGCCTGTAGGCATCGGCTGGGGGAACGGTGGCCGGAAATCCCGCGGGCGCTGGTCGGTACTGACGATCCTTATTGCCATTAATATCGGAGTATTTATCATACAGTATGTATTCGGGTTGTGGGGGGAGGAAGTTCAGGGCCTGGGCTATCAACAATTTATACCCTCAGGGGGGGCGAGCGCGGAACTGGTATTCACGCGGGGGCATGTCTGGACCCTGTTTACCTATATGTTCGTGCATGGCAATCCCCTGCATATTCTTTTTAACCTGATCCTCATTTTTGCCTGTGGGCGCGGATTGCAGGTGATCGCCGGCGAGAGGCATCTGTTCCGCGTCTTTTTATTATCAGGATTGTTTGGAGGATTTGTCCAGATTGCGGTCTCATTGTTGCAGAACCCGTCAACGCCGGTGGTTGGGGCATCTGCATGCGCATTTGGGTTGCTTGTTGCCTTGGCAGCACTCATTCCTGAACAGCAGGTTTCCCTGTTGCTTTTTTTCGTGATTCCGCTGCGTTTACGCCTGAAAACCCTGGCCTATTCACTCACCGCCCTGGCAGCGGTTTTTCTGGTGATAGATTTATTGGTCAGCGGGGATATCTGGATGGTTTCCGGCGTAGGCCATGCCGCGCATCTCGGCGGTGCCCTGGCCGGCTGGAGTTATGTCAGGATGACAGGATTTGGCGGGAGGGGAATGGCGGCAACGTATTCCCGCAGGCGACGCGAGAGAATACCGGGAAAGACAGAGAGGGGAAGATCCTCCCGGATGGGGGATATTGTATCAACTGCTGTTGAGAGGGAAGTCGATGGAGTTGTTTTTGAAACCGATGAGTTCACGATGAACCGGATCAATACGCTGCTCGAGAAGATCAGCAAGGAGGGCATGGGCAACCTCACTGAAGAGGAGCGCAAGGTATTGCAGCGTTACAGCAAGAAGATTTCCGGTAAGATCGGCTGATGAAATGATGACAGAAGCAGCGGACAGGCAGGACAACCGGTTGTTTCCCGGGCGGTATGTATACCCTGCAGTCATGGCAATCGTTTTGCTGGGGGGAATGTTTGCGGCTGCCAGGGTGGGAATCATGCTGGCGGATTGGCAGGTGCCTCCCGGGTCGGTGAATTCTCCTGATAGGATAGAGACCGGCAGTCGGTGGAAAATTGCAACTGGCAGTTCATTTACCGTTGCTGAGAACCTCGGAGAGCTGCGTGAATATAATTTCAGATCATCCGGAGGTGCACCGGTTTCGGTTGAGGGAATCAGCCTGTATCACGTTGCCGGGAATGGCGTTGAACTCGAAATTCTGGCCGGCGGGGACCGGCGCTATCTAAAGGTACAGGTGCGTAAAGGTGCACGGGAGGGTGAGGTTTTCTGGCTGATGGCTCGAGAGTTCCTGAAGATAGCGATGCCTGAGGGGTAACCAGAGGATTGAACGGGAGATAATGATTAACCGAAACCGCCCGGAGAGCTGATAGCTTATCATGTTACGAGTCATTGCCGGCATCGCACGCGGTATCCCGCTACAGGTTCCGCCTGCGGGCGATGTTCGTCCTACATCCGATCGTGTTCGTGAGGCATTGTTCTCGATAATTACCGAGCGCTTGCCCGGCGCACGGTGCCTTGACCTTTTTGCCGGCTCAGGGGCACTGGGAATCGAGGCTTTGAGCCGGGGTGCTGAGTCCTGTGTTTTTGTAGACTGTGAGAAGGTTGTCGGGGAGACGATACGTGCCAATATCAAGAAAAGCGGGCTCGACGGAGGTGCCATACGGATTATTAATGTGGCGAGTTTTCTGGAGTCAGGGCCTGGGCCATTTGATTTAATTTTCGCAGACCCTCCTTATGTGAAGGATGGGGGTATTGATTTGGCAGCGGACTTGGCGCGCTCGGATGATCTGCCCCGAATGATGACTGATGATGCGATACTTGTCCTTGAATCACGCAAGGGCACGGATGAGTATCCTGTTAATGAGCGATTGGAACGGCTTGAGCGGCGTGATTATGGTGAAACCCAGCTTGTTTTCTTCCGTCGTGTGAGTTCGTGATTGACTCCATGACACGCTGCTGATGCACCTCCGGATCGTTCTCCTCATTTATAATTTTTTATTGCCCTTGGCACTGTTGCTGATGTTACCGGGCTATCTGGTAAAAATGCTGCGCCGGGGCAGCTATGGCAGGGGTTTCAGTGAGCGTTTGGGTTTCTATTCGGCCAGGAAAAGGCAAATCCTGAAAAACATTGACCGTCCGGTCTGGATCCATGCGGTGAGTGTCGGGGAGGTTAATATTGCCAGGAAACTGGTTACGGCACTGCGGAACATTGACGGCGGGTTGTCGATAGTAATCTCAACAACAACGCCTACCGGATTCGCAATCGCCGAGCAGAGTGATGCCACCCTGGCGATATACAACCCGGTTGATTTATGGCCGGTTGCGCGCTGGGCACTAAAGGTGATTAATCCCCGGGCCATGGTGCTTGTCGAGGCGGAGGTTTGGCCAAACCTTGTGCGCGGTGCGAACAAGCGGGGCGTTGAGGTTTCCCTTGTCAGTGCCCGGCTCTCGTTGAAGTCCGAGCGCCATTACCGTAAATTCGGGTTTCTGACATCACCTGTTTTTGCGATGTTGACCCGGGTCTGTGTCCAAGAGAGAGAGGATGTCGCACGCTGGAGGGAACTTGGGGTTGAAAGTTCCGCGATTATGCATTTCGGGTCGATCAAGTTTGATTCGCAGGGAGTTAGCCAACCGCTTGATGCGGCGCGGTTCCGCGAACTGCTGGCGGGACATCTCCGCGGAGAGCGCAGGCGGATCCTGTTGGCCGGCAGCACGCATTCCGGGGAGGAGGCGTTGATCGGGAATGTGTATTGCAAACTTCGTGAGCGCTTTCCCGATCTTTATTATGTGGTTGCGCCACGTCACGTGGAGCGCCTTGAACAGGTGCTTGCCGATTTGCGTGCAATTGGGCTCAAGCCGGGCTTAAGGAGCAGGATCGGAGAGGGGAAAAGTGGCAACGCAGGAGAGCATGACTGCCTGGTGATCGATACCACGGGAGAACTCGATGCATGGTATTACGTGGTTGACCTGGTAGTGATCGGGAAAAGTTTTCTGGCTAAAGGGGGGCAGAACCCGGTGGAAGCGGTTTTTGCCGACAAGCCGGTATTTTATGGCCCGCACATGGAAAATTTCACTGCTCTGGTGAGTTTGTTTGCGGCGCATGGGGGAGGGATGCAGGTTGCTGATGAGCATGAGCTCGAAGATCGCCTGGCGCTGGCACTTGATGCATCAGGAACCGAGGAAATCATGGTGGAACGGGCAAAGCAAGCAATGGCGGTGCACCGGGGTGCAGCACAGCGCAGCGCAATGGCAATTCTTGGACCTTAAGGGGGGTGTTCTTGTTATTCCCGCTTGCAAATGGGAGGCTTGCCGATAATATCCCGCTCGCGCTTAGCGAACGACCCGTTCGTCTAGTGGTTAGGACTCCGCCCTTTCACGGCGGCAACACGGGTTCGAGTCCCGTACGGGTCGCCATCTTGATCAATCAGGAAGTCTGTAATTTGTGCACATAGGCATTGAAACCACGGGTCGTATTTCTTGCCAAATGGGATGGATTTCCTCGTTCCCTGAAATGCTGCGTCACTGGCCCGGGTTCGCTTTTCCAGCTGATGCTCATCCGGCAGAGTTTAAAGTTTGCCGCCCTGCTGTTGATGCCGGGCTGTATTGCAAGACGACGCGCCTGCCACGTGGCTTGGGATTAAGTGGATGAGGGGAATGATCGGGCTTTGCCTTGTGTTTCCCGGATGCTTCAGGGTATTGTATTTATCCTTATCCATTCATATTAAGTCAGTTAAGTAGAATATAAAAACTCATTTGAGGTTTCTCTTTCTTGAGAATTTGTTATTTAATGGATGAAATAATGTATAGATTTATGGAAAAGATATTTCTTCCAAGTTGTTCATTATTAATTCTCATCGCTTCTGTGGGCATGGTGAGTGCAGCCATCACCACCTTCGACTACACGC
>JAPYUT010000102.1 GCA_029940475.1 Verrucomicrobiales bacterium | reverse complement strand
GCGACCAGGGCTTCATGCTTGGCGAGCATGATTACCAGGACAAGCGCTGGATGTATGAGGAGTCGATGCGCATGCCGTTGCTGATCCGTTACCCCGCGACCATCAAGGCGGGCGGTCGCACTGATGCCGTCGTGGGCAATGTCGATTATGCGCCCACCATGCTCGACTTTGCCGGGGTCAAGAAACCCGGCTATATGCAAGGTCGCAGTTTCAAGTCCATTTGTGAAACGGGCATGGAGCCGCCCACCTGGCCGAATGAAGCCTACTACCGCTACTGGATGCACATGGCACACCATGACAATCCGGGGCATGTGGGAATCCGCACCAAGGAATACAAGCTCATCTATTTTTATGGCGCCGATTACCAGGGCGGCAACCGGACCCCTCCGGCCTGGGAGCTGTACGACATGAAGCAGGATCCCCTCGAGTCGACCAATCTTTATGACAACCCAAAATACGCCGCCACGGTGAGCGACCTGAAAAAACGCCTCGCCTCACTGCGCAAGCGCATCGGTGATAACGGCCAGGATTTTCCCAGGACTGAGGAGGTGCTGCAGGAATTCTGGGATTACGATGGAGCTGACCGTGAAAAAGCCCGCAAAATTTCCAGTGATTTTCTCAAGCGACGGTTGCGGGAGCTGAAAGCCCCGCCGCAGCAGAAGAAGAAGTGAGATTGCCGTGAGCATTCCACTCCATCCCACTCAATCAGCATAATGGGGTAAGATGCACCAACCTCCGGAAGTTTACTGATATGAAAAGGCTTGGAATCCAGTTTTTCCCGTGGGTCGTCCTTCCGCTCCTGGTCGTCTCCGCTGCCTTCTGCCAGTCGGAAGCTGAAGTCTCCGGTATCATCATTCCCCGCGACAACAACGGTATGTATGTCCGCAATGAAGAAGGCCAGTTCGAGGTCAATTGGACATCCAAGACCAAGGTTGCCCTCGTTGCCAACACGCGATTGCTCAGCGGACTCAAGGCAGACCGCTTGGCTTACAAGATCCAATCCTCAAAAGAAGTCGTCACTTTTGCC
This sequence comes from Verrucomicrobiales bacterium, assembly GCA_029940475.1. Lineage (GTDB taxonomy): Bacteria > Verrucomicrobiota > Verrucomicrobiia > Verrucomicrobiales > DEV007 > CACIUL01. Next base: position 4,773 of record JAPYUT010000102.1, on the reverse strand, counting down.
ATTCCCGCAGGACCTATTACCGGCATCAAGACCTCACGCGGGGGGACACAACTGGAGAAAACCCTCCAGGAGGCCAGAGAGGAAAAGTGGCTTTCAGAAAACGGCCTCAAACTTTACTTCAACCAGAAGCCCGGGCAGGAGCAACTTGGGCAGCCGGATGATCCGCGCTTTATCGGCCACTGGGATCCGGGCAGCAAACCGCGCACCCTCTCGATCAAGGGAACCAAGTATGAAATCTCCCTGAAGAAAGGCGGGCAAACCAGCGCCCTGCTTTTCAACTTGCTTTCGGTAAAGGACTGCAAACCCTTCATCAATAAAGCCACCGTGCTTGGCCGGCAAAAAGGAGATGTATTCATCGCCGATGAAATCCATCTGCAGCCCATTGGTGACCAGGCAGCACTCGACGAGCCGACACTTCCCCGCTACCTCTTCATTGGCGACTCGATCTCCGGCAACTACGACAAAGGGTTAAGAGCCGCATTGCAAGGCAAGTTCAACCTGCATCATCCCCCGACGAACTGCGGCCCTGCCCGAAACGGTGCCACCAATATCGTTAACTGGCTTGGCGCCTACGATCAACCCGGCCGGCACTGGGACGTGATCAGCTTCAACCATGGGCATTGGGACGCGAAGAATGATAAAGCGACCTACCAGGCAAACCTTGAGCAGGTCATCACGCAGTTAAAAAAAACGAAAGCGAAGCTGATTTGGGTCACCACCTGCCCGGTGCCCAATGGTTATGATCCCACCGGACCACTCAATGCCAACGGCAAGGCACCCGGACGAACCGCCGCGGTGATGAAAAAATATCTCAACCCGTGGGCCTTGGAGGTCGTGAAGCGACATCCGAAAATTTCGATTTGTGATCAATGGCAGTTCGTGAAGAATAACGGGAGCACACTCTACCGGGATTGGTGGGCGGGCAAAAACGTGCATTTTAAAGGAGCTCCCGCCGATGCCCTGGGCGGGTTCCTTGGGAATCATGTGGAAAAGGTGTTACAGACAACGAAATGAAGAAATTAATCATTACTCTATGTGCCCTGTTATTTACTCCGGCGCTTTCAGTGGCTGCACCCAACATTGTTCTCATCCTCGCCGATGACATGGGCTACGGGGATCTCAAGGCTTACAATCCGAAGAGTAAAATCCCAACACCACATCTTGACCGGATGGCGGCGGGTGGCGTGGTATTTAGCGACGCACATTCCGGCGGCTCCACCTGTGTGCCTTCACGCTATTCACTGCTCACCGGCCGGTTTGCCGCCCGGAGAGATCGCCTGAACTGGAGGAGCGAACCGCTCATTGGCCGCGATCAGCTTACCTTCGCCAGTGTGCTGCGCGATCAGGGTTACCACACGGCCATGGTCGGTAAATGGCACCAGGGCTTCACCATGAAATCCCCCGGCGCTTTTGATTACCAGCGACCGCTGACCGGCGGGCCGATGGATTGTGGTTTTGATTCCTTTTTTGGCATGCACGCCTCGCTGGATATTCAGCCCTATTTTTACATCAGGGATCGCACACCGGTAATGCCACCGACCGAAAAGGTTAAAGACAGCGACAGCGTTGGCGGCAAAGAAAACTGGAACAAAATCCAGGGCGCATTTTGGCGTAGTGGCGATGTAGCTCCTGATTTCAAGCACGCCGAGGTGACTCCACGTTTTGCCGCCGAGGCCGTGAAGGTGATCCAATCCCACGATGGTAACAAGCCTCTCTTGCTCTACCTTGCTCTACCCTCCCCCCATACACCCTGGCTGCCCACCAGGGAATTCATCGGCAAAAGCGGTGCGGGTATGTACGGTGATTTTGTGATGCAGGTCGATGCCGTGGTTGGCCAGGTCCTGGGCAGCTTGAAGCAGGCGGGCATGATCAATAATACCCTCGTTCTTTTCTCCAGTGACAATGGTCCGGTGTGGTACGCCAAGGATACCGAACGCTTTGGACATCGCGCTGTTGGCCCCTTGCGCGGCATCAAGGGCAGCGTGTGGGAAGGCGGCCATCGAATGCCGTTCATCGCGCACTGGCCCGATCGTGTCCCTGCCGGCACCACCAGTGATCACACCATCGCCTTTGCCGACGTGCTGGCCACCTTTACTGATGTGTCCGGTAAACAAAAACTTCCCCAGGGAAAAGCCAAAGACGGCGTCAGTTTTCTGCCGGTTCTATTGCATCCTGGCCGGAAACACAACCCGCGTCCGCCCATCCTGCACAGCGGTGAGGTCATCCGTGATGGCGAATGGAAATTGATCGCCACCAAGGGCAGCCGCGGCTTCGACGCCGACCGCAAGGTGAAATACGGCATTGCACTCTACAACCTGAAAAACGACCTCTCGGAGAAGAACAATCTCGCTGACAAAATGCCTGAAAAGGTGGAAAAACTCCGGGTCAAGATGCAGCGGATTTTGAACAACTGAAAACTTTGAACGAACCGACAACAAGCAAACACGAAAATAATTCCATATGAAACGCCACGCCATATTATCCACTCTCCTTCTCGCCGTATTACCGCTGTCCTGCCTGGCCGCCGACCGCCCAAACATCCTCTGGATCACCAGTGAGGATAACGGCATCTCCTGGGTGAGTTGTTATGGCAGCAAGAACGCAAAGACGCCCAACATCGACCGACTGGCAAAGGAAGGCTTCCGCTACACGCATTGTTTTGACAATGCGGCAGTCTGCGCCCCGACCCGCTCCACCTGGATCACGGGACACTATGCGATCTCGATCGGAACCCAGCCGATGCGCAGCCGCTACCTGATCCCGCATGACAAAATCCCCTACTACCCCGACTTGCTGCGGGCAGCAGGCTACCATGTGGCCAACGGAGGCAAGACGGACTACAACATCGGCGGCCGGGATGACAAGGCGGTCTGGAAAGTCGACGGCAAGTTTGCCAAGCGCCAACCCGGGCAAAAGTTCTTTCAAATTCGCAATATCGGGGACAGCCACGAGAGCCGGGCATTTCCAAAGAAAGCCGGACAGGTAAAGACCGACCCGGCAAAGATGATCCTGCACCCCTACCATCCCGATCTTCCCGAGATGCGGATCACCTATGCCACCTACACCGATGCCGTGCAGAGAATGGACGTCAAGGTGGGGGAAATCCTCGCGCAGTTGAAGGAAAACGGGAATGAGGAAAACACCATTGTCGTCTACTGCTCCGACCACGGTGGTGTCCTGCCCCGCAGCAAGCGCTTCCTGTATTCCAGCGGCATCCACTGCCCGCTCATTATCCGTATTCCTGAAAAGTGGAAACACTTCTGGCCGGCGACAAAGCCGGGAATGACGGTGGATCGCATCGTGAGCTTTGTCGACATGCCCAAGACCTTCCTCAGCCTCGCCGGAGCCAGGGTGCCCAAAGGTTACCAGGGCAGGATCTTCCTTGGAGAGGGCATCGAGGATGCTCCCAAGTATCATCTCAGCTTCCGGGAACGTGCTGATGAATGCGCCGACACGGTTCGCGGTATGCGTGACCATCGCTATGCCTACATCAAGAACTACATGCCATGGGCTCCCAACGGGCAGCGCCTGGATTACATGTGGAGAATGGCCGGAACCGGGGCGTGGGAGAAACACTACCAGGAAGGCAAGTGCAACGAGATAACCGGTCGATTTTTCAAGCCGAGACCCTCAGGGGAATTCTACGATACTGAAAAAGACTTCGACAACGTCAACAACCTGATAGACGACCCAAAGCATCAGGCCAGGATCACCGAGTTGAGGCAGGCCCTGCGCAGCAAGCAGTTGGAACTGTTTGATTCCGGGCTCCTGCCCGAAAACATGCGCCTGCGCCGTGCCGAGGCAAACGGCATGACCATCTATGAAATGGTCAGGGATCCCAAGTTGTATCCCCTTAGAAAATACCTGGAATTCTCAGACCTGGCCCTTTCCAGGGACCCGGAAAATCTCGACCGATTGGTGAGGGCAATGAAGGATCCCGACGAGGGCATCCGCTACTGGGCGACCTGCGGACTTTTTCTTCTTGAGGACAAGGCCAGGCCTGCGGTCAAGACCCTGGAAAAGGCGCTGACTGACAAATGCACCGAGGTGCAGATGATGGCAGCCTGGGCAATGCACCGGTTTGGTTTCAAGGCAAAGGCGGAGACGACTTTTGCCACGGTGAAAAAAGTGGCGGAGAAGGACAAGCCCCTCTTCGAGTCCATCCACCGCTGGATGACCGCAGTGCATCCGCCAAAGAACGGAAAATAAGCTCAAAAAGGCAAGCATTCCATGCGCCCGCTTACTAAAAATATGAAACCACTGACCACCCCGGATCAGGTCAGGGGCTTCTCAGCTTACTTTGCGTAGATCTCGAGATTTTAAACTATTGAATCCTGTCCGCATTCTTTAGATGCTATCAAGAAATCCCATGAAAAACACTAGCCGTAGAGATTTTCTCAAAACCTCAACCGCCGTAGGCAGCTTCTTTATCCTGCCTTCCGGCCTGCTTGCCAATTCGCCGAACGGTCGGCTCTGTACCGCACACATCGGCACCGGCGGTAAGGGGCGCGTGGACACACCCGGAATTGCCAAGCACAAGCACGTGCAGGTGCTCGGCCTCTGCGATGTGGATCGAGAGCGTGGTCTGATCGACTCCTGGCTTTCTAAATACAAGAGCGCCAAGTTTTTCCAGGACTACCGGGAGATGCTCGTGACTCTCGGAGACAAGGTTGATGTGGTTTCCATCTCCACACCGGATCACACCCATTACCCGGCCACCATGGCCGCTATGAAGCTCGGCAAGCACGTCTACACCCAAAAACCGCTCACCCA
>JAPYUT010000042.1 GCA_029940475.1 Verrucomicrobiales bacterium | reverse complement strand
GTTGTTGGTCCCAGACTCTCACTCAAAGCGGACCAGTTTTCATGGGCTCAACCAGGAAGCACCGGGGGAACCGGATTACTTCTGTGACTTGAGCACTCCAGCAAGTCTCAGGACGGGGTGCGCTCAGCCTCCACCAGGTGGAACTGCTGCGGAGTCGGTTCCGCGGCATCTGGCCGGGTCCGGCCCCAGTATTCGCTGAATGTCTCGCTGTCCTGTCGTTGCTCGACAAAGTCGGCCAGGTAGGCGCGGATTTCACCGGGGATGTCGCCGAAGAGAACCATTTTCTTTTCCAGACCCGCGAGCCTGTCCCCGGCACTTGATCCACCGACAAACATCGCGTATTTCCCCGGCGCACGTCCGACAAAGGCGAAATCGGCGTTGTAGGGGCGCGCACAGCCGTTGGGGCAGCCGGTCATGCGCACGAGGATGGGATCATCGCGCAGGCCCAGTTCCTCAAGGATGACATCGACTGAGTCAAGCAGCCCCGTGAAGACCCGCTCGCTTTCGCTCAGGGCGAGGCCACAGGTGGGCAGGGCAACGCAGGCATGGCCCATCTGGCGCATGGTGGTGAAATTTTCTCCGGTCACTAGTCCGTTCTCGGTGAGGATCGTGTCGACCTGATCGCGGTCCTCCTCGCTGATGTCGTAAAAATACATGTTCGCGTTCGCGGTGACACGCAGTGAGCAGTTGATCTCTCCGGCGATCTGGCGGAACGCACTGCGGGGCCTTGCGGCTTCACCGTCGGCAATCCTCCCCTGTGCCACGTAAACCCCGACAAAATGCTTACCGTCACCCTGTGCGTGCCAGCCAAGGGCATCGGCAACAGTGCCCAGTTGAACCTCGCGCACGGGCTCGGTGGGGAAGCTGATGCGTTCCTCGACTTCCCCTCGAAACCACTCGATGCCGCGCTCGGCGATGAGGTATTTCATTCGCGCATGCTTACGGTCACTGCGGTCGCCGTGGTCGCGCTGCACGGTGACCACAGCCTCGCAGGCGGCTGCAGCGTGCTCGGCAGCGCAATAAAACAGTGGCTTGGCCAGGCACGGGTAAGTTTCCAGCTTGCCGTGGCTCATGCCGAAGCCGCCACCGACATGGATTGAATAGCCGGTGAGCTCACCATCTTCCACGTGAGCGATGAAACCGACATCCTGACTGAAGAGGTCAACGTCATTGCTCGGCGGCACTGCGATGCCGATCTTGAACTTCCGGGGCAGGTAGTTCTTCCCGTAGATGGGCTCTTCCACTACCTCGGCAGCCTCCTCGGCAGCCAGGTCGAGCTTTTCCCCGTCAAGCCAGATGGACGTGTAGGCCATTGAGCGAGCCATGAACCGGGTGCTGATTTCATCAGCGAGGCGTCTTGTGGCCGCATGGGCTGCATCGTGGACCGGCGCACCGGGAGCCATGGTGTTGCGCACCACGTCACCGCATGCTCCCCAGGAGGTCAGCCCGCAGTTGGAGATTGCCCGGACGGTGTCCCTTAATCCTCCCTTGAGGATGCCGTGCAGCTGGATGCCCTGGCGTGAGGTCAGGCGCATTGTCGCGTTGCCCAGTTTGTCGGCCATATCGTGGTGAGCGATATATTGTTCAGAGGTCAACGTTCCGGCCGGCATCTTGGTGCGCACCATGAACATCCACTCCTTGTCGAGCTTTTGCTTGCGGCGCTCGGAGCGGCTGTCCCGGTTGTCCTGCTGATAGCTGCCGTGAAACTTAAGCAGTTGATACTCGGCTTCCTCGAAATGCGAGGTATCAGAAAGGAGTGTCTCGACGATTTTCCCGCGCAGGCCGCGACTTTCGTCTTTAATTTCTTCACAGCTTTGTTTTGCCATTTTCGAGTAACGATTATTAGAATTTTCCGTATCAGCACGCCATTTGCGCGTGGCGGGAACTGTATGGTCGCAGCTATTCTGCCGCCACTTGATTCTGTTCGTCCCGGGATACCTCCCGGGTATCAGGTTCAAGGTGCAGTCGCATGGGAATCATCTTGGAGAACACAAACTCGTTCTTGGTGAAGAAGCGTTGCGATTCTTCACTGATTTTGTCGGTAAGCAGAGTGATGCGTTTAAAATCCTTGGCAACTGCAAATTCCCGCACGGCGCTGAGCAATTTTGTGCCGTATCCCTGCCCACGGTGGGAGGGATGCACGAAAAAATCCTCAAGGATGAGGACCAGTGCTCCTTCTGCCGTGCTGATGGTGAAGAGGATGTTCACCATGCCAATGATCACGTCATCGTTGCGCAGCACAAAAATGCGTCCCCGGTTGGGTTCCTCAAGGATGAGTTTCAGACCCTGTTCCTGTTTTTCGTAACTGGGCTCGAAATCCCCCTCCATTTCGAAGAGGTCCATCGCCATTTGCACGAGTTGTGGAAGATCTTCAAGGGTCGCGGGTTCAACCCGGGCTTGGTTGGATTTTTCTAGGGTGTTGGGTGGCATTTGCCGAGAATGTTAGCAGGAAGTGGGCAATGGGGAGTAAAAAATATTGGAATCATTCGGGCGTTATTCAGCAAGCCGGGTGGTGATATTCCGGTAGATGGTATTAATATTTAAGCTTGCTTAAATATTAAAGGGATACAGATTTTATATAAATTAGAAAAAACTCCCCTTATTGTAGCCATGCTAAAGAATAGACCTGGCTCAGGATGGGAGAGAAACCATGATGAGTTCAGGATCAAACAATCAATTTCATCATCAACCCGTGAACGAAAGTGCAGGGGGCAATGGTCGGCGTGTCAGGATGCCATCATTACGGATTCTATCAGGTTCTTTGTTGGCGGTATTTTTGATCATTGCCTTGGGAATGACCGGCGGCCAGGTAAGGCAACTTGGAGGCCGGGTGACATTGCTGGAAGAGGAGCGAGGTGTTTTTCAGCGACGCTTAGAGAATTTCAAGGAAGATAATCTACGCCTTCTGTCGCGGCTCAGGGATTATCAGAATGTGCTGGAGATTGCCCAGCATTCCAATATAGCGCTCTCAAAACGTCTCGTTAACCGTGATCTTGCCGTGGAAGATCTGCAGGACAGTATTCATTCCATCCTTGAGGAAAAATACGCCACCGAATCGAGACTGAACGGAGAGATTGCAAGCCTTGAGGAAATTAAACGCGATCTTAGTGCTCAAGGCGCAGCTCTTAGCGAAGCAGTTGCGGCTCAGCGGAAGCAGATCGAGACATTTGAGCAATCTTACCGGGCAGTCAGTGTGCAACTTGCCCAGGCGGGTGAGGCAAATGACCGGCTGGTTGTGGAGAATGACCGTTACCTGACAATGTTGTTTGACCTTGAGGACCAGTTTGTGTCGGTAGAGGAGAATAACAGGGGAATGGTTGAGCGTTTTAACCGCTTACAGGATCGCACGGTTGTTCTGGAAGCGGAAAAATTAGCGCTCAAGGAAGAACTCAGGTGTTGGATAGATTCCGAGGTGAGTCAACCGGATGTCGAAGATCCCTTTCTTCTCGATTTGTTTGAAGCGGAGAATTCATTAAGGGATCAGGAGAAGTCACCTGCAAGCGTGGATGCGGCAAATAAAACTGCGGTTGCCAATGCGAAGGGCGCCCCGGAATGATCAGCCCTTAGTCATTCCAGGCAACGCTTGAGTGTAACTGGACTAAGTTTGCCTTGTGGCAAGGCGAGATTTTGTTTGCTGTTGAGCAGGGCGCTTACGAATGACTTTGGTTTCGCAGTTGGGGAACGGCGTGTAATTATTCCCGGCGGCAGGTGGTTGCGGACTGATCAACCCGGTTAACTCTGCAATGAAACGGGTGGTTTTCGTGAACAGGGAAGCGTGTTGATTGGAGTTGCAATTTTCAGGAGTTGCCGTGGTTTGGATTTCCCATGATCGGATCGACTTGTTTTGTGGGGCCATCTGTTTCAGGCAAGTTGACTTAAGCCGTTTGTGACTTCTCCGGCTGCGGTTTTTACCACCAGGGTCCATGCGGTTTTTGCCACGACCCAAGTCATTGCGCGCAGTTCCTATATCCAGAGACATATAAATATAATTATTTCAATAATTACACATAAGTCAAATGTGGTGTTTGCAGGGATATACCAAATGAGGGAAGGGATTTAGAAGGTGGCTGGTAATTGAAAACAAAAAGCACTCCGGATTTATTCGGAGTGCTTTTCTAAGGATTGAGGCCCCGCATGTGCCGACGGCGGTGAAGAGGGCTCACGTATCCCGGATATTACCAGGTGGGTGGCCGCCTTGCTGAAATCTGCCTTCCAACGAAGGCCTGACATCAAACAACGGGCTAAGCCTCCCGTATATGAACTAACGGGCCGGGCCCTTAAGTCCGCGCTACGCGAAACACCGTAGGGTTGTCTCAAAATTGGAAGATGTAAAAGAACAGGAACACAAGAAGCCATGGGCGATAAAGCCAACGCTTTCAATGAGTTCAGCGGAATTCCACAGGCAGTTTTGCTTTTAATTCATCGAGAATTTCAGCATGTGCCTTGTCGATTTCCGATGACTCCAGTGTGCGGGTTCGATCACGATAGGTCAATGAATAAGCGATTGATTTTTTACCTGCATCAAGACGCTGACCGCTGTCGTCGTGAAATAAATCAAAGAGCCTGAAGGATTCCAGGAGTGGTGATTTGATTTTTGAGAGCACGGATTCAATTTCGCCGTTGCTTAATGATAGTTCCACTTCCATGGCAACATCTCGGCTAATTGCCGGGAACTTTGGCAACTCTTCATACTGGGTATTGCCACTGGTTTTTTTCTGCAGCAGGGCAAGGTCAATCTCGGCTGCGAATACCGGGTGGCGGGCATCCATGGCGCGGGCTCTAGCCGGGGCAATCTGGGCGGCTTGCCCTATACAGAGCTTACCCAGCATGATGTCGGTTAGGAGGGAGGCGGCAGGAGAGCTTTCGGTGGTCCGGACAAATGCAGGGCTTGTCCCGCTGATTACCTCAATTATTCCTTTCAGGGTGAAAAGATCAGCGCTCCCGGGTTGCGGGTCCTGCCAGGATGCCTGCTCGGGACCGGATACTAGAAATCCGAGGTGTTGTGATTCCTCGCCTTCATTGTTTTTTGAGAACACGGTTCCCACTTCAAAGAGGCGCAGGGTTTCAATTCCCTGGTGGATGTTCCGCTCGGCAACGTCCAGCAGCGCACCAGTCAGCCCGGAACGCAGGTAAGCAAGGTCATCGTTGAGGGGGTTTTTCAGTGCAATGGGCTCATTGCTTGTTGTACAGACATTGTCAGCGGTTCGCGCCGGGGATGTGAGCTTAATGGTACGTGTTTCATAGAAACCGAGTGCCGTGAGCCTGTTGGCGATGCCGGTCATGAAATCATGGGCTACATCAGCATCCGAGATTTCCGAGAACCATGATCTTTGGCGTGAAGGAATGTTATCAAGTCCATAAACCCTGACGATTTCCTCGTAGAGGTCTGCCGGGCGGGTCAAGTCACCCCGATAGCTGGGAATTTTCCATTTTGAAATGCTGCCTGTTTCTTCCAGCTTATTGATTCCGAACTTCTCAAGGATAGGGAACATTTCGGCGCTTGTGATGTTACAGCCAAGCAGGCCTCGGCAATGTTCGGCATTAAATTCCACCTCTTGAGTCAATGGTGGTGGTGAGCCGCAGGTCAGTATGTGCTCTTCTGCCTGGCCGCCTGCCAGTTTAAGGATCAGGCTGGTTGCCAGTTCTGATGCACCTGCAACCTGAGCAGGATCGACACCGCGCTCAAAGCGATAACTGGAATCACTCGAGATCCCCAGACGGCGTCCGCTGCGGCGAATGCCGGCTGGAGCAAAATAGGCGGATTCCAGCAGGATTTCCGTGGTGTCCCCGGTCACGCCTGTGGCTTCTCCGCCCATTATCCCTGCAATGGCAATGGGCCCGGTATTGTCGGCGATGACAAGATCCTCGGCAGTCAGCTGATAGTTCACCCCGTCGAGCGCAAGGAGGGTCTCATTTTCTCCTGCTTTTCGGACATGGATGCCTCCCGTTATCTTGGCGGCATCAAAAGTGTGCAGGGGTTGTCCCATCTCCATCAGCACGTAGTTGGTGATATCGACGATATTATTGATTGGTCGCAGGCTGATTGACTCGAGTTTCGACTTTAACCAGGGCGGACTTTCGGTGACCTTAACACCCCCAATTCGGCGTGCCGTATAGAATTGGCAGTGCTCGGCGGCGCTGATCCTGATCTCTTCCTTGGTCGCGGGTTGCTCCGCAATTGTGGTATTGGTGTAATCAGGTCTGGATTTCAGGTCGCCTCCGGCGAGCGCTGCAAGTTCACGGGCAATACCGAGATGGTTCAGGCAATCGGGGCGGTTTGGGGTAATTTCCAGGTCGAATGTCGCGGAAAAAAGCTCAGCCAGAGCAGTTCCTGGCTTGCAGTCCGGGGACAGGATCCATAGACCGCTGTCATCCTCGCCTCCAAGTTCTTTTGCGCTGCAGAGCATGCCGTGTGATTCGACACCGCGCAGCTTACCTTTTTTAATGATAAATCCTCCACCAAGATCAGCACCAGGAAGGGCGAGAGGGACATTATCTCCCAGTTGATAATTCTTCGCTCCACAGACTATTTGACGGGGTTCTTCTGTGCCGTCGTCAACCGTGCAAACCGATAATTTATCAGCATCCGGATGCTTTTCAGAGCTCTTGATCCTGGCGACGACGACCTTTTCAGGCATTGAGCCGATTCCCTCGACTTCAATTCCTGAAAAGGTCAGCAGGTCGTCTAATTCCGGCTGGGAGTAGCCGGAGAGGTCAACGTGATCACTCAACCAATCAAGTGCAACTTTCATGGGAACTGGCGCAGGAAGCGAATATCATTTTCAATGAGCAGGCGGATATCGGATATTCCCCAGAGGATCATTGCCAGTCGCTCGAGGCCAAGACCAAAGGCAAATCCGGATATCTTGTCAGGGGCATAGGCGTTGTCGCCACGTGCTTTGTTGACTGCGTTGAATACATCCGGGTCGACCATCCCACAACCCGCAATCTCGATCCATTTTGATGCTTTCCCCCTGGCTTCCAGCATTATATCAATCTCGAAGCTTGGTTCAGTGAATGGAAAGAAGTGCGGGCGAAAACGCACCGGTGTTTTTTCCCCGAAGATTGAGCGCAGCAGATATTCAAGTGACCCCTTGAGCTCTGCCAGAGATACGCCTTCATCAACATAAAGCCCCTCGAGTTGGTTGAAGTGACTCAGGTGGGTTGAATCTATCTCATCGCGCCGGAAAGCAGCACCCGGGGCGATAATCCGGACCGGCGGCGGGCTTGTCTCCATGGTGCGGATTTGCACGGTGGAGGTGTGCGTGCGAAGCAGACGGCCATCTTCAAAGTAGAAGGTGTCACTCTCGTTGCGTGCAGGATGCTCAGGAGGGGTGTTAAGGGCATCAAAGCAGTGCCATTCAGTCTCGATTTCGGGCCCGCTTGCCAGAGAGAATCCCATTCGGCGCAAGGTTGCCACGGCTCGATCGAGTATTTGTGAGATCGGGTGACGTGCTCCCGGGTGCATCAGCCTGCCCGGCAAGGTGACATCAACGTTTTCCGCGGCTTTGGCATCAATGGCGATCTGCAGTGATTCCCCTTTTTCGCCGATTGCAGCGGTAATGGCGTTTCGGACCTCGTTAAGAGCCTTGCCGGCAGCGGGCTTATCCTCTTTGGGGATATCTTTCATCCGTGCCGCAGCAACGGTGAGGCGTCCTTTGCGGCCGAGGTAGGAGACTCGAAACGCCTCGAGCCCATCAATATCCGCCATTTCCGCGATCGCGGAAATGGCATCGGCATGAATAGCTTCGAGTTCTTCAAGCATGGGCTACAGCGATCGCGCGGGGCGGGCTCGAAGTTCTACCGCTATTTTTTCTGCGGCGGTTTTTGCTTACGATGCGGACCTCTTGCTCTCGAGCGCGGCTTGCGCCTGCGCCACGAGTTGAGTAAAGGCGGCCTCATCATGAATTGCAATGTCGGACATGACCTTGCGGTCAAGGTCAATTTTAATTGCCTTCAGCCCTTCCATGAACCGGCTGTATGTGATGTCACGTGCACGGCAGGCGGCGTTGATGCGCTGAATCCAAAGTGCACGGAAGGTACGCTTGTGATTTTTGCGATCACGGTACGCATAGGTCATTGCTTTGCGGACGGCGTCCTTTGCAAAGCGGTATTTCGTCGAGCGGAAGCCGCGGAACCCCTTGGCTTTGGCAAGCATGCGCTTGCGCCGTTTGCGACTTGCGGGAGAGTTGGTTGCTCTTGGCATTGATGTTGTCCTCCGGTTTAGGCAGTTTGGTTTATTTTCGTGACCTGCGGTCTCGCCTGTCCGGTTAATTCCCTTAACCGGGAATTAGGCCGCGAGGTCGTTACCCACTGTTGCCGGATTTGACCGTCTACAGCGGAGTTTCGCCGGGGTGGCGAATTAGTGGCTAAAGGGCAGGTTTTTGCGGAAACGCGGCAGGTCAGCCTCCGATACAAGTGCCGCCTTCCCTAAATTGCGCTTTCTTTTGCGGTTTTTATTAAGGAGGAGGTGGCGCTTGCCTTGTTTACGGCGCAGCATTTTCCCAGTGCCGGTTACCTTAACCCGCTTTGAGATTGCTTTGTGTGTTTTACTTTTACCCGCTGTTCTAGCCATGGGGCGGGGAAATTAACGGCAACAGGCTTTCCCGCAACCGCTTTTTGGCTCTACGGGGCAGATCTTCTGAAACGGGTATTGTGACAGGATGCTTTAGGGTAATAGGAATCTAACTTTACTTTACTAATCCCTGATGCCGCCTAACGGTATTTCGGTCAAGTCCGGGATATCTTGATGACAGGAATGGATTCAACAACTCAGCGCATCTGGACATTATATCATCATCTCCGGATGGCGGTGGATCAGGTGGATGAGGGGGTGATTATTCTGGATCTTGAGCCCCAGGAGGGAGCCGGGCCGCGAATGGTGTTCGTTAACCGGGGTATTGCCCTCTTGAGTGGTTTCGAAGTTGAAGATTTGCTGGGTAATTCATTGGCGACATTGTTCGGCAGGAAGAACCTGCGGATGTTACTGGACAGGCTCTCCGCTGTCGCCGCGGATCAGGGCCTTTTTGAGATCACTAATCCCCTGCTGCGGGCTGATGGATCGGAATTAAGTTGCAAGTGGAAGGTCAGCTGCGTTTGCGACGAGAAGGGTGTGCCTTTGAATTTCATGCTTACGGTGGCGCAGGAGGATGATCCCGGGACAGATGTGTCGGGTGATGACAGGATAAGCGTCGAGATGATTGACGGGGCGGTTCTTGATGACGAGCAGTTACGCTCGGACCGGATGGAAACACTTGCGCTTCTGGCGGGCGGGATTGCGCACGATTTCAAGAATATTCTCACTACCGTGATAGGTAACCTGTCATTGGCGAGAGAGAGGATGGGTAATGATGAACTGGTATCCCAGATTGATGATGCCATGGAAGCATCAAGGCATGGGTGTGAGATGGCGGAACATATGCTTTTTGTTGCGCGCGGCGACGGTGGTGAACGGTTGGAGGAGGACGTAGGGCATTTACTGCAGAAGACTGCACAGTTATGCACCGGGGGAGGAGCAGGTGCCCAGTGTGACGTTTTGCTTGGGGACAAGCTCTGGTCGGCAACAATCAATGTCGCCCGGATCACCCAGGTCATAAGCAACCTGATTTTCAATGCCCGGCAAGCCATGAATGATCAGGGAATATTCCAGGCAAAGCTCTCCAATGTTCAGTTGTCAGCAGGTGAGGAGGATGAACTTGAGCCCGGGCCCTATCTCCGCCTGGATGTCATGGATCATGGTTGTGGAATTGCCGCTGACAAGATAGGGGATATTTTCACGGCTTTTTATACCACGAAGGCTACCGGTAATGGTCTTGGCCTTGCAACCTGCCTGAGCGTGGTGCGTGAACACGGAGGGTGGATTGATGTTGAGTCAGAGGAAGGTAGGGGCACTCGGTTCAGCGTCTACCTGCCGGCTACCGGCGAGGAATGGATTGCCGATGAAGAGCAGGAAACCGACAGTGGAGAGTTTTATCACGGGGCAGGCAAAAGAATCCTTGTGGTGGATGATGACCTGATGATTCTCAATACACTTAAGGCCATCTTAAAACATCTCGATTTTAATGTTGTTTGCGCTTCCAATGGCGAGGAGGGAGTCAGGGTATTCCAGCGGAATCACAATGACAGGACGCCGTTTTCTGTGGTATTAATGGACATGACCCTGCCAGGAGGAATTAATGGTGAGGAGGCTACCGGAAAAATCCTTGATATTGATCTTGATGCCAAAGTGATAGCCAGCAGCGGTTATTTGAGTCATCCGATGACTGAGGAACAGCGCGAGAAGGGATTTATCAGTTCACTGTCGAAACCTTATGACATCATCATGGTCTCGGACGTGTTGCGGGAGGTATTGGAAGGGCAGGCTTAGTCAATCACCGGTGCTCTCCCCAGCCGCTTGTTTTTTCAGAGGAGTCTTTGCATTGCTTCTCGGGCGAATCATGAGGCGGGGTATGCGCAGTAGGCCGTGCGTTTTTACACTTAACTCAAGGGTTCCTTGTCCATCGCTTCTGTTCCGGTGCGGCAAGGTGAAGTTAACAGGCCTCCAGGTGGGAGCATCGAGGGATCCTTCGCATTGGTATTTGAAGAGCTTTGCAATTGGCCAACCCACAATTTTTAAAGGTCCACGGGCGTTCATTTCCGCCGTGATATCGAGCTGATCCTGGACCTTAAGAGTGTTTATTTTGCCCTTGGCCTGCAGGGAAAATCCCGGGGCAACCCCCTTGAAGTCCTCAATATGGACAATGCCGTCACCTTCATTCCGGAAACTGACGTTGATTGCAGATCCTTCACTGTAATCCGCTTTCGTGCGGTCAAGCACACCGCTGATCAGGAACGGCAGAGAAACGGTCTTGGTCGCTATATTGGCCTTCAGTTGGCGTGATATCGCTCCCATGAAGGGCATGGCGAAGATATCGCCATTAATGACCTTTAACCTGCCGCTGATGCTGCCACGTGATGCAATATCAAACGAACCTTTGTAGTGTGCCTGTCCACCGAGTGCGTTGCCCTTGACATCGACCTTACCCTCCGAGCCTTTTATCGTCACGGTGCCCTCGGGTGCGATAATGGATAGATCGTTCTTGAAAAGACTGACTCTTGCCTCTCCGGGAGAATGAAAAGTCGAGGTGAATTGGGAACGTCCGTGACCACCGCTGTCGATTGTGCCCTCAAGGGTGAGGTCGGGGGGGGTCTCGAAATGGTAGCGCGCAAGAACCTCGGCCGTTTCCGGCGCAAAATAGGCGACTACCTGTGCCGGGTGAGCTTTTCCGCGAAGCCCCTCTAAGATTACCAGTTCTTCGTTGCCCAGAATTTGTGCAAGTTTACCGTCGATATGCTGTCCTTCCTCCGGCTCGATCCGGAAATCCTGAAAGGTAATGTCCTGTGCGTGTATTTTAAATGTACCGCTTACTCCAACCAGCGGAAAGTCCCGGTATGTGCAGTGACCAATCCTGCAATGGCCAGTGGTTTTCCAGTGATCAGAGTTTATTGAAGGCCCGGCACCGGAAAAGTGTATATACACGGCAGGATTCGCATTGAACTGGAACCGGTCCATGAGATCCTGGGCGTTCCCGGCAGGGAAGAAAGGCGTGAACGTTGTTGGATCCATCTCGATTTTGGCGTTATAACGGATTTGTCCTGAGGTTTCACTCAGGGCATTGCCGCTGGCAGTTCCGCTCTTGTGTCCCAAGAACAGGTTGCGCACATACCAGCGTTCTGGATCGATCGAGAAATCGGTGTAGGCCTTCTCAAAGATTTTCCCGCGGCTTACAAACCGGTTGCATTCGAAACTTCCGACCGCCTGCATGCGGTGAGTGCTCTGCGCTTTTTCTCCAGCGACATAGATTTCACCCTTTACCTCCAACTCGGGAGGGTCAAAGAATACCACCTCGCCAAGTGAAGCGGTTTCCAACAGTGATTGCAGCAACGCGTGGGAATCAACTGATGATTTGAGACTGAAGGGGATTTGTTCGCTGCCGATCCGCCATTTTGCATCAGCGTAGAGTTCGCCGTAATCATCGGTAATCTTTATCTGGTCTATCAGGATATCCGGATGGTGATATTCAGCACGGACATCCAGTGTCTTGCAATAATAGTTATTACGGCCCACATTTGATCCCGTGAGGCGCAGGGTTGCTTCAATGGTTTCCAGATGTTCAAGATCTCCGATTAACTCAATGTGGATATGTGGAGGATGGTCCCTTGGGATTTGAAACTTGCGCATTTCCCTGGCAATGTGCGCGAACACTTCGCGACGTTGCCGGATAAGGTCGAGTTTTCCCAGTTGCTGGTTCTTACTTTCCGCGGAAGCGTCGAATTTTGGTTGTAGCAGGGAACCGACAAGGGTAACCCTGAAGCCGTTAAACAGGCATTCAGCCTGTTCTATTTCGAACCTGTTGCCGGGGATTTGGATACGGGCGCTGAAGTTCTTTATTTCCAATCGCTCAGTGTCCGGTTGCATGGGATTGATTGGCAGCGAGATGTCGGCATCGCGCAACTTAATGGTATTAAGGAACAGTTCCTTGCGCAGGAGTTTTGCTAAATCAATGTCGAGGGTAATATTATTGATTGATGCCACTACGGATTTGCGTTTTTCCGTAGCGAAGATTTTCACATTGCGTGCCACCAGTCCCTCGATGGGGTCGATCGTGAGTTTACCGATCTCCGCTTCAATGCCCCGTCGTTCAAATTCCTCCATGATCAAGTTCCTCCATTTTTTGCTGAAGCCCTTGTCGTAGGCATAGACGGCTGCCCATGTGCCAAGGCCAAGGAGGAGGACGAGCAAATATCCGGCGTAACGTCGTAACAGGCGCATCAGCTCAAATGATGTAGTTTGAGTCACCGAAAGTCAAAGCGAGCCGGGGGAAATATATTCCGGGAGGATGGACTGAGGACTTGTCATTTGATCGGGAGAGGCGATCCTTTTGAGAAATCAACCTTTATTGCCCCGCCGGGCAATGCTGATATTGCTATATGCTTCGTTTTGCCGTTTTGGGGAGCGGGAGTTCTGGAAATAGTGCTCTTGTGTTTTCCGACCATACCCGTTTACTGATTGATGCGGGAATCAGCTCTAAGCAGCTGCATCTGCGCATGGCGCAGTTGGGAATTGCCCCCGACACGCTTGATGGCGTCCTGATTACCCACGAGCACAGTGACCACACCCGGGGGCTTGAGGTCTTTTGCCGCAATGTAAAAAAACCGGTTTATTGCAGCGCGATTACCCGTGAATCGCTTTCCTGCAGTTTCAGTAATCCTGGAACCTGGCGAATCATCGAGGGATCTGCTCCCTTTACGGTGGGGGATATAACGGTTACCGGATTTACCGTGATGCATGATGCGGTTGACCCGATGGGATTTGTGTTCAAATCGGCCGGTTCGATTCTTGGGTTTGCCAGTGATCTGGGACACGTAACGGGGGTGATGCAAACTGCGTTGCAGGGGATCCATTCGCTGTTTATTGAGGCGAACTATGATGATGTGATGCTCCAGAATGATGCCAGAAGACCATGGCCTCTTAAGCAGCGGATTGCCTCCCGGCACGGGCACCTCTCCAATTCACAGGCAGCCGAGCTGGTTGCAGAGATTGCAACCGGAGGACAGTTGCAAAGGGTGGTGCTTGGCCACCTCAGTGAGGATTGTAATTGCCCTGAAGTTGCCCTGAAGACGGTGCGAACCGCACTTCAAGAGGCACCAGGGGGCGCAGTTGAAGTGCTTTGTGCCGGTCGTGATGAGCCCTGCGGCCCGTTCGTGGTAAATGCCGGGGCTGGCGATATTGCGGGTGTGCTGGAGGATAGACAGAATCTGCAGGGTGAATTCGTGTTATTCAGTTAGAATTTGCCAGAGTCCATTTTTCAGTGTTGAAAGATGAACGTAATACCGACAAGTCCTGCCTGCAGGGCCAATGAATGTTCAATCCTGATCAATTTTGCCTGATTTTCCGCTACAGCCCACCTTTGAAGAATTCAAGGCACGTGTCTCGAAGGGAAACCTGATCCCGGTCTATGCTGAGATGACCGCGGATTATGAAACTCCGCTTTCAGCTTTTCACAAGATCTCCGATGGCCGGAATTGCTTTCTTCTGGAATCAGCAGAAAGCAGCGACAGTGTGGGCCGCTATTCATTTGTTGGCAGCGTTCCGCGTGCGATCATTGAAGCTCGGGGCACCAGGGTGAAGATTACCGAAGATGGGGATTGCCGTGAATTCGAGAGTGAGTCCGGTGATCCGCTGCGGGACCTGGAGGATTTCATGGCCAAGTATAAACCGGTTACCGACCCGGGGTTGCCGTTATTTTATGGCGGAGCCGTCGGTTACCTTTCCTATGATGCTGTAAGTTACTTTGAGCCGGGCATGCCGCCGCCGCCGCCGGACCAGTTGGGACTTCCGGACATGGTGTTCATGATCACTGATACAGTGGTGATTTTTGATCATCGTCTACGCAAACTGCTCATCGTTGCCAATGTCATCGCCGGGGACGATTCAAATCCGCATGAGCTTTACCAGGCTGCCAAAGAGACCATTAAACGCACTGCGGCAAGACTCATCAGCGCAGCAGCATTCCAACCTCTGATCGGCGGTATTGAGACCCCACGGGCCGAGTTGGTCAGTAACACCACGAGGGAGGAATATTGCTCCATGGTGGAGCGGGCCAAGGAATATATTAACGCAGGCGATGCTTTCCAGATTGTTCCCTCGCAACGCTTTGAGGTCGATTATGAAGGCAAGCCAATTGACCTTTACCGGGCATTAAGGGCCGTTAATCCCTCGCCGTACATGTTTTGCCTGCAGTTCGAAGAGGGATTTTCCCTGGTTGGCTGTTCTCCTGAGGTGCATGTCAGGGCGATTAATGGCCGCATTGATATCAGGCCCATTGCCGGTACCAGATGGCGTGGGGAGACCCCGGAGGAGGATGACGCCCTTGCCGCAGAGTTGTTGAGTGACCCCAAGGAGAGGGCTGAACATATAATGCTGGTTGACCTGGCCCGTAACGATGTTGGCAGAGTCTCAGAATATGAGAGCGTAAGGGTGGAGGATTTCATGGTTATTGAACGCTACAGCCACGTGATGCATATCGTATCAAACGTTACCGGCAAGTTGGCTCCCGGTAGAAATGCTTACGACGTAATGCGGGCAACTTTTCCCGCCGGGACGGTGAGTGGAGCACCCAAGATCCGGGCGATGGAGATTATCAATGAGCTGGAAAAGAGCAAGAGGTGTGCGTATTCCGGCGCGGTTGGTTATTTCGGTTTCGATGGCAATCATGATTCATGTATAGCTCTTCGAACCGCGGTGGTTAAGGACGGCAAGGCATATATACAGGCCGGTGCGGGAGTGGTTGCGGATTCTGACCCTGATTACGAATTCAATGAGACGGTGAATAAGGCCATGGGTTTGGTAAAGGGGATAGAACGGGCACGTGGTCTGGGATTGGCATAGGCAAGGGGCAGTGAGGGTTGTGACGTGCCGGTGGGGATTATCCGATTTGCGGGGATGTCCGGCGAATAAATGATGATCATTCTGGGGAGCAGGCAGGCGAAAACTTAATATCAACACTGGAAGGTGCGGCTTTATCAGTTTATCTCAATGGCGACATGGAGGAAGATCACTCCCAAACCAATCCTGCTGCTGTCGACTGGACGGCTTGGCAGCCAAGCATGCGTGCGACGTTGCTTTTCCTGCACCGGGATGAGGAGATTCTTTTAATTCACAAGAAAAGCGGCCTTGGTAGCGGCAAGAAAAATGCTCCGGGGGGTAAGATAGAACCGGGCGAGACGGCGGCAGAGGGGGCGGTCAGGGAAATTTTTGAGGAAGTGGGCATTGAGGCAAGGAACCCGGAGGAAATGGGAGTCTTGCGTTTTCAGTTCATTAACGGCGACCGCCTTGCCCTGCATTGCGTTGTTTTCCGTTCCTTTGATTTTGAGGGGGAAGCGCACGAGACAGCTGAGGCTGACCCGTTCTGGTGTCCGGTTGACAAGGTGCCATACGACAAGATGTGGAGTGATGACCGGTACTGGCTGCCGGGATTGCTGATGGGAAACAAGTTTGATGGCGATTTTGTGTTCGATAATGAAGAGTTGTTGTGGCGTGATGTTCGCTGGCGATGAGGGATGATAGGGGTTAGGATTACAGGTGATGAAAAGTTGGCTGTTTTTATTCGCAGGCGTGAGTTTCATCGCAGTGAAGCCCTGCATTGCCTCGCCTGCCCTGGATTTCAGTTACAGCGATGAAGGATTGCTGCTGCAGGTTTCAGGTGACCCTTCACGTTCGCAGCGCGTTGAGTTCAATGACGGCTTCGGGCCATGGGCGATAGCAGCTGCGAATACGGGCATTTCGCAGTGGGATGCTGCTGCCGAGATGCCGGTGGGTGCCCGGCTGTTCCGTGTCGTTGAATCGACTCCAGCGGTAATCGTGCCCAACACAGGCTGGAAGAATGAACTGACACTGCCGGAAGAGCCGTTTTTGTCCGAGAATCTTGGGGAGTCATTCGTGACGGTCAAGTGGGTCAAGTTTGTGATCATCATCGATGATTGCACCCGTGTTTATTTCCAGGATTCGACCAAGTATCTGTTTCATTACAATTTTGCCAGTGACCTGCTGGCGCCTTTCATGGGGATGTCTGCCGGTGAATTTGACTCGGTCACCCTGTCGCGTGACGGGCAGCAGGCGATTCTCGGGGCTGTCCTCGTTGCTCCGTATACAAACGAGTTTGCGGTACAGGTTGTAGGTGAGGAGCCCTATCCGCGTGAGATGCTGCGTTATCTTTATCAGGTCGTGGAGTCAAAAATCGGGCGCGGGGCGCAATGGCGGGGGTTTTATATGCCGACTGCCGGGCATGCTGCTGCGGCACGTGCGGATTCTGATTATTTTGAGGAGCATGGAATTGCCCTGGCTGAGCCCGATCGCTGGTCAGGGCAAGGCGGGTGTTATGTCGGCGGCTGGGCTCTTGGCAGGTTGCGCTACTTTGCGCATGATGAGATTGAAGCCGCTTATGCCAATGGTGAGTTGTTGCCCACTGATATACTGCTTACCGATCGGGTGCCTTCTGAACTGCCCTTCGTTGCGGGTATTCTCACGTTAACTCCGACGACGCCGAATTCCCACGTTGCCATTCTCGCAGAGTCCTACGGGATCCCTTTTGCTTATCTTGAGGATGAACTGTCCCGTTTGGCAGCGCTGGCTCTTGAGGGGAAGCGGGTGGCTTTGCGCACATCGAGTGGTTATTGGGGAAGTTGCAAGTTGAATCTTCTCGATGCAGCCACAGTTCCTGAGGATTACGCCGGGGAAATCCTCGCATTGAAGTCTCCTCCTGAACTGCATCTCACCCCCAAGGCTTCCTTGGGTTCAATCGCGGTGAGTCACCTGGCCGGGGTATGGCCGGAGGACATACGCTATGTCGGCGGTAAGGCTGCGAATTTCGGCTTCCTGCGCCGTGTTGTCCCGGATAATTCACCGCCGGCCATTGCATTTACCTTTGATCTCTGGGACGCTTACCTTGACCAGGATGTGGGTATTCGCACGCTGCGTGAGGAAATATCATTGCGCCTTGCACCTTTTTCGCAATGGCCGGCCGACATTCCTGCTCTTACCACTGCCCTGGAAGGAGTGCGTGAACTGATCAAGGATGCGGCGGATTTCTCGATTTCCCAACGGGCGGCAATCCTTGACAGGCTTTCAGTCTTTGACGTGGAGCGGAAACTGCGTTTTCGCAGCAGCACCAACGTAGAAGACAGTGATTCATTCGTCGGAGCCGGGCTGTATGACAGTTACAGCGGTTGCGTGATGGACGATACCGATGGCGATAATGAAGGTCCCTCACACTGCGATCCCGAGCAACCTGAGGAGCGTGGGGCGTTCCGGGCGATGCGCAAGGTGTATGCCAGCTTTTATAACTTGAATGCCTACCTGGAGCGGTTGCGTCACGACGTTGATGAGGAGCAGGTTGGCATGGCCCTGCTGGTTCATCATTCCTTTCCTGACGGGATCGAGGCGGGGAATGGAGTGGCGGTCTCGGAACGCAACTCGAGTTTCGCGACAATCTCTATCGAGATCGAGATGGTTAGCCAGAAGGGGGCGGTTTCCGTGACCAACCCCGAGGGAGGAGCTATTCCAGAAGTGGTGGAGACATATATTTACCGGGGCAATTCCAACTTTGAGGGAGTGAACCTGCAGCAGCGTTCCTCGCTCTGTCGTCTCGGTGAGGAGGCAGTGATGACCTGGGAGGATGACTACCTGAGCCTGGGAGTCATGATATATGAGCTTGGCGAAGCTTTTGTAGCGCATTTCCCTGACAACGCTGAACCTCGCCTGGAGTTTGAATACAAGAGGTTGACTGACGGCCAGCTGGTGATCAAACAAATGCGTAAGGTGCCGGCAGCAGACCATGCTGCAGCTCCGGGGGTTGCCCTGATCGATACTGCGGCCACTCTGGAGGTTTTTCAGGGGGAATACGGGACGGCCATGGGAAATCACCGGCTCAAGTCACTCTGGGTATTAAGTGGCGAGAATCGTTGGGTTAAACCGGAGTCTGTCTCGACATCGCTTGTTGCGCAGGCTGAGGTGCAAATAGCACTCAATGGCAGTGTGGCCGGGTTTTCCGGCAAGCCGTCTTTCTGGCCCCGGCATGCATTCAGCACACGCACGGAGGGCCAGTCAATCTATGCGCGTGATTCCTGGGCCTGGATATCAGGTGTTGGCCTTACTGGTATATGGCTTGATGCGCTGTTACCGACCGAGGCTGAATATTCCCAGGATCCAATTCGCTCCCTTGGGCAGCATACACTTTACCTTGGAGCTGATTACCCGAGATCGGTGTTGGATTTCGCTGCCGGCTGGCAGGGAGCGGAACCCGGCAAAACCCGGCAGGACGTGGTCAGACTGGTTGCCGGGCATCCCGATGATTCCGCCCAGGATGGCAGCCTCCTGCAAACCAGATCCGGTAGCCGCGGTGAGGTTTCCCTGTACACGGAATTCTACTGGCCGCCTTATCCGACAGGGCCCACTGCAGGATATACAGCTCCCATGGAAAAGTGGGTGGCAACCACGATCACGGGATTGACCGTAGAACCGGTGATTTTGCATGACTATTACTCACAGACTTATCGGCCAGGTCATCACAATTTTAGTGAGTCCTTTGTTTTTGAACCTGCCCTGGAGGAGGGTATTTCCGCGTCACAGATTGCCGAGCTTGAAGCGGCCGGGGTGCGGCAGATTTTCTGGCATGTAGGGGGCAATTCAACAGTAATCAAGCTCATTTCCCAGGACGGGAAAGTAAGCGATCCTGAAGGGGGAGGGGTTATCGGCCTTCCTGGTGTCAGGCCGAAGGGGAATTAGTCATGATGGGGATTGCCTGACATAATCGGCAATCTTCGCGTTGTTATCACCGGCGGCCCAGATGAATCGCAGGAAGTCTGCCGGGTGGATGTCGTGTATGCTCAGGAAATTACGGTCACCCCCGCAGGCATACATGATGTCGGGGTGCAGTTCACCGCGCAGCTTGGCGCGTGCCTTGGTTATTATCCGCGGCAACCAGCGCATACCCTCCAGTTCAGCATCCCGTGGTGGCAATTCATCCGGTGCCACTTCCTTTTTGCTGGCTTGACCATTTTGTTCCACCAGGAAGAAATCGCGACGTGCCGAGGCGATCAGGACAGCAGACATGGGGTTTGGAGCCCCCTCCTCGACATGATCTTCAATGAAGTCGAAGAATTCGCGCGGCTTGTAACCAATTGAGCTGAGGAAAGCCAGGTCGCCGGCCGAGTAGAGTTCTCCCAGGTCCCGTGTCCCTGCCCGGTAGCGTTCGCTGCAGGTTGCGAAAATTTCCATAAACAAGTTGTCCCAGGAATAATTTTTCATGTTTAAACGCATTAGCCCAATGCCGGGGGCATTCCCATTGTTTTTCAGGGTGAGCTAAAAGAGCATGCCCTGCACTTCAGCGACCTGATGCTGGGCTTGCGCGAAGTATTCATCGTCGATCTCAAAACCGATGAATTTTTTAGCACCATATTCAACCGCAGCAATTGCAGCATGGCCAATCCCCAGAAAGGGATCCAGTACAACTGTCTCCCCGCCTTTGCCGTGCAGGGAGAGACAGCGGCGTGCAAGCTCGACGGGGAAGGTGGCCGGATGCGGACGTTCGTTGTCGCGGTTTCGGATTGTCTTATAGGGGATGAACCAGGTGTTCCCCCTGCATCGTATGTCTTTTCCTTTGGTGTGTTCCCATCGATTGATGTTACTTTTGTCTGAATACGGAACACCGATTGAGAGGCGATCAATTTTTGTGGATCCTTCCTTGGTAAGGTGAAACAGGTACTCGTGGCAGTCGTTAAGGAAACGTGGCGAGTTGATTGGCTTGAAATGCCCCACCGAGATCTCACCTCCGTCCCGTTGTTCGACTGTGATTGATTTAATCCAGTGGATTGTGTTTTGCAGTTTAAACTTTTCGCGCAAGCGCAGTAAGAGCTCGTGGGGAAGGAAGGGATTTTTCGGAGAGGCACCGAGGTTGAGGAAAAAGGAGCCATCCTCACGCATTACACGTTTCACTTCATCACTCCAGATATCGCACCAGTCGAGGAACTCTTCCCGATGAGCCGAGTCCTCAAAGCTGCGATAGTTAATATCAAGGTTGTAGGGTGGTGATGTGACGATCACGTCCACCGAGCATTCCTCTATGGTGCGCATTCCCTCAACACAGTCGCCGATGCGCATGTCAAACTTGGTTGTCCTGGTGGGGGTATTCACTTAGGGAGGAGCTTGAGTGGTGGGGCTATTGCTGACCAACATAAAAACACGCCCTTCAAGTATGGCTGTTCGCTGAGTGTTTTTCCGCAGAATGCCGGTAATTGCAGGAGGAAATTCATGGCTATTTCGAATAAAACGTTTGTTTTAAACGATCGTTTATGCTTATTTCGGGAATGGCAACCCTTGTGGATGAGATTCCTTCTGATACCAAGGAGAGGCTATTGGATGTAGCTGAGCGACTTTTTGCTGAGCACGGCTTTGATGCGGTTTCGTTGCGTGCAATTACTGCCGAGGCCGGGGCTAACCTCGCGGCGGTAAATTATCATTTTGGCTCCAAGGAAGCGTTGATCGGAGCGGTGGTGGCAAGGCTTGTGGAGCCGGTCAACCGCAAGAGGCTTGAACTCCTGGATGCCATTAAGAATGATGGTCAGTGTGATGTGCGGGAGATTGTCATGGCGTTTCTGGACCCGGTGCTGGAGGCTTCGGCACGCGGGGCGGGGGGGGATAATCGTTTTTTCAAGTTGATGAGTCGCTGTATGGCAGCCCGTGATGAACGGGTATCCAAGCTGGTAATGCGGCAATTTCCGGAAGTTGTCGCGCGGTTCGTTGAAATAATATGCGAGTGCTGCCCGGGGCTGAGTTCAAATACGGCTCACCTGCGACTGCTGTTTATGGCGGGAGCGATGGCGCATTCATTGTTCCATCATGATAAATTGGCAATCGTGTCCCAGGGGCGTTGTACCTTGCCAACTTTTGAAGTGCTGCGTGAGGAAATGGTGATTTTTTTAGCTGCCGGCCTTGCAGCGCAGGAAGTGGGGGAATATCAGCAAAGATGATTGGATTAAATGCGACAGCGCACTGTCCGGCCCGGATCATGACCGCTCTGGTGGTGGTTTTCTTTACTGGTTGTGCGGCAAAAGTCCCGTCCGCAAAGAAGGATATTCTTGGGGTTGACCTGCCGGCAGCCTACCGGAGCAGGCTTGATACCAAGACAGTTGAAACCGATTGGATTGAGCAACTTTCCAAGGACCAGGTACTGAAGGGCTTAATTGATGAGGTCAAGGCGAACAACTGGGATATCAAGAAGGCGGCAACCCGGGTGGAGACTGCGGCGGCAAATGCGAAAATCGCAGGTTCCAAAAGGTTTCCCCTGCTGAGTACTGGGGTTGAAGGCAGGCGTGCCCAGCAGGCATTCATCGGGTTTCCCTTCGGCGAGCAATCGGGTGGGGAGGATGCGGGCGATTCAATGATTGCCAAGGCATTGTCCAATAACTTCGGGGCATCACTTAACGTCTCATGGGAGATTGACCTGTGGGGACGCATCCGTGCAGGCCAGGAGGCGGATATTGCTGAAGTGCAGGCTGCGGTGGAGGATTTGCGTGGCGTGGCCTCTTCGCTGGCAGCGCAAACGGCAAAGATCTGGTTTGCCCTGCTGGAGGCGAATGAGCAAATAGCCTTGAGTGAAAAGGGCCTTGCCAGTTTCAGTGAGACACATCGAACCCTGCGCGATTCTTTTGAGTCGGGTAGTGGCTCGGCGTCGCAGGTGCGGGTGGCATCCGCTGACGTGCAGGCAGCCAAGGCACTCCTTGAGCAGCGGCGTGCACAGAAACGCGCGGTACAGCGGCAGATTGAGTTGCTTCTCGGGCGTTATCCTGCCGCCGGTATAAAATCGGTGGGGGGATTGCCGGATATGCCATCGCCACCACCACCCGGGGTGCCATCCGGTTTGTTGCGTCGGCGGTCAGATATTATTGCCGCTGAACGGCGATTAACGGCAACGCACCGCCGTATCAAGGAGGCCAAGCTTGCGCTTTTTCCGCAAATCAAACTGACCGGGAGCGGTGGCACGGCGAGTTCCGCATTGCGGGAATTAACCGATTCCAGTTTTGGAGTGTGGAGCATTGCCGGGCGGTTTGGACAACAGATTTTCCGGGCTGGTGAGATCCTCGGCAACCTGAAACTTCGCAAGGTAGCAGAGTCTGAAGCATACATTGATTACCAGCGGGCAGTTCTCAAGGCATTCGAGGAGGTTGAGACGCGGCTTGATAATGATGTTGTCCTGCGTAAGCGCGAGGAGGCACTGCGTGTGGCTGAGGAGGATTTGATAGCCGCTTTTGCGCGTTCACTGGAGGAATACCGTCGCGGTGTAGGCAACTCGACCAGCTTGCTGCTTACGCAGCGACAGATGCTCAGCGTGCGCTCGCAGGTACTGACATTGCGGCGAATGCGCTTATACAACCGGGTTAACCTGCATCTCGCTCTGGGCGGCAGTATTGAGAAGAAACCATGAAGAACTGGGTTAAAATTACGCTTTCCGTGGTCATCGTCCTGCTTGGGGGCGCAATTTGTTGGGTATTGGTGCTGACCAAGCCAAGAGCGGCGCAAAAACCGCGCAGCATGCTGCTGCCCGTTGTGGATGTAGTCACGGCGAACACTGCTGATTATACCGTGACGATTGGTTCACAGGGCGAAGTTCTTCCCAGTCGCAGGACATCACTGGCAGCTGAGGTGCCAGGCAGGGTGGTGTGGGTTTCACCCAAGCTTGAGGTGGGTGAACGGTTTGCAGAAGATGAGATTTTACTGGAGATAGATCGTGCGGATTACGAGTCAGCAGAAGTGCTCGCTGCTTCCGAGCTTGCCGTTGCTGAGCTGGCTCTCGAGCAGGAACAGGCAAGATCCGAGCAGGCGAAGCGTGACTGGGATGCACTCGGTGGCGGGCGCAAGGCAAGTGAGCTGGTTCTTCGTAAACCACAGCTGAAAAGTGCGCTGAAGCGGGTTGATGCGGCGCAATCTGGACTTGAGAAAGCATTGCGTGATTTGTTGCGCACCAGGGTGAGGGCACCGTATGCCTGCCAGGTGCAGGCGACATTTACCGAGCAAGGGTCATCTGTCGCTGCCGGAGGAGTGGTTGCAGATGTTTTCAGCAGGGAGTTTGAGCTTCGGCTGCCGGTGTCTCTTGAGGATTACAGGTTTATTGAACTGGAGGCCAAGGTGGCGGTGTCTTTCCATGCAAAGTTTGGCGGCGAGGAGGTGGAATGGGCAGGAAAACTGATACGTACAGAGGGTCGGGTTGATCGTGGCAGCCAATCAGTGTTCCTGGTGGCCAGTATCCTGCCGGGTGAACCCGGAACTACCGCAGCGAAATTTCTCGCTCCCGGACTTTTCCTGAAAGCTGAATTAACCGGCAAAACTCTTGGCGCTGTGTATAGGCTGCCGCGCAAGGCATTTTATGGCAAGGATCGCATCCTGATCGTAAGTCCAGGCAATACTGTGGCGCTGCGGAGGGTGAAGGTTATACGCACCGAGCATGATGAGGTGGTCATTGGTGATGGACTTGAGCAGGGCGAGCGCGTTGCCGTCAGTCCCGTGCCCAACGTGATTGATGGCATGGCCGTTAAGGTTAATAACCAGGAAAATCCGGCGATACTCAACCCGGAGGGAGTGAGACCAGGGAATTAACAGGACAATGGGCACCATCATCCATTGGTTTTCACGCAACCACGTCGCTGCCAACTTTATCATGGGGGCGGTATTGCTTGCCGGCTGCACCACCTGGATTAAGTCCAAGAAGGAAATTTTCCCGGAAACAGAGACGAACTTTGTTGCCGTGAAAATTGCGTATCCGGGGGCGACACCGGAGGAGGTGGAGAAAGGCGTGTGTGTTCCTGTTGAGGAGGCGATCCAGGATCTTGAGGGGATTGACACACTGAAGTCGACTTCAGTGGATTCTTATGGCGTGGTTTATGTCGAGATTGCCAATAATTTTGACCTGCGTGATGTCATGGATGACATCAAGAGCAGGGTTGATGCTGTTGAGAATCTTGCCGAGAACGCCGAGGCACCGGTTTATGAGGAGATCCTCATCAAGAATCAGGTCCTCACAGTGGCGATCTATGCCGATGCCGATGAGCGCACCCTGCGCGGCTATGCAGAAGAAGTGCGTGACGGGCTGTTATCTTATCAACCGCCCCCGCCGCAGGGATTCATGGCACGGTTTGCTGCATTGTTCCGCAAGGATAAGGGGATCAGCCAGGTGGAACTCTCAGGTGTCCGTCCCTACGAGATAGCAGTCAATGTTTCCGAGGACACCCTGCGCGCGTACGGATTGACTTTTGCCCAGGTGGCAGAAGCGATACGCTCCTCCTCCCTTGACCTTCCAGGTGGGTCGGTGCGTACGGATGCAGGGGAGATTTTAATCAAGGCGGAAGCCAAGCGCTATACCGCCGTGGGATTTGAGAATATCCCGGTGATTACCCGTCCTGACGGGACGCAGGTGGTGGTTGGTGAACTGGCAACGGTGGTCGACGGCTTTGAAGATATAGACATGAGCAGTCGTTTTGACGGCAAGGCAGCTGCCGCGATCCAGGTATTCCGCATTGGCGATGAAGACACGCTGGACGTGGCCCGTGCAGCCAAGGGCTACATTGAGCAGGCCCGGAGTCAATTGCCGGAAGGTGTCTCACTTGAGGTATGGAACGACACTTCCAGGATGCTCGAGGGACGTCTGGACCTTTTGGCGCGCAATGGATTATGGGGCCTCATACTTGTGCTGATAGTGTTGTCCTTGTTTCTGCGGCCAAGCCTCGCGGCACTTGTGACAATCGGTATCCCGGTATCCTTTGCCGGTGGGATCTGGATGATGCCCTATACGGGAATTTCAGTAAACATGATTACACTTTTCGCCTTCATCCTGGTGCTGGGTATTGTGGTTGATGATGCCATTGTCGTTGGTGAAAATGTTTATCGGCGAATCCGAGCAGGGGAGGATCCTCGCATAGCCTCATGGCGGGGCACACACGAGGTCGGCGTGGTGGTGATTTTCGGTGTCTTAACGACTGCCATTGCCTTTGCTCCGATGCTGGGGATCAGCGGTGTCAGCGGCAAGATCTGGCGCAACATCCCGTGGATTGTGATCCCGACATTGCTCTTCTCCCTGCTCCAGTCCAAGTTAATACTGCCGGCACATCTTTCCCTGCTCAGGCCGGCTAATAGCGG
Organism: Verrucomicrobiales bacterium; assembly: GCA_029940475.1. GTDB lineage: Bacteria > Verrucomicrobiota > Verrucomicrobiia > Verrucomicrobiales > DEV007 > CACIUL01. The sequence continues at coordinate 8,104 of JAPYUT010000042.1, read as the reverse complement.
TAATAAACAGGGCTTCATTCTAAGGTTTCAGCACAGGATTGCACGCGGTCTCGAGCATTTTGTGGAGACTTTCTACCGGCCTGTTCTCCGTCGCGCCCTGCATTCTCGTTATATGGTATTGGCGATTTTCTTCGCGTTGTTTGTGGTAACCCTTGGTGTTGTTGGCGGCGGGCGCATCAAGATGGAGTTCTTCCCCGAGGTTGAGGCGGAGATTATCGCGACCAAGATCAGCATGGTTGACGGGGTGGCATTTGAGACAACCTCGGCTGCGGTTGCACGCGTTGAGGCGGCGGCGGTGAAGTTAAACGAGTTGTATTCCAAGCGTAACGGCAGGTCCCTGGTGATCCATATGCTGGCGAGTGTCGGCAGCCAGCCCTTTAAGACAGGGTTTACTCCGATTACTCCGAGAGGATCGCATCTTGGTGAAGTTGCCCTGGAATTGTTGCCCGGTGCTGAGCGTGAAGTCACCGCCAAGGAACTTGCCGCTCAGTGGCGCAAACTCTCCGGTGATATTCCAGGGGTAGCTGAAATTTCGTTCCAGAGCCAGGCGGCGGGTGGAGGCAATGCCATTGACCTTGAGCTCAGTGGTGGTGATTTCGAACAATTGCGCAGTGCCACGGAATACGTAAAAGATGCCCTTTTCGGGATCGATGGCATCATTGATATCAATGACAGTGACAGGAACGGCAAGCGTGAGGTGATTTTAAAATCTCTATTGCCTGCGGGAGAGGCTCTGGGATTAAGGCTTGGGGATGTTGCCCGCCAAATGCGCAGGGGATTCTATGGTGAAGAGGTGCAGAGATTGCAGCGTGGTCGCGATCAGATCAAGGTGATGGTGCGTTATCCCAAGGCTGAACGCACTTCCCTTGAGGATATTGAGCGAATGAAAGTGCGTACCCGGGAAGGGAATGAGATTCCGCTTTCCGCTGTCGTTGAATTCGGTGAGGGGCGGGGTGCTGCCACTATCCAGCGAACCGATCGGATGCGAACGATCCGCATTGCGGCTGATATTGACAAAAATAATGAGAACGCAAATGCCAACGAGGCACGTCGTACTCTGGAGGAGGACACCTTAAGGACACTGGGGGACAGGTTTCCTGGGATACAATACAAGTTCCAGGGAGAACAAAAGGATCAGCAACAAAGCATGAAGGAGATGGGTATAGGATTCCTGTTTGCCCTGCTTGCCATGTTTGTCCTGATGGCGATACCTCTGCGCTCTTATATTCAGCCGTTAATCGTCATGAGTGTGATTCCCTTTGGAATCGTGGGCGCGGTGACCGGCCACATACTAATGGGAGTAAACCTCAGTATCATGTCGATGTGCGGGATTATCGCGCTTGCCGGGGTGGTGGTTAATGACAGCCTGGTCCTTGTGGATTATGTGAATCGTCACCGTCTACGCGGGCAGTCGGTGATTGATGCGGCATGGGCCGCCGGTGCGGCGCGATTCCGGCCAATCCTGTTGACTTCACTGACAACGTTTGCAGGCTTGACTCCCATGCTTCTGGAGACTGACCTGCAGGCAAAGTTCCTTATCCCGATGGCGATTTCACTGGGGTTCGGGATCCTGTTCGCAACCACGATCACTTTGCTGCTTGTGCCCTGTGTCTACCTGATGCTTGAGGATTTCAAGCGCCTGGTATTCAAGCCCGGAACCCTGCAGAGGTGGGAGAAACGACGGCTTGATGATGCTACCGAGAGAAATGGCAACGACAGCAGTGAATTTGCGATGTAGCCGGCGCAATCCCGGACTGTGGAATGTGTGCTGGTTTCCGAACGTTATTTCGAACCGAATATTTTTGAGAAGTCTTCCGGTTTCACATCCGGGATCCCCTCAGGCTTCACGTCGGGCTTGTTCTGCTTGAAGGGATTTTCGCCGGATTCCAGGAGTTTCTTGAGTGCCTCGAGGTCCCTCAAATCAGGTTGCTTTTGGTCGCCGTCGTTTCTTCGGTCGCCGTCGTTTCTTCGGTCGCCGTCGTTTCTTCGGTCGCCATCGTTTCTTCGGTCACCGTCATCTTCTCCTGTAAAGCCACGTTGGCGGGTGGTATCTGATTGCTCAGAGGCTTCCCAGCTCACCTGGCCCATCTTTGTTCCCGATGAGCGCCATTCCTCCAATGGTTGGTCGTCCGGGCCATAGATTCTCAGGATGACTCCGAGCAGGCTTTCCTTGAAGCTGTATGAGGATCCATATCCATAGTAACTGCGACCGCTGCTACTCTCTATTTTTGCCGGGGTGGTGATGAATTGGATTTGATCATTATAGCGCAACGGACCTTTTACATTTTCACTGCCGCGTTGAAATTTAAGGGATTTTGATCTTCCCTGTGAGACGGTACGATGATCGATTCGCAAATCGCTGACGGGTTGCCGGGTCAGGTTGGTGACCGTTATCTCGTAAACGTAGACTGCCGTCTTGCTGCTTGAGTAATAACTACGAGACCCCTTGATTTCCGATTGCTTTTTCTTCACTGCCTGGATCCTGAAGGCATAATCCAGTGTCGGCGGGGTGCTTTTCATCCAGTCGCGGATGAATTGCTGGTCTTTTTCACTGAAGACGTCGATTTTCACGTCGATTTTCTTGCCGCCTTTATCAATCTTGACGTTATCGGCGTCCGTTCCGGTATGGGAAACCAGTTCCGCAACCATCACCCTGCCGAATTTATCCTCAAATGACTTGGCAGCTGCTGCTGATAGCAACATGGCTGCCAATCCGGTTAGTCCCACGAATTGAACGATAGATTTCATAAGCGATTGCTGTTCATTTAGGTTGGCGGGGAAAGATTACGTAAACATGATGTCTTCGGTGCTACTTTATTTTTCAGGAAAATAAAACAATTTTTCCGGCCACTTCACAATTGACCATTTGATCCCCCCGGTTGCCTACAATATCATACTTTGCTAAAGAATACGTCACCACTTGGTATTTTATTTGAAGAAAATCCTCAATTTCCACCAATTATTAGCATTAGTTGTGCCGCTTTACCCGTTTTTTGCTGTTTTTGCCCTTACCCTCCTGGGGATATCGGCTCGTGCACTGGAATTGCCGAGTCCGCCGGATTTCTTTTCCGTTGAACAAAAAGAGCTACTGGCGGCCTTTGAGAATGCGCTCGGGGAAAACTCAATACAGCATGAGGACTACCTGAAGAGGCTCAATGAAAAGTATGTCGGGAAACTGAAATATGAGCAGGCCAGAATGCTCAAGATTAAGGCGATGAAGGCGGCGGTGGCCCTGGACGGGGAAATCGGGCGCATTGAAAGCGGCGATGCCACCCGGTCAGCCGAGATTGATGCGGCGCCGGATCATGTGCGCACAATGCGCGGTCAATATGAGCAGTTCTTTGCCCGCGTTAACAACCTGAAACGCAGCCGTGACGGGGAAGCGCGGTTTGAAGTCGATCGCAAACTTGAGTTTATTCAGGTTGTATTGACTAGGGCCAATCAGATTGATGATGCTCTTGCTGTGCGTAATTTCCGTGATCTTCTCCTGCAATCATCAAGACCGCAGGCAGAGAAAAAACCGCCGGAAACTGTGACTGTAGACCCGCCGGCTACCCCTGACCCGCCGGTTGATCCTGACCCCGTGGATGTCCCGGATGATTCTCCGGGTTTGCGGCCTGCCGAACCGGTTGCCGTGATCAGTAACTTGCCCGAGACGGCCTATCGTGATGACGTGCCGCGGCCAATGACCTCCAGTGAGAGGGAAAAATATGCGGCAGGGTTGGGGTCGCCTCCGGAGAAGAGTGGTCGCGGCTATGCGGTGATGCTGGCGAGTATCCAAAGGGGTGAGGTTAAATCAATCAACGTGTCCAAAATCAAAGGGTGGGGACCGGCCCGACCGCAAATATGGAATTCAAAGCCATATTGGACCGCCACGGTAACCTACCCCACCACCAGTCTTTTTGGCACCTTTGATACCGAGGGCATGGCGATTATTTCCGGCAACAGGGTTGTTGAGTGGCTTTATACCGGGTCAGGCGAAGAGATTCCCTAGATATACCTGATTACCTGCGGTCAATTTTCGAGACATCAGAAAGCGCGCGCTCGAGTGCTGCTGTCATCCACTGCTCAGCCCCGCCGGCGCGTGCCCGCCTCAAGTCGCTGCGGGCTGCGCCGAGCCTGCCGAGCAGGGCGTGAGCGAGTCCGCGTTCAGCGATCAGGGTGATGTCCGGCCTTGCCGGGTGTATTCGCTTTTCAAGTTCCCCAAGGCAGGCGGCAAGTTCCGCGCTGGCAGTAGCTGTCCGGCCGAGACCGAGCAGGGCGCGGGCATGACGCAGCCGCCACGAGCTTTTCAGGCGTAATCCTGAGAGTTCCTGCTCAATGACCGGCAATGCGGCCTTGAAATCTCCCGCATCGAGCAATGCGTCGATCCATGCATTGCGCAGCACGATACTGTACGTGGCAGTGTAGCCGGCTGCGAGTATGTCCGGCCGTTCATGGTCCCTGTCGAGTAAAGCGAGTAATTCGGCATGCAGTAAATACCACTCGACTTCCCCGGGAGGCTTTAATTCAAATGCCTCACGACAACTGCGCAAGGCCGCCCCGGGTTGCCCGGAGGCTGCGAGCAGGCGGGCAAGAAGAATCATTGCGCCGGCACGTTCATTCAGGTTCCTTGAGGCAAATATTGCATGCCGTGCTGCCTTGACGGCCAATTTGGGTTTTCCCCGCTTTGCGAGTAATTGTGCCAGTTCCCTGTGGGCAGGAGTGTAATTAGGATCGTATTCAAGCGCTGCGTGGAGATCGGCTTCAGCCTTGGCGGGCTGAAGCAGGATGCGGTATTCAACAGCGCGCCGATAGTGGAGCTCGGCGCTTGCCTTACCGGACTCGATGCGCTGGGTGAAGCGCGCAATCATTTCCTCGGTATCGTGGTGTGCGGGCAGGCATGGCAGGAAGATGGCGATGCTGAAGAGAGCCAGGAGGCTGTGCGGAAGTTTTCTCATTGGCATTATTTCACCAGTAGAAGTGCCGGGTGCAGGGTGAAGTCGGAGCTGTTCACCTTTATGTTATGCCCCTCGATCGCGAGGATATTGACACCGTCCTGGAGTGCTCCAATTGCCTTTTTATCCAGGGGAAAGAACTCAAATTTCTTGTCCGCTTCATGTGAATGGAATCCTTTTGCGTCTTTACCGCTACCGGAATCAACACCGACCCGGCAAACCTCCTTGCCGTTTATATAGGCGATGAATGCGTCATCGTAGGACACGGCGAGCCCGATTTTTGCGGGGTTTGCACCGTCAGGAAGCTTAAATGCACGGCGGATATAGACACTCCTGTATTTATCTTTCATGCCGGCCAATTCGGTGCGGTCATCTTTATCCCCGTATCCAAAGCCGGCTGCTCCCTGCTTCCAGGAAGACTGGTTGAAATTGAGGGTTGTCCAGTTTTTTGGGGGGTGGTTTCCACCGGCCAGGTAACGCCACTGTGCACTGTGGTCGATGATGCGTTGTGCTCCGGGGGGGAGGGGTTTTCCTTCCTTGATAACCTTCCCGGATTCCGGCTTTTTAGTCTCCTTTTTTGCCGAAGGCTGCCACGGATCCTGGATTGGTGAGTGCTCAATGATGCCTTCTTTTTTAATGGCGAAGGAATCACGCACCGTCGCGTTCAAGTTGAGCATGGTTGCGCTCAGGGTGTTTCCTTTTACAGATACCAGGACGGAGCCGTTCTCCACCAGGATCCTGCGCATTATCGGCATGGTTCCCTTCCTGCTGACATTGGTGCCACCATGACCGGCGACAACCTGCACGGTGCCGTTGTGGGGGACGAGTCCCTTGCTCTTGAGGTAGGGACCGTCACCGTCCGGGTCACCGTCACCGTCGTCAAGGATAACGCCTTTTGCGGTGGTGGGTGTCGCGTATGCGCCGTTGATGAGCATTGATCGCTCGTAGATATGGGAGTGGCCGGTAAAGACGATGTCCACGCCGCCTCCCTCAAGGATGGGCATAATGTGCTCACGCATCTCGATGAGTTGACTTTCCTTGTCGCTGTCGTGTGAGCCCTTGGTGTAGGGAGGATGGTGAAAGTAGGCGATTAACCATTCGGCTTTGGTTTTCTCAATATCAGCCTTTAACCACTGCGCCATCGCGCCGCCGGGTTTGCGGTCGAGGTCGTGCGAGTCAAGGACGACGAAATGAACGCTGCCGAAATCAAAGGAGTAGTAGGCTTCCTTGCCGGATGGAAGGCCGCCGGCTTCACCGGTTGTCGGGCAAATATATGCGTCATAGAAAGGGCCGCTGCCGTCTGCGCCCTTGGAGGTTTTGCCTTCATGGTTGCCCATTGCCGCCCAGCACACGGTATTGCGCAGCGTGGGTTCATACATCTTGAAGAAGCGCTCTGAGAATTGAGTGTCGGTGCCGCTGCCATATGCCATGTCGCCAACATGAATGTAGAGGTCGAGTTGCGCGCCTTTTGCCTTGTTGTATTCGCGCATCGCCGTGTGCACCTTGGCCTGGTTGAGACCAGCGGTTCCGGAATCGCCGACGACCCAGAAATAAAGGGGCCTTGGGATTCCCGGCAGCGGGTGGGTCTTGAAGCGGTAGCTTGGATCGTCAGGGGTGAGTCGTTTTTTGCCATCGAAGATCGCATAGCGGTAGACAGTTTCCGGTTCCAGGCCGCTTATTGTTGCCTCAAACTGGCGGGTGCCCTCGGGGGCACTGTGCAGGGGGGGAGGTGAACCGGATTCGCCCGTGGCGGTGACGCGCTTGATGATATTTTCCGCCTTGGCAAGCCCGGTGAGCTTTACCGGGTCTTTCCCGTAGCGCACAAGCGGGGTGATTGCCCGCTCAGTGCGCCAGACAATCCGGATTGAGCTATCAGTGGCGAGTTGCAGGTAGGGTGCCCGGGAGAATGCGGGTTGTTCGGCACGAACAGCCTGCAACATTATGAGAAGCAATGCCGTTGCACTGCAGGTTGTCTTGAGAAGGGGTGGAATAGTCATTGAGATTTTTTTCCTGATAATCAGGGATATATTATCAGGATCGTCACCGCGACGGCAATGGGCAACTTTGAATTAAGCTGCCCTTGATTGATTGCCTGAACAGATTTAATGTTTGCCCATTACCAAGAAAATCATGCCAGAGAACAATATTGAGATTATCGCCTACCTGAAAACGCATTGTGGCTGGAGCGAGGGGGTGCGTGCCATCATGCGCAAGCATGCCCTGGATTTTGAGGAAAAGGATATCATCGCAAACCCGGCATTCCGCTGGGAGATGGAGCAGCGCAGCGGTCAACCGCTCTCACCGTGCGTGGTGGTTGATGACGTGATGCTGGCTGACGTGAGTGGTGACGAGGTGGAGGCTTACCTCCTGGAGAAGGGCTTGGTTGGATCTACCGAGAAGGAGGCTGATGCACCCACCGATTCCTCCTGCACCGACGAGCAGCATGCCGCGATGGAGAATGCTGCAGGCAAGATCAATTTTATTGATTAGCCGGGATAAACAGGCGTTTCCCATATTTTGCGTGCAGTTGCTCCACTTCTTCAGGAGTCAGGAACTGTTCCGCCCACTCGGTAAAGTCTCCGCTGCTGTCGTATTCGGGCTGAAAAGGATGGTTCATGGCCTCCAGTGTCAGCCGCTCCGGGGACTTCCTTCGCTGAGCGGAATGCCAGACGTTCCATTGCTTCATATACTTATGCATCATCCACGCGATCCAGCCAAAGAAAGCTCCAAACCCCGCCAGGATTAAGGAGATGCTGAAAAAATTAGAATCCGTGTCCCCAATGACCAAGCATATGAGCCCGATGGGAACAGCGATGAGGAAGCACAAACCCACAAAAACAAACAGTCCATTCTTCCATGGATACACATCGGCGGGATTGAACATCGAGAAGCGGCAGGCCTTACAGTGATACGTCCACGTCGTATTGTTGCCTGATCTACTGCTCTTAATGTCGAACGTATTGTGCGCCTTACAGGCACTGCACCAGTAGGCCTTGCGGTTCGGGCTGCAGTGGTTGATTTCAGGCAGGTTTTTCATTTCGGCCTCTTTGAGCCTTTGAGGGCGGTTGCCCCCTAGAGCTTGATCGCAAAGTCATCCCCTGCCTTCAGGGAACGGACAAAGGCAACAAGCACGTCAATGACCTGCTGCACATCAGCCAGGTCAACGA
>JAPYUT010000101.1 GCA_029940475.1 Verrucomicrobiales bacterium | reverse complement strand
CGTTTTTCGCCACGGAGTTGGTGAATTCCACGTCAAAGGTCTGCCAAACCAACGGAGGCAGACACATATTAACGTCCGAGCCCTTGTGGCTATAGATGCCGCCGCATTCATTATGGGCCCCATCCATGCCAAAGGAGTCCAATACCTGAATTTCGTAGTCGTGTACCTGATAAAAGCCGCTATTGCCGCGGTCTTGGCTGCGGTAGGCTGGCTGATAGGGGAGCATGAGCTCTAGATGGACGGTGTAGTTGTTGAACTTGCGCTTTGACATCAGACTATTCGGCTCAGGCATCAACGTGGCAAACTTCTTGTGGATACTCCCTCCTGTCCATTCCTTCATATGACTCCCATCGAAAAGGACAATAGCTCCGGGAGGCGGCTTCTGCCCAAGCGTGGGGCTCTTGCGGATCATTTTGCTTAAGTTAAAAGGAGTGTCTTCAAACTTCCCTTTCATCTTGTCGCCTGCAATCTGCGCTGTGCAGGGTCTGTGACCGTCCGGAGGAAATTTGGTTAACAGCGAAACACGCGTGGACGAGGGCTTTTTTTCCCTGCCGCGCGTCGCTGCCACGTGCGCACGCTTACCGGAGGCTGCTGCGAAGATGACACCGTCACCGTTCAGTTTGCCATCCATGATACTTCGGCTCTTCCCATCCCAACCGGCTCCGGGAAGCCCACCGGTGTAGAGCACGGCTTGGAAAACTCCTGACCCAAGCGACACGACTTGACAACCCAGTTTGCCGCCCTCGTCGTGCGAACCGACATACTCACCCTGATACTTGAAATCGACTGGAATCGTGGGGTCGGCAGGGTCAACCCAGCGACCATCATTCGCCCCCATCAAGGGCGCGCACAAACAAAACAAAACTGTGAGTAGGAATCTAACCATTAAAATGTATCATGAGGCTTTAATTCCTCGGTCTGTCCACCTGCTTACTTAACTTTGGTCACATACGCATAAAACGCACCCATCGGTATTCCTGCTTTATCGCTGAACTTGACCCACAGCTCATCGCGCCCGGGCTTAAGCTTCAATTTAAAGCTCACACCCTTGTCACCGGGTTTCACCGGCAGCGTCAATTCCTTGCCGCCCAGCTTCAGGTGCGCTTTCACCGCGGCAAAGGGCTTGCCGGGAACGGCGCGGAAGGGAGTCACCCCCGGCACGTCCGCGCCCGCCTTCAGCCCGGCGGTGATGGCGCGATCGGATTCCTTGGGCCAGCGGCGCAGTTCCACGGTGTATTCCCCTGCGCTTTTGACATCCACTGCCCAGAAACCGGTGTTGCTTGGTTTCTTCTCGGCATTGCGGATATGACGCTGGTTCCACGGGGTGCTGCCATCGGCAATCCAGTCATGGCAGGTCAGGGTGACCGGGTTTGCCATTGGGGCATCCGCACCCAGGTAGATGGCGGTCGGCTTGCCGAAGGTCGGCACGATCTCCTTCCACCACGCGTCATAGAACTTGGTCAGACGAGCCACTACATCCGGGTTCGCACTGGCGATGTCTTGCTTCTGGCCCGCGTCGGCATTAATATCATAGAGCTCCTTGCCGTTGACCAGCCGCCACTGGTCGGTCATCACCGAGCTCTTGCGCCACTTGATGGGATCGCGCACGCGTTGGCTGTCAGTGACTAAAATCCGGTCCGGCCAGTTGTTCGCCTTGTTTTCGATGAGCGGACGAATATTCACGCCATCAAACTTCACACCCTTGGGTGCCGGCACCTGGCAGAAGTCGATCAGGGTAGGCACCACGTCCACATAGGAGGTGATCATGTCCACATCCCGGCCCTTGTTGAGCCCGCCCTTCGGCCAGTGGAGGAAGAAGGGCACGCGGTGACCGCCGTCATACTCACTGCCCTTGCGGCCGCGCATGCCATTGTTGTGGATGTTGGCACCGCTGGAGGTGCCGTTGTCAGTGGTGAAAATGAAGATGGTGTTTTCATCCAGTCCCTCCTTCTTGAGGAAGGCGCGCATTCTGCCGACGTTGTCGTCAATATTGGCAATCATGCCGAGGAAGTTGGCGATATTAACCCCCTGCTTTGCGTAAGGCGCGCTGAATTTCTTCGGGGAATGCATCGGGCCGTGCGGTGCGTTGGTGCAGAGGTAGACAAAGAAGGGCTGCTCGTCATTTTTCACCTTCCTGATGAAACGCTTGGCGTAGTCGAAGAACACGTCGGTACAAAAACCCTTGGCCGGCACCGCCTTGCCGTTGTGGAAATAGGAACCGTCAAAGTAGGCGTTATCCCAGAAGTCCGGAGTCTGGCCCACGCCGCCACCGCCATGGCGCAGCACCTCCTGAAAACCGCGGTCCTCCGGGCGGTAGGGATAATTATCGCCCAGGTGCCACTTGCCGAACATGCCGGTGTGATACCCGCCATCGCCCAGGATCTTGCCGATGGTGATCTCGTTGGCACGCAGCATGGAGCGGCCCATGATGGTATGCCAGACACCGGTGCGGTTGGTCCAGTGCCCGGTGATGAGTGCGGCGCGGCTTGGTGAGCAGGTTGGTGCCACGTGATAATCGGTCAGGCGTACGCTTTCTGAATGCAGCTTGTCGAGATGCGGCGTCTTCAGCACCGGGTTGCCGTGGCAGGAAAGGTCGCCGTATCCCTGGTCATCAGTGATAACGAGGACGACGTTGGGCCTTTGTCCGGCGCAGGCAAGCCCGGCAATCAAACAATAAAGCGTGGAGAGGATAAAAGGCAGGAAGCGTTGTGATGTCATTGATGGATATAGTGAGAGTTCAAGGACGCGGAGCTTAACCTATTTGCCCTTTGTGAAGGAGGATTTTTTGAGCAAGTTTAAGGACGGAATGAGTCACCGGGAATACGGTTTCATGCTGAATAAAGCTGTAATTCGGCAAGCCCGGTGATAAAAGGGGGATTCAGGCATTCCTTAATGCCAATAACAATGCAAAATCAGCGGACAATCACTGTGGGCCTGGGCGAGTGGGGCTTTCGCAACCTGCCGATGCGGCGCCACTTTGAGATTGCCCGGAAGTTTGACTGCAAGTGGCTTGAGTTCGGCATTGGCGGCGACCAGGTTGGGCGCCTTCCCGAGTTTCCCGATGCCGGGGAGATTGCACAATACCGCGCACTCAATGAGGAGTTCGGCATCGCAACGCCGTTTTGCTGCATCGAGAATGATTTCACCCTCGCTGAAAGCAGTGCCCATGAAGAGATGCTTGGCAAGTGTGAACGGCAGCTTGTTGCGGCGGCGGCATGCGGGGCGACCCACGTGCGGTTGTTTGCCGGGTTTACTCCCGCGGCGGAGGTCACGCCGGAGATCTGGGCACGCATGATTTCCGCGTTTGAAACGGCTGATAGCCAGTGCGCCGGGCTGGGCTTGACCATCGCCATTGAGACGCACGGTGCCATCAAGTTCAATGCTGATGATTCCGCGACACATGTCAACTCGGTGACAACCGACCCGGATTGCCTGCGCCGCCTTATTAACGAGTTGCCTCCCCGGGTGGGGTTTAATTTTGATCCCGGCAACATCAAGGCTGTCCGACCCGATGACCCGGACTGCTGCCTGGAGATCCTCAATGAGCGCATCAACTACTGCCACATGAAGGACTGGACCCGCCAGGGGGATGGCTGGGTGGCCGTGGCAATCGGCGATGATGACCTGGATTACGCGCCCCTGTTCGAGCGCATGGGCTTTTCAGGCGTTTACTTAATCGAATATGAGCCGCTGCATGATTGTGAGGATGGTATCCAGCGCAGCCTTGATTACCTGAAAAGGCTTGAGAGCCGGCACGAAACGCTGATATTTGGACGATGAGTGACACCTGTGAGTGTTGCCTGCCCGCAGCTTTTGTGCTGCTTGTCATAATGGCCGGCCATGCCACTGGGGGGCCTTATTCAGGGCCAAACAGGATACAGACCGGTGCGGGGACTTTGATAAGGCCTCTCGTCTGGTAGGAAAGCCCGCCGGTTTCCTGGTTGATCCTGAAGACCGACACGGTGTCCGAATGTGCGCCGGCGGCGAGGATCCAACGGGCGCTCGGGTCAATGTTTATATTGCGCGGCCACGCGCCGCGGATAGGCTCAACTTCCGTGACGCTGAGCAAACCGGTCTCCGGGTTTGCCCGGTAGCAGGTGATGCTGTCATTGCCTCGGTTTGAAGACCAGACAAACCTGCCGTTGGGGTGGATGAGAATTTCCGCGGCGGAATTAAATGTCTCCTTGGCCTTGACCGCATCACTGAGGGCGGGAGTGGTGGTCAGGCGTTTTGCGCGGCCCTTTGCGGCGTCATAGGCAAAGGTGGTTACCGACAGGGAGAGCTCGTTGAGAAGGTAAATGAATTTACCATCAGCGGAAAAGCGCATATGGCGCGGGCCGCCACCCGGGACACTGGCTGCGAGGGCATGCCTGGTAATGGCGGGCTTGGCAGCATCAACTTCATAAATGTGGATCTTGTCGGTGCCAAGGTCGGGCGTGAAGGAGAATCGCCCGTCCGGGGAAAATCCACACCAGTGAGGATGTGGTGAATCCTGGCGCTTGCCGACCACCCTTGATCCTCCCTTATGTTCCATGACAACGGATTTTCCAAGCTGACCATCTTCGTCAATCGGCAGAAGTGCCGTGGAACCGCCACCATACTGGGCGGTGAGCAGGAATTTCCCGGAAGGATGAATTGCCACGTGTGTGCCGCCGCCATCACCGATGAGTGAGGAGGTAAACTGTTGCAGTGAACCGTCATTCTTGACATGGAAGCCGGCAACGCCGGGCCCGTTCTCGATCTGTGCCACGGCATAGATTTTTTTGCCGTCCGGATGCCAACTGAGGAAGCCGGGGCCTCTAATCTCTGCAGCTAGTTGCGCAGCTTCGAGCTTACCATTCTCAGGATTGAATTTTGCCCGGTAGATGCCTTTTGATCCTCCTCCGCCGGTGCCGAAATAGACGTCAACAGATCGGGCGGGAAGGATCATGGCCAGGGTGCCGAGAATAGTGATAATGATTAGATGAAAGGACATTCGGGTATGTAGTGTTTTGTTACAGGGCGGGGTGGGCAATCAAGGATTTTTCTTTATGGCAGCAGGGGTGCTACTTTTTTTGCAAGGGCTGAAAGGTCGAGTTTTGAACCGTCTTTGGGAAAGCTGTTGGGCAGCAGGTGCCAGTTCTCGGTGAATGATGCCTTCGCGCCGGGTTGCAGGATCTCCATCGGGCCGATGGGTTCAAGTTCACAGGCAGGCACCCAATCCCGCTTCGGGTACCAAACCGCGAGGGTCAGTCCGGCAATTTCGCCGTATAGCCGCCCGGGGCAGGTCTTGTAGGTCTTGATGAATGCAAGGTCATTGGGCATCTGGTAGGCAAACCAGCCTGCGAAGGAATCAAAACCTATTTTGGGTTCCTTGGGTGGCGCGAGAATCTCGAGGAAATTGCCGCGCCGCCGGATGTTCGGGTCATCGGGCAGGATCAGCATTTCGTCACTGCCGCGCATCATGATATACCCCTTTGGGAAGCGCTGGTATTCGGGAGAGAGGGGCACCACCACTATGCCACCGTGGATGGCAAACATGCGTCCCCAATGGCACCATCTCCGGGTTTCACTGGAGGTATTCTCCATGGTTTGCGTGCACGCCAGGTGCGAGGAGTCTTGAGCGAGGACAAAATCACGAATCAGGCGGATACCGGCATCGGCTGCCGGCTTGCTGGTGAGGCGGGCACTGTGCGGACCGGTGATCTCGGCTGTCCATTGCCCGGACCAGAGCGCTGCGCGCTTGGGGATGAGGTATTCCGGGCCGATGTCAAAACGCCCCGCCGAAGAGGATTTCTTGCCATTGGTTGGGCTCCATTTTGCCTCGGAAGGGTTCAAATAAAGGGATTCTTTGCCGTCCTGCCTGTAACTGAGCACGCGGCCGCCCACATGATGGCCGAGCACGGCCACTGTGCC
>JAPYUT010000041.1 GCA_029940475.1 Verrucomicrobiales bacterium | reverse complement strand
AAGGAACTGCAGGCTCTCATCGATGGCTTCGTCAAGGAAACCGGGGCTCTCTACCCGAAGCCCAATCCCAACTACGACCCGGACTGGAAACCCGCCGCCAAAAAGCCTGCGCCCAACCGGCCGAGTCCCGAGGAATTCCTGCGCCGGCGCGACACCAACAAGAACGGCTCCATTACACTCAAGGAATTCATCGGCAATCCGAAAGGCCGCAACGTGCCCGCGCTGACCAAGCAATTCAACCGGCGCGATACAAACAAGGACGCAAAACTCACGCTTGAAGAACTGAAGAATAAATGAGGACACTTCTATTAATTCTTGCAATCACCTGTTGGTCACATCCCGCGGCTCTGCAGGCTGCGATTGATGCGACCTCAGTAGGGGTGATTTTCCGTCCGATATTAAATAGAATGAGCTCAACGGATCCAAGCAAGCGCCCGGAAACTTTTGGAATCAGCAATGGCAAGGAAGCGATAGGGTTTACTTAGATGTCGGAAGAAAAACCGCTCAGGAAAAACCCGTTAGTGCCAAACCCCGGGCAATTTTGGTGTTACCGGTGCAAAGCACATCATCGGTCTCATATCACGTATTCCGAGGGAGGTTACGACCACCCTGGCGGTAAAATAAGGGAGTGCTTGCGTTGCTCAGCCTCAACATTCAGACCTGTTCAGGTCAAGGCTTGGATGTATGGCGTGCTGGGATTTTCCCTATGCGGCCCCATCGGGGGCTTGTGGCTTGAGCAGATGTTTGGCGTTGAGATCAAGAACTTTAAAAAAAAAGCGCCAACTCCGGCCGCCTTGCAATAATTCGAGCGTTTCACTGGTCTCGCTCCAAGGCAAACATCCATTCATAAAGCTCGGCACTGCCGAAGGCGATGCGCCCGGCACCATGCCCTTCATCGGGATAAATCCTGATCTTCGCCTTCTTGCCGCCGACTTTTTCAATGGCGGAAATCATCCTCTGGGATCGTTCCGCAGGCACCACCCTGTCCTTGCCTCCGGCAAAGGCCATGACAGGCACCTTGGCCAGATTAGCAGCCCACTTGTCGAGGTGCGGCGTGACATCTTTTGGGCCACCTGGCCCGATGCCTCCGGAGACCGGAGCAATGGCTGCAAAGTGTTCGGGATTGTGCCCGCCCCAAATCCACGATCCGTATCCCCCCATGCTGTTGCCGGTAAGGTAAATCCTCTTCTCATCCACCTTGAGCGTCGCCTTTAAATGGCCCAGGAGAACGTTCAGGTCGCCGGGCACCCAGCCTCCGTCTTCACGTGCTCTTTTGCCGGCCTGCGGGGCAACCACAAAACACGGGCCCTTCTTGTGCTTGCCAATCCCCTGCCAAACCTGACCGGCTTGCCCCCTTAATTTCTGGATATTATCTCCCACGCCGCCGGCACCGTGCAGGTAGATCAAAAGCGGAATTTTCCGCTTAGGCACATCCTTTGGTGAGAAAAGCAGATACTCGGGATTAAGCGACTTGGCTTTCTGGGCGAGGGCGTCACTGAGCTTGGCAACGCTTGCTCCTTGGTCCTGCGCAAAACCTGATCCGGACAGGAAGAGCAAAGCCACGGTTAACGAGAGGAAATTTTTCATGCGTGAAACCCTACGCATCCCGCAACGGCGATGCAACTCCTGAAGGGTAAGCCAAAGCAAGCTCCCTGGATTCAGGGAATATCCGACTCGATATGAATACGGGCAAATACCCGGTCACTTCCGGCCTGGGGGATGATCTGGTAGGTGGCCTCCTCAATCCGATTGCCAACAGCAAGAGGAGAGCCGACGGGACTGGAACGCCCCTCCGCCAACACCCAGTTTTGAAGATCAGAGGACAGTTCAATCAGGTAGCGGATACCCTCGACGCTGTAAACACCGTTGTCCTCGTGCCCGCCGGCAATCCGCCGGTAGGTGATCTGAAGTTCATCGCCTGCCAGGGATGTCCGGAGCGGAGCCGGATCACCAGGATCATTTGGGTTAGTACCGAAGCCCTGCTCGCCAAAGTTGTCGAGCAGGTCAAGGTCGGCATTTCCGGTAGCATCCTGGGTCGTGATGGCGCCAAAGTTTGCCATCTCCCACGCATCGTGGAGGCCATCGGCATCGGCATCGACCGGGGCGAGGGAAAATTCAGCAAGTGTCCCGGCATGATCGGAGGGCCAGCGTCCCTGCGCGATGGTGGTAAAGACCCGGCAATCAATCACAGAAAGCGGTTCTCCCTTGAACTGCACCATGTCGATGCGGTCCTGCACGTCGCCGGGATCAATCGGGGTCCACGTGTCGCCGGGCTGCATGACCGGGTCAGGATGAACAACACGGTAGGCGTCAATCATCCCGGCATTTTCAGTAGCCCGGGTAACAGGCCAGTCGACAACGAGACCGAAGTGCTGGCCGGCTGCGGCCGTGGCCGGCGTCCAGTCAAGGTGTGACGGGCAGTTAAAATCACCAAGGAGAAAGACCGGGGCAGCATCGGCGGCTGCGAGCTGGGAAGTGGCGCGGGAAAGGATGTTCGTAACCTGAGAAATGCGCCCGGAGTTTGATTCTGCGGCGAGGCCTGCGGCAATTCTGGCAGCGTCGCTGCCATTGCTATCCCGGATATCGTAGGGACCATATGGATAGGCGGTCAGGTGGCAGCTCCAGAAGTGGACCTGGCGCAGGGGAGCCTCAGTGATACGCACAGTGGAACCGGCTGTGCTGCCGGCTGTGAATGTGTCGGTGATCGGGTATCTGCTGAGCACCGCGTTGTCGCTCCCGGACTCGAAGACGTGCCAACCAAGGTCGTTGGCCCAGTCTCCCGCGCGTCCGTTGTTCTCACAGACGGCAACGATGTCAGCGTCTGAAATAAGAATGGAATCGAGACCCTTGTTATAGCCATCGCTCACATTTCCGGTGCCAACCCAGATATTAAAAGCGAGTACTTTTAATCGCGGCAGGTGCACGGTCCCGGGAGCGAATACCTCGATAGCGAGTGTGGTGAGCGCCGTCTCCGGGGAAAAATCTGAAACCTGGATAGTGAAAACATTCGGGCCAATGTCCTTACTTGCGGGTTCTCCGGAAAGGGAGCCGTCGGGAGAGACAGTGAGCCAGTCGGGACCTTCCAGCTTGGAGAAAGCCAGAGTGCTGCCAAGGGCAGATCGTGCGTAGGCGCCGAGTTTCCCGGCGTAGGGCTGTCCGGCGATTCCATGAATCCTGCGAATCGAATCAACCACGAAGGCCGGGCCCTCACTTCCGGTTCCCACGGTGAATTGAATGGGGCCTTGCGCAACTGTGTAGCCGTCATTGAGAAGCAAAACCACAAAGTAGTCACCGTCCGGCAACGGCGCGAAGCTCATCGATCCGCTTGGGGTAAAGCCGCCCCCGACCTGGCTGCTATTGAGGTAATTCCAGCTGGTGGAGTCAACTGATCCCGGCGGGTCACCCAGCTTGTAGATGGCAATCCAGTCATTAGGGCCGCCGGCGGCATCCGCCCAGCTCACAACCACATTCTCCCCGGTGGTGAAGGTGGTCTTGTCGAGGGAAAAGGCGGCGGTGTTGCCGGCGTCCTTGAACACCTTTATCTGGCGCGTATCGTCACCGCCATTGAGGTTGAGTGTGTATTCGGCGTTGCCGGCGGGATGGACATCGATACTGGTCAGACCCTTGACATCAACCGGCGGATTAATGCCATCTTCTATCGTGAGGCTCTGGATCGGAATGTTTCCGCCTGCATCATCCAGTGACCAGAAGAGGCTAATAGGGGCATCACCGATAAACTGGGAGCTTGGGCTAAAGGACACGATGGATGCGATGACGTTGACAATTGAGAAGTCCACACCCTCGGCGGCCGGCGTGTAGCCGTCATTGAGCAAGTACCATGCGGTCCATTCACCAAGCCCCGGCAGGTCCGCGGGAGTAAACGTGACCGAGCCGTCCTCTACCCCGGCAGTGGCGCTCTGGGTGCCATTGACGTAAAGCCATGCACTTGATCCCGGGTTTGGACTCTCTCCACGGGGATAGATGCCAATCCAGTCAGTTGCATTTCCCGGCCCGCCCGTCCAGGAGGCAACAACGTCCTCGCTGGACTCATAGCTGGCCTTGTCGAGAGAGAACGTGAGTTGGCCGCCGGTAATGACAATATCAAAGTTCACACCCTCGGTGGCCGGCGTATAGCCGTCATTGAGCAGGTACCAGGCGGTCCAGGAACCCGGCCCCGGCAGGGATGCGGGAGCGAAGGTGACGGACCCCTCCTCTGTCCCAACGGTAGCACTCGTGGTACCATTCACATAGAGCCATGCACTGGAGCCTGAGCTTGGAGTGACGCCGCGGGGATAGATGCCGATCCAGTCGGCGGCATTGCCCGGCCCGTCCATCCAGGAGGCGACAACGTCCTCGCTGGACCCGTAGCTGGCCTTGTCGAGGGAGAAGCTCACCTGGGCGGAGGCAAAGTCCGCAAACAACAGGAAGACAGACGCAGAGGTGCAGGCGAACAGGGGTTTCATGTTCATTATAAATTAAAGCACTCTTTCCCATTGCTCACAAACCTATCCGCAGGCAAGTAGCGGCCAAATGCCGATACCACCAGCCCCATTGAGTCAAAATTGTACAGCCCGGGTGATTGTGACTTCATCATTAACGCACCCTTCATCCCCGATGAAGGACTAGGGCCCGTTTTCCGATATCCTGAAGAAGAGTCTCTGCGCACCCGGCACCGGGTTGGAAAAGGTCAGGCTCGTGGTGTCACCGGCGGAAACCACACTGTCATCGACATCCGCATCGAAATTAAACTTCCCGTCATCAGAGTAAAACACGGCATAGGTCCTGTTGGGGCTTGATGTCCAGGTAATGGTTACCTGTTGGTTGGCCTGGTCATAACTGACCTGCGTGACCTTGAAGCGGATTCTACCACTCTGTGAAACCTTGAATCGAATGGGGCCCTGCTCAATGGTGTAGCCATCATTAAGAAGAAGAACCACAAAGTAGTCACCTTCAGGGAACGGCGCAAAGCTCATCGAGCCACTTGGAAAAAAGCCGCCGCCAACCTGGGTGCCATCAAGGTAATTCCAGCTGGTGGAGGAAACTGACCCCGGTATGTCGCCCAGTTTGTAGATACCGATCCAGTCATAGGAGCCTCCGGTGGTGTCTGCCCACCTCACCACCACATCCTCCTCTGGGGTGTAGATGGTCCAGTCGAGGGAAAAGGCGGCGCTGCTTCCCGTGTCCTTGAACACTGATATCAGGCGCGTGTCGGCACCGCCGTTGAGAATGAGCGTATAGTCGGTGTTGCCGGCGGGATTGACATCGATACTGGTCAGCAACGTGACATCAATCGAGGGGTTGACGCCGTCGTCCAGCGTGAGGTTCTGGATCGCAGCATTCCCGCCGACATCATCCACTGACCACGAGAGGGTGATGGGATCATTGCCGATGAACTGGGAACTTGAACTAAAGGACACGATGGATGCGGAGTCGTTGATGATCGTGAAGTCCACACCCTCGGCGGCCGGCGTGTAGCCGTCCTCAAGCAGGTACCAGGCAGCCCAGTCTCCGGCCCCCGGCAGGTCCACGGGACTGAACGTGACCGAGCCTTCCACCACTCCGGCAGTGACGCTCTGGGTACCATTGACGTAGAGCCAGGCACTTGAGCCTGAGCTTGGAGTGACACCGCGGGGATAGATGCCGATCCAGTCGTTGGCATTGCCCGGCCCGTTCGTCCAGGAGGCGATGATGTTCTCGCTGGCCACGTAGCTGGCCTTGTCGAGGGAGAACGAGTCGAGCATAACATCAATATTAATATCAAAGTCCACACCCTCGGCGGCCGGCGTGTAACCTTCGTCGATCAGGTACCAGGCGGTCCAGGAACCCGGCCCCGGCAGGTCCACGGGAGTAAACGTGACGGAGCCGTCCACCACCCCGACAGTGGCGCTCGTGGTGCCATTGACGTAGAGATATGCACTTGATCCCGGGATTGGTGTGACACCGCGGGGGTAGATGCCGACCCAGTCGTTGGCATTGCCCAGCCCGTTCGTCCACGAGGCGACGACATTCTCGCTGGACCCGTAGCTGGCCTTGTCGAGAGAGAAGTTCACCTGGGCGGCGGCAAAGTCGGCACACAACAGGAAAGCAGACGCAGAGGTGCAGGCGAGCAGGGGTTTCATGTTCATGATGAATTAAAGCCCTTCTTCTATATGGGTTACAAAAATGACGGCGACCAAGTGGCGATGCCACCAGCGCCGGGGGGGTCAACGATTACAAAAATCGTTTCACCCTCCGGCGCCTGTGATTGGTGTGCCTGAAAGATTTTCCTTCAGTTTGCTGTCTAGTTCTTCACCTCTACCCGGTAATAGGCCGTTGCTGCAGGCGGATCTGAGTCGGTGAAGCTGGGTCCTGCGATACCTTCTGCCGCTGATATAATGCTCCAGTTTAACAGGTCAATGGAACGCAGGACATTATGCTTGGTTCCGGCGGCGTTAGTGTTGTTGAAGGTGATGTTCACCGCGGTGGCAGCATCAGGTGCTCCGTCAACCGTGATGGCACCCATCACCGCGGCAGATGGGAAGCTGCCCACGCTTGTGGGATCGGATCCCGCGGCCACCTCGACACCGTCCTTGAAGCCGTCATTATCACTGTCGGCGTCATTCGGGTCAGTGCCGTAAGTGACCAGCTCGTCATAGTTACTCACCCCGTCGCCATCGGCATCTGCGTCGTCCTTATCAAAGGTGGCGCCAACGGTCTTGTTAGCGTCCATGGTGACGGAAAGCGGGTTGTCACTGCCTGAGGCATCGCCACTCCACGCGGTGAAGAGATAGCCAAGGTCCGGGGTGGCAGTGACGGTGGCAGTTGCTCCAGCCTGGTAGGTGCCTGCACCGGCAACTGACCCGCCACTTGGCGCGGTCACGCTCAGCGTGTACATTGGCACAGCCTCAATATCAAAGTCCACACCCGCGGTGGCCGGCGTGTAGCCGTCATCGAGCAGATACCAGGCGGTCCAGGCACCGGGCACCGGCAGGGATGCGGGAGTAAACGTGACCGAGCCGGTCGCAATGCCAACAGTGGCACTCTGGGTACCATTGACGTAGAGATATCCACTTGATCCCGGGCCCGGAGTGGCGCCACGGGGATAGATGCCAAGCCAGTCGGCGGTATTGCCCGGCGAATTCGCCCAGGAGACGACGACATCCTCATCAAACGCGTAGCTGGCCTTGTCGAGGGAGATGGTCATTGGAATAGCCTCAATATCAAAGTCCACACCCGCGGTAGGCGACTCGTAGCCGTCATTGAGCAGATACCAGGCGGTCCAGGCACCGGGCGGAAGGTTCTCAGCGGCAGTAAACGTGACGGAGCCCTCCTCTACCTCGCCGGCATACGTCCATGCACTTGACGACACATCACCCGGAGTGACACCACGGGGATAGATGCCAATCCAGTCGTTGGCATTGCCCGGCGCATTCGTCCAGGAGACGACGATGGACTCATCGAACGCGTAGCTGGCCTTGTCGAGAGCCAGCGTCATTGGAGAAGGAGGCTCCACCGTCAATGTGCCGAGAAAACCCTCGACCAGCACACGGTCGGCGTCGCTGAGGGCAGATTCGAAAATGATCATCTGGCTCATGTCGCCGACGAAATCGTAGCCGCTCGCGCTGTATGAGCCCATGAGGATGCCCGCATTGGCATCGACGCTGTTGGTCGGGCTTCCAACAATATTGAGATTCGTCCCGTTGGCAAAGGCGTTGTGACTGTTGGCGGTGAGAACAGTACTCCAGATGGTATCGACGCCATCATAGACTTGGATGTCATCCCCCGCATAGGTCGTGCCGTTATACATCTCCACGACAAAACCGCCGCCACCATCGTCACGCTGATGCGATATATCGTTAGACCCGATGTTGTAGGCGTAGTTTCCAGAAGTGGCGAAGGGAGCATCTGCCTCATAGTGCCCGAGCCAGAAGACGGTGAAATCTGTCGATTGGGCGTTGGCGAGGCTACCAGCGAGATAGCGCCCACCTGAACCGGGGTCGGTAAACGTGAGTGTACTGCTGCCGTCATAGGAGATGTGGCTGGCGTCGACGTTGCCGTGTTCGGTGTTAGTAACCTCCATGCCAGATAATGCGTTGCCGCTGCCATCAACCGGAATCCAGGAATCCACCGTGCTGCCAGTCGTCGTGACCCCGGTGCGCCCATCGTAGTGCGCCACCAGCGAAGCTTGGGCTTCCGCTGACAATCCCGGGATATCCGCGAAAAGTCCCCCTGGAACGATCGCACTGAGTGGTTTTGTATTTGTGCGTCCCTCGGCATAAATCTCCCACAAATCGCCCCTGCTGAGTGCACGGTTCCAGACCGAGACATCATCAAGGCCGGAGGCGGGCAGGCTATAGCCGCCACCATCGCCGTCCTGTCCCATGACGATATTGAGGTTGCCGGCAGTGAGATCCCCAATATTGGAGATATTTATAGTACTCGGTGATGAGCCATCAGCTCCAAAGTCTTGGCCAGCAACTCCCGGGCGCCAGGACGTGCTGTCCGCCAAGACCCATTCATCAGCAGCGTAGTTGGTGAGTGTTTGCGAGTCGCGGTCGATGACTATGGCAACGAAGTTCCAGTGATCCCCCCCCTCATCGAGGAGATGCCGCTCTGCGTCGAGGGTACGGCCGTCCCAGTAGGCGTCGTGGTCAATGTCGATGTAACCTGTATCGCCACGGGTCGAGCCGTCGCTGACGTTGGCCTTAATATCATCGTCTGCGCCCATCAACGACACCCAGCCGAGCGAACCGCCGGCTCCCGACCAGTTCTTGCCGCCGCCGGCAATGATTGACGGGTCGCCGCCCACGGCATCATCGGTATTAAGCCAGTAGACCACGGTGAAACTTGAGTCCGCCCCGAAGTCAAACTCGTCCCCGCTTGAGGTGATAAAGTTGGATCCTCCACCATCACCGACCTCCGCCGCGCGGCCGAAGGCACCGTCCTTGTAGACTGGAGTGCCGGTCCACGAGCCGTCGTTGGTCGAGGCACTGCCGCCAAGGGCAGCCGAGGTGTCAGCAACGCTATCCGAGTTGAAGTCAAAATAAGCGACCAGGCCGTCTACGGAGATCCCGGTATGTATCAGCACCTTGGCAGTGATCGGATCACAGTGGGCACTGTCCTCCCCGCCGGTCATGCGCACACTGTAGTCCAACTCGACTGTGCCGCTCCCGGCGGACAGGTCGGGATTGTGGGTGTAGGTGGTGGCGTTGGCAGCAAGGGTTGCAATGACATCATTGCCTAGTAATACCTCGATGCCGGTGGAATCCAGTCCCTGGTGGGCCAACCAGGCAAGGTCGACCGTGTAGGGTTCGGTTGAACTCAAGGTTCCCTGCAATCCCGACGGGCAATTCTTTTTCAATAAAATCCAACTGAGTTGTTTTTTATTTGTGCGTGCCTCGGCATAAATCTCCCACAAATCGCCCCTGCTGAGTGCACGGTTCCAGACCGAGACATCATCAAGGCCGGAGGCGGGCAGGCTATAGCCGCCACCATCGCCGTCCTGTCCCATGACGATATTGAGGTTGCCGGCAGTGAGATCCCCAATAGTGGAGATATTTATAGAAGCCGGTGATGAGTTATCGTCTCCAAAGTCCTGGCCAGCAACTCCCGAGCGCCAAGAGGTACTGTCCGCCAAGACCCATTCGTCAGCAGCGTAGTTGGTGAGTGTTTGCGAGTCACGGTCGACGACAATGGCAACGAAGTTCCAGTGACCCCCCCCCTCATCGAGGAGATGCCGCTCTGCGTCGAGGGTATGGCCGTCCCAGTAGGCGTCGTGGTCAATGTCGATCAATGAGGTATCGGCACGGGTAGAGCCGTCGCTGACGTTGGCTTTGAGGTCATCGCCACCGCCCATCAACGACACCCAGCCAAGCGAACCGCCGCTTGACGACCAGTTCTTGCCGCCGCCGGCAATGATTGCCGGGTCGCTGGGCACGGCAGCATTGGTATTGAGCCAGTAGACCACGGTGAAACTTGAGTCCGCCCCGAAGTCAAACTCGTCCCCGCTTGAGGTGATAAAGTTGGATCCTCCACCATCACCGACCTCCGCCGCGCGGCCGAAGGCACCGTCCTTGTAGACTGGAGTGCCGGTCCACGAGCCGTCGTTGGTCGAGGCACTGCCGCCAAGGGCAGCCGAGGTGTCAGCGACGCTATCCGAGTCGAAGTCAAAATAAGCAACCAGTCCGTCTGTGGTAATCCTCGAGAAGATGCCGGACGCATCGGGCGTGCCAAGGATCTCGATCTCAGCGTCGCTTAAGAGAGTGTTGGTGAAGGCGAAGGCAGCAAGTTGCCCGGAGCCCGTTTCGCCCGGCGTGTTGTCGCCCAGGAACGCAAACGGGTTGGGATCCCCATCGTAGATGTAATCCGGGGCCACGATAGGGCCGGCGACTTTGACGCCATCCACGAAGATGTCGAGGACATTGGCCAGGTCGTCGATGCGGTACACGATGCGATGAAACTGGTTAAGGGTGAGACTGCCAGCAGCAATGCTACCCGTGCCACCACTCCAAAAGCCGCCAGTGTTCGGACGAATGAATAATTCGGCATCGTTCGCGTTGTTCGGATTCCCATTCCAGATACCCATGTAGGCTTGCCCGGCATCAGTGAAACGAATGTCCAGCACCATCGTCCAAATCTCGAGGCCACCTGCGTTACCGCCATCGGTGGCTCCATCGATGCCGGCGCGCACCGCATAGCCGTCCGAGGCCGCCGCGCGGGGGGTAAAATCGAGAACCGTCGCGCTGCTCCCACCGACCGTCTCGGTCACGAAAGTATCAGTGGTGGCGGTCGCGCCCGTTGCTGTCATGGTCGCAGGACCAAAATCCGGAGCCGTGGTCGATGAGGAGAACGACCAGTGCGTAGTCTCCGCAGTCGGTGACGGCAAGATGGCGGCATGGCTGGGGCAGGGCATGAAACCCAACAGGATTGATGCAGTAATGACAATGGAAAAAGTGCAGGTTTTCATTCTATATTGCTGATTATAAGGTGTTAAAGCTTCTCTTTTATCCTTTGCTGCCTGCAAAACGAAGGATAAAAAACGCATTTTTTAATGTCTTTCTGAGTTACAAAGGCTCTTCACAACGTGAAACCAAGGGAAGAGGAATCACGGCATGAATGAAAGAAGCAAGAATGGGCCCGATCAATGCAAGTCAACGAGGCCACCGGTTCCTTAGCAACAGAAGAATCTGCCTTGGCAGCTCAAGATAAAAAAATGCGCCCGGCTAGAAACCCGGCCCATGCTCGTAGAAGTAGGCCTCGGTGGCATCACCGTAGATCGGCTGGAGGGGCAGGAATTGATTGATAAGCTCCAGTTTATCAGCCTCCGAGAGAGCGATTACCACTTTCAGGGCGATATCAATACGAACGCCATTATCACGGTTCGAGGAGCCGTCTCCTGGGGGATGCCGGGAGCCGGTGGCATCATCAAGGCCGGGACCGCCAACGCCGACGTAGGCAGTCCCGCCGGAAGCATTGCGGTAAATCACGTAGTGAAGCTGGCTGTTGGCAATCGCCTCATAGTCTGCCGTGTAGGCTTCTGTCGTGTCGGTTTGGCCGGCGGATGCAGGCGCAGTATGGTTGATGTAGGCTTTCTGGGAAGAGAGTGGTTGCAGCGTCAGGAAGCTATAGTTGGCCGACCCGTATGTCGTCCATCCGCTGTCAAGCGCAGTCGCTTTCATCTTTGCGGCATCATCGTTGTGATCCATCAGGAACTCGAGCAACCCGGAGCCACGGCTTGCGGAATTGAGGGTACACCACCAGAAATCATTGGAGCTGCCGTAATAATCAAGGCCGTGGTATTGCTCGCCGCGGAAAAACAGCTCGCCGGTATCAACATGGTATTCAATCTCGCGGTAGGTATCGGATGCAAAGCGCGTGCGCAACACCACCCCCCGCGGAATCTCGGTAAACCTGGTGGCCAGGCGGAAGAACTCCTTCTCCTTGTCGATCTCCCACGACATCGGTGAGGTCGCCTCCGCCTCGATAAACCATTCGACCAGATCGGTCGAGAAGAGCAGGTGGGCATCAAGGTCCCACTTGAGTTCGCCGATGCCATCATCGACGCTGAGCACAAGTGGCGGCACGGTAGCCGGATCGGGCTGAGGGGGCAAGTCACCGAGGTTGCCAAGGTAGGCTTCGACGAGTGCGCGGTCGGCGTCGCCGAGGGCCGATTCGAAAAGGATCATCTGCCGGATCTCGCCCACCAGGTCATAGCCGCCCGAGCTCCACGCCCCGATGACGATGGCCGCATTTGCAGCGACGCTGTTGGTCGGGCTGCCGGCAAGGTTGAGATTCATCCCGTTGGTATAGGTGTCGTGCGTAGTGGCGGTGATGACGGTGCTCCAGATGGTATCGATGCCATCGAAGGCAGTGATGTCATCACCCGCATAGGTCGTGCCGTTATACATCTCCACGACAAAACCGCCGCCGCCATCGTCACGCTGATGCGATATATCGTTGAGCCCGACGTTGTAGGCGTAGGTGCCGGAGCTTGCAAACGGCGCACCGTCCTGATAATGGCCGAGCCAGAAGATGGTGAAGTCGGGGCTGCCGGCATTGGCCAGGCTTCCCGAGAGAAAACGGCCGTCGGCAGCCACGCTGGTATCGTCGAAAATCAAGCGGTCGCTGCCGTCGTAGGTAATGAGCTCAGCAGTACCGCTGCCGCGCTGCGTGGACGAGGTAACCATGCCGCGGAGCAAGCTGCCCTCACCGTCCACCGGGGTCCAGGACTCGACGACGTTGCCGGAAGTCGCGACCCCGATACGGCCATCATAGTGGGCGACCAGTGCTGATCGGGCATCCGGCGAGAGCCCTGGCACATCGTCAAACAGGCTCGCAGATGTGTCGGGAAGACAAATCAAGCAGGTGGTGAGTGCCGCCGATAGAAGTCCGGTTTTCATTATTGAGGTTCAGATTGAATTGGGGAATTGCAGTCGAATCTACCCTGTAACCTGCCCAACTTTTGACAGAAAATCTAGAAATTTTTGGGAGCCTTATCCTGCTATGTGCTTTATTTCATGGCTTCGGTCCCCGTCCTTAAAGGTTGCTTTCCCCGCCCTGCCCCAAGCCTGGGAATGGATGGAGGTTCGCCTCCCCATTGCCGGTCAATGGACAAAAATACGATATACCAAAGATGAAGTCAGGGTAAAGGATTGCCCGCTTCGCTGGGACTATCCAAATGACACTCGTGGCAAGGGCAAGCGCGCGGGCTGAGAGAAATCTTTCTTCTCCCGGACAACCCGGGCTAGGGTATGCATGGAATGCAAACCGTGCTGCCCTTAATCCTCCTGCTGTCATGGGGAGCACTTTGCCTCTGCCCCGCGCAGTGGCCGCAATGGCGTGGCCCTTCGGCCGATGGCACCTGGCAATGCCCGGGACTGGCGCTGGAACTGGAGAATCCGGTGCGTTTGTGGAAACAGAAAATCAGCGGCGGCTTCAGTGGGGTTACCGTAAGTGACGGCAAGGTTTACACGATGGACCGGCCTGACAAAAAAGATATTGAGCGCATCCTCTGCCTTGAAGCCATGACAGGAAAAATCCTCTGGGAGCACCGTTATGCCGCCAGCTATAAAGGTTTAAGTTACGACAGTGGCCCGCGGGCCTCGGTCACCATCCATTCCGGCAGGGCATACTCACTTGGCTCGGTCGGCCACATCCACTGCCTGGATGCCGGGAGCGGGGAAGTCATCTGGTCAAAGGATACCGTGCGCAAGCTCGGTGCACGCCGCCCGACCTGGGGCTTTGCCGCCTCACCGGTCATCTGGAAGCACACGGTCATTTATCAACTGGGCTCCAAGGGCGGTGGCTATATCGCTTTCGACAAAGACAGCGGCAAGGAACTCTGGCGGGGATCCGATGACCCGGCCGGTTACGCCACCCCGGTCTTTACCAGGCACAGGGAGCAGGACCTGATGCTCGCCTGGACACCGGAACACATCCGCGGCATGTCACCGGACACAGGCAAAGTGCTGTGGTCGGTTCCCTACAAGATCAAGTATGGTGTCTCCATCGCCATGCCGATCTGCCACGATGAAACCGTCCTTGTCTGCGGCTACTGGCACGGCTCAAGGGCGATCAAGCTGGGAAAGAACCCCACGGAGGCCAGGATGCTGTGGCAGGATGTGGAGAACATCCGCGGCCTGATGGCCCAACCCCTTTACCGCGACGGGTTGGTTTACCTGCTGGATAGCAACAACGGCCTGTGTTGCTTTGAACTCACCACCGGCAAGCGCCTATGGAATGACGCGGATAACCACACGGTCACCCCGGCAGACAAGAACCCCCAGTCCACCATGATCTGGGCAAGGGACGGCAAGCGCGATGACCGGGCACTGATCCTCAATGCCAATGGGGAGCTGCTCTCAATCACCCTTGCACGGGGTGGCTTCAAGATTCATTCCCGCGCCCAGGTCATCGGCAAGACATGGGCACACCCGGCTTACTCAAAGGGCCACATTTTTGTCAGGAGCGACAGGGAGATTGTCTGCCTCAAGCTCTAGGGGATAAAAGTGCCACGGTGCATGGCCAAGGGATAGGACGGTTCTCAAGAGAATCAGGCTGCAGCGCTTCGTCATCTCCTCTAGAGCAGCCATTTGCCGCGATTGGGCTTGTTGATCCATTTGTCCGCTTCCGGATGCCCTTTGACTTTCATGGCTTCTCCATCCCATTGGATCTCCTTCTGCATCTTCAGGGCCACGATTCCTGCCAGGCCAATCTCGGTAAGATGTCCGCCATGTTCAAAGTCGGCAAAGGTCCTGCCATTGCCTTTACAGGCATCAACCCACTCATGCATGTGCCCCCTGACCCTGGGGATGCTCTTGGGCACCGCCTTTGCCGCATCGTGATTGCCCTCTCCCACGTATTTTTCCTCACCGTTCATCTTGATATAGCACTGCGAGTTCCAGAGCCCTGAGGAGAGCATTCCCTTGGCCCCTATGAAGATGCAGCCCACACGGGGAAGACCGCCAAAAGTCTTTACGGCAGCCTCAACCGCATAGTCAGGCGGCACGTCCTTTCCTCCCCCGGTATATGTATGGAGAGCCACCTCATGGGAACGTTTCCTGTTTTTCAAAAAATGATACTTCACGGAGCAGGACTTGGCGAAGGTCTCCTTGCCAAGGCCCTCACCCCGGAAGGAAATCCTTGAAGGATAGTCAAGGTGCAGGGAGCGCAGGGCCAGGTTGAAGGAGTGACAACAAAAATCACCAAGGAAACCATTGCCAAAATCATACCACCCGCGCCACTTGGCAGGATGATAGATGCCGTTCTTGTAGGGGCGCAGAGGCGCAGGGCCACACCAGAAATCCCAATCCATCCCCTTTGGCACAGGATCTGAGCCTTGTGGACGCTCAACCCCCGAAGGCCAGCCATGCGGGGGATGCCAGACGTGCACTTCCCGGATTGGACCAAACACATCCGCTGCAATCAACTCCATGCTGCGCCGCAGGTTGGCAGACGCACTGCCCTGGTTGCCGGTCTGGGTGACGACCTTGGATGACTTGCAAAGTTCCCTTAATTCCCGCGCTTCACCAATGGTGTGCGTAAGCGGCTTCTCACAGTAGACATGCTTACCGGCCTGCATTGCCGCCTTGCAAATCGGCGCATGCCAGTGATCGGGCGTGGCAATGACCACCGCGTCGAGTGATTTCTCTTTTTCCAGGAGCTCACGGAAGTCCTTGTATTCCTTTGCCTTGGCAACTTTCTCCCCATGCCGCTTCTTTGAACGGGCAATCTGCCCGGGATCAACATCACAGAAGGCTGCGACTTGCTGGCCCTGATTGAGAAGGTTTGCGACGTGACCCTGAATCTGTCCCCCCATGCCAATGAAGGCAACGTTCATCCTGTTGTTGGGCTTGGGATCCTTGCCAAAGAGAGTGCCTGAAGGCAGAATGTTCAGTGCTGAAATGCTGCCGGAAGCAGCAAGAAAACGCCTGCGGGAGATTTTAAGGGAAGTCATTGGTGAAGTTTGCTGGACAGCTTACACCAGCACAAGGATTTACTGTATCTGCACCAACCCCAATGGGGCGCATTCATCAATGCATTTCAATCCCGCAGGTGCCAAGCCCGCCACGGTAGTAGTTAAATTGCACGTTCGGGTGGTCAGCGAGCAGTGACATCGGCACTGCACAATCGGCAATTCCCTTGGAAATCATTAATGCGCTAAGGCGCTGACCCAGGGGATTATCATGGGTTCCGGCCTGCCAGATCGAGACTTTCCCTGCCCGCCATGTCTCCAGCGGACCCACCGTAATCGCCTGTTGTGGTACCAGCGTAATGTTGCCACCACCCGAGGTGCGGGCGTTCTGCGCAAGGGTGATCGGGTGCAACTCCACAATCCGGGTGCCCAGGCTGCAATATTCCTCCGGGCTCGGGGGCGCATCGGCGTATTCACCCTCACGACGGGGCGGATCATTGAATGCCCAGTGTTTGATATCACCCTGTCCTCCCTGCATTACCGCGCAGTGCACACCATCCCAGGAAGCCGCATACGGTGTGGTATCCGCAGCCGGAAAGTGCAGGTTCTCCTCCGGTATCCTCAGGTGTGCGGCAATACGATCAAAGCACAACTCCCGGTCAGCCCGTTCAAAGGACAGCGGATGCGATATGTCGACTTCCCTGCCGTCCGCCCCCAGCCACTCATCCATGCCCCAGAAATGGGCACTGGAAAGGTCAATCTCCAGTTCATTGACCAGGCGCGCCACCAGCGGCAACTGCTCGGTCGGCCCTATCGGCCCGCAGATGCCCGCCGGGTTGTCCGCACTGGCCTGCTTCCAGCAATTGATATACTCAAGAGCCTCCGCCAAGTAGAAATCCTCAAGCGTATCATACATGACAACCTTGAACCCGGGTCGGGACAACTGCTCAAGGTCCGCCATGCTGAGTTGTGCGGCATCACGAATGATCCCTTCATCCAAGGTGGTATAATCCCACCAGTCCGGTGCAATGCTGCTTAATCGGCGCGCCATAATCAGGGTTGTTTGTCTGGTTGATAATCGGGGTTAATCCGGACGATTTTTCCCAACGCTTCAGCCATCGGGTTCCATTCCTCGGCACTAAAGCCATGATGCAAGCGCCTGCGCCATCCCTCAGTATTCTCAAAGCAACCGGACATACGACCCAGCTCAATTGACATTTCATCCATGGCCGCCAGGTAAGAACCCATCCCCTGGCTTGTTTCCAACCAGTCCTGCTGGCTTTTATGCACCGCCAGCGCAGCACGCTTGGTGTCCATGACCGCGCTTGTGTCGACATAAGCTTCCGGCAGGACCTTCCTGCGCAATCCATCCCGCAGGCCATGGGGCATGGCATGGTAGACTGCCAGGGCATGCCCGCTGAGTGCCTTGGTTGGCGGCTCAGTGACAAAATTAGGCATGCTGTGGGTAAAGGCGGCGGTTACCGCCAGCCGGGCGGTTTCCATGTGGTCAACCATGTAGTCATCAGGAGAATGGGTCAGCACGATCTCGGGCTCAGCAGACCGAACCACTGCCGCAAGGCGACGCAACAATTCCACAGAATAGACAATCTCAAGGTCATCACACAACGGCGGATGGTAAACCGCACCCAAAATTCCTGCCGCCTGCTCAGCTTCCTTCCGGCGCAGCACCCGGGTCTCATCGGCACCCTTTTGCAACGACCCGCAGTTGCCACTGGCCAGGGCCATGTAATGCAGCTGGTAACCAACGGCGGCAAGCTGCAGCATTGTCCCGGCAAACAAGAACTCGATGTCGTCGGGATGCGCGACGATGGCAATGACACTCTTAGCCACCACGAATCTCTGATAACTTAACGGGGCGCCCCTCCTCCACCGAACGATCAGCGGCAAACACCACCTCGAATGTCCGGTAAGCCTCCTCAAGCGAGGTCAATGGCATCTCCTCGCTATTCTTAAGTGCCGTGAAAAAAGCCTCGAACTGGGTCTGGTAGGGATGATCGCTGACATCCCCTGAATCAAGCATCTTCATGGACAACCCGCTCCACGAATCCTTGTTGGTCGAGAGCTTTTGGGAATGAAACTTGTCATCCAGGAGGCTGCCGTCGCTGCCAACGAGGTGCGTATGAAAGTAATAAGGCTGCAGGCAGTCAATGCAGGAGGTTGTCTTGCCAACACGGCCGTCGCTAAACTTGAGGATGCTCGTGGTCGTGGTCGGGTATTCATACTTGGCAAATACCTCATTCTTTGAAAAAGTCGCGTAAGAGCTTACCTCCTCGACCTCACCTCCCATGCACAACAGCAAGGCATCAAGCGCGTGGCAACCGGCGGAGAGCAGGCTGCTGCCACCATTCTCTCGGCCGGTGTTCCAGCGAAACTGCCCATACCACGGGCCAATCCCGTGGAAATAATCCACCTCACCATAATGCACATCCCCGAGCAATCCCTGGTCAATAACCGCCTTGGTGGCAAGGAACTGGCTTGAGTAACGGCACTCAAAACACACGCAACAACGCACACCGGCAGCACGCACCGCATCACGAATAAGCACGCTGTCCTCAATAGACAAAGCCAAAGGTTTCTCAATGATCAGGTGCTTGCCCGCCGCCGCGCATGCAAGCGCATGATCCTTGTGCATGCCCGGGTAACTGCATATTGACACCACGCCGATGTCGTCATTGGCCAGCATGACGTCAACATCCGTGTAACTGGTAATCGTGCTGCCGTGCTTTGCCGACAATTCATGATCGTCCTGAGAACGCGACGAGAAAATCGCCGTGACCTCCACCCCCTCAATGGCATTGAGTGCCTCAATGTGGGCCCCGGCCACCCAGCCGTATCCGATTATTCCAACTTTCATGCAATTGATCCTACAGACATTCCCGGAGACAAGGCTACTCTTTGTTCACCTTCTTTTTCACTGCGGGCATGAAGCTTCCCGCACCCGGCGTAAAATCCCACGGCTCGGTTTTCTGGCCGAGTTTCTCAAGGAAAGATCCACTGGAAAAGGCCACGAAAAAATTATTGTCGCCGGCGGCATGCCGGGTGCGACCGTATAGCCTGCGCATTACCGGTAGCACTGTTCTTGCCTTTTCCCCAAGCAACTCGATGGCCCTGCAGGCACGCAGGGCAACTGCCCAGTCCCCATGTTCAAGGTCCTTCACCAGGCGCTGTAGGGCCCCCTTGCGATATTTCGGGAAATGTGCCAGCCAGCCGGCTGTCTCGATACGTACGGAAGGGGCGACATCATCCATAAAATCTGTAACCCTGCCGTGCAGGGAAGCATCGGCAAAGGCGCGATGCCGCAGACCGATAATCGCCCAGTACCGCCCGGGAACATCACCCGAACGCAAGCTCTTGAGCAGGTCCGCAGTGCCAGCCATGCCGACTTTATCCGCAGAGCGCCAGGCAGCCTTAAGGTCGGGTTTGTGGTCAGTCCTGCCGAGGACAATGTCCCGCATCGGCTTGCCCTCACTGGTAACCATGCGTCGCATCTCACTCTCTGGAAGAGCACCACAATCACCGAACTCCTGTCGCTTGCCGATGTAGGCTTTTCTTAAACGCTGGAGATTTTCCTCAACCTCCGGTGTCATTGCACCAACCAGGAGATTCCGGGTGTTCTTAGGGTCCGCACGGCAGTCATAAAGCTCCTCAACTGCCTTCGTGGAGCCAGCATAGTGCTTTTGGGCCACACTCATGGCCTCACCCTTGTCCTTGGCAAAGCTGGTAATTTCATCGCGGATCTCACCCAGGTCAGAGAAGACCGAGGGCTGGTTCCAGGACAAGTGCGGGTGATAGTTGCGTATATAAAGCCAACGCCTGTCCCGCACCGAACGGGAGCACTCAAACACCTCATCGACCCGGTCACGGGTGCCATAGACGATCTCACGTCGCGAGATCGATTCATCCACCGCCAGGAACGGGATACCCTGCATGTATTGGGGCACAGGAAGCTGCGCCAGCTTCAGCGTTGTCGGGGCAAAATCAATGAAGCTCACCAGGCTCTCAGTGGCCCCACCGGGCTTGGTGGGTCTCAGGTGCTGCCATTTCTCCGGGATGTGGACGAGCATCGCCACCCGCATTCCACTGTCATGCAATAAGCGTTTGTGACGAGGCATCCCGGAACCATGATCGGAGTAGAAACACACGATGGTATCTTCGGCATGCCCGTCCTCCTCAAGTTGCTGCAAGATCTCGCCAACCTGGATATCCATGGCGGTGACACAGTCGTAGTAACGCGCCATCGTCTTGCGCACCAGCGGGGTGTCCGGATAATAAGGGGGCACCGGCGCATCTTCAGGATCATGAACCTGACCCGGGGAAAGCCTGGACTGTACATGCTTCTTGAAAGCACTGTATGGCCAAACCATGGTGCGCGACTGGTGGCTGGTCATCAGGTTAAACACCGCAAAAAACGGCTGCCTCCCGCTGCGCTCCTTGCTGCGCCAGTGGGCCTTGGCTGAGGATTCATCCCAGGATTCCTCAATCAGGCGCCCTGAGTCACTGGTGTTATAGTCGGTCTTGACGTTGTTGGTGGTGAAATAGCCGGCACTGCGCAGGTAAGAGGGGAAACCCTTTACCCCCTCCGGCAGGGGAAAACCCGAACGCATCTGGTTGGTGCCGGTCGAGACATTATACATCCCGGTAATCAAAACCGAGCGCGAGGGCGAGCACACCGGCGAGGCGGCAAAGGCGTTGTCATAACGGGTGGCCCGCTTGGCAAAGCGATCAATATTGGGTGTGATGGCATAAGGATCACCGTAACAGCCGAGCGTGGGACTCATGTCCTCGGCAGTAATCCAGAGGATATTGGGTTTCGCTAAACCGGCCTGCTTCTGCTCCTTTAACTCACGTGCGCGGATGTTGCGGAACCTGACAGTGCCGCCTTTCCCGTGGTGCTGAATGCCAAAATAACCCTTGAGGATCTGCTTATGCCTGACGTCAGCAACCGGTTTGCCGTTTAGCCAAGTCCTGATCCTCGGGCCCTCAGCCCGCACCTTGAAGTGATTCCACTGGCCCGGCTTGAGCAGCCCCTTGACCCTCGCCGCATACTCCGGTCCGTCTTTTCCTGCCGGGTAAAGCCAACCGCCGGTGCCAATACCATAGACCCCGGCCGGTTTGCCCCGGTCAATCTCACACTGGTAGCCCTTCGGTTTGCCTTTCGCGCCAATACAACGAAAAGCCAGGCCGGAATTAAAACCCTCCTCGGCCGGCAGCATGACTTCAAGCTCCGCCTCAAAGTCCGCCATCTCCACCTTGGTGGTGACCCAGCAGTTGGTTTTCGACAACAGCTGCAGTTCACCGTCCCTGGCCTCAAAGGAAACCACGGTGTTGCGAGGCGTCCAGCCATCGGTGCTTTTGCCATCGAAAAGGTTCACCCAATCCTCACCGGCAAAGGCAAGTGGTGAAAACAGCAGGAAAAGAGCAAATAGCTTGATTTTCATCATCGCCATGGAGACTACCTGTCATTGCGCTTGCTGCGCAAGGCTTGTCATCCCCCGTGTCACATTTCCTTTAGATTCCGGAAGAAATCAGCCCCTATGGGACCCGGTTTTCTGTGTCGAGAAGATCGTTCACGGCCCGGTTGGCAACACGGACAATGTATTTGTTGGGTTGCCTCTGCTTCACTGCCTCCTGCAGTGCCTTGAGCGCCGGCCTTGCTACCTCATCCATCTCATCAAGGACAATCGCCGCTGCCAGGCGCCCCCACTGATGATCGGATTTCAACTCCCTGACAAGGACCGGTATCGCGAGCTCCGGCGCTCCCAAAAGTGCAACCGCACGGGCGGCACCAATACGCACACTCGGTGAGCTGTCCGTCATAGCCTTCTTTGCGACCGCCATTGCCTGCCCACCGGCCTTTTTCCCGATATTGCCGATGCCGGTCACGCCCCAGTAGCGAACCGCAGAATCCTTGTCCCCGGAAGCCTTGAGCAGGGCCGGAAGGGCCTCAATCCCCTCGGAAGCCTTCGTGGCGCTTGCCACAAGACGTTTAAGGAATTTGCTTGAGGAGCCTTTCTTGTTGAGAATCTCAAAGCGTGAACCGGCAGCTTGCTCACGAATTTCTATCTCAGCCTCAGGAATCAGTCCAATATCCCCGACTTTCCGCTGCCATTGTGCCAGCGCCTCACGCATTTCTTTTACCCGGCCTGCATATTTTGAGTCACCGGCAAGGTTGCGCACCTCATGCGGGTCTGCCTGCACGTCATAGAGTTCCTCAACGGGTTTTCTCGGAGCTGAAAACAATTTGCCAACCTCAGTCAGGGTTCCCTCGCGCTCAGCACGGCGAATCTCCTTCATCGTCGCCCCCTTCTCGGGCGTGTTCATATACTGATAGTAGGGTTTAAGCGGCTCGAAATTGCGAATATAACGAAAGCGACCACCGCGCACGGCGCGAATGATGTCATAACGCTCGTCCATGCGATCACGTGCCCCAAAGACATAATCACGCGGCGTGGACAAATCCCCGCCAAGAAAGGCGCGCCCCTGCAGGTGGGAGGGAACCGCGACCTTTGCCAGGTTGAGCACGGTTGGGGCAAAGTCGATCGAGCTGACCAACTGTTCGTCAATCACCCCACCCTGCACTCCGGGAATCCTCACCACCAGGGGGATATGCGTTCCGGACTCGTAAAGCCAGCGCTTCGCCCGCGGCAGACCAACACCATGGTCAGTCCAGAAGAAAATGATGGTGTCCTCATAGAGCCCGGCATCCTTCACCTCGCCGATCAGCTGGCCCGCCCAGGAATCCATCGCGGTGATCAATTCATAGTTGCGCTTCCAGTCCTCACGCGTGACCGGCGTGTCCGGGTAATAGGGCGGCAGGGTGGTCAGCTTTGCTGCATCCTGGCGCTCCTTGACGGACAGTCCACTGGTAACCGACTTGTATTTGGATTCCGAGGCGATGCCGCTCTCATGACAGCCGGTAAAGTTGAAAACCGCGAAAAAAGGCTGCCCGTTACCTCGTTTTTTCCAGTGTGCCTTCGATCCGGATTCATCCCATATCTCCGACTTTGGTGGCCTGGAAAACTGATAATCCGTCTTTGAGTTGTTGGTACAGTAATAACCGGCCTTGCGCAGCAGCATCGGGAAAGGCTTGAGCCAGCCGGGCAACACAGCATTGCAGCGCATATGATGGGTGCCTATGCTGTTTTGGTACATGCCGGTGATAATGCCACTGCGGCACGGGGCACAGACACCGGCAGAAGTATAGGCATGTGTAAAGCGAATCCCCTCAGCGGCCAAGCGGTCTACATTGGGCGTGATCGCATGCGGGTCACCGTAACAGCCAAGGTGGGCATTAATATCCTCAGCCGAGATCCAGAGAATATTCGGCTGCGCCGCCGGCGCGCAACAAATCACTGAAAGGACGGCAACCGCAACCAGGGCATGCACATCTAAGGGGCTAGTTGATATTCTCATGTAATTTGACACCCGCTTCAGGGGCAATCTCAATTTTCCCGGGGAGGTTATTCAAGGCTACACCATTGCGCTTCCCTTTGCCGGAAAAACGCAAGGCACCCCTTGCCCGTGGTGCCTTCCGGCTGTCGGCAACAATGCAACCAGTGACCTGAATGTCACTGCAGTTGCCGGCATCAATGCCGTAGGGCACGCCATCGGTAAAGACACAGCCACTCACCGCAATGCGCCGACAGTCCTCCAGTTCCAGCAATGACGCACCACTCGCCTGTCCTTCTTCTGACTCATCACGAAGACTGCATCCGGAGATGGTACAGTCCTCACTGCTGACAAGGTGCACCCCGGTTCCCGAGGATGGAGTGTGACGCCGGAAGTGATTAGACCCAACCGTGATCAAGCGTGAATGCTCAACCAGCAGGTTTCGCTTTGCGCATGAATAGATGGTGTTGCCGCTGATAGTCACCCCGTAAGCTCCGCTCAGGTGCACGTTGTTCTCCTGTGATCCGATGACATTTCCGGAAATGACAATCAGGCCCGGAGGCCGGCTGGCATCACCCTTCTCGAGGATTCGAATGTTCGCACCGCCCGGGGAATTGGTGGCCTGGATGGTGTTTGATGCGATGGTCACCTCGTTGACACTTGCCTTTGGCGCGGTGGTATCAATCCAGATCTCCGCCGTCGGCTCAGAAGGAAGTCCGCCATGGGACTTCGCGTTATTATACTCGATGTCGTTGCCGGTGATCTGCAGGTTACGCACCTCGGAGCCCTCGATCCGTATACCGCCAAGCCGGTTGTAGCTGATGTGTGAATTTGAAACGTTTACCTGATGCAAATTGACACCATCCAGGTAGAGCCCAACGCCGGTATTGTGATAGAGATGACAATGGGATATGACCACATTGCGGTTGCGCCTGACCAAGTGGATGCCGTGGCG
This sequence comes from Verrucomicrobiales bacterium, assembly GCA_029940475.1. GTDB lineage: Bacteria > Verrucomicrobiota > Verrucomicrobiia > Verrucomicrobiales > DEV007 > CACIUL01. The sequence goes on along the minus strand of JAPYUT010000041.1, from coordinate 10,390 downwards.
CACGCGGCGCACCATGACGCCCTCAAGCACCGCTTGCATCGTCTCAACCAATTCCAATCCGTCCGCCTGGGGATGTGCTCCATCAATTGCGATATTCCGCACAGTCGGCATGCGCTCCAGTTTCCAGACACCGGGTTTCACGCTGCCCGGGTCGCCGGTGCCGCCATGTGTCCCGGTCAACCGGAATGCCGGACCCACACCGGCCATGACCACTGTGGATGTTCCCGCCTCCCCGGTGATCGCGCAGGGTCCTCTCCCGGCAAGGGGAATCCCGATGGTAGCGGAAATGCGGTAAATGCCGGCGGGAAAATACAGTACACCGTCCCCCTTCTCAACCGCGTGGCGGATGGCAGCGGTATCATCAGAGGTGCCGTCACCCTTGGCACCGAATTGTCGTACATCACTCATGTCAGCCATTATGGCCGATTTCATGACGACATGAAAACCGTAAAACGGCGATGCCAATTGACTCCCTCTCTCCCCGGCCTGTATCCTTTGCTCAAATCAGCAACCATATCATGATGAAACACACCTTTTTATGCACAACCGTGATCCTCTTTGCCGGCAGCATCTCCCTGAGCCACGCCGACAAAGGCAAACTGCGCGTCGGATATGCCCAGAAACCGCATGAGGCCGCAGCCGAACTTGATGTCATTCGCAAGGCGACACCGGATCTGGCGAGTTGGGAAAAACGCAAGGTAACTGTCATTAGCGGCATCCTTGCCGGAGCCAAGCTGACAAAGCTCCCCAAGCGAACACCGCTCAACCCTCGTTTCGTGAAGAAAAGGACCTATCAGGGATATACTGCCGAAAATGTCGCCATCGAGAGTGCTCCCGGGCATTTCGTCACCGGCACACTTTATCGTCCCACCGACTTCAAGGGCAAAATGGCCGGTATCCTCTGCCCGCACGGTCACGGGGGCCGCTTCAATGAGGCCCGCCAGGCACGCTGTGCCGTGCTGGCCAAGATGGGAGCCGCGGTCTTCCAGTATGACATGGTTGGCTACGGGGACTCCAAGCTCGTCGGCTGGGATCACCGCCGGACACCGGAGATACTGCGGCTGCAGACATGGAACAGCACACGTGCGCTGGATTTCGTGATCAGTCTGCCCAATGTTGACAGCAAGCGAATCGGCATGACCGGGTGCTCCGGCGGTGGCACGCAAACATTCATACTCTCGGCAATCGATACGCGTGTTAGCGTGTCGGTTCCCGTCTGCCAGGTTTCCGCGCACTTCTTCGGCGGTTGTGTCTGTGAGAGCGGCATGCCCATCCACTGGAGCAAGAGCCACAAGACAAACAATGCCGAGATTGCCGCGCTCGCAGCTCCCCGACCCCAACTCATCATATCCAACGGCAAGGACTGGACACAGAAGACACCGGTAACCGAGTTCCCCTTTGTGCGCCATGTCTACGGCTTGTTCGGGGCCGATGAGCGACTGGCCAACGCACATTTCAAGGGGGAGGGTCATGATTACGGCACCTCAAAGCGCATGGCTGCCTACCCGTTCCTCGCAAAACATCTCAAGCTTGACCTGTCCCGTGTCACCGGCAAGGACGGCAAGGTAGACGAGTCGTTCCTGGCAGTTGAAACACAGGAGACAATGATGGTGTTCAACGGCAAATATCCCGCTGGAGCCGTGCCTCCGAACACCCCGCTTAAGTAACTTACTTTACCCAGGCAGGAACCTCTCCATCACCTGTGGATTTGCCCTCCTCGAGAATCCACGCGAGATTAAACCTGGCAACGGCTGAACCGCCCTTCGGTCCTCCCTCGAAGTGGTGGAAGATCATCCCCTCGGTGACCGTGCCCGGACGCCCGGAGGTAATCGAGGAATAGCCATGGGCGCCGGCAAAAACCAGCCGCTTCACAGGCCATGTCTTGCCACCGTCAAAACTCGCCCATACCGTACCGTGATGGCGACCTCCCGGACTGTCGCAATTGCTGTAGATTAGGATGTCACGTCCCTTCACCGCCAGGCGGGTCAGCCCGGCCATGCAGCCGTAGTTGGTGTTCTGGGGACCATCGGGCAGCACCTCGCAAAACTTCATGTCCTTCCAGCTCATGCCGCCGTCAATGCTGGTGGCAGTCCAGCGTCGCCGTGGATTGGCACCCTCCTCAGCCCAGTGACGGCGGGTGTTGTAATAGATGGTTCCGTCACTCAGCTCGGCGAGTGTCGCTTCACCCGTTCCCTTGGCAGGGAAAGGATGACTCGTCTGCCACGACTTGCCTCCATCATCACTGAAGATGGCGTTGGTGTAGTGCTTCGGCCAGAGAGACCGGTCATTTTTTCCGGCATAAAAACGCGAGGGTCGAATCAGGCGCCCCTTGTGCTTGCCGTGGCGCAACGTGATGCCGTGCTCGTTCATGTGCATTGATGGTGCATTACCCTCCGGATCCGGCTTGATGTTGGTCTCGATCTTCTGCCACGACTTGCCGTCATCACTGCTGCGGTAGATGGAAATCGGTGCAGGTGGATGACGATCCTCCACGAAGGCGATGATGTCGCCATTGGTCTCATTTACCGTCAGCCCGCCGGTCTGGAAACCCGGCCTGGCAATGACGATCTCCTCTCCCCATGTCTTGCCGCCGTCCTCACTGCGTTTCGCACGCACGTGGCTTGTCCCCCAGGTGGCAAGCACGGTGCCTTTCATGGTGACAACAATGTTGCCAAAACGTTCACCCTTGAATACCTGCTGAATGTCCAGGGAAGGCTTGCCAAGGAAGGGGCTCAGCTCTCCCTCGGCTCCTGCCGCCCTGAGGCTGGCAGCGGGGAACAGCAATAGTGGAAGCAAATATTTAATTCTCATCAAGGAATAAACTGTATCTCTTGCCAACCTGCATGGGAAAGAAAAAAATCCACGAACCGGAATATTCACTGCATGTCTTTATACCTCAGGACAAGGAGCCGGAACCTGGCGAATCCTGCAATTGGTCGTGGTTAATATATAAGCGGATAATCCCTACTGGAACGCAGGCACCTTCTCCACCCGGAAAAAAAGATTCCGGGTTCCCGGAACCGGGTTGCTGAACGGTCCATAAACCGTGGATTCACCGCCGGAGGAAATACTGTCATCCAAATCCGCGCCCCAATCCATCAGGTCCGGCGAGAAATACAATGCATAAATATCTCCAGGCTGGGAATCCCAGGTAATACTGAACTCATCATCGAGTGCATCATAGCGAATGTCGGTAATGTCAAAAGGCGGCGCGATGGAACGGCCAAGATACAGGTTGTTTGTTTTCCTGTTGCGGTCCAGTAACACAAAGGGGCCATTTTGGTTCATCTGTATGCCGGCAGCCACTGAGAGCTCAAAGTGATCTCCTCCTCCCCCCTCCCACCAGACAAAGGCAATATCATGTTCCCCGGCAGCCAGGTAGGCGGCGACACGGGTATTGGAATCGCCGGTACCGTTTTGATGACTCACCTCACTTGGATACACATACTCAATCCGACCATTACCATTAGCTGTATGGAAGGAGTTGGCGGGATCAAGAAAACGCAGCAGGAAGCCATCATCGGAACGAATCTGGATGGTATAGTCGCCGTCAACCGGGACAATAAGTCGGCCATGGGCAAGCATCGCGATACGGTCCCCGCTCTTGCTGCCAACTACCGGACCGCCGATAATCCCCCCGTTGGGATCGGGGTAGGCCTCGGTGGGATTGATCCTGCCGGCATTACCACCAGTTGCGCTGTGGTTCAGGGTCTCAAGGAAACCGGCAAATTCCGCATCTGAGGTCGAGGTGCCGGCATCCAGATCACGCAGGAAGCGCATCGTCTGGTCAAGGTTGCCCACGTCCTGACCCGCACCGTTGCGCGCCTGGTACCAGATACGGGTCGCCCAGCCGTTTTCCCCTGTGAAAGAGGGCAGTTCCGGGAGAACATCCCCGGGAATGTCCCCCCAGCGGGAAACGGGCACGTATTGACTCATGTCGCCCAGCAGCTCCCAGCCGCTGTCATTAAGGTTCTCGTGACGGCCGCTGTTGACCAGTATCTCCTGGTTTGAACCACCGCCGCCCTCAAAGGCAAAAAACTCAACAAGGTAGTCACCGTCATCGGCAATGTTAATCTGGATATAGGCATTCGAGTTCCCGGTACCGCTTCTGAAGTATGCGGATGATCCGTCCGCTCCGGCCTTGTTGCCAGCGGCACCCTTGATGGCAACGACACTGGCACCGTTGATGCGCAGACAGTAACCGTCATCACCCCTTACCCGAATAGTGTAGTCGCCGGCAACGGCAGTCCATATTGTCCGGGCAAATGTGATGTAGTTATTGTCATCCACTCCCGCGCTGTCGGTAAGAATCGGGCGGTCGCCCGGCCAGTCACCGGCGGGAAGATTGGTATCCGGATCGGTATGATTGATGAAAGGCGCAACCGCTTGAGCCGCCGGGGGATTGTTGCGGATCGCCTCCTGGCCGGTGAAGAAGCGGTCGCCACCAACGCCCGTGAACTCCATGAGATCCCAGCCAATGGTTGCATTCGGCGGGTCACTCAACCCGGCACGCATCACTTCATAGAGCGGGAAAGCCTCAGCACTGACATTCACGATAAACTCAACAGCACCGGTATCCGCAGTCGTCGTGCCGGTAATCCTGTAGGCATACTGGGCAAGAGGAGAGGGAGGAGTGTCAAAAGTGTCCACTATGGTGGTGAGGAGACCGTCTTTGCTGATGAGCGGGGTCACCGGAATGCCATTGCGGGTAATTGTCATGCTGTTCTCATCGACATCCCTTGACCCGCCATCTGCCACATCCGCGAGGACGATCGTCGCTTCCTGGTAAGCGGTGAAACCGGCACTTATTGCCACCGGTGTCACCGGGATAGTCTGCAGCAAAGAATCATTCAGGTAAAAGCGAAGCTCAGTAACATCCCCGGTCAGTGGCCTGAGTTGCACCTGACCCTGTGTTGTGCCGTTACCGGTCTCGGTGAAAACCGCACCGGCTGCCAACGCGCGGAAGTTCACACTTGGTATCTCATCGCTCGCACTGTGCGCAAACTGGATATTCTGGTCAATATTGGCAACCTGCCCACTGAAACTGTTCAGTATCCCGTCACTGCCACCGGTTACATCATCGGTGCCGGTGCGATCAAGGGCATCCCACACCAGGTTGTTGCTGTCACCCCCACCACCTTCCCACATGCCCATGCGGAAGGAGACCCACTGCCCATCGTCAAACTTGGCGGCGCTGCAATCAAAGCCCGCTAATCTGCCGCCGTTACCTCCCTGGCCATTTGAGTTTGTCCAGTTGTTGTCGTTGATAAGCGTGACACCATCAATTTCGAGAACACAGAAATCATCCGCCCCGTCATGGAAGAGGATTGACTCAACGCCTCCACGGGAAGCATCACCGGGAATGAAAATTTCACCGGTAAGGTTGACGCCGTATTGGTTCTGTCCCCCGCCAAAGGAACCGGGAACCGCCTCGGCAAACAGGTTGACGCCGGCAGCATTGGTCTGCGCGTAATTGTTCGAAGACCAGAGAATACGCTCAATTAAAGTGCTGCCATCAGGAGCTTGTTGAGTCATGGCATTGAACGCGACGAGGTTACCGCCATTGTTCTGCATGAAAATATCAGCCTTGAGGAAGCCGGGCGTGGCAACAAGGCCTGCCCCGACGTAGTCGAGACGCCAGGTAACCTCCTCCGGATCGCCGCCGAGCGGAGTTGCGGATTGATTGAGGAACACATTATCGCCACTCAGGGTTAACTCTGCACCGCCGCTGGTTGTAAAGGTGCCAAATTCAGAAACCCGGAAATGATCAAAGACAGCAGTGTTGCCGCCCAGGTTGTGTGCGTTGTTGGCACCATGGGACTGGTGACAAAGGCCAACATAAACCCTGCCGTCCATGTTATTGCCCGGGTTATTGCGCTGGCGGGGTTCACTCCATTGCCCGGGAACACCATCGTTGTCCGTGGCCTAGGTGGCATACCACTCTCCATCGACACGATGCAGGCCAAGCCAAAGCGGAGTGTTGCGCACTGAGCCGTTGGCGGTGTTGGCCGCCTGGTTACCAAGCTCACCGTTGTCCCGGTCGGTGCCGCCACCCTCATCCCTGCGCCCCTGAAGGGCGCTCCATGCATTACTGCCATCCCTGCGGACATGGGATACATTTGTGGAATTAGACAGGTTGGGATTCTCCCTCGCCATCAAACCTGTGCGTCCCCAGTTGTTGCCAAGTGGCTCAAGGGGGTCGGCGGCGACCGAGACCGAACGCACGATGGCACTGAAATTTGCACCGGCGGGCCGTGAACCGGAGCGGGCGAAAATGAAGCTGCCGTTATCACTGCCGCCCCAGATGTCGGTTCCTGCCGCGGTGATGATGTATGCACCGGTTGCCGCGTTAGTGAAGTCAGCACCATGGGAATTTCCCGCCGGGTTTGGCGAGGTTGCAGTAGCGGCATTGCCGTATTCGGCAAGAGCATCAAGAATCTCAGCCGGTGCATCGCTCATGTGAATGAAAAACGACACGATGCATGGAAGAGATGCCGGGAAAACAGCATGGATGAGACGGGATTTCATGGGGAGATCTGAAGTTTTAAACAGGAAGGGAAATGCTTAGCAAATGACCAGCACAATCAACAATACCGGGACCAAGGTAATAATGTAAATGAATAAGCTTACATAGTTGCTAAGATCACTTACAATTCACGATCTTCGCGGTTTCAAGGATATGAGCCATGGTTACAATACCCGTCATGAAATTACGTTTACTCTTACTCATCATCCTTGCCTGTCCCTGCCTGGGTCTCGCTGACCAACCGGGAGAAGGACATCCCGCCGGGAACCGGGGGCTAATATAAAGTGATCAACAAATCCCCAACGATACCCTGATCGCGTTTACCAAAACTGATTTGCCCGACCAATCACAAATGTCCGGACACGCGCGGGGGCTCAATCAAGTGTCACGGCATACCTTGCACCGCAAGTTCAAGCCGGTCCCGGGCACAGCATGGCAAATTTCAACTTGTTGGCTTTTTCGTATAACCGCGGGAATAGCCACTGTTGCGGCAATCCTCGCCACGACATCGTGCAAGCCTGAAAAACAAACGGAACCCGGGAATGCCAGGGACATGCCGCTGCTGCCGGCTGCATCAGGAGGACAAGGAAAAATCCTCTTAACACTCGAGGAAATGGGCAAGGGGACAAACCGCGAGGATTCATTCTTCGGCGCGGGAAAGATCCCGGAGTTGCGGGCAAGCCTGGATAAGATACCGCCCGGTGAAGTGTCACAATTAAAACCGCGCATCCTCTACGCGCTCGGGCGGGAGGAACTGCGCATGAACAACCTTGAGGAGGGAATTGCCCACCTCAAGGAGGCACTCAATCTGGCCCCGGCAGTCACTTTCCAAAGCAGCACCCTGCGCGATGTCTGGATGAACCGTGTTCGATTCAATCTCGGTGTCGGCTATCTACGCCTCGGGGAGACGGAAAACTGCTGTCAGCGCTACACCGCAGAGAGTTGCATCGTGCCGATACGGGGCGCAGGCATCCACACCCGCAAACACGGTTCCCGACAGGCAATTGGTTACCTTGCAGAGGTTCTCGATCACCCGGTGCCGGAAGAAGACATCATGGAAACACTGCAAACACGGCTGGCGGCCCGCTGGTTGATCAACATTGCATACATGACACTGGGTGATTTCCCCGACGGCGTCCCGCCCCGCCATCGCGTCCCGGGCTCGCTGTTTGAATCACCAATCAGCTTTCCAAAGTTTGATAATATCGGTATCGACATGGGACTTGATACCTTCAACCTCAATGGCGGGGTAATCGTCGATGATTTCGACAACGACGGTTACCTGGACATATTGACTACAACCTGGGATCTTCGGGGACAAACCCGTTTTTTCCACAATGATCGAGACGGCACATTCTCGGACCGGACTGATGCTGCCGGCCTGACCGGTTTCTCTGGAGGACTCCACCTCATCCAGGGTGATTACAACAACGACGGCTATCTCGACCTGTTCATATTGCGCGGGGCCTGGCATGGAAGTTACGGGAAAATTCCCAATTCCCTGCTGCGCAACAACAGGGACGGCACATTTACCGACGTGACCATGGAAGCCGGCCTGGGACAAGCGCATTACCCGACACAAACCGGTGCATGGGCCGATTACGACAATGATGGTGACCTTGACCTCTACATCGGCAACGAGTCGGAGGGTGATGTGATCGCGCCGACACAACTCTTCCGCAATAATGGTGACGGCACGTTCTCGGATGTTGCCCAAAGCGCCGGGGTGCGTGATGTGATCTTCGCCAAAGGTGCCGCCTGGGGCGACATCGATAGCGATCGTTTCCCTGACCTCTACGTCTCGGTCGCCGGCGGTGCCAATCGCATGTACCGCAACAACCGGGACGGCACATTTACTGATGTCGCGCCCGCATTGGACCTGACTGCCCCGAAGGGGAGCTTTGCAACCTGGTTCTGGGATTACAACAATGACGGGAAACTCGACCTCTGGGTGGGTTCCTCAACAGGACCTGTGGGCTTGCTCCTGCTTTACCCAAACGGCATTGGCAACCCTGCTGATGATGTCGAGACACAAAGGCTCCAGGACCGGATCGTTGTCGAGCCAATGAAGCTGTACGAGGGGCTCGGGTCAGGCCGTTTTCGTGACGTGGCATCCGCACGGCAACTGCATTACCCAAGCCAGCCGATGGGCTCCAACTTTGGCGACCTGAACAACGACGGGTTTCTGGATTTTTACCTGGGGACAGGTGATGTTGATTACGCTGAAATCAGGCCAAACGTGATGTTTCTCAGCGAGGGCGCTCGCCGATTTGTCAACGTCACGATGGCAGGGGGATTCGGCCACCTGCAGAAGGGACACGGCGTATCCTTCGCCGATCTCGACAATGACGGGGACCAGGACGTCTATATCCAGATGGGAGGAGCCCAGTGGGCCGACAAGTTCTACGATGCCATCTTTGAGAACCCGGGCTTCGGGAACCGCTCTCTCACTGTCATCCTGGAGGGGCGGAAATCCAACCGCTCAGCAATCGGTGCCCGCATCAAGGCCACATTCAAGGAGGGCGATACCCTGCGTCATGTATACCGTCACGTGAGCAGTGGCAGCAGTTTTGGAAATAATCCATTACGCCAGTCCATCGGCATCGGCAAGGCCTCCCACATACTCGCGCTGGAAGTTTTCTGGCCAACCACGGGAAAAACACAGACATTCTCAAACGTCCCCGCAGAACAAACCATCAAGATTATCGAGGGGAAGGAAACGTTTATCACACTGCCATTGAAGCAGGTCACACTGCACGCCAAATCCCCTTAAATACCCCATCATCCCGAGCGGTTACGCTCCCCAGCCATGCCCCGTGTAAAAATATCGATCCTCCTGCCGGCCTTCCTGCTCATTGCAACGACGGGCTTCTCCAGGGAAAAACCCAACGTGTTATTCATCGCTGTCGACGACATGAATGACTGGATTGGCTGCCATGGCACTACACCAGTAGCAATCACCCCGAATATTGACCGCCTGGCCAGGCGCGGGGTGAACTTCACCAATGCCCACACCGCCGGGGTCTTCTGCGCTCCTTCCCGGGCGGCCATCTTCTCCGGACAGTTCGCTTCCACCACCGGATGCTACGACAGTGCCCTCTACTTTGTAGATCATCCACAGATCCGCCCCCTGCAGGAAAGCTTCAAGACCGCCGGTTACCGCACCATGGGGACAGGCAAGCTCTTCCACCATCCCGCAGGAGCTGTTGACCTGCGCGGCTGGGACGAATTCCATGTACGCACCCAACGGCAAAGGGAAACAGGATACCCGATGGATTCCTGGTCGGATGAGGTTCCCTTTCCTAACCCGAAACCCTACGGCACCTATCAACGCACACCCGGAGCTCCCAAGAGTAACGGTAGTTTCATGGATTTCGGTCCGACCCCAAACGAGCGAGAGGACGAACTCGCCGACAGCATGCGGGCCCAGTGGGCAGTAGCTCAACTGAAGAAAAAATGGCACACTCCATTCTTCCTGGCCGTGGGACTCTACGCCCCGCACTTCCCCAACTACTGCCCGCAAAAATATTTCGACCTCTACAAGCGCAGCGAAATCAAGTTGCCTCCATACAAGGCGGACGACCTCGATGACCTGCCGGAAAACATCCGTCGACAAAAAACCAACCGCTCAAGGATTCACCAGCGACTGGTCAAGCTCGGCGCAGTGCAGGAGGCCCTGCACGGCTATTTGGCCTGCATGAGTTATGCCGATGCCCAGATCGGCCACGTCCTCGATGCCCTTGAAGCCAGCCCCTACTCGGATAATACCATCGTTGTGTTGTGGAGCGACCACGGCTACCACCACGGTGAAAAAGGCGACTGGGGCAAGCACACCCTGTGGGAGCGCACCTCCAATGTCCCCTT